>DATKHV010000080.1:0-22919 GCA_035510055.1 Candidatus Cybelea sp. | reverse complement strand
TGGCCATGACGGACTTCTCCCCCCAACTCCCCTAGTTTTTTCTAGAAGAAGTTCCCGCAAGGCGGTGAAAGCCGGTTCCCGGGAAGAGAAAGGAGCCACCAAATGAAGGGAGAATCCTGAAAGAACCGAACGGAGGAGTATATGAAAATCACGCCATTCTTGTGGTTTGACAAGCAAGCCGAGGAGGCCGCCAAGTTTTATGTGTCCATTTTTAAGAACTCGAAGATCTTGAGCGCGTCTCGCTTTGGAGAAGCAGGGCCAGGGCCTAAAGGCAGCGCGATGACCGTGACATTTGAGCTCGACGGACAGAGATTTATCGCGTTAAACGGCGGGCCGCACTTCAAATTCACTGAGGCCATCTCGTTCCTGGTGGACTGCAAGACTCAGGAAGAAGTGGACGAGTTCTGGGAAAGGCTCTTGGAAGGCGGCCAGGAATCGCAATGCGGCTGGTTAAAGGATAAGTATGGGCTTTCCTGGCAGATCATTCCGACGATCCTGGGGGAACTGCTGAGCGACCCGGATCCTGAGAAATCGCAACGAGTCATGAAAGCGATGCTCAAGATGAAGAAAATGGACATCAAATCCCTCGAGGAGGCCTACAACCAACGATAGCGTAGCGCCGGAGCCGCGATCTTTCAGCGATTGTGGGTCTCGGACGAGGACGTCGAATGCATGTCCCTGGAGGATTCTCCAAATGAAAAAAGCGAGGGCTACCGCTCGCGGTTCGGTAAAGAAACGCGATGCGGCAGCGAAGACCACCGATGAATACATCGCCGCTTTGCCGGAACCGGCGCGCACCACCCTGCATAAAATGCGCGCGGCGATCCGGTCCATTGTGCCGCCAGAGGCTACGGAGATCATCAGCTATGGAATTCCGGCGTTCAAATACAAGGGAGTGCTGGTGTGGTTCGCGGGGTTTTCGAACCATTGCAGTTTGTTCCCCAAGGCCTCGGTAATCGAAGCGTTCAAGAAGGACCTTAAGGGTTTCACTACTTCCAAGGGAACCATCCAATTTCCGGTGGACAAGCCGCTGCCGACAGCACTCATCCAAAAACTTGTGAAGGCGCGTGTCGCCGAGGTTGCAAGCAAGAAAGCGCGTTAAAGCCCGAGAGCCTTGGCAGCCTGGCGCGAATCATCTAAGCACCGCCCGGCATGGCCAATGCACGGGATAGCTCGGCCATTTGTGCCGCCGAGTCAGGCCTGGTGTAGTTGATCCAAATCTCGGCCGCCATCGTCTGAAGCGTGAATCCCATCCAGAACGCCGTGCCGAAAAATTCTTTCGGTGCCGGAATACCTCCGTGCATTAACGCGGCCGCAAAAAACGCGCCCATGATGGGGCGGATGGTGGCGACGGCAAGTCCGATGGCGTAGCCGCGGAGCATCCACTCCCGGTGCTGAGCGAACTCCCGCCGCCTGGCGTGCCAAAGCGCTTTGGCCAGGGCCATCAGAAAAAAGGCGCCGAACAGCGTGATGGCTGCTTTCTCATCGAGGCCACCGATCGTTTTTCCGAAGGCCATGGTTAGTCCGGTGATTCCCACGACGGCGCTCGCCGCCAGAAAAAAGCGTCCCGACCAGCGATGGACCTGGGGATATTTCGAGCGCAGGCCGCGCACGAACTCGAGTGGTCCAAGCACCATGAAGAGCATCGCCGGCAGAACGTGCGCCAGTGTCAGGATCCGGTGATTTCTGAAGTGGAGGTCCAATTGCGCGGCCGGATTCTTGGCTGCGCTAAGCGCTCCCGGTTTAAAGAGCACCATAGTTCGGCGGGCCGCAACTGCGACGCCTATAAAGGCGAGAAAAATCACCGCGGTCCACAGGAATCGAATTAGTGTCCGATTCGGAGTCATGATCCAGGTACCCTCCTGTTAGGCATACGCAGGCATTTGCCGATTTGTAACCTCGTCCGCGGGCCTACTGGAGGGTAGAGATCAGCCAGATTGAGAAACCCGGATTAGGAAGAAGACCTGAATGCTTGTGACCTCGCTCAGGGGGAATCTGCGGGGGGTGAAACCCATATTTGTTCACAACTCTCGGCTTGAAGGTCGCAACTAGGTACTTCCGGGTCCAGGGCCTCCGCTTCGCGGTCCAGGAAAGTGGCGCGGATGCTGCCTGTTTCGTTCAGGAAATAATGCTTTAGGCGGCGAATCGGCGCGTCCACTCCGCGAATGCCCAGGTGTACTGGCCGCGCCAGGAGGGTGAAGTGCACGGGCGCAGAGGAATGCTCGGGCCGATAAGAATAGAGATAGCCCTCGCTGAGATTCGTCCACACCACAGCCGCGTCGTTGTCGGCCGGAGTCCAGAGCCCCTGGTATCCTTTCGGAACGCTGGAATAACCGGGCGAGCCCTCCGGGCCAAGGGCGCTGAGGATTCCTGGCTGATCCGTTGGCAGAGGACTGCTTGGGACGAAGCGGGAACGCAGCACCCGCAAGGTCTTGGGCAATCCGAGGAACGGCTCGATATGTTCTTTGGGCGTGCCAAAGTCTTGACGGACCAGTAGGAGGCCGTTTTCGTTGGCGAAATACTCCGCGGTCGTTGCAGTCGTCGGGAGGCTGCCGTCGGGTGCGAGCAAGGGAAAGGCGTAGAGCAAGAAACCGTGCGGTTTATCCTTGGCGTCACGGGCCGCGGGAAAGTACGAGAAGCGATAGTTCACGTTGTTCGAGCCGCCAGTCAGGTTGGCGTTAACGCAGCAGATGCCATCCGGACCGAGCGGTTCGAGATCCTCTGGAAAGACATCGTCCTTGATTAAGGCGTAGTGCAACAAGCAAGCTTGGAGCTGGAGCATGGCCTCGCCCGCGGAATTGGCCGCGAGAAATCCGAGGGGATGATCTTTTGCGAAACGTTTGTCGCGTGTGTGCGGCAAGCGCCCGCTGATCCAATAACCGCCGAGCGCCACCATGACCAATACAACGGGAAGAAAGAGCCCGAAGAACCTCCGCGTCTTGTCATCCATTGGATCATGTTGCGAGGATCCCGCGCCCGGCTCAATCAGAACTTGCCGGGGCTTGGCGAAGTAGGAAACAAGGACGACCTTAGGAATTTGCCAACCTTCAAGCTGTAGGCGGTAAAGCAGTAAAGCAGCCGCTCCTTTGACTCAACCTGGCCGGCGGCATAAAATCTCGCGGGAAGATTGGCGGAAGGCAGCAAGAATTCATCCGAGGGAGTGATCGTATGAAAAAAGGTTTGTATTTTTCTGCAGCGGGAATTCTTTTATGGTGCGCGTACGCCGGACCGCTCGCTCAAGCGCCGGAACGAGACGGGAAAGCGCCGGAGGCAAAGCCCGCGGAGAAGTGCGACCCGGCTGCGGCCAAGGAAGAGTCTTCGGTGACCGAGCACAGCATTAAAATCGGAGGCCAAGCGATTCCCTACAAGGCCACCGCCAGCACCACTCTGCTCAAGAACGAAAAAGGCGAGTCCACCGGACTGATGTACTCAGCCGCTTACACGCGCAGCGACGTGAAGGATTTGAGCGCGCGCCCGATTGCATTCCTCTACAACGGTGGGCCGGGATCGGCGACCATGTGGCTGCACATGGGCGCGTTTGGGCCGCGCCACGTGTACACCGTTGACGGCACGTTCACTCCGCCCGCGCCCTACAAGCTGGTGGACAATCCCGAGAGCTTACTCGACAAAACGGATTTGGTTTTCATTGATGCCATGGGCACGGGCTACAGCCACGCGGTTTGCAAAGCAGAAAACAAAGATTTTTACGGCATCGACGAGGACGTGGACGCTTTCGCGCAATTCATCGTCACCTACTTGAGCCGTAACGACCGGTGGAATTCTCCAAAATTCCTGATTGGAGAGAGTTACGGAACGTTCCGCTCGGCGGCGCTTGGCAATTACCTGCAATCGCATGACACCGTGCACTTGAACGGCATCGTCCTGATTTCTTCGGTGCTCGATCTTTCTTCGCTCACGTTTGCGCCGGGTGATGATCGGCCGTTCATTTATTATTTGCCGAGCTACGCGGCGGTAGCCTGGTACCACAAACTCCTTCAGGCGCGCCCTACCGATTTGCCAGGGTTTATTGAAGAAGCGCGCAAGTACGCGCAGGGCGATTACGCCAGCGCGCTATTTAAAGGCGGCGAACTCTCCGCCGCTGAAAAAGCCATGGTGGCCAAGAGAATTTCCTACTTCACCGGCTTGAGCGAAGACTATTTGATCAAAGCCGATCTGCGCGTAAACCTCAGCCAATTCCGTGCCGAATTGCAACGCAGCTCCCGCTTGACCACCGGCCGGATTGACGCGCGTTTCACCGGCTACACTTACGACCTGCTTGAGGAAAACGCTCAGGGCGACCCGGAAGGGCCCGCGGTGGGAGGGGCATACACCGCGCTCGTCAATTCCTACAATCACGACGAGCTAAAATTCGGAAAAGACAAGGTCTATCACAACAGTAGCGGAGGCGGGAATTGGAACTGGGTCCGCAAAGAAGGCGGGCCGAGGCGGTTTTTCCCTGGAGCGCCCAACGTCGATCAAGATTTAGCCCAGGCCATGATCACCAACCCGCGTTTGCTGGTGCAGGTCGAGAACGGCTATTTCGATCTGGCCACGCCGTTCTTCGCCACGGAATTCACCATGGAGCACTTGGGACTTCCCGAGGCTTTACAGAAAAACATCAAACTGAATTACTACAACGCAGGCCATATGATGTATTTGCATGACCAGGATCGCGTCAACCTGCACAACCAGATCGCGAGTTTCATCGACCGAGGAACGCAGCCGTAGGGAACTTGGAAAAGAGAAAAGAACGCTAACCCTCGGGTTTTCTTGTGATGGTATCGCGAACGAAGCGCTGGATCAGTACGTCAGCGACCAGCCGACCACCGTCATCGTCAGCACGAGCAACAGCATTCCCGTGCTGACGATGCTCAGCGTCCTCCCGTGCCCCAGCAAGTAGTCGCGCGATTCGGGATCGATACAGAGAAGGATGGTTACCACCAGAACGACGCCCCAAGCGAGCAAGATGGGGACGCCCTGGTGACGGCCGATCATATCGAAAAATTGCGCCGGAGGCTGCCCCGCTGGAATCCACCAGGGAAGCAGCGGAGCAACGCCGGCGGCGAGTGAGAAGGTCAGCAATTTGCGTGTGAACCAACCCTTAACTTTTGGGCGGGCTTCTTTCCAGACGAAGTAGTCCCAGGCCAGCAGTCCTGCTGCCAGCGGCACCCAGCCATACAGAGCGAACTTCTGGTTAAACCAGTACCAACCTCGAAAAAGGCCATGCCCGTGTTGTGACATCGCCAGCCGGGGCAGCAAAAACAGCCCCAGGATGGTGTTCGAAAGGACGGTTACAAAGATCGTCACTAAACTCATGAATTGAAACCAGTACCGCGTGGGCACTCGCTTGCAACGAGTACACACGGACTGTTTGGGTAGGAAGTTCAGTCCACAGCGGTCGCAATACACGGCAGCTCTCCAGAAGGCAGGGATTCGAACCCGCGATCACTTGTCAGCCTACTGCGTTTGCGGTTCCAAAAACTACTGGTCAGAGGGGCAGTTTTGGTATGGGTCGTTTAGGTTGCACAAAACTGTGAAGCCCACGATTCTAGCAAAATGTGCCGTTAAATCACGGTTTCCCGTATTTTCCTGCTTTCTCAGCGGAACCAGGAGGCCGGAGCACCCGACTTCCGCCCCTCATCCGCCAGATCTTGCAATTGTTTCTCCAGGCTTAGTTTGCGATTCTCCAACTCTTTCAACTGGTTGGTCCGGTCAATGATGTAGGCGACGTTGTCTCGCCTGCCGCTGTTGACGTCAAAGCCGCCGCTCCCGTACTTCTTGATCTCTTCCTTTTTCGCCTCAATTTGCTGGTCTGTATAGGCGATGGCATCCAGGATCTGGCGAGCCTGCCCACGCCAATACTGCTCGCTGTTTTCTCCTCCATCGCCATCGGGATTTGATGGCTGGGTGCGCCGCGCGCCTTTTTCCGGTGCTGCGCCCACAACGGATACGCCGGAGGTTTTCATCTTGGATAAGTCGTCTTCGGTGTACACCTTGCCTTTAGACGGAGCCGGCTTGTTTGTTTTGGCTTTGCGCGCGGCCTCGGCGAGAGAGTCCTGTTTTGGCGTTGGTGGGTCCAGGGTGGCGGGCTGGTCCTGGGGTTGCGATTGAGTTTGCTGCGAAGATGGCTGGGAAGACGGAGATTGCCGAGAGGACGATGAAGATTGCGCGAGAGCCGCGGTAAGCGGCCAACTCATCGCCAGCAGCGCGAAAAAAATCGTTGGAGTTCGCGGCGAATTCCGGGCCCATGCGGTACCGGCGTTGAAATCTTTGCGAGCGGCGTTCCACGGTATGGGCATGGCGGGTTCGAGGGGAAAGTTCGTGGGTAACTCCCTCTTCTGCGGGGGATAATACAAACTACGCCGGCGACGGACCCTGGTCAAGGCGATTCGAGGCCAGCCCATTCGCGTGAGTCATGGGGGTGATTGTGGCATGGGGGGCGGCGAATTGTGGCCATGCGTGGTTGCTCCATCCTTGCGGCGTTTGGTAGAGTGCCAATTCACGCAATCTAATGCTTGTATCGCGAAACGGAGAGTCCAATGGCGATTCCAAGATATGCTCTCGACATTCTGGTTTGTCCCATTTGCAAAACGAAATTGGAATTGTTGGGTGATGAATCGGGATTGAAGTGCATCTCTTGCCGCCGGATTTATCCGGTGCGCGATGATATTCCCGTCATGCTGCCGGAAGAAGCTAAGATCGCCCCGGAATAATAAGGTCGAACAGCAGAAAATCTAAGAGACCGCATGCCCAACAACATCTCCGATGGCGTTCCTCGATTGAAAAGATTGATTCCGCGGCTGCGCGGGAAGCGCCTCGGCGTGCTAGGCGACCTAATGCTGGACCGCTACCTGTGGGGCACGGCTTCGCGGCTATCACCGGAAGCAGCGGTTCCGGTGGTGGATTTCGTGGAGCAAAGCGAATGCCTGGGCGGGGCGGGGAACGTGGCCGCGAATATCGCCGCGCTGGGCGCGCGCGTGGAAGCCTTTGGAGTTACCGGAAATGACGAAGCGGGACGAACGCTCGCGGAATGCCTTCGTGCCGCAAACATTGGGGACCAAGGCATCATCGCCGATGGCAAACGGGTCACCACCGTTAAGACGAGAATCATTGCGCGGCATCAGCAGGTGGTGCGTGTCGATCGCGAGCGCCGTGAGCCGTTGCGCGGCGAAACGCAAGAAAAGCTTTTGCGGATTCTTTTTACTGCGCTCAAGAAACTTGATGCGTTGGTGCTTTCCGATTATGACAAAGGGCTAATCACTGATGATTTTGCCGACCGAGTTTTGAGCGCCGCACATCAATTGCACGTCTCCGTTTTTGTGAAGCCGAAGACTTCCCGGTTGTACGCGTATCGCGGTGCGAGAGCCATTGTTTGCAACGCTAAAGAAGCGGGATTTTACGTCACGCGTTCGCTGACTGATGAAAAATCCGTGGAAGAGGCGGGGCTTGCGCTGCTCGCCCATTTCGGTTGCGAAGCCGTGGTGATTACTCGCGGTGAAAAAGGCCTGAGCGTGTTTGAGGAATCATCGCCGCGGCATCTGCATATTCCGGCGACGAGTCTGGAGGTGACCTACGCCCGCGTGGGCCAAGCCGGAGTGGAGCGCGGGGCTACCGGGCGGCAAGTTTTCGACGTCACCGGCGCGGGCGACACCGTTCTTAGTGTTCTAGCGCTTGCTGCCGCGGCGGGAGCGCCGCTTGGCGATGCTGCTATGCTTGCTAACATTGCCGCTGGGGTGGTGGTCGGAAAACTCGGCACCGCCAGCGTGCGCCCGCAGGAACTCCTTCACGCGCTTGAGGACCTTCGCCGATAGCCAGCGCCAGGATTTTCTCGAGGAATCGTCCGCGATCAGGGCGGGAAGCTGAAGGATTTGTCAGAGGCCAAGACCCACACTTCCACAAGTTTCGTTTTGCGGCTCTTTTCCGCGTCGGATGAGTCCGGCATCGGAGAAAAGGGGCTGACTTCGACCGCAATGGCAATGGCATTTGAGCCCTTGGGAGCTTTGGCATGCAGGATCCTGTAACTCTTTACCGGTCCGTAGTAGCCCTGAGGTCCCCAATCGGCTAGAAAATCTTTCAGGGCATACGTCGGACCGGGCTTCCATATTTGAAAAGCCTGATTCATGTCCCCCGCGACCAAGGCATCAAAAAAATGTTCCGCAGCACGTTTTTCCGGGTAATAGCGGAAGGTATAGTACAGCGCGACAATCGCGACCAGCGTAAGCGCCGCGATCGTGAAGGCCATGGCCCGAGATTTGTCTGGTTTATCGGCAGGTGGATCGAGAAGTGACATTCAGTAGTCTCCTGCCCCGCGAGCGTCGGAATCGAACGAGACATTGCGACGACGCCATCCCAGCGCCGTCGAAGCACGCTAAAATCCTAGCAGAGTCGGTGCATCGGAGTAAAAGAAAGGAAGAGTTGCGGATCGGGATCCGGCCGGGATCTCTAATCGGAACGCGCGCCGGGGCTTGGGGATAGTTCCCGAATTCTTCTCACGGCGGGATCATGTTACAGAAATTCCGGGTTGACCGATGGAAACTTCTCGCTTGACACTTTTTCCGCCAGTCGTTAGCCTTACACAATTTTAGTAATGTTCGATTCGCGCCGCTGTCATGCCAGGAAAGCTTGAATCCGTAAGTGGGGAGAACGCTATGAACGGCACGCCACACCTGACGGGGCATTCCCATTTTTATTCCCGGAGGAGTTTCCTAAAGTTCGGGCTCTTTGTTTTGGTTTTGCTCGCCCAGTTGATTAGCGGTGGCCCGGCGCGAGGCCAGGCCACGACCTCGCTTCGTGGCACGGTCACCGATAGTTCGGGGGGATATGTAACCGGGGCCTCGGTGACGCTGACGAATCCGGAATCCAAGATCGTGCGCACGGCGACGACTGTTGATGATGGAGGTTATCAATTCTTGTTTCTGCCTCCGGGAACTTACACACTCGACGTGGTCGCGACGGGTTTCCAGAAATACGAACAGACGGGATTGCAACTGCTGGTGAACACGCCAGTGATGGTAAACGTGCAGCTCAAAGTCGGCGGCGGCAAGGAGACGGTGACGGTGACGGCGGAGGAGCCGGCGTTGAACTTGGTGGACGCCTCGATCGGAAATTCTTTTGACGAAACGCAAGTGCGTGAAATTCCTCTGGAGGGCCGCAACGTTCCCGACTTGCTCAGCTTGCAAGCCGGAGTGGCCTACACGGGCAACCGCATCGGGGACAAGGATCAGGATACGCGGAACGGATCCGTGAATGGCGCGCGGAGCGATCAGAGCAACGTCACGCTTGATGGCGTAGATGTGAACGACCAGTCCAGCGGATACGCATTCACTTCCGTGCTTCCGGTGACCCAGGACTCGGTCCAGGAATTCCGGGTAACCACGACGAACTATGGCGCGGATCAGGGCCAGGGCTCGGGAGCACAAGTGGTCCTGGTCACCAAGAGTGGCACGAACGTTTTCCACGGTTCGGCCTATGAGAACTTGCGCAATACCGTCACTAGCGCCAACGATTACTTGGTCAAACAGTCGGAGTTGAACATTGGCGCTCCCAATAAGCCCTTGAAACTGAACCGCAATATTTTCGGAGCCTCGGTGGGTGGACCGCTGCGCAAAGACCGCTTATTTTTCTTCACCAATTACGAGGGAACGCGCAGGCGAGAGGAGCAGGAAACAGAGCGTGTCATTCCCACGCCCTCCCTTTGCCAGGGCATCTTTCGGTACCAATACGCCGATCCGACAAGTGGAACGATCAAGGTCCTCTCCTTGACGCCCAGCGACCTTGTGAATCTCGACCCCCGAAGCCGCCCCAATACTTATCCCACAGGGACCCAAGCTGGGATTGATCCTGCCATGCTCGACCTGGTCGGCCATACCGGTTATCTGGATAAGACCTTTTGCACCGGTAAAACGGTCACCAACGATCTTTCAGCGGGCGATGGTTTGAACTATGCCGGATTCGTTTTCCGCGCCCCCACCAGTCTGGACAACGATGTCTTCATCGCCCGAGTGGATTACCGTCTAACCGCCGACGGCAAGCACACCCTGTTCTGGCGCGGCGCGGCACAAAACTTGCGCAACCCCGGCGCCCCTTTCCTGCCGGGAGACGCGCCCGAACAAAGCATAGCCGACCATAGCAAGGGATTTGCCTTAGGCTACACAGCCATTCTTAGCACGACCCTCGCGAATTCCTTTCGTTGGGGATACACGCGGCAGAGCTTTGGCGTGGATGGGATAAGTAGTTCCGTGGGCGACAACCAACCTTGGAACACGTTTCTGGGGCTGGACCAAGGCATCACCTACAGCCATAGCTTCCAGGTCGGTACGCACAACTTGCTGGACGATTTCACCTGGACCAAGGGTAAGCATTCCTTGCAGTTCGGGGCCGCTATTGCCCTCGCCCGCGATCCCCGCACGAGTTATCTGCACTCCGCTTCTCTCGGCCTGGGAACCACCAACTGGACGTCGCCGATAGGTTTTGCGGGAACGACCAGCCCGTTGGATCCTATGAACGCCACCTGGCATCCCAACCTCATGGTCACCGCGGATTGCGCTCCGGGAGTGCCCTGCGCGCCAGGGACGGCGCCGGAACCATTGACCGCGACACAGTACGACCGTCCGCTGCTGGCTCTCTACGGCATGATCTCTGATGTGGTAGCGAATTATAATCTCGACCGCAGCGGTGTCGCCCAGCTCCAAGGCTCCGCGGTAAAACGGAACTACGGCCTCGACTGGTATGAGTTTTACGGGCAGGACACCTGGAGAATGAAGCCAAACTTTACGCTAACCTACGGGCTGCGTTGGTCACTCTTCCCTCCGCCTTGGGAGACGAATGGTCTGCAGACCGCTCCGACATTCGGTCTGGGGACGCAGTTTGACAAGAATGTCGCGAACATGAAACAAGGTTTGGGGTATACGTCGGAGCCGGCGATTGCTTTCAATCTCGGCGGTCCCGTGAACCACGGGCCGGGCTTTTACAACTTTGAGAAGACGGATTTTTCCCCGCGAATTTCAGTCGCGTACTCACCTCGACCTGGTGGCGGCCTGCTGAAAAAGATATTCGGCGACAACGACAAAACTGTCTTCCGCGCGGGTTTCAGCCGCGTTTACGACCGTGCGGGATTCGCCCTCCTGAACACCTCCGACTCGGTCGGAGCAGCCGGTTTAACGACCACATTACAGAATCCTTGCTGCACATTTAATCAAACGGGAGCCGAGGATCTGCCGCGGATCACCGGCATCAACACCATCCCTACTGTGAACTCCCCACCGACTGGCGTGGCCCCTACGCAATTCCTGCAATTGGCGCCTCCTCCAGGCTTTCCGCAAGTACCCGGCACTACCGCGCAAGCAAACTTGTGGGCCAATGACGATACGCTGAAAACCCCGCATGCTTATGCGGTTGATTTTTCCGTTGGCCGGGAACTGCCGAAACGATTCTCCTTGCAAGTATCTTACGTTGGCCGGTTCGGACGCCGGCTGCTCACGCAGCGCGATTTAAATCAGCCGCTGGACATCGTGGACCCTAAAACTGGAATTGACTATTACGCGGCCGCATCGGCCATGTCCAAGCTGGCAAGGAAATTTGCCGCGGCCAATCTAGCCTGTGGACTAGGCGGTACCGCCAATTTTTACCAGGCGGTCATAACCACGAGCCCCAATACCACCGCCGGTTGCGGGACCCGCCCGTCCGATATTTCCACCGTTACCAGTGCGACTCTCGGCCCAACTTATCAGTACTGGGTGGATATGCTGCCTCAGCTTCGGCAGGGGGCTTCTCAGTATTCGGACCTCTTTACCGGTTTCACTCCGTCCACCACGAACACTACCGATGGGCTGCTGCAGAGCGTATTCGATCTGTATTACAACCCTGCGCTCTCCGTGATTGGTGACGAGATTGTCGGGTTAGCCGACATTGACTCGTACGGCGGGTTGGGGGACAACAGCGGTTCTGGCGTGCCCTATTTCTTCAACGGCCCGCCAAGCCAGTTGCCCGGCCAGTGCCCTGGCTCGTTCTGTCAGTCCGGCAAGTTCTTGAGCAATCAGGCCTTCTCTATGTATGGATGGAGTTCTGTTGGCACTTCTCACTATCATGCCCTCCAGGCAAGCCTGAGGAAACAGTTCAGCCACGGCGTGCAGTTTGATTTCAATTACACTTTTTCCAAGTCTATTGATATTACTTCCGCGGCTTCGCGGGTCGGTTTTGCGGTGTATGGTTATCAAAACATCGGCCTGGTGGGCACCCGACTGGCAAATGCTTTTTCCCCTAACCTGGCCCGTGCGGTTTCCGACTTTGACCTCACCCACCAGATGAACCTCAATTGGAGGGCGGAACTTCCGATTGGCAGAGGCCGGGCCATGGCCCGCAATGCCAGTGGAGTCTTGAATGGCTTCATCGGCGGGTGGGAAATTAGCGGCGTTGCTCGCGCGACCAGCGGATTCCCCTTCAGCGTGGACGGCGGTCAGCGCTGGCCCACGGACTGGTTCCTCACGGGCGTCGGACAGATGATTGCCAGGCCCCAGACCGGCGTTTTCAAGCGAAACGGAAGCGTCGGCGTTTTTGCCGATCCCTCGGCGGCACAAGCGGACTTTACCATTCCCCTCCCCGGAGGTGTGGGCTCGCGCAACGTCCTGCGCGGCGATGGTTACGCCAGTTGGGATATGAGCCTGGGCAAACGATGGACGCTGCCAAAGGAGGCGCACAGTTTGGTATTTCGCTGGGAGGTGTTTAATGTGCCGAACCTCACGCGTTTCAACGCCCAAAGCGTTGGTTCCTCATCGCTGCTTACGTCCCTGACGCAGTCACCCAGCAGCTTCGGCGCCTACACCAGTCTTTTGACGCAACCGCGCGTCATGCAGTTTGACCTGCGTTACGAATTTTAGTTTTGTGCTGAGCTAGCCTTCGAGGGCGCCGCCGGAACCGGCGGGGAGCTCGATCTGGTATTTAGTGCGGGCTTTTTCGGCGTGCTGTTCGAGGGCGAGTTCCATCAGTTTGTCGATGAGTTCGCGGAAGGGAATGCCGCTGGCTTCCCAAAGCTTCGGATACATGCTGATGGAAGTGAAGCCGGGGATGGTGTTCACTTCATTCAGATAAATCTTGCCCCCTTCTTTTTCCAGGAAAAAATCCACGCGGGCCATGCCGCTGAGTTCCAGCGCGCGAAACGCGTCCACCGCGTACTTCTGGATTTTTTGGACTTGCGCGGGTTTGAGCTCAGCGGGAATCAGGAGTTGCGTCCCTGCTTCAAGATATTTTGCGGCGTAATCGTAGAATTCGCGGTGCGGAACGATTTCGCCGGGGACAGAAGCTTTGGGATCGTGGTTGCCTAAAACGGAGACTTCGATTTCTCTGGCGGTGACGGACTCTTCGACTAGTATTTTCATCGCGAATTCCGACGCCAGGTTCAGTGCTGGCGCAAGTTCCGCGCGCGAATGGGCTTTGCTCATGCCCACCGACGAGCCGAGTGTGGCCGGCTTTACGAAAACGGGATAACGGAATTTCAGCTCAATGGCGCCTTGAATTTCCGCCGGATGGCTTTCCCAGTCGTGGCGTTGCACGGTGATCCATGGCACAACAGGAATTTTTGCGACTTGCAGCAAACGCTTGGCAACGTCTTTGTCCATGCCGATGGCGGAACCGAGGACGCCGGCGCCAACAAAGGGCAAGCCAGCGAGATCGAGCAAGCCTTGAATCGTTCCGTCCTCGCCGAAAGTGCCGTGCATGACGGGGAAAACGACATCGATCCGCTGGCCACCGCCGCTGCCGTCTAATTTCACCAGGGCCGCGTCGGTGGGGTCGGCGGTCATCATGACGCGCTGGCCGCCTTTTAAGACTTCCGGCAACATTTTTTGTGCCCCGGCGCCGATGAGCCAGTGGCCTTCCTTGGTGATGCCGATGGGCACGGCTTCGTATTTATCGGGATCCAGGCCGCGAATTACGGAGGCTGCCGACGCGAGCGAGACTTCGTGTTCGCCGGAGCGTCCGCCGAAGAGTATGCCGACGCGGAGTCTTTTCTTATCAGGGCTCATGGGAGTCTTTCGAGTCTTTGGTTGTCCGTTTTCAGTTATAAGTGAAAAAAGAGAATTGGTGGGGTGGTTGTTTCTTGTGCGGTTCCCAACAAGCAACGCATGCGGTGAGTGCCTAGGCAGAATAAAATGCCGACGAGATCATTCGTGAGGCTGTGCGAGGGCGGCGAGACGTTTGGGAGCAGTGAGAAGATAGCTGCCGAGGAGGAGTTCGCGGACTTCGTCCCAATTGATTTTGCCGGTGTCGAGGCGGAGAGCGATCCAGCCGCGCGGGCCGATGTAAGCAGGCAAGTAGTAGCGCTTAGGCTGAGCCGCGGCCAAGGCGGCGTTTTCTCCAGGGAGAACTTTGCAAGTGACTGCAACAATGCCATCACCGTGGTGGTTGTCCAGGAAGTAGGCAAAAGTTTTCTTGCGGACGAGAAAGGTCGCGTGCGATCCGTGGATTTCGCGGTTCACTTCAGGCAGAGCGAGAGCGAGCGTCGTCAGCCGCGCGAGGCGGGGATTATGGGAGGCTTTGCTAGGCATGTGAAACTCCTGCGAGCATCAGTGTTGGCGGAAGGAAAACCGGGAGCTAAGCTGCCGCACTCCAAATCAAAGGATTTTTTGGCCGAGGCCGGAGAGGACCAATTCCACCCCGAGGAGCGCGGTGCGATTGTGTTCGTCGAGGATGGGATTGATCTCTACGACTTCCAGGGAAACCATGGACTCGGTGTCGGCGATCATTTCCATGGCGAGGTGGGCTTCGCGGTAGGTGACCCCGCCGCGCACGGGAGTGCCGACGCCGGGGGCGTCGGCGGGATCGACGAAATCCATATCGAGGCTGACGGCGATGCCGGCGGTGTCGTCCATGGCGTATTTGAGGGCGTCGGACATGACTTCACGCATGCCGCGCTCATCAATGTCGCGCATGGTGAACACGTGCACGCCAGACTTCTTGACGATCTTGCGTTCCTGGGCGTCCAGATCGCGTGCGCCGACAATGACGATATTGCCGGGCTCGGCCTTGGGCTGGAAACCGAGCAGATCGACGAGTTCGGGTGCGCCATAGCCCATGATGGCGGCGAGCGGCATGCCGTGCACGTTGCCGGAGGGAGAGGATTCCGGCGTGTTCATGTCGCCGTGGGCATCGAGCCAGAGGTAGCCGATTTGTTTTTTGTCTTTGCGAAAATAGTTGGCGACGCCGGCGGCTACACCCGCGGCGATGGAGTGGTCACCGCCGAGAATCAAGGGGAGAAAACCTTCGGTCAGCGATTTTTCAGCGGCGGCGGCAATATCGCCGCACGTCTCGGCAATTTCCTGTAAATACTTGGCCCGTTTTTCACCGATGGGCATTTCCTCCGGTTGTTTGACGGAAAGATTGCCGATGTCTTCCACTTGCAGGCCGAGTTTCTTAAGGCTGGGTTGCAGACCTGCGCCCCGCATAGCCGAAGGGCCCATGTCCACGCCCCGGCGGCTCTGGCCGAGGTCCATGGGCACACCGATAATCCTGACTTTTTGCGCCATCGTGGCCTCTTCCCCTGCTGAAGACTAAGGGTATACCCGGTAAATCATACGCGGGAAGGGAATCACCTCACGAATGTGCTCCGTACCGCAAATCCAGGCGACGGTGCGCTCCAGGCCCATTCCGAAGCCAGAGTGGGGCACGCTGCCGTAGCGGCGCAGATCCAGATACCACTGGAAGGAGTCTTCCGGCAGGTTGTGTTCGCGCAGCCGCTTTAAGAGCAAATCGTAATCGTGGATGCGCTGGCTGCCGCCGATGATTTCGCCGTAGCCTTCTGGCGCGATCATGTCAAAGGCCAGAGCGAGTTCGGGGCGCTGGGCGTCCGGCTGCATGTAAAAGGCTTTGATCGCTGAAGGATAGTGGTGGATCAGCACCGGGCGGTCGAAGGAGCTGGAGATGATGGTTTCCTCGTCTCCGCCGAAATCATCGCCGAACTTAGCGGGATTGCCATTCTTGCTCAGCACCGCCAGCGCGTCTTCGTAGCTGATGCGCGGGAAAGGAGGCTTTATGTTTTGCAGCTTGGTGGTGTCGCGCTTGAGGGTCTCGAGTTCGCGCGGCTTGTTCTTGAGCACGCCTTCGACGATGGCGCTGACGAGGCCTTCGCCGAGCGACATGATCTCCTCAAATTCTACATAGGCGGCTTCGGGTTCGAGCATCCAGAATTCGGTGAGGTGGCGGCGGGTTTTCGATTTTTCGGCACGAAAAGTGGGGCCGAAAGTGTAGACCTTGCCGAGCGCCATGGCGATGGCTTCAGCATAGAGCTGGCCGCTCTGCGTCAGGTAAGCTTTCTGCTCGTCGATGTAGTTGACTTCGAAGAGTGTGGAGGTGCCTTCGCAAGCGGCGGGAGTGAACATCGGAGCGTCGGTGAGCGTGTAGCCCTGGCCGTCCATGAATTCGCGTGCCGCGCGGATGGCCGCGGCGCGAATGCGGAGAATGGCTGCTTGGCGCGGCGTGCGAATCCAAAGGTGCCGCTGATCGAGCAGGAAATCCACACCATGCTCTTTGAGCTGGATCGGGAAGGGCGTGCTCTCCGGGACTTTTTGGACGATGTGGATTTTGCTGACGCCGATTTCGTAGCCGCCAGGGGCGCGCTTTTCCGCACGGATTTTGCCGGTGACGATGACGCTCGATTCCTGCGTCAGCCCCTTCAGCGACTCGAACGCTTCTGGATTTTCCTTTAGCGCGCAAACGCCCTGGATGATGCCGGTGCCGTCGCGGAAAATCGGGAAGAGCAATTTGCCCGATTCGCGCAGATTGTACAGCCAGCCCTTTAGGGTGACTTCCTGCCCGTCGTACTTTCCCGCTTGCTCGATGGTGATCGCCGTCATCTGGCCTGTTTCATTCGCCACGCTCATTTTGCGGAGGTCCATTCCTTTTCAAAACGATCCAGGGCCTTCTGGGCAGCCGCGAGTTGTTCAGCGATGCTAGGCGTTTCGGGCCCGGTCTTTTCCTTCAATTCCAGAACAAGGGGCAAGGTCGTTTGCGACGCGGACTGCAGTGTTTTTATGGCCGACGGCCAATCGATAGTGCCGTCATAGGGCGGCAAGTGCTCATCCTTCTCGCCATGATTGTCGTGGAGGTGGACGGAGGAGACGAGTTCGCGAAGGGGCGAAAAACATTTTTTAATGCGCTCGTTTTCAGGGAAATCAGAGAGCTGCGCGTGGCCAATGTCAAAGTTAAAACGCAATCCGGTTAGGCGCGTTTCATCCACGAAAGCCCGCAAATAATCCGGATTGCCCATTTCGCTGGTCGTGTTTTCAATACAAATGGTGACGCCGGCATGATGGGCATGAAGGATGAGATGTTCAAGCGTGCTGAAAGCGGCGTCGCGTTTGCGAGGATCAGCGGTTTCGCGGGTGCTGCCCATGTGCAGAATAAGGCGCGAGTAGGGCAGATCGTCGGCGACGTCAATGACGCGCTTCAGTTCGTCCATGGCTTCGATGCGCCGGACGCGTTCGACCTCGCAAATGGATAGAGGCATGCCGCTTTCGCGCATGGCGCTGATGTCGCGGCTGGTAGGGGCGTGCAGCGAGACGAGTTGCAAATGATGCGCTTCGAGTGCGTCAGCCATGGCGCGAACTTCCGGCTTCATGGAGTATTCGAAGTGGCTGCGCGTGCAAAAAATCTCGAGGCCTTTGAATCTGGCGCCGGCAATTTGACTAAGCAGTTCCGGCGTCAGTTTCCTTGATACGAACAAGTACGTCGAGAGTAGTCTTTCGATCATCTTGTCGAGAATATCTCTTTCGCTAGTATCCCACGGCTGGGCCGTGATGGGTTCTTGTATGCCCGCGAAGCTGCGGCGAGGTCAGGACGAACACAGCTCCGACCGAGCATATTTCGCATTCTCATGGCAGTTTAAAGACACTAAGGGATTCACCGAAAAGCGTCAAGGCGGAGCGGATAGCAGGAAACGCGAAGGCTAGTTCCTCGACGAGAATCTTAGGATTCGTTTAGAAACTCAACGTCCGGCGGGCCCGGAAGAAGCCCGGCTTGGGTCCCGCGCACGATCAGTTCTTTCACGGCCTGCCTGCCCTTTTCGCCATAGCCGAGCGTCCATTTGTTCACGTACATGCCGACAAACTTGTCGGCCAGCTCGGTGTCCATCTCGCGGGCGAATTGCATGGCGTAGTTTAAGGCTTCTTCGCGGTGTTCGAGACCGTAGGAAACGCTGTCGCGTATCGTCTTGGAGATTTGCCGGCCAAGTTGCACTCCGAGTGCGCGGCGCACTGCGTTTCCACCGAGTGGCAGCGGCAAACCGGTCAGTTCCTGCCACCAGATACCTAGGTCGATGATGCGATGCAAACCCATTTTGGGAAAAAATAGCTGACCTTCGTGAATGAGGAGGCCGGCTTCGACCACTTCCTTTTGAACGGCGTCGATGATTTTGTCGAAAGGCAGCACCACGGGTTCAAAATTCGGCTCGTAGAGTTTAAGCGTGAGATAGGCGGAGGTCTTTAGCCCCGGCACGGCGATACGTTTTCCCGCGAGCTCGGTCGGTTTTCTGGACTTCGTGGACACGACAATCGGGCCATAGCCTTCGCCGAAACTGGCGCCGCAATCGAGCAAGATATATTTCTCGCGGAGTGCGGGATAGGCGGCAAAACTGATGGCGGTAACGTCGTAGGTTTCTTTGAGTGCGGCTTCGTTCAGTGACTGGATATCTGCGAGGTTGTGCGTGTACTTATAGCCGGGCGTGGCCAGCTTGTGAGTGGCCAGGGCGTAAAACATGAAGGCATCATCGGAATCCGGGGAGTGCGCCAGCTTGATTTCGACCGGTTCTTTCTCGGTCCTCGAAGCTGTTTGTTGGCCGGGCATGGGCTTGTCCGTTTCCTTTTCTACGGCAACCCGGCTTGGCCGGGTCATTGAAGGATGCGACCTCGAAGCGAATACCTCCCCCAGGCTTTGGTTCTTCCCAGAGAGACTTTCCTGCCAAGGAAGGGCCTTTCGGGGACGAACGGAAGAAAACGTGCGCGTCGCAGGGGCTTGCGTGGCGCCGGGCCGGGCAATCTTGCAAGTGAAAGACTAGCATATCAGCGTCCCGCGAACAATTGGGAGGAGCGGGCGCAGAAGGAGCAAATCACGCAGGCTACAGCGAAGAAACCATGCGGGCGATGGCGTCGTCGAAGGAAGCCGTGCCGTCAAGGTAAGGTTGCCAGAACCTTTGCAGTAACTTGAAATAATCGTTCCATCCGCGCTGATAGAGGCCTTCGCGCAAGGCGTAAGGAGTGTAGCCGCCGCCGGGTACGCTGCCATCCTTGTCGCCCGCTGCCGCACCGGAAGAGCCCAGCACCGGACGGAGCACTTCCCCGGTGGTGTAGAAAACCAGAGCCTGCCAGAGGTCGCGAGGAATGGCTTTGTCGCGCTGGTGGCACTCGCGAATGATGGCGGCCTGCACGGACTCGGCGATGCCGTGCGAACCTTCATGGAAAAGAACTTCCAGGGCCGCTGCACCCTGATTGCGCGGGTCCAGGCTCGAGATGGTAACTCGCAAAGGATCGGCAGTCGTGTAGGCGCCGCTCCTGTCGGCATAGCCCGTGAGGTCGACGCGGATTTTTGCGCGCGGCCAGCGCGTCTGGTAGATGTCCGCAAGCCGTTCCGATAAGCCCACGCCCTGTTCACGCACCAGCGGGGCGACGCGCATAATCCAGCGGCGGTTAGCCCGGTCGTGCTCTGGCCAGAGGTGCTCGCGATAGATGGGTGCGGCAGCTTCCAGAACCTGCGTCAGCTTCGCGGGTAATCCTGCGTCGCAGAATTTTCGCTTTTTTCCGGAGAGTTCATCGCAATCCTCGAAATCGCCGAGTTGGTCCTTCAACTGAATGAGCTCGGTGGAAAAGTGCAGGTCCTTGGCCGCGTAGTTCGCGGCATAGTAGGCGGCGGCATCGTCCCAGATGTGTTTTTCCGCGGGGGAGAGAGGGGGTTTCATTTCCGGGGCGGCGTTCTGATTTGGTCCAGGAGTCTTGCCGCTCTTGTCTCCTGATCCTGCGTTGGCAGTTCGCAGCTTTGCTTCGTGATACAGCGTATGGTGAAGATTGATCCAGAAGCCGCTGTGTAGCTCGAAGACCGGAAGCGGCCCATAAGTGAAATTACTCTGCGCTTGGCCCGCCGCTAGGCCGGGCCTGAGTAGAAAAAGTGCCATCAGAAGAAAAGGGAATCGCGGTGGCGCTCGATGCGGCATAGTGAGTCGCACGATAGTAGCGCCAAGTCTTGCCCGGCACAAACCGAGGAAGGTGAGAGGGCCCCGCCCTTTTTGTGCCGATTCATGGCGAATCAGAGCAGCAGAAAGACAGTCGTGTCGTTTCAAGCGTTCGAGGGCAAGTCTGGAAAGAGTTCTACTCAACTTTGGGGTCTGTCTCGCTGCCCACCGCGCCATGGCGGTCGGCGGCGTGCACTACGCCATTCGAATCGCGGAAGAACGAGCGCCGTCCGGTGCGTCCATATTGCGCAGGAGTTGCCGACAACTCGTATTTTGCAGGGGCGCCGAGGGTGCTAGCTCCGAGTATCGCGTAGCGAAGGTTGTACCCGTTTTTCATGCCATTGGCGAGATCGGAATCGAGCAGTCCCGCGGCTTCGCCATTTGCCGCGCCGTGAAGGGGCTGGCCCAGGTTCGCCAGAGATTCGGGCAGGCGCAAGTACTTGTTGCGGTAGGCTTCGACAGCGCTGGCAACCTTGTGCAAAGACTCGATGGCGCTCTGCTCCGTCGCTTCTATCTGCTCGGCATCCCATTCCACTTCCAGAGCGGGAAGATCCAGGAGCAGCAGGCCCAGCGAGAGCAATTTCCATTCCCCATCCTCGCGCACGAACCCCATGGTGACCTGGTGGACGTCTTCCCCCGTGGAATCGGTGGCGTTGCGAAGCTCCATGGGAAGAAATGCAATATTGTCGCGCAGTTCGGCGCCGCCAATCTGCGTCTCGGTAGTGACGTCCGGAGTCTGGCAGCGAACAATAGGGCGCCCGGAGGGATTCGCGGCTGACGAAGGTTTGCCCGGTTCATTCAGAAGCACGAAGCGCTTCATCAGCGCGACGCGTGCCGGCGGTGACATCCGTGAAAACGCTTCTTTGTTGCGAGCGGTCAGAAAATGAACAAATTCGCTCTGATTCTGAGAGCAAGCCGCGGTGAGCACGGCTTTCAGCGCGGCAATAGGTCCGCCACTACTGGTCGTTTCGAGCGGTGCGCTCGCAGAACTTTCGCTGGGTCTCGAACTGGATTGTTGCGCCCAGATGTTCGCCGCGGCGGCCAGAAGAGTGCAGCTCAGAAAGAAAACTTGCCGCGGCATGTTCGATTTCCCAGATTTCACGTCAATCCTTTGCCACGCTCAAAATCGCCGCCAGATTTTGGGTGAAACTCGAGCGCGGCAGAACTTCATCGCATCCCGCCGCCTGTGCCTGAGCGGCCAGCTCCGTTTGCACGTGAGACAGGAAGCCGACCACGCGGACTCCCTTGGTCGTCTGCCGCAACTTCGCAATCGCCGCGAGCGGCTGGCTGCGCGCGTTCAAGTCCACGATGACGAGTTTCGGCTGGCTCGCCAGCAGTCCCGCAAAGGCCTCGCCACTGGTCGCCACCTTCACTTCCACGCCGAGATGCTTGGCGGTTTCCGCCAGTTTCATCTGGAAGAACAAATCATCCATCAACGCTACGACTCTTCCCATTTTCGTTGGTCTCTTCTCTTATACTTATTCGCAAAGGCCGCTTTGTTATTATGCCTCGTTCTTCCCAATGGCGCCTGCTCCCCGGTAAGATGCGTCTTCGACCCCCAACGATGAACGTCCATCCCGAAGACGAACGCCTGGCCGCTTCCGGCCCCCGCGAAGTCACGCTCTACACCCGCCCGGGATGCCACCTTTGCGACGAAGCCAAGTCTGCCATCGCCCCGCTTTTGCGGGAATTCGGCGCAACCCTGCGCGAAGTCAACATTGATAACGATCCGGTCCTGAAGGAGCGCTACGGCTGGGATATTCCTGTGATTTTCATCGGCCCGAAGAAAGCGGCCAAGCATCGCGTGGACCTGCCGCTGTTCGAGCGGCAGCTTCAGAATGCCAGGGAAGAACGAACCTCAATTTGAAATTTGCAGCTGAAAATTCAGCGATCCTAGTGGCCGCCGCCGGCCTCATGTACGCCCACGGTTTCGTCCGGCACCGCGCCTTTGCGCCCTTTGACGCGGTCGTACACGCTGACCTGGCTGACGGAACCAAGCGCTTCGTTGTAAAACGTCGGCACGCCCAGCGCCGTGCGCAATTCTTCGTTGAACTTCCGCAAGTTCTGCAGATGCGTCGCCAGCGCCGGCAATTTCAGTCCGTCGTCAGTAAGCAAGAACTTTTGATACCCGGCGTCCCACAGCCGCGTGAACTGGCCTTTCAGCATGATGGTGGGAATAATCGTCATCTGGTACAGATCATCGGCGCCTTTTCTGAACTCCGCGCCGCAGCCGTATTTTTCGACGCGCACCACCCCGCGCGTGCTGCCTACGGCAAATCCCAGCGCCGCGAGACTTTCAATCGCTCTCGGTGAGAACTTCTCTTCGACATTCCACATAGTCTGTTCAGAGTAATGAATGCCCGCGCTTCTGTAAAGGCGCACTGCCACCTGTGCGCCAGCCAATGCTCTCGTTGCCCTTTTCCTCCCATGGCGAGCGCGCGCATCGTCCGCGATGACCTCCTAAAGCGGATTCATCGCATTGTAATTTCCGATTTTACTTGTATTCATCTTCTCGGCACACTCTCGTCAGCTTGCCGGGGTCTTCTGGGGTTATCCACAGGGCAGCACTCGATTTTTGCCCTAAAGATGTGATAAAGCCGTGGCAATGGTCGCGCCATATCTTGAGAGAAGGGGTGTACGTAATGCTAAAAGTGTATCGGCTCGGGGTGGTTTTTCTCGTTCAACTTTGCTTGTTTGCCACAACTGCCCA
>DATKHV010000079.1:0-25954 GCA_035510055.1 Candidatus Cybelea sp. | reverse complement strand
GATATTGAAGTCGCCGGGACGGCATCACGGACATACGCAAAGTGACGGCGACGAGTCAGAGGTGTTTTCTTACCCGCTATACAAAGGGCTGGCGAAGAACACATCGGTTTTCGACGGTGTGCTAGCACGAGTGGCATTTCCTGCCAGCATCGCGAGCCACGGTCAGACAGACCGAGGGTCAGGCGAACTCGTAACCGGGAATTATTTCGAGGTGCTGGGAGTCGAGCCAGCGTTCGGGCGAGTGCTTTCACCAACGGATGACGATGTGCAAGGCGCTCACCCGGTGGTGGTGCTGAGCCATGCGTATTGGGAGCAACATTTCGGCGGGGATGCCGGTGTCTTGAATCAGACAATTCTCGTGAACAACACGGAAATGACGATTGTGGGCGTGGCGCAGGCGGGATTTACAGGTATCCAGGTGGGGCAGACGCCGGACATTTTTGTGCCCATGACGATGAAGGGGCAGATGACGCCGACCCGGAATGGCCTGGACGATTGGAATGACTCGTTTTTGGCGGTTCTGGCGCGCCGCAAGCCGGGCGTTACCATGGAGCAGGCAGCAGCAGGGATCAATGTGGATTATCCGGGGCTGCTGGAGCAGCAAGCTGCAACTCTTAAGCTGCGCAAGGGCGGAAAAGACGAGAAGGAATTCCTGAGCAAGAAGATTGTGCTTTCTGCCGGGGCGCAAGGGAGAACGACGGCCCAGAGAGATTCCGGGCCGGCGCTGATGGCGCTATTTGCCATGGTAGCGCTGGTTTTGCTGATTGCGTGCACGAACGTGGCGAATCTGCTGCTGGCGAAGGCGGCGGCGCGGCAGCGGGAGTTCGCGATTCGTTCGGCGCTGGGCGCGACTCCGGGCCGGATGATGCGTCAATTGCTAGTGGAAAGCTTCCTTTGCGCGCTCGGTGGAGGGGCTTTGGGCTTGTTTTTGGGCGCCTGGATAATGAACATTTTGACCCGAGCTGTCGTTTCTGAAGCAGGGATGCAAGGAATCACGGCACGGGTGGACGGAAGCGTACTGGCATTCGCGGGGGCGGCGACGGCGGTATCGGCGCTGCTTTTCGGGTTGATTCCGGCGTGGCGCGCGACGCGAAGCGGTGTATCGCAGATGATGAAGGATCAAGGTTCGACGGCTTCCGCTGGGGTCAGTCACGTGCGATTCCGAAAGTTCCTGGTCGCCGGGCAGGTGGCGTTTACGCTGCTGTTGCTGACCGGTGGGGCGCTGTTTTCGCGGACACTTTGGAACTTGAGGAAGCAGCACTTGGGATTAAGTACGGAGAACTTGATCACGTTTTCGATTTCGCCGCAATTGGGCGGTTATGATGACGCGAAAACGGTGGCGCTTGTCGACCAGTTGAGGGAGCGCTTAGGGGCCATCCCGGGAGTGCTTGGAGTAGGATCTTCGCAGATACCGGTGCTCACCAACACGGGGATGAGCGGGAACATCACAGTGGAAGGCCGTCAACTCACGGAGAGGGAGGATTGGAACGTTCACTACGACGCGGTGAGTCCGAATTATTTTTCGACCATGAGAATGCCGCTGGTTTCCGGCCGTGAGTTTAACGCCGGCGATACGGCGATCAGCCCGAAAGTGGCGATCATCAATGAAGCCATGGTGAAAGCGTTTTTTCCAAACAGAAACCCGATCGGCATGCACTTCGCGATGGGAGCGGGGAACGGCGTCAAGCCAGACATCGAAATTGCGGGAGTTGTCAAAAACGCGAAAGAACAACACGTTCGGGATGAAGATCTGGCGTATTTTTACCGGCCGTATTCACAGTTTGGGAAACTCGTGGGAATGAGTTTCTATGTGCGAAGCCAGCAGGATCCCTTGCTAATCGCCAATGCGCTGCGGGAGACGGTTCGAGGGGCGGACGCCAACTTGCCGGTGTACGACTTGAAGACCGTGCAGCGCGTGGTGGACGAGAATTTATTTGCCGAGCGAATCATAGCGGGGCTTTCGGCGGCGTTTGGCGGCTTGGCGGCGCTGCTAGCGGCGCTGGGGATTTACGGAGTGCTGGCGTATCTGGTGGTGCAGCGGACGCGGGAGATTGGAATTCGCGTGGCACTGGGGGCAGCAGCTGGGCACGTGAGAGGGCTAGTGTTCAAAGAAGTGGGATGGATGGTTCTGGCGGGCGCGGTGGTGGGATTGCCGCTGGCGTACGGGCTGGCGCGACTAAGCGAATCGCTGCTGTATGGAGTGCACGCAGGAGACGCACCAATTTATGCCGCATCGCTGGCGATCATTTGCCTAGTGGCACTGGCCGCTTGCTACATCCCGTCGCGGCGAGCAACGCGAATCGATCCTATTGTGGCGCTGCGCTATGAATAGGCGCGGAACAGATTTTGTTTTGTGATGACGGGAAACAGACGCGGGTGAAACGAGTTTCCGAGATCGCATACGAGAAGGAGAGCAAATGACAGACGCAACCGCAACACTCATCAAGATGGAAAGCGTGAAGAAAGTGTTTTATACGGATGAAGTGGAGACGCACGCTTTGTCCGAGATTCACCTGGAGATCAAGAAGGGGCAATACATCTCGATCGCCGGACCGTCGGGCTGCGGCAAGTCGACACTGCTCTCCATTCTGGGTCTACTCGATTCGCCGACGGGCGGTGAGTACACGCTAAACGGGCAGCCGGTGGCGAATCTATCGATCAGCGAGCGCACGCGCATCCGCAACCGCGAGATTGGATTTATTTTCCAGGCCTTCAACCTGATTGGGGACTTGACGGTGTATGAAAACGTGGAGTTGCCATTGACGTATCGCGGGACGAGCGCGGCGGAGCGGAAGCAGAAAGTGCAGCACGCGCTAGAACGCGTGGGCATGGCGCACCGGCTGCGGCACTACCCGTCGCAACTCTCCGGCGGTCAACAGCAGCGTGTAGCCGTGGCGCGCGCGCTGGTGGGCGACCCGCTGATCCTGATGGCTGACGAGCCGACCGGAAACCTGGACTCCAAGAATGGCGAAGCGGTGATGGAGCTGCTGCGCGATTTGCACCGCAACGGCGCAACCGTGTGCATGGTTACGCACGACCAGCGCTATGCGAATTTCGCGGAGCGCACCATTCATTTGTTTGACGGGCGAATTGTCGAGGAGACGCAAGAAGCGCGAGTGGGCGCCTAACGACGATTCGTGGTGGCGGCGGAAACGTGAAAATAAAGAGCGCGTGCTGGCCCCACGGCAGGCGAAGTGTGCCGCTTGGCAGATCGAGTGGCGCCGCTGGAAGGAGGCGATGGCATGCGAAGCATCTGGCAGGACTTGCGCTATGCGATCCGCGTTCTGACAAAGAGTCCGGGGTTCGCGGGCATCGCGATATTGACGCTGGCGCTGGGAATCGGCGCGAATACCGCAATATTCACAGTTGTGTACGGCGTGCTGCTGCGCCCGCTTCCCTTCCCTCAGCCCGACCGCATAGTTCAACTTGCGGAAACCTACCGCGCAGATTCCGACGAAATGGACTTGTCGTGGAACGAGCTGGAGCATTTGCGGGAGTACCGGCAACTGTTCGAGCATATCGCCGGCTACACCGATGTGGGGTTTAATCTCGACACCGGGAACGAAGCGGAACATATCCGTGGCGTGCCGGCCTCGGCGGAATATTTTCAGGTCCTGGGAGTGCATCCGGCGCTAGGCCGCGAATTTCTTCCGGAGGAAGACCGCGGGGAAGGCCAGCGCGTGGCGATATTGAGCCATGAATTGTGGATGCGCCGCTTCGGCGGAGATGCGGCGGTCATCGGGCGAAAAACTCTGCTCAGCGGTGATGCCTATACGGTGATTGGAGTGATGCCAGCTGGATTTGATCCGCGGGCGAACTCGGAACTGAACCCAGGTATTCGCGCTGACGTTTGGGTTCCCCTGGCGCTGGTGGCGAAGTCCGCGGGCAGTGGGGAAAACATCGCGGTGATCGCCAGGCTGAAGCCGACGGTGACGGCGGAACAACTGCTGTCGCAAATGGACATCGTCACGCGGGATTTCCGGGGCCGTTATCCAAATGTGGTGGGAAAAGAGCTGATGCTGAGTTTCAGGCCCTATCAAGCCATGATTGGCTTGGGAATGCGGCCGTTTCTGCTGGTTTTGCTGGGCGCGATCGGATTTGTGCTGTTGATTGCCTGCGCCAACGTGGCCAATTTGTTCCTGGCGCGGGGCAGCTCCCGCGGGCGAGAGATGGCTGTGCGTGTCGCGATGGGAGCTTCTCGCGTTCGTCTCCTCCGCCAGTTACTTACAGAGAGCGTGTTAATGGCCCTGGCCGGGGGAGCACTGGGTTTGGCGGTAGCCTACGTGGGTTTGGGTTCGCTCTTGGCAATGGCGCCCGTCTACTTGCCGCGGGTAAGCGATATTCGATTGGATAGCTGGGTTTTCGCATTCACGTTTCTGATTTCCATTGCGACGGGTGCGGCGTTTGGAATTGTACCGGCGCTTTATGCGACGAAAACCAATCTCAACGAATCGCTTAAGGAAGGAGAAGGCCGAGCCAGTGCTGGAGCAGGCCGCGCCAGGCTGCGGCAAGGATTGGTCGTCGGGGAATTAGCGCTGTCGCTGGTGTTGCTAACCGGCGCGGGCCTGCTGATCGCCACTTTCGAGAAATTGCTGAATACCAACCCGGGATTCGATTCGCACCACGTTATTGCCATCCCGTTCTGGATGACGGGGTCGAAATATAACTCCACGCCGGAAATCATGAATTTTTATCGCGCCGCCGAGCGACGCATCCGGGCTTTGCCCGGCGTGACCGCGGTCGGCGTCGTAGCGGCGGGATTGCCGCTCGAACGCGGGGGAAACAATGGAGTGAGGATTGCCGGGCCCAAGGAATCGGAATGGATCAACATGGATTACCGGGAAATAACACCGGGCTACTTCCGCGCCGTCGGAACCATGCTGAAGCAAGGCCGAGAATTCACGGAAGCAGATTCCGAGGACTCGCATTCGGTCGTCATCATCAATGAAGCGGCTGCCCGGGAGTATTTCCCCGATCAGGGCGCAATGGGAAGGTATCTTTACATCAGCGGCGGGCTTTGCGAAGTCGTGGGAGTGCTGGGAGACGTGAAAAGTTACGTGGATCAGCCCGCTAAGCCGACGACGTTCATTCCGGCAGCACAAGCTAAATTGGGAACATCGCAACTCTTCGAGGGCTGGTTCCCGCGAAGCATCATTGTGAGGACGACGGGGAATCCTCTGATTCTTAGCCCAGCTCTGCGGGAAGCGATGGCGGCAACGGATTCGCTGGTACCGACGGGCGCGGTGCGGTCCATGGATCAGGTGCTCTCGCATTCGCTGGCGTTGCGAAGTTTCATGACGATGCTGCTGAGCGTTTTCGGAGGTCTAGCGCTGGTGCTCGCGAGTGTGGGCATTTATGGGGTTGTCTCGTTCGCGGTATCACAGCGAACGCGCGAAATCGGCGTGCGCATGGCATTGGGGGCGCGGCCCGCGGACGTGCTGCGGATGGTTTTGCAGGAGGGCCTGAAGCTGGTCGCCGCCGGAGTGGGGCTGGGAGTGGCGGCGGCGCTGCTGCTGACAAGATTGCTGGAAGGCATGGTGTACGGAGTGAAGGTGAGAGACCCGCTCATTTTCGCAGCCGTGAACTTGTTGATGGTAGCGGTCTCGCTGGCGGCATGCTACGTCCCCGCGCGGCGGGCGACGCGGGTTGATCCGCTAGTGGCCTTGCGATACGAATAGGAGATTTCACATGCACACCCTTTGGCAGGACGTTCGATTCGGGCTGCGCATGTTGATGAAGCACCGAATCGCGACGATCGTTTGCGTGATAGCACTGGGCTTGGGGATCGGTGCAAACGCGGCGATGTTCAGCCTGGCAGAGGCGTTTCTGTTGCACCCGGTGCCGTTCGAGAATTCGGATCGGATCGTCGCTCTAGCGGATTCGCATGTAGCTAGTCAGGATGGCGGGGCAGGTTTCGGTCCCCAGGACTTGAATGGGGTTGCGCCGGCGACGTATTTCGATTGGAAAAAGGAGGCGCATTCGTTCGATGATCTGGCGGCATACGCATGGGATGAAGTAAACCTGACCGGCGACCGCGAAGCGCAAAAAGTCCAAGACTTCCAGATTACCGCTAATTTTTTTCCAATGATTGGTGTGCAGCCACTTCTAGGCCGCACATTTCTTGCGGAAGAGGAAGAACCCGGCCGCAATCAAGAAATCATCTTGAGCTATGGGCTGTGGGAACAGCGCTATGGTTCCGACCCGAACATCCTGAAGCGGGTCATAAAAGTGGACGGAAAGAGCTTCAACGTTGTCGGGGTTATGAACAAGGGCTTCGATTTTCCGATGCCCGCCGAGGCGTGGATTCCGCTGGCGATGAGCGTGAAGGAACGGCTGCGGCGCGACAATCGGTCGCTGTGGGTGCTGGGAAGGCTCAAGCCCGGCGTTTCATTTTCCGAGGGGGCCGCGGAGATGCAAGGGATCTCGGAGCGGCAAGCGGAAGCTTATCCCGATACCAACAAAGCTTGGCGGTTGCACCCGCAACCGCTGCGGCAGTTTATTACCGGAACGCTGACGCGGCAGTACACGGTGCTGCTGATGGTGGCGGTCGGCTTCGTGCTGCTCATCGCGTGCGCGGACGTCGCGAACGTACAATTCGCGCGCGTGACGGGGCGTACGAGTGAGTTCGCGGTGCGTGCGGCCATGGGCAGCAGCCGCTGGAGGCTCGTCCGCCAATTGCTGATTGAGAGCGTCATGCTGTCTTTGGCAGGCGCAGCAGTCGGCCTGTTTCTAGCGCAATGGGACATCCAGATGATTCTGGCGCATATGCCGCCGGACGTAGCGCGTTTCGTGGCCGGGTGGAAAACGATTCGTTTGGACACTAATGCGTTTCTGTTCGCGCTGGCGATTGCCGTGTTGAGCGGAGTGATCTCCGGTATCGCGCCTTCCCTACTGGGCTCGCGCGCCAGCATTGCGGAAACGCTGAAAGAAGGCGGCCGCAGTTCTTCCCAGAGCCGCGCTCGTCACCGCCTGCGTGGAGCGCTGGTAGTTGCCGAAGTGGCGCTGGCGCTGGTGCTCCTGGTCGGCGCGGGCCTGATGGTAAAAGGCTTCCAGGGATTGCTGAACGTGAATGAGAGTTACTCTCCGCAAACGCTGCTGACGCTCAACTTCTCGCTGCCGGAGGCGCAGTACGCGCAGCCAGCGGCGCGGGTGAACTTCCACGAACAAATCATGCGGCGGCTTGGTTCTGTGTATGGAGTGCAGGCGGCCTCACAGGTGACGCATGTCCCGTATGCGCAGGGAGGAGGCATCAGCGAGAACGAGTTTTCGATCGAAGGACGTCCGCTGACGCGGCGCGGTGAAACGTGTACCGCCATCGTGGAGACAGCCACGCCGAATTACTTTAATACGCTAAACATCGGCCTGCGGGACGGCCGATTGCTGAGTGATACGGATGGATTGGAATCGCCGCAGGTCGCGGTGATCAGCGAAAGCCTGGTAAGAAGGTATTTCCGCGGGGAAAATCCGCTGGGCCGCCATATCAAGGTGGGCAAAGCGGAAGGGCTAGGCGCATGGATGACCGTGGTCGGTGTTGTAAGTGATGTGCACTACAGCTGGATCGTCAAGGAAGATGTCCCAACGATTTACCGCTCGTTCCGGCAGACGCCTCCGTATTACGCGACCGTGGTGCTGCGCACGGCGGGCGATCCGCTGAAATTCGTGTCGGCGGCTCGTGCGGAGATTGCGGCGGTCGATGAAAATTTGCCGCTGTACGACATCAAACCGATGGACAAGTTGATTACCGAATCGATTGTGGGCATCGCGTACGTGGCTACGATGATGGCGGTGCTGGGAGCTATCGCCCTGGTGCTGGCATCGGTTGGGGTGTTCGGAGTGATGTCCTATTCGGTGAGCGAGAGAACCCACGAGATCGGAATCCGGATGTCGATGGGCGCGCAGACAAGTAATGTGCTCAGGTTGGTGCTGCGAAGCGGGATGTTCCTCACCGGGCTTGGGCTGGCCATTGGCTTGCCGGTTGCATTCCTGCTTGCGCAGGCGCTTTCGTCGCTTCTCTACGGAGTGCAGGCCGCCGACCCGGCGTCCTTTCTCGGGCTGCCATTGCTGCTGCTCACCGTGGCTGGAATAGCATGCTACCTTCCGGCGCGACGGGCAGCGCTTCTCGATCCGCTCCAGGCTTTGCGGCATGATTGAAGTCCAGCGCAACCTTGAGCCGGCTTGGAATAAACGCTCCACTTGCGCTACAACAGAGAGGCGGGCAAAGACTCGGAGTGCTGTTGCACTGATTCCCTGGGTCGGTAAGGAGAAATTGTGGAACCTTTGATTCAACTGCGAAACCTGGAAAAAGTTGTCGAGGCTGGTCCGAATAAATTTTATCTTTTGCGCAGAGTGAATTTGGAGATTCAGCCCGGCGAATTTGTCACGATTATGGGTCCATCAGGCGCGGGAAAGTCCACGCTGCTGAGCATCATCGGAATGTTGGATGGAGCGTGGAGCGGGGACTATTACTTTCTCGGCGAAGCCGTCCACAAGCTCAACGTGAAGAAACGCAATGAGCTGCACAAGGCGAATATCGGGTTCGTATTTCAGAGCTATCACTTGATCGACAATTTGACGGTTTTTGAAAATCTGGAAGTCCCGCTGTCCTACAAAAATGTGCCGCACAAAGAACGCGTCAGCCTGGTTTGCGACGCGCTTGATCGTTTTCACATCGTTGGCAAGAAGGACCTCTTTCCCAGCCAGCTTTCCGGAGGCCAGCAACAACTGGTAGGCGTTGCGCGGGCGGTGATTCTCAGTCCCAAGCTCATCTTGGCTGATGAGCCAACGGGGAACCTCCATTCCGCGCAGGGCGAAGAGATCATGCAACTTTTCAAGAGACTGAATGACGCGGGGACCACCATCATCCAGGTGACGCACTCGGAGAGAAACGCCGCTTACGGGAGTCGCATTATCCAACTGAAGGACGGATGGGTTGTGGGCGACAATGCCACGGCAGGTGTGCAAGCCGGCGCGGCGCAACCCGCGTAAAGTGTCGGCTGCTCCATTGGAATGAAGCGTTTGGAGCGGTTCTCACCATGCCTGAAAGGGCGCCCTGAAAAACGGCGGTAGGAAAACTTCCGAAAACCATTCGAATGAAAATAACGAACCCCCACCCTTATCGAGTTCTTTTGGCTGACGACCAGGCGGACATCCGCGATGCTCTGCGCTTGCTTTTGAAGCGGGAGGGGTATGAAACGCAAGGCGTGGCGTCCCCGGTGGAGGCGCTAAGCGCCATCGAATCGCGGGAATTTGACGCGGCGCTGATGGACCTCAATTACACGCGAGACACGACTTCTGGGCAGGAGGGGCTGGACCTGCTCACGCGGATTCAAATGCTCGACAGCACGTTGCCCGTTATCGTGATGACCGCCTGGAGCAGCATCGAGGTTGCCGTCGAGGCCATGCGCCGTGGGGCTCGCGACTTTATCCAGAAGCCGTGGGAGAACAATCGGCTGCTTGCCATTCTGAGAACGCAAATCGATTTGCGCCAGGCGCTAAGGCAAGCATCGCGGCTGGAAGCGGAAAACCGCATCTTGCGGGCGGAATCGCGTCCGACATTCTTGGCCAAGTCCCCCGCGATGGCTCCGGTGATGGAGTTGATTGGGCAAATCGGGCCTTCGGATGCGAACGTCTTGATCACGGGAGAACACGGGACTGGCAAAGAAGTGGTCGCGCGAACACTTCATGCCCTGTCGGCGCGCTCGACAAAGCCGATGGTGACGGTGAATGCGGGCGGACTGTCAGAAGGGGTGTTCGAGAGCGAACTTTTTGGGCACGTAAAAGGGGCATTTACCGATGCGCGCGCGGACCGCGTGGGACGATTCGAACTCGCAGATACCAGCACGCTATTCTTGGATGAAATCGCCAACGTGCCGCTCAACTTGCAAGCGAAACTTTTGCGTGTTCTGGAAACGGGAGATCTTGAGCGCGTGGGTTCGTCCACGACGCGGCGCGTGAACGTGAGAGTCCTCGCGGCTACCAACGCCGACGTAAATGCCGAAGCGGCCGCCGGGCGCTTTCGTCAAGACCTGCTCTTTCGCCTGAATACCATTGAGATCCATATCCCGCCGCTCAGGGATCGCCGTGAGGACGTCGATCTGCTGGCGCATCATTTCCTGCACGGGTACGCGCAGCGCTACCGCAAAAATATTTCCGGGTTCGACACGGCAGCCATTAAAGCCATGCACGAACATGCCTGGCCGGGAAACGTTCGCGAACTGGATCACGCGGTGGAGCGGGGCGTGCTGTTGTCGCCCGGCCCTTCGGTCCGCGCCGCGGATCTCGGCTTGCGCGCGCAGGCCGCCGGGGGAGCGGCCAAGCTGGAAGAGATGAACCTCGACGAAGTGGAGCGCTACCTGATCCAGCGCACTCTTTCTCGGCACCAGGGAAACGTCAGCCAGGCTGCTAAAGCTCTGGGATTGAGCCGGAGCGCCATGTATCGCCGGCTGCAAAAACATGGGCTGGAATGACGCCCCTGACTTATGAGCGCCGCATCCAGGTCCTCGCGCTAGCGGCGGGTTTCCCAGGCTCGCTGATTGCCATGATCCTTTTGTGGCATGGAAATTATTCTTCCGGCACCGTATGGACGATTGCCTTTTTCATTCTTTCTCTCTGGCTTGGATTTGCTTTTTCCCTCCGCCATCGCGTGGTTTTTTCGCTGCAAACACTCTCGAACCTTCTGGCGGCGTTGCGCGAAGAAGATTTTTCAATGCGCGCTCGCGGGGCCCGCAGCGACGACGCCATGGGCGAAGTGATGATTGAAGTCAACGCCCTCAGCGAAGTGCTTCGTCAACAGCGCTTGGGCGCGCTGGAAGCCAATGCTCTTTTGCGAACGGTAATGGAAGAGATTGACCTGGCCGTGTTTACTTTTGATAACGACAACAAGCTGAGACTGGTCAATCGGGCCGGCGAACGTTTGCTGGGCCGGCCGGAAGGGCGCTTGCTAGGGTTTACGGCGAAAGAATTAGGACTGGGAGCTTGTCTGGAAGGCGAAGCCGCGCACACGATGGAACTGGCGCTTCCCGGCGGATCGGGGCGTTGGGGACTGCGTCGCGGAACGTTTCGGCAAGGAGGCTTGCCTCATCAGCTGGTAGTCCTGACCGATCTCAGCCGGACGCTCCGAGACGAAGAACGCAAAGCGTGGCAGCGGCTGATTCGCGTTCTTGGACATGAATTGAACAACTCGCTGGCGCCCATTCAGTCCGTAGCGCAAGGTTTGGAGAGCGGGCTCTTAAACGCGTCCAAGTCCTCCGAATTACAGGGCGAAGCAAGCGTTTCCATCCTGGACGATCTGCGGCAAGGGCTGGGAATTATACGCTCGCGGACGGAGGCGCTGGCGCGGTTCATGGCCGCGTATTCACAACTGGCGCGACTGCCACAACCGAAATTGTTGCCGGTGCATGTGCCGGAATGGATCAATCGAAGCGTAAAACTGGAGACGCGCGTAAGGGTTGCTATTCTGAAAGGCCCGGACGTGGTCATTTCAGCTGACGGTGACCAGCTGGAACAATTGTTGATCAACCTGGTTCGCAATGCGGCGGATGCTACGCTGGAAACGGGCGGCGGGGTTCAAGTTGGCTGGTCGCGGCAAGGCGGGCAACTCAATGTTTGGGTTGAGGACGAAGGCCCGGGCCTTCCCAACACCTCGAACCTGTTTGTGCCCTTCTTTACAACGAAGCAGGGGGGATCCGGGATTGGACTGGTTCTCAGCCGTCAGATCGCCGAAGCTCATGGTGGTGAACTAACGTTGAAGAACCGCACCGAAGCGCGCGGTTGCGTGGCTTTGCTTCGACTTCCCGTCTAGAAACTTCGTTTTCTTCACAAAATACTTAGGTACAATTCATCACTTCCTAAGCCGGGCACTTATAGCATCCGTGGAGAGAACTCTGTGAGCGACGTAATATTCATCCTGGTCACGGTCATTTTCTTCGCCCTCGCGATCCTCTACCTGCGAGGGTGCGAGCGGTTGAGGTAAGGCGGAGAACCGCAATGCTAGAAAACATTTTGCTCATCTTCATTGTCGTGTTGCTATTCGGCTATCTGCTGGTGGCGCTCCTAAAGCCGGAGAAATTCTAGAAATGACCGCCAACGGGTGGTTTCAGATCGGCCTCTATCTCTTAGCGATTTTCCTGGTCACCAAGCCGCTGGGGATCTTTATGGCTCGCGTCTTCGAGAAGCAGAAGACTTTCCTGGATCCCGTTTTGCAGCCGGTTGAGCGCCTGATCTATCGGATTTGCGGTGTAGACCAGAGTCAGGAGATGCGCTGGACGGAATATGGCGCCGCCATGCTGCTGTTCAGTGTGGCCTCACTAATTTTGCTCTATTTGTTCGAGCGCATGCAACAGTGGCTGCCATGGAATCCGCAGAAGTTCGGGAGCGTAGCGCCCGACCTAGCCTGGAACACCGCGGTGTCTTTTACCACCAACACCAATTGGCAATCCTACATTCCTGAGACCACGATGAGCTATCTGACACAGATGGCAGGCTTGGCGTATCACAATTTCGCGTCCGCTTCCGTGGGGATTGCGCTGGCCATCGCGATGGTTCGCGGAATCGCGCGCCGCGAGTCTGCCACCATAGGCAACTTTTGGGTGGATCTGACGCGCTGCTTCTTGTGGGTGCTGCTGCCTGTCAGCCTGGCGGGTTCGCTGGTTTTTATTTCACAAGGAGTGGTGCAAAACCTGAAGCCTTACGCCACGGTACAACTCCTCGAGCCGCAGACGATTCAGACTCAAAGTTCAGACGGGAAAACCGTTACGCAGACGATCAAGCAACAGGTCATTCCGCTGGGGCCAACTGCTTCACAGGAAGTCATCAAGATGTTGGGGACGAATGGCGGCGGCTTCTTCAGCGCCAACAGCTCGCACCCCTTTGAGAATCCAACGCCGCTGTCAAATTTCTTGGAAATGTTTCTGATGTTCGCAATCCCGTCTGGGCTGACCTACACGCTGGGCCGGATGACCGGAGCGCAGCGCCACGGCTGGGCCGTATGGGGCGCCATGGTGGCATTGTTCCTGGTGGGCGTTACGACGGTGTATTGGGCCGAGGCCAAGGGCAATTCGCAATTCTCCGGCGTGAATCAGACAGCCAGTGAACGGCAGTCCGGCGGAAATATGGAAGGAAAAGAAGTTCGCTTTGGAATCGCCAACTCTGCGCTTTTCGCGACGGCCACAACCGATGCCAGTTGCGGGGCCGTGAACGGGATGCATGATTCCTTTACGCCGCTCGGGGGAATGATTCCTCTGGTCAACATCATGCTGGGAGAAATCATATTTGGAGGCGTGGGTTCGGGCCTTTACGGAATGCTGGTTTTCGTGATTCTAGCGGTATTCATCGCGGGACTGATGGTAGGAAGAACCCCGGAATACCTGGGAAAGAAGGTCGAAGCCTTCGATGTAAAGATGGCCATGCTTTCGGTGTTGGTGAGTTCGGTGACGATATTGGTGCTCGCGGGGATAGCGGTGGTCGCGAAGTTTGGCACGGCGAGCATTTCCAACCCCGGACCACATGGGCTATCGCAGATTCTTTATGCCTACACTTCGGCTACGGGAAACAATGGTTCGGCTTTCGGCGGCTTAAACGCGAATACATTTTGGTACAACACGAGCACAGCGGTGGCCATGCTGCTGGGGAGGTTCTTCGTGGTCATCCCGATTCTGGCGATTGCGGGAAATCTGGCCAGAAAGAAAACGGCGCCGGCTTCTCTAGGGACCTTTCCGGTCACCGGGCCGCTTTTCACGGTGCTGCTGGTCTCCACAATCGTGATTGTAGGAGCACTCACCTTTTTCCCGGCTTTGAGCCTGGGCCCGGTTCTCGAGCATCTGTTCATGCTGTCTGGAAAGTCATTCTAGGGGAAACATGGAACACGAATCTCAGACAAGAAGCAAATCTCTGACAGACCCCAGGATCTTCAAGACAGCCGCGATCGATTCGCTGCGCAAATTGCATCCGCGGACGATGATCAAGAATCCCGTGATGTTCGTTGTGGAGGTGGGCGCCCTTCTGACTTCGATTCAGCTCGTTCGTGACAGCTTGCACCATCAAGGAGCGTTCGGGTTTGGACTGCAGATTACACTTTGGCTTTGGTTTACGGTGGTGTTTGCGAATTTCGCCGAGGCCATGGCGGAGGGACGCGGGAAGGCTCAGGCGGATACGCTGCGCAAAGCAAGGGCCGAAACAGAAGCGCATCGTCTGCGGCCTGACGGTTCGACCGAGCTTGTTCCGAGTTCAAAACTGCGTTCCGGCGACGAAGTGCTGGTCACTGCCGGAGAACTTATACCCGGAGACGGAGAAGTTATCGAGGGAGTGGCTTCCGTGGATGAATCCGCGATTACCGGCGAGTCGGCTCCCGTGATTCGGGAGTCGGGCGGAGACCGCTCGGCAGTGACCGGCGGCACGCGGGTGCTCTCGGACCAAATTCGCGTTCGCATCACGTCGAATCCCGGTGAGACGTTTCTCGACCGTATGATCCGCCTAGTGGAGGGCGCATCGCGGCAAAAAACACCAAACGAGATTGCTCTCAACATTTTGTTGGCTGGCTTGACGATTATTTTCCTGTTGGCGGTGGTGACATTACAGCCGTTTGCCATCTATTCGGGCGCGCCGCAAAGCATTTTCGTCCTCGTTTCGCTGCTGGTTTGCCTTATTCCCACGACCATTGGCGGACTTTTGTCGGCCATCGGCATCGCGGGAATGGACCGCTTGATTCAACGAAATGTGATTGCGATGTCGGGCCGCGCGGTGGAAGCGTCGGGCGACGTTGACGTGCTGCTTCTGGACAAGACCGGCACGATTACGTTGGGAAACCGCCAGGCTACATCCTTCCACTGCTGTCCCAGCGTTTCTGAGACGGATCTTGCCAGCGCGGCGCAGCTTGCTTCCTTTGCGGATGAAACACCGGAGGGACGCTCCATTGTCGTTCTGGCCAAGGAAAAATATGGGCTGCGCGGGCGCGAACTGGCCCCCCACAATCCGGCGTTCATTCCGTTTTCTGCGCAGACCCGCATGTCGGGCGTGGACCTGGACGGCCACGAAATCCGCAAAGGGGCGCCGGAAGCCATCGAGAAATATGTGGCTGAGCGGGGCCAGGTGGTGCCGGCTGAAATCAAGCAGATCACGCGTGATATTTCAAATGGCGGCGGCACACCTTTGCTGGTGGCGCAAAATCGTCATGTGCTCGGTGCCATCGCGCTGACCGACGTCGTAAAAGGCGGAATGCGCGAGAGGTTTGACCATCTGCGAGCTATGGGAATCCGCACGATGATGATCACGGGGGACAATCCGCTTACCGCTGCCGCAATCGCGCGGCAAGCCGGCGTTGACGATTTCCTTGCCGAGGCCAAACCGGAAGACAAGATGGCGCTAATTAAACGCGAACAAGCCAAGGGCAAGCTAGTGGCCATGACTGGCGATGGCACCAATGACGCGCCTGCTTTGGCCCAGGCCGACGTCGGCGTGGCCATGAATACCGGCACGCAAGCCGCGAAAGAAGCCGGCAACATGGTGGACCTGGATTCGAATCCGACCAAGCTGATTGAGATCGTGGAAATTGGAAAGCAGCTATTGATCACGCGCGGAGCGTTGACCACGTTTTCCGTGGCCAATGATGTCGCCAAGTACTTCGCCATCATTCCGGCGATGTTTGTAGCGGCATTCCCCCAATTGCAGGCGCTGAACATCATGGGTCTGCGGACTCGAGAGTCCGCGATTCTTTCGGCGGTCATCTTTAATGCGCTCATCATTGTTGCGCTCATCCCTCTGGCCCTGAGAGGGGTGCGCTATCGTCCCGTGGGTGCCGCGGCGCTGCTGCGGCAGAATCTGCTCCTCTACGGCCTGGGCGGCGTGGTGGCCCCTTTCATCGGAATCAAGCTAATCGATGTGATCATCACCTTCATGCACTTGGCTTGAGGAAAGTTATGAAACAAAATTTGCGAATCGCATTGTTGATGACGCTAGTGACCACGGTTCTGTTCGGCCTGTTCTATCCCCTGGCGGTGACCGGCCTCGGGCAGCTTCTCTTTCCCTCGCAAGCAAATGGCGGCTTGATCGTGAAGAATGGGCAAATCATCGGCTCGCAACTTATCGGACAGCCTTTTTCTTCCGACAGCTACTTTCATGCCCGGCCATCCGGGGCCGGCAATGGCTATGACCCGGTCGCTTCCGGTGGCGGCGCACCCAACCTTGGGCCCACCAATCGGCAACTCTTGGACCGCGTGAAAGGCGATGTAGAGAAGCTCCATGCGGAGAACCCGGGAGCGCCAATCCCTGCTGATCTGGTTACCACGTCGGGCTCTGGCCTGGACCCGGACATTTCCCCGGCTGCCGCGGAGTTTCAGACTCCGCGAGTGGCGCGCGCACGGCACGTCAGCGAGTCGGAGCTGCGCGCACTCATTGCCAAGCACACTTTAGGAAGGCAGTTCGGCGTTTTAGGCGAGCCGCGCATCAACGTATTGGAATTAAATCTGGATCTCGACGCGCAACACTCGCTGTCGAAATAATGAGCTGCCCCTGCGGAGACTTGGCGTTCCGCTGAATCACGGGGCGAGTTTACTGTTTTCGCGAGACCGGCTTAGGCGGGCTCACGCGCGGGGGTTGGAAGCGATACCCCACCCAAGGTTCGGTGCGAATGTACTTCGGCTGAGCCGGATTGCTTTCGATCTTCTTGCGCAACTGATTGATGACCACCCGGAGATTTTCCGTTTCTTCCCCATATTCCGGTCCCCAAACGGACTGCAGGAGTCTCCGATGGGTGAGCGGCTTTCCTTGATTGGCAATCAGATGCTTGAGCACGTCGAATTCCTTGGGAGTCAGATGCACTTCCTCGCCACGCACCGTCAACTGGCGGGTTTCAAAATCCAGAGTCAGATCTTTCGAGACAAAAGGAGGCAAAGTATCGCCGGGAGCGTAGCGCCTCAGGGCTGCGCGAATGCGCGCGAGAAGTTCTTCGATGCCAAAGGGCTTGACCACATAATCGTCCGCACCAGCGTCGAGAGCGAGCACCTTGTCGCGCTCTGCATTGCGAACGGTGAGCATGATAATGGGGGCATCGGACGATTGGCGAATCTCCCGGCACGCTTCGATGCCGCCGATGCCGGGCATGTTGACGTCGAGGAGCACAAGGTCGGGTTTCTCCTTGCGAGCGGCATCCACAGCTTCTTCGCCCGTCTTAGCTTCGATGATTACGTACCCCTGGCTCGATAGAGTGGAGCGCAGCACTCTGCGAATCTGAGGCTCATCGTCTACAACCAGGATGGAAGCGTCCGTCATATTAGCGTTCCGTCCTTCGCGCGATGGGAAGCGAAAATGTGAAGACCGAGCCGTGGCCGAGCTGGCTGGTGACTCCAATGGTTCCCTGATGCGCGGTTACAATTGCCTTGGCGATCGGCAGCCCCATGCCGGTGCCACGCACAAGGTACCGCTGATCTTTGCCGCGATAGAATTTATCGAAGATCATTCCCTGCTCGAGGTCATCGATGCCCGGACCGCGATCGGCCACGCTGGTCGAGACGCAATCGCCGCTCAACTCGGCAGTGATAACGATCGGCTGCTCCTTTGGCGAATACAGATTGGCATTATCGATGAGCTTCAGCAAAATGTCCTGAGCGCGGTCTGGATCGGCTTCGACAAGAGGAAGATCAGGAGATACTTTCACCTGGAGTTCGCGAGCGCCCAGTGAGGATTTGGAAAGGGCGAGCGCTCCTTGAATGATTTCTTCAATCGAAGTCGGCGCAAAATGCAATTCGATTTCGCCGGCTTCCAGCCGGGCCATTTCCGAGGCCTCCTCGACGAGATGGTTGAGGCGGTCGCACTCTTCGTTGATGATGGTGAGCAATTCGTGGGCTTGCGGAGCGGCTACTTTTCCGTGGGCCAGCAGACTTGTCACGGCCGCTTTCATGGAGGTGAGTGGCGTGCGAAAATCATGCGTGACGGAGTCCAGCAAAGCGGACTTCAGGCGTTCGCCTTGCCTCTCTGCCTCGGTCTGGCTGAGTTGTTCCACGGCGCGTGCCCGTTCGATGGCGATAGCCACCAGGCTGCTCACGGCCTCGAGCGTCTGACGCGAGACCCTGGCCCCGGAGATGCCGAGGCTCCCGATGGCCTTCACACCAAGACGGACCGGGACAAAATATACACTTTGCTGCTGGTCGAAGGTCATCTCATCGCGGAGGAAGGCGGCCTTCATTTTCTCTTCATCGAGATGGGCCGCGCCGTATCCCGAGCGATAGAATTTCTCTTTCTGCGGAAGAAATAGCTCAGCCGCGCCTCCCTCAAAGCTCTCCACAAGGTAATTCGGTATCGCGTTCATCAGCTGGATGACGTTGCCTTCTCCCAATAATTTCTGGCTGAATTTGTAGAGTCTCTCAATTTCGCGGCGGCGGCTATTGGCTTGGTCGGCCTCGCTTCGGATACGAGCCGAAAGCTGGCTGCCCATAATGGAGGTCACCAGAAATGCGCCAAGCGCCACCCAATTCTGGGGGTCGGCAATAGTGAGTGTTCCGATGGGCGGCAGGAACTCATAATTGAAGACCAGCATCGCCACTACGGACATGAAGACGGACACCGCCATCCCCCAGACCGCCGAAACTGCTAGAATTGCGAGGAGCAGCGTCAGCGCCACAGTGGTCTGATTGACAACAAGAACGTGGCGATAGAGAAAAGCGATGCCGGCGATGACCGCGACGGAGAGTGCGAAACCAAACGTCCGGCCGGCAAGGAACCTCTGCATTCGTCTATTCTAGCGCAGGCCTTTGATTTGCAGCGGGGAAGATAATCCTTTGCCAAAGAAGCCGGAAGACTGGTTGGAAATCGCCTCTCCGTCGCAAAAAGCGCGCGGCATCTTCAAGCTGTTCCTCGGTTACGCTCCGGGCGTCGGCAAGACGTTCAGCATGTTGAGCGAGGCGCGCCGCCGCAAAAGCCGCGGCGAAGACGTGGTCATCGGCGTCGTGGAAACTCACGGCCGCAAAGGCATCGAAGAACTCCTCGCTGGCATTGAGTTCATCCCGCGTAAAAAGATTGAATACAAAGGAACGATCTTTGAGGAAATGGATGTCGACGCCATTATCGCGCGTCACCCGCAGGTCGTCCTGGTCGACGAGCTAGCACACACGAATATTCCCGGGAGCAAGCACCGCAAGCGGTATGAAGACGTCCAGGAAATTCTGGCGGCAAAGATCGACGTCGTGTCTACGCTCAATATTCAGCACATCGAGAGTATCGCGCCCGTCGTCCGCTCCATCACCGGGATCACCGTGCGCGAAACGGTGCCGGACTGGGTTCCCTTGACGGCCACGGAAACAGTAATGGTGGACCTCACGCCGGAAGCTTTGCAGAACCGCATGAAACGCGGCGACGTGTACAGTTCCGAGAAAGTAGAGCGCTCACTCAAGAATTTTTTCCGCCGAGGCAATCTGATTGCCCTGCGCGAGTTAGCTTTACGGCAGGTCGCTGAGCAAGTTGACCGCAGCCTCGAATCCTACATGGAAGCGGAAGACATCCGGAAAAACTGGGCCGTGCGGGAGCGCCTGGCCGTGTGTATTTCAGCAAACCCTGCGGGTCAGTACTTGATCGCTCGGGGAGCACGTATGGCGCGCCGCATGGATGGGGAACTTTACGTAGTTCACGTGGATCGCGAGCTGGGCCTGAAAGAACCAAACCAGAACGCGCTTAATGCCAATTTGCATTTTGCGGAGAGTCTCGGCGCCCAGGTGGTCCGGCTAAAGGGTCGCAGCGTCGCCGATAGTGTGGCTGAATTTGTGCGTTCGAAACATATTACCCAGGTGATTTTCGGCCGCGCCGCGATTCGCGACTGGCGCAAGTACCTTTATTTGTCGGCGGTGCACCGTTTCCTTCGCGAGTCGCCGGCGGTTGACGTTCATATCGTCACGCAAGAATCGGAAGAGTAGCTGGAGACTAAGGCGCCGCGGAGATTTCGAAACTTCCTTTTAATTCAAGTGCGATCTCCACGGCATGATTCACCTTGAGCAGGAAACTGCTCGGATTCTTCAAGCCCCAATCGATGAATGGCACACTGAACTTCGCGCTGGCGGTCCAATGATCTCCGGCAAGTTCCGCCTGGACCGGCACGGTCAATTCATGTTCGCTGCCATGCAAAACAAGAATCCCGTGCAACTGAACTGCGAAAGTGCCCGGGGACGCAATTTTTCCGTCCACCCGGTCCGGCCGGAAAATGACATCCTGGTATCGCGCGCTTTCGAGAACTTCTTTGTGCATTTTCTTGTCGCGCGTATCGTTGCCGCTATCCCCGCTGGTGGCGAATACGACGATTTCACCGCTAACTTTGCCGCTCCTGGGGTCAACGTGCAATCTCCCGTTTTTGAACGCAAACGTTCCATGAACGGTGTGGAGCGTCGTGCCAAGCGTCCAGTGCACTCTACTCTGTCTGGAGTCGAGGCTAAGAACAAGTTCACTGGAGAACGGAGGCGCGCTGGTCTGGGGAAGCGCTGCGGAGACCAACGGAGCCGGCAGGGCGGTAAACAACCCAACGAGCACAAGCCTCGGACCTAACGGCAAGGAGTTCATTCGCCCCCTGTTCGCATCAAGCCCACATGAGTTCCCAGCCGAGCCGGGCTCCGGTCCTCACGGTCTGGGCCGAACTAGCCTCTCCGACGTGCACAGCCAAAAGCCGGGCGAAGATTTCGGGATTTCTCGCCAATGCCCGCATCAAGCGACGACGCAAGCCCGGGCGGCGATCTAAAAGGAGCATGAACTGCCCCATGAGTGCGGGCCGCCTGGCAAGGCGCCGGTGTTCTTCCTGGTAGAGCCTAAGATCGCCTACCTCCAAGGCATTCGCGAGCGCTACGGCTTGCCGAAAGCTGAGGCATAGTCCATCGCCCGTTATGGCATCCACTCCGCCGGAGGCATCCCCAACCAAAGCGACGTTGGCACGCCAGATGCGCTTGAGCCGGTGCATCGGGGTTATGGTACCCCGCTCGCGAACGGTCTGTTCCTCGCTCTCCAAACGATCTCGAAGCTCGGGATAATCTTCAAAGAGAGTTTCCAGATGCGTGTATGGGTGACGCGAGATCACCACGGCGCAGACTTCCCGTTTTCCTATCGGTGTGACGTAGGCCTGGGCTGTTTCACCCCAATAAATCTCCACGGCGTCAGACCAGGGCTCAACCGCGTAATGGCGCCTGTAGGCAAAACGGAAATCATATTGCAGGGGAGCCTCCAAACCGCTCCAACGGCGCACTCGCGATCTGGTTCCGTCCGCACCGACAATCCAGCGTGCCTCGATCCTATGTCCGCCCGCGATTATTCCATCTTCGGCAAGTCCCGTGACGGGAGTGTTCCACAGTAGAGTGATGCCGGCAGCGTCGGCCTGCTCAACCATTCGTTGGTGCAATACAACTCGAGGTATACCGATACCATCCGCCAAGGGGAATCTGGCGTCCACTTTGTGGTTCTTGTCTAGAAACCGTACCCTGGAAAAAGGGTAGCCCTCTCCCGGACGCAATCGCACATGCAGATCGTGAAGCGCGGCTAGCGCATCCGGCAGGAGCCCTTCGCCGCAAGGTTTGTCAACAGGCGGCTTCCCGCCATCCGCAACCGTAACCGTGAAACCTTTCTTGCGCGTCGCCAGCGCCGCCGCCAGCCCTGCCGGGCCCCCGCCAACGATGAAGACATCTGTCCCCTGAACCATCAACACCCCCGACATTCCGTTCGGAAATGCAACCTGCCGCCGGTAGAGCCGCAGTTCCCGGACCTAGATATTCGCAGCCCGGCGCGCCAATCCAAGCACCTCGGAGCAAAACGATGCGGAAGTGTGCATGCCATGTACGACATCGCGAATCGCTGTCACGAATTGATCGAGCTGCTCTTCCGTAGCGATCAACGGTGGAGCGGCTTTCAACACCATGAAATTATTTCCACAAATCTGCGTCAGAATCTTTTTTTCTCGCCCGCACGACGTAAGGATGGTTGTGGCCGGTGTTGTGCACGCAGTACCCGGAGAGGAAATCGAGGATGCCGCGCCCGCGAGCAGTGCGGAGCTCCACTCCGGTACACCGCTGGTAGGAAACGTTCATGGCCAAGACGTCGAGCCGCCTCTCCCATGGCGGGTTCACGTACTTCGAATACAACGGCTCAGAAACAATTGGTGCTGACCTAGCAATCATATCTCGTTTATTGATGCCCAGGCGCATGTCGGAGATGCCTCGGAAGAGCCCCCGCGGTGCAAACTATAATCCGAGCCCAGAAATTTGAATCGCTTGCGCGGTGTTTGCGGCCAGCGGCCATACGATAGCCATGCAGCAGAAAAAGACGAGAGACACAGAATAATCAATATTTATTCTGTTGTACAAAACTATTAATTTGACTGATTGACTTGCTGGCTTCATGCTGCTAATTTGATGGTCAAGACCTATGTCGTACGTGGCCATCACCGACGACCTGATTTTGCCGGTGGAGTTCCTTGCCCATCGAGTATTCTGGATTGTGGTTCGAATTAGCTCCGCCCGCGTAAGGGGTGCCCCAGGCGGATGATGGCAGCCTAGCACAGCATGGAAGTTTTTCTGGCCATCATCCAAACCTAGATGATGGCTTTGGTTTTTTAGAGGTTGGAAATTTCAGGATGGCAGCCGTTGATGACCATCGAAGGGACTCTCGAAGTGAGTGACTCTTTGCTTAAGCCGCGCAGCCGGGCTCTAACCGAAGGAGCCAGCCGCGCCGGTGCCCGCTCCATGCTTAGGGCCTGCGGCCTTGGGGACGACGATTTCCGGAAGTCGCTGGTGGGTGTGGCGAATACCTGGATCGAGATTGGTCCCTGCAACTACCACCTACGCGAACTCGCGCAGCATGTGAAGGATGGCATTCGCGCCGCCGGCGGAACTCCGCTGGAGTTCAACACTGTTTCCATTTCCGACGGCATCACCATGGGCACGGAAGGCATGCGCGCATCCTTGATCAGCCGCGAGGTCATCGCTGATTCGATCGAGCTTGTGACCCGGGGGAATCTCTTTGATGCCCTGGTGGTTCTCGTCGGCTGCGACAAGACCATTCCCGGCGGCATCATGGCCTTGGCGCGCCTGAATATTCCGGGACTCATTCTCTATGGCGGCTCGATTGCTCCCGGCCAGTTCGAGGGCCACTCCGTCACGATTCAAGATGTCTACGAAGCCATTGGCAAGCACGCGCACGGCGGAATGACCGACGCTCAGCTCAAGTCCCTGGAAGTCGCGGCTTGCCCGGGGGCGGGCGCTTGCGGCGGGCAATTCACTGCGAACACCATGGCTTTGGTTTGCGAGTTTCTGGGGATCGCTCCCATGGGACTGTCGAGTGTACCGGCGACGAATGCGGCCAAAGCAAAAGCCGGCGAGCGTGCCGGCGAGATGGTCCTGGATCTTCTGCGCCGGGATGTGACTCCCTCCAAAATCATCACCAAAGCTGCGATCGAAAATGCCATCGCCGGTGTCGCCGCGACGGGCGGTTCGACCAATTCCGTGCTGCACTTGCTAGCCATCGCCAATGAAGCGAAGATCAAGCTCTCGATCGACGATTTCGACCGCATCAGCTCCAAAGTTCCCATAATCGCCGACCTCAAGCCCGGAGGACGATTTGTAGCCACTGATCTCTACGCAGCCGGCGGCACTGCGCTGGTCGCAAAGCGCCTGCTGGAAGCTGGATTGCTCCACGGCGACGCCATCACAGTCACTGGACGCACTCTCGCCGAAGAAGCGGCCACTGCCAAGGAAACGCCGTCGCAGGAAGTGGTCCGCAAGCTCGCCGCGCCGCTCAAGCCGACCGGTGGACTCGTGATCCTCAAGGGCAATCTCGCTCCAGAAGGATGCGTTATAAAGGTTGCGGGGCACAATATAGAGAATTTCCGCGGCCCCGCTCGTGTGTTCGATAATGAAGAAGCCGCGTTTGCCGCTGTCGACAAAAACCAAATCAACGCTGGAGATGTAATCGTCATTCGCTACGAAGGCCCGAAAGGCGGTCCGGGCATGCGGGAAATGCTGGCCGTCACCGCGGCGCTGGTGGGCGCCGGTCTTGGCGATTCTGTCGCTCTGCTCACCGATGGCCGCTTCTCCGGTGCAACCCACGGACTGATGGCTGGACACCTTGCACCCGAAGCCGCCAACGGGGGCCCCATCGCGGCGGTGGCGGATGGCGACATGATCGTATTCGACATCCCTAATAGACAATTGAACGTGGAACTCAGCGCTGCGGAAATCCAGGAGCGTCTTGCCAAATGGAAACCGCCTGCACCGCGCTTTGTTAGCGGTGTCATGGCCAAGTACGCTTTGCTGGTTTCTTCTGCTTCTTTAGGAGCCGTCACGGCCGTGCCGGCTTCCTTTCTGGGAAGCGCTCAACCGGGCGCAAACGCGTCGACCGCTTTGCGGTCGCCGGAAGCGAGGATTCTATGAAACTCACTGGTGCGGAAATACTTTGCGAGTCGCTCACGCGTCTCGGCGTGCGCGAAATTTTTGGCTACCCCGGCGGCGCCATTCTCCCGGTATATGACGCGCTCGGCAAATCCAAGCTCCACCACGTACTGGTGCGCCATGAACAAGGCGCCACGCACATGGCCGATGGCTACGCGCGCGCCAGCGGCGGAATCGGAGTGGCCATGGCCACGTCTGGTCCGGGCGCAACAAATATGGTCACTGGCATCGCTACTGCCATGCTGGACTCATCTCCCGTCGTGTGCATCACGGGCCAGGTCAGCAGCAAAGTTCTGGGTACCGATGCATTTCAGGAGATTGACATCACCGGCATCACCATGCCGATCACCAAACACAACGTGGTGGTCTCGAAAGCCGAGGACATCGCGCGCACCATGCGCGAAGCCTTCCTGATCGCCGCTAGCGGACGCCCTGGCCCTGTTCTTGTTGACATCACCAAGGATGCGCAACAGGCCTCGGCGGAGTTCCACTGGGAAGCTTGTGAGCCGAAACTTCCACCCAAACGGGTGCGCAAAAATCACGACCAAGCCGAATTGGACCGCGCCGTCGAGATGCTGAACACCGCCAAGCGCCCTATCATTCTCGCGGGCCACGGCATCATGGTCTCTGGAGCGATGCGGGCTTTTGAGCAATTCGTCCGCGCCGGAAATTATCCCGTGGCCATGACCCTCCTGGGCATCGGCTGCTTCCCGGCCAACGATCCGCTGAACCTCGGCATGATGGGCATGCACGGCGAAGCCTGGGTAAATCACGCGATTCAAGAAGCGGATCTGCTGATCGCCGTGGGCATGCGGTTTGACGATCGCGTCACCGGTGACCTGAAGACGTACGCTCGCGATGCCCGGAAGATTCACATCGAAATTGATCGCTCGGAGATCAACAAGAACGTGAAGGTAGACTCGGCGCTAGTCGGCGATGCGCGCGAAGTGCTCGAAGCGCTTCTGCCGCATGTGAAGCACAAGGAACACGCCGACTGGCTGGCACACATTCGTGAACTTAAAGGCGATTCGGCGGTGCGCGACATTCAGGGTCTGCCGGACAACGGGCATCTCTACGCGGCGCACGTGATCAACGATCTTTGGAAAGAGACCCAGGGTGAAGCGATTGTCGTCACCGACGTAGGCCAGCACCAGATGTGGGAAGCGCAGTATTACCACCACAATCGTCCACGCACGCTGGTGACTTCGGGTGGCCTCGGCACGATGGGCTTCGCTACGCCGGCGGCAATCGGCGCAAAGTTTGCGAAACCGAACGCGGACGTCTGGGTGGTGGTCGGTGACGGCGGCTTCCAGATGACGATGTGCGAGCTTGCTACGATCGTGCAGGAGAAAATCAAGGTCAACATCGCCATCATCAACAACGGCTATCTCGGTATGGTCCGCCAGTGGCAGGAATTTTTTTACGACAAGCGTTACGTCGCCACGCCGATGGTGGCGCCTGATTTCGCCGCTCTGGCCAACGCTTTCGGCATCCGCGGCGAGCGCATTACCTCGCGGGCCGATGTGACGCCGACGATTCGCTCGGCGCGCGAGTCG
>DATKHV010000078.1:0-9008 GCA_035510055.1 Candidatus Cybelea sp. | reverse complement strand
CAACTTGGCGCGGGGATGGGCGAGCGAGCGGCCGCGAGGGCAGAGGCCACGTCCATTCCGTGGACGATTTGGTGCATGGTGGCGGGAATCGCGTCGGGGATGGTCGGCGGGATCTGGGACATTTCCTGGCACATGTCGATTGGGCGGGATACGTTCTGGACGCCGGCGCACATCGCAATTCAAATGACGGGCGTGTTGGTGGGGATTGCTTGCGGGTATTTGATTTTGAGCGCGACGTTTGGCGGAGAATCGGCGGCGCGAGAGACGTCGGTGAAAATTTGGGGATTTCGCGGGCCGTTGGGGGCGTTCATCGCGGTGTGGGGGTGCGTGGCGATGCTCACCTCGGCACCGTTCGATAATTGGTGGCACAACGCGTACGGGCTGGACGTGAAGATTGTCAGTCCGCCGCACACGCTGCTGTCGCTGGGATCGTTTGCGATCAAAGTTGGCGCGTTGGCGTTGCTGGCGGGGCTGATGAATCGCGCGAGCGAAACGCTGCGCAGGCGGCTGATGTGGCTCTTCGCGTATGTAGGCGCGACGGCGGTGGCGCAGGCGGGACTGATTCTGACACAGCCGACTTGGCCGGTGTACATGCACAGCGCGAGTTGCTACCTGGCGGTGGCGATCGGGATTCCCGCGGTGCTGGTGGGGACGGCGTGGGGAGCGGGAAACAAATGGGCGTGCACGCGAGTGGCGGCAATTTACACCGCGATCCTGTTGGCGGCGGAATGGATTTTGCCGCTATTTCCCGCGGAGCCGAAATTGGGGCCGGTGTACCAGCACGTGACGCACTTTATTCCGTTGCGATTTCCGATGCTGCTTATCGTGCCGGCGGTGGCGCTGGATTTGTTGTGGAATAAGGTTGGGGATTGGAAGAGATGGCGGCTGGCGGCGACGACGGGAGCAGCGTTTTTGCTGAGCTTCGTCGCGGTGCAATGGCCGTTCGCGAATTTTCTGATGTCGCCCGCGGCGCGCAATCGGATTTTCGGAATGGCGTACTTCGGCTACTTCGATCCCGCGGGATTTCTGTACGATCCGTATGCGTTCAATGCGGCAGAGAAAACGCGCGAGGCGTTCTGGCTCACGATGGCATTCGCGGTTGTGGCGGCGATGGTCACTTCGCGGCTGGGGCTGGCGTGGGGCGATTGGATGCGGCGGATGCGAAGGTAAGAGCCGCGCGCGAATGGTGCGGTCGCCGATTTCCGGAGTAAAGTGATTCTTGACTGATTCTTTTTGCGTTTTCAGGAGCACGATGCGAGTGCGGGTGGTTGGCGCTCTGACTTTGCTGTTGTGCGCTGCGCTGACAGTGTGCGCGCACGTGGGTAGCCCGGACGTTTATTTCGAGGGTGACGCGGGACCTTATCACCTTTTTGTGACCGTGCGGGTGCCGCAAGTGATTCCGGGAGTGGCGGAAATTCGCGTGCGGAGCGCCTCGGGCGATGTGCAGTCGATGCAATTTGTTTCGATGCGGCTGAGTGGACCGGGCTCGAACCTACCGCCCACGCCGGACCTGGCGCAGCAATCGAAAGAGGACCCGCAATTTTTTACCGGAAGTTTGTGGCTGATGGAATCCGGCGCTCTGCGCGTGCGCATCCGGGTGGATGGTGCGAAAGGAAAGGGGGAAGTTTCCATCCCGGTGCCGTCGTTTGCGCAACGCACGCTGCCGATGGAGAAACCGCTCAAAGGGATTCTGGGGTTGCTGATGGTGTTCTTGGCGGTGGGAATGGTGTTTATCGCGGGCGCGGCGGTGCGTGAAGGGAATTTGGCGCCGGGAGAAACGCCGGCACCAGCGAAAATCCGGCGCGCGAAGCTAGTCATGGCGATCACAGCGGTGGTCGTAGTGGGAATTCTGTATCTTGGCAGAGCGTGGTGGAGCGCCGAGGCGGGCAACTACGAACGCGGAGTAAATTTTTTCAAGCCGCCAGCTGCTGAAACGACACTGGAAAGCGGGAACCGGCTGGTGATTCGAGCGCGCGGGCAGGACAAGGAGTGGCCGAACGAGGTCAACATGGAGGAAGTGATTCCGGACCACAACCACCTGATGCATCTTTTTTTGATTCGCGTGCCGGGGATGGATCGCTTGCTGCATTTGCATCCGGAGAGAATTACGGGTGGCGCGTTCGCGACGGAGTTGCCGGCGATTTCGGCGGGGAGGTATCAGGTATTTGCGGACGTCGTGGACAAAGCTGGGTTTCCCTGGACGCTGCTGGGAGAGGTGAAGTTGCCGCAGATCGATGGCAAGCCACTGACGGTTGACGACTCGTCATGGTCGGGTGCGCCGCTGACGAAACCCCCAGGAGAAGCGAACACGTTTCTGTTGCCGGACGGCGGACACATGACGTGGGAGAGAGCGAGCGGCCCGCTGAAAGCGAACACCGCTATGAATTTTACGTTTAGCGTGCAAACGAAAGAAGGAAAGCCCGCGCAAGATTTGGAGCCGTACATGGGCATGGCGGGGCACGCGGAGTTTGTGCGCTCAGACATGAGCGCGTTTGCGCACGTGCACCCGGCAGGGTCGGCGGCGATGGCAGCGCTGGAGTTGGCGCAGGCCGGAGTCTTGGAGGGTCTGCGGGCGATGCCGGGCGGAATGCCGATGGGAGCGCAGCCTCCCGCGGTCAGCTTTCCGTATGGTTTTCCACGGCCAGGGGATTATCGGATCTTCGTGCAGATCAAGCGCGCCGGACAGGTGGAGACGGGGGTGTTCGACGCGCGCGTGGAATGACGCGTTCAGCCTGCTAGCGATAGCTAGCGGGCCTTGCCCGCCGGATTAGTACCGTGAAACGCGCTAGCAGCGACGGTTAAATTGCTGGTAAAAAGCCGACTTCTCCATACTATCGGGCGGGCCGCCTAGCTTTCGGCTTGCCGAAGGCTCACTCAGCACCTGGCCTTACGTTGTGCAACGAGAGCCGGGATCGCATTGCGACATCCGATTTTTTGGCCACCTGAGCAATATTGCACAGCGCTAATCCGCCAGAACGGAGACAGTCATTGCGTGGGCCTTCCGGATAGAGTCTCAGGCCAACTCTAAATTCAAGAAGAGTAATCCTGATCTTCTCCAAATTGAAGAGCCAACGTGGAGGACCAAGTGCGGAACCGATGGAAGCTCACGTGTATATTCCTAGCAGCGGCACACCTGGCGAGTGCCACTGTCGCGCAGCAAGCCCTGACGGAGTCCGGCACCATATCCGGGATACGCGCAAATGGGTTGAGTGTATACAAGGGAATCCCTTTCGCTGCCCCGCCGGTGGGCGACTTGCGTTGGCGTCCACCGGTACATGCGGCACCTTGGACTGGCAAGCGTAAAGCAGATGCGTTTGCTCCGGCGTGCATGCAGGTTGGAGTCTCCATGCCCGGCGAGACGCCTCCGGCCGTAAGCGAAGATTGCCTCTACCTCAACATCTGGACGCCGGCCAAGACCGCGCACGAACACCTGCCGGTGATCGTTTGGATCTACGGCGGCGGATACATCAACGGGTCGGCCTCGATGCCCTTGTACTGGGGCGACCGGCTTGCGCAAAAGGGTGTCATCATTGTCACTGTCGCCTACCGCCTAGGTCCGCTTGGTTTTCTTGCGCTTCCTGAGCTATCCCGCGAGTCCCCACACCACTCGTCCGGAAACTACGGGCTGATGGATCAGATCGCCGCACTCGAATGGATTCAGAGGAACATCGCAGCCTTTGGCGGTAACCCGAAATGTGTAACCATCGCGGGTCAATCCTCGGGAGCGATGTCGGTGAGCATGCTAATGGCCTCGCCGCTTGCGAAAGGCTTGTTTCAGCGCGCCATCGGAGAGAGCGGCGGCCTGTTTGAGCCGATCGCGCTGGCACCAAAATTCCTGCTGGCCAATGCCGAACGCGACGGGGACAAGTACGTCGTTTCGCTGGGTGCGCCCTCGCTCAAGGAACTACGCCAGCTTCCAGCGACACTGCTTATCGGCAATGCCGGTGGCATCGTGCACGCGGTGATCGAACCGTATGTGCTTCCCGTTTCACCGTACGAGGCATTCACTTTGGGGCAGCAGAACGATGTCCCGCTGCTGATCGGTTCGAACGCCGAGGAGGCGCGAGCGCTGGTGGATGTCACGCACGAGACAGCCGCCACATTCGACAGCGACCTGGAACGCAGCGTTGGCCAACTTCCTCCTGCGCTGGTTGCAGCGTATCCTCACGCGACCGACGAAGAGGCGCGGCAAGCGCAGCTAGGCCTCGAGCGCGACCTCCGCTTCGGCTGGGACATGTGGGCATGGGCGAGGCTGCAAGCCGGAACCGGGCAGAACCCTGTCTTTTACTACTCATTTCGACAGCAGCCGCCGTTCCCGGCCGACTCCTTGTACGCGGGCTGGGGCGCGAGCCACTTCGCCGAGCTCTGGTATGTCTTCGACCACTTGGACCAGTCGCCCTGGAACTGGACTGCGGCAGATCGGAAGCTCGCTGAAGAGATGTCCAGCTACTGGGTCAACTTCGCGCGATCGGGCGATCCAAACGGTACGGGGCTTCCCTCCTGGCCGGCGTTCGCCAATGCGGAGAGCAAGGTTCAGTATCTTGGCGATCCGATCATGGTTGGCGGCGTTGCGAGTATTCATGGCCTGAGCGTGTTCGATGCCGTCTACACGTCGGTGCGTGGCAAGCCCTTTGCCGCACGATAATCCTTTACGGATTTGATACCGCCAAACGCGGATCTCGTCGGTGCTTGATTTCCTGACGAGATGTCTCAGGACTAATCCGCCGTGGAACCGGTTCATCTCGCGGCACCATCTTTGGACTTTGGATCTTCCATCGTTCTCTGCCTTGCTAACCTCGATCATGCTTTCGCTTCTGCGTCGCGCTTTCTGAAGGCGGCTTCTCCAGCGTCGGACACCTTGACCCACTTCGGGTCAAGCGAGGCCTCGGCGTCGTAGTTGTCGTGCCAGTTCCACCACTTGTACGGCGGGGTCTGGGGGTAACCTTGTGGCGAGTCCTCCCAAGTCTCTTGACGGCCGAGAGCGGTGATATCGAGGTAGCTCCAGATGGTCCCCATCGCTTCGTCGGCGCGGTTGTTGATGAAGTAAGTGCGGAAAACCTCGTCTCCATCGCGGAAGAACACGTTGTGGCCGTGCCATTGATCGACGCCGAAGTCCACATCGAAGCTGTCGGTGATGGTGTACCAGGGCATCTCCCAGCCCATCCGCGCCTTCAGGCGCTGGATGTCTGGCTGTGGCGCGCGTGAGGCATAGGCGAGCGCGGTGTCGCGGGCATTGAGATGGGCCAAGTGGGAGACCTGATCGGCGCCCAGGGAGCAGCCGCGGCAGGCGTGCTCGGGCCAGCCGAAGACGCCGGGCTCGAAGAAGGCGCGGTAGACGATCAATTGACGGCGGCCCTCGAACAAATCGAACAGGCTCACCTTGCCCTTGGGTCCGTCGAACTCGTACTTCTTGTCCACAGCCATCCACGGCATCCGCCGGCGTTCGGCGGCCAGGGCGTCACGGGAGCGGGTCAAGGCCTTCTCCTTCACGAGGAGTTTCTGCCGCGCAGCCTCCCACTCCTCCTGCGACACGACCGGGGTTGTGCTCATCGTGAGATGCCGTTTCCCATGTTCCTTGTCTCTCTCCTTGCTTGTTGCCATCTTATTTCTCCTTTGTTTTCTGAAACAGACCGAGACGATTCACCGAATGCTCCGCTCGCGCTAGAGCCCAGCGGTTACTCCGCAGCGGCAGCGCCCGCCGCGCTCTGCGGCACGAAAGCTGCGAACTGATTCTCGAGCGCCTTGGCTATTCCTGTGCGCCAGCCTTCAGCTATTTTCTGGGACACGGGATCGGGGAAAATTTCTTCTTCGTTTTTCTCCAGCCCATCGAAGATGCCCTGTGCGGCGGACTCGGTCGAAGCCTTCGGTATGTTGAAGCCGCGGTTCATATCGGTATCGATGGGGCCCAAGATGGCGGCAAGGACAGTCACGCCTTGGCCCGCCAAAAGCGCCCTGAGCGACTGCGTCATGGAAAGCGCGGCCGCCTTCGAAATCGCGTACGCGGGAATGACCGGCAATGGAGCGAGCGCTGCCAAGGACAGGTTGTTGACGATGGCCCCTTTTGAGCGCTTCAGCAGCGGCAGAAAAGTGCGGGTTACTTTGAGTATTCCGAAGAAATTGACGGCCAGGTGCTGCTCGATGACCTCGAAATTGCTTAGATCGTCGTAGATAGCGACGCCAGCATTGTTGATGAGCACGTCTAGAGTGTCGACCTCGCCGGCCGCCTGCTTGATTTGCGAAGCGTCGGTCACGTCCAGCGTCAAGGGTGTCACGCGCTTGTCGACGTTTTGCTGTGCGCCGCGCGTTCCCGCATATACCCTCTTCGCGCCCCGCCTCAGCGCCTCCTTGACGAGCGCCAGGCCGATACCACGGTTAGCACCAGTGATTAAGACGGTTTTGTTCATAATATTCATGACTGTTCTCCTTCTTCGATTGACTTTCGTTCAAAACTGCGAAAAAACAAACGGTCATCCCAGGTTTCGCTCATTGCGCCGGGCCCGCTTGGAACACGTGTGCCTAGGCCTTACTACCTGGCATTAGCCTATTCGCTTGCGATTCCTGCCAGGTCGACTCGGCGGTCTTGGCCTATCGTGCTGCTTTCACTTGAGGGAGCGACTTCCTGTCGCGGGTTTTTCCTTTGATACAGCTGCGCGGCCAATGCCGTCAGCCCTCCGGCGGAAGTCGCGCTAGCGACGATCAACCCTATGCTTGCCAAACAGAATGGGCACATCGCATCACCTCTCGGTCGGACGGCGAAGCGTGACCGCTAAGCCGCCTCTGTATGGATGACGGGTATGGACGGGCGATTTCTACGTCCGTCGAGAAAAAGGAGCTGAGGGCCAAATGCCGCTGATTACGCAGGGCTTACGTCCGGATTTGAACCCGGCCTCAAGGAAGCTGCGATTCTTCTGAAACGGAATCAGAAATTTTCTGAAGGAAGACCGTCGGAAGCACTAGCGGCGTTTCTGGAGCAGGAACTCTCTGACGACAGGATCTTCTGCTAAGCCGATCGCTCGGTCATAAGCGTCTGAGGCCTCAGGGGTTTTACCGAGACCTTGCAAGAGGTGGGCGCGAACAGCCCAATACGGTTGGTACTGCGACACAGCGTCCGGGGCCATCAGCTCCAAAGCGGCGAGTCCTACTTCTGGTCCCTCGGCTTCCGCAACGGCGGCGGCGTACCCAATTCGTGTGCCGAGCGCGGGCGATAGGCGGACCAGCTGTTCGTAGAACAATGCTATCGCCGCCCAGTCGGTCCGGCCGCTGCGCGCCCGCTCCGCGTGTACCGACTGAATCGCGGCCTCAAGTTGGAACCGGCCGGTGCGGCCGCGACTGGATGCTTCGGCGAGGTGGCGTTCTGCCTCTTCGATTAACGGCCGAGACCACTGCTTTGAATCCTGCTCGGAAAGTGGAACATACCGGCCATCAAGCGCCCGGCGTGCCGAGCGCCGTGCTTCACAGTGCAGCATGAGAGCCAGCAGGCCTTGAACCTCAGCCTCGCTGGGCATGAGCTGCAGAAGGACCCGCGCAAGCCAGATCGCTTCCTCGGCCAGATCGCGGCCACGCTGGTCGATGCCAAACATGTCGTCCCAGCCGATCCCGAAGGCAGCGTAGATAGCTTCAAGCACGGCATCGAGCCGCTCCGGCAAATCGCGCTCTTGCGGAATTTCAAACTGGATACCGCCATCGCGGATTTTTGTCTTCGCGCGGAAGAGCCGCTGGCCCATCGTCTTCGGTGGGACAAGAAAGGCGTGAGCAATGCGAGCTGCGTCCAAACCCAGAACCGTCTGCAGCATGAGCGGCGTGTGCATGGCGGGATCAATCGCCGGGTGAGCGCAGACGAAGAGCAATTTCAGTCGTTGGTCTGGAAATTCAGCGGACAAATTCGCCTCCGGCGAGTTTTCCTTCAGGAGTGTAAGCGCCGGCTCGCTCGCTAAGACCACGCGCTGGTGACGAATAACATCAATGAGTGAATGGCGTGCTGCTGTGAGCAGCCAGGCCTCGGGGTTTTGCGGCAAGCCGTCTCGCGGCCAGGCCGTGAGCGCTTTGACCAGCGCCTCACTAAGGGCATCCTCAGCGCTGGCTAAGTCGTGCGTGTGGACGGAAAGATACGCCACCAGACGACCGTAGGATTCTCGGGCCACGCGCTCTATGGTCCGTCCCACGACACTCTGGATGTCCTCCTGACTACCCTTATTCATCCTGTGAACCCCCGGCGCATGGCTTCAGGGGCCAGCGGCCGGACTTCCACTGCGCCGATCGATGCACCCGGGCATCGCGCAGCCCATTCGAGCGCGGCGTCAATGGAAGGGAGTTCCAGGATGATGAATCCCGCCAGTTGCTCCTTCGTCTCCGCATAAGGCCCATCCTGCACGCGGCGCTTTCCCTCCTTAAGACGTACGGTCGTTCCCGTCTCCGGCACTTCAAGAGCATTGGCGCCGACGTAGACGCCGGCCTCGACGAGCGCCTTGTAATAAGCCCGCCAAGCGCCGAGATGAGGATCGCTATAGTCGTTCTTCCGCATGTCAAACTCTTCGCGTGTATGGTAGATCATCAGAGCAAACTGCATCCGTTTTCTCCTTTTGCGCAATTCTCTGCGGCTTCACGGCGCCTGCTTGTATGACGGCCGAGAAGCGGTCCATTCTACAGCCTTCAGAAAATCCAAAGGAATCTCAAGCGGCCACATGCGCATCGACGGACGCCATCGCGAGTTACGCGCGTATCTCGCGTCGTTCTGAAGTTGAGGTCAGGGTGTAGATTATTGACATCCTCCCCACGCCTAAAGGCGGGGGATTCTTGAAAGCCGTGCGCATCACGCACAACCGACAAGTGGTTCCTGCTTCACAGAGACGAGCCTAAGATTGCTCTCGGGTCTTACAGTCTCTCCACAGGCTGCTAGCCGAATGCCCTCGGCTAATATATTGCGAGCGGCATTGAGGTCTCGGTCATGGGTTGTTCCGCAGTCGCACGTCCAGGTGCGAACGCCGAGTGGGAGAGAATCCAAGACCTGA
>DATKHV010000077.1:0-65288 GCA_035510055.1 Candidatus Cybelea sp. | reverse complement strand
GCATTTGTTATTCTCGGCGGACCTGTGAAGGCCAATAACAATGCGACAAGCCCGGCGCTGGAGCGCGGTTTAGGCCTAAAAGAGGCCGTCGCCCTGAACATGATCGAGATTGTGGGCATCGGCCCGTTTGTGGTCAGTTCGCTAGTGATCCGCGCGATGGGCGGTCCGCAGGCTTTAATCGCCTGGCTGGCCGGGGCGCTCCTGGCGACGCTGGATGCCTTTGTATGGTCCGAACTTGGTGCGGCCATGCCGAAAGCCGGCGGCACGTACGTCTTTCTTCGAGAAGCGTACGGTCCCGAGCGGTGGGGCCGCTTGATGTCGTTCTTGTTCGTGTGGCAAACGCTGGTGCAAGCCCCGCTTTCGGTGGCCTCGGCGTCGATCGGTTTCGCAAAGTATGCCGGATATTTGTACCCCTTCACGCCGCTCGAGACGAAAGCGCTTTCCGGCGGACTCGTCATTCTTATTGTCATCCTGCTTTATCGAAGAATCGCGACGATTGGAAAAATTTCCGTTTTGCTGTGGATGGGAGTGGTAGGAACGATGCTGTGGCTGATTTGGGGAGGAGCCACGCATTTTAGCGCGAAGATCGCCTTTGATTTCCCTCCAGGAGCTTTCGACCTGTCGTGGGTTTGGTTCGCGGGGCTGGGGTCCGCGATGGTCAGCACGGTATACAGCTACTGGGGCTACTACAACATTTGCCACCTCGGGAGCGAGATCAAGGATCCGGAACGCAATATCCCGCGAGGCATTTTTCTCTCCGTGCTGGGGATCGCCATCTTGTATCTGGCGATGCAGACCAGCATCCTGGGGGTGGTGCCGTGGCGCGAAGCGCAGAATTCGGATTTCATCGCCAGCTTGTTTGTCGAGCGATTGTATGGGCAGGCAGCCGCGCGTTTCGTGACGGGAATGATTTTGTGGATCGCCGTGGCTTCCGCTTTCTCCGTGCTGCTGGGCGCTTCGCGCGTACCCTATTCGGCGGCGCAAGACGGGAATTTCTTCCCGGTATTTGGCAAGGTTCATGCCTCGAAACACTTTCCGCACGTTTCATTGCTGGTGTTGGCTGGACTCGCCTTTATTTTCAGCATTTCCTTGAAACTGAAACAAGCTATCGCCGGAATCCTGGCCATGAGACTTCTTGTGCAATTTATCGGACAAGCGGTCGGAGTGATATTGCTGCGCCGCCGCCGTGGTACGGTGGGACTGCCCTTCAAAATGTGGCTGTATCCGGTACCGGCGGTGCTCACGATGATCGGATGGGCGTGGCTGTTTTGGCAAACAGGGCCGACGCGAAAATGGGGGCTCGCAGAAATTGCGCTGGGGGCGATGGCATTTCTGGTTCGCGCGCGGGAAGTGAGACAATGGCCCTTCGGCAGTTCAGCGCCGGCAGTTGACGGTGGACAGTAAGAGGCGTGACGGTCTTGTACTGGAGGTTGCGTGAATTCCCTTTTTCGAAGCTTGGTGATCCTGGCCTCACTGGCATCCGGAGTGACCACTCTTTTGCCCGTCCGCACGTTTGGGCAGTTTCCTCCGGCGCCCGGAACGGGACCCGGTTTGCCGGAAACAATTGAGGCCATAGAAAGCGCTCGAATCACCACGCGGATCTTGTTCGTGACGGCTCATCCGGACGATGAGAGTGCGGCGGCGCTCACTTATCTTACACGGGGGTTGCATGCCGAGGTGGCGCTGCTGACCTTGACGCGCGGCGAAGGCGGACAGAATGACCTGGGCCCGGAACAAGCCCCGCAGCTGGGATTGATTCGCACGCAGGAATTGCTTGCGGCCACACGGGGCTATGGCGTGAGACTGTACTTTACGCGCGCCAAGGATTTTGGCTTTTCGAAGACTCCGGAAGAAACCGAGCGAATCTGGGGCGACCAGGTTCTCGAGGACATGGTCCGCGTGATGCGGACCTTTCGCCCCAACATCGTGATCAACGGATGGGGCGGCGTGCACGGAGGCCACGGACATCATCAAGCCTCGGGATTGCTTGCGCCGAAGGCCGTCGAACTCGCGGCGGATTCTTCGTTCAAGGTCCAGGGTTCTACTCTGGAAGCGCAAGACCTGGCTCCCTGGGGCGACCGAAAGCCGGTCGTGGTACTGGACTTCGACCGCAGCGACTCCCCCAAGGGTTACGTGCTCCCAGTAGACGAGATTTCGCCGCTTTACGGAAAGTCCTGGCGTGAAATGGGACTCGATGCGTTTTCGAACCATCGCTCGCAGGGCATCACCGGATTTCTGAACTCACCGTTCCTGCGGCGGCCGACCGCGCTCCAGCGGGAAGACGGCGGCCAACTTGAACCTGCTTTGCTGGCGGCGCCGCTCGGCCCGCTCGACGAAGATTATGAAATGGGGAACATGGGTGTTGACCCGCTCATGCGGAGCGTGGACACGGCGCTGGTGGTGGCGCGCGATGCGGCATTACGCCTCGATTGGAAAGCGGCCGTCGGTTCCCTGGTTGCCGCCGGCCGAAAAATCAGTGAAGCCATGCCGGCGGTTTCTTACGAGGCTCCCGCCCCGGTGGTCTCTCTGGCGCGAAGCCTAAAGCGGAAACGGGAGAAAATAGACGCAGCCCTCGCTCTCGCAGCCGGACTACGACTGGACGCTCTTGCCGATCGGAGCGAAATTGTCTCCGGAGAAACCTTCAACGTGCGCGTTGACGCTCATCGCCGCGGAGAGATTCGAGGAGATTTTAAGAAACCTTTGTTGTTGCTGCCCCCGGAATGGAGCGTCACCAAAGAAGAGACGGAAGCCAATGGAGCTGTTCGCTTTACGGTTGCCGCGGGGCCGAATCCGCAAAGAGCGCCAAGCCCCGCTGTGGCCATTCTGCCGGAACCACCGCCGCTTGTAACCGTTAGCCAGGAAGCGGTGATCGACGGCTATTCGTTCACGGTGAGCACGCCGGTGCTGCAGCTCCGGGCAACTTCCACGCGAGCGGATCGCATGCCTTTGCAAATCGTTCCCGCTTATACGCTGGCGGTCGAGCCCATACAAGCGATAGAGAATACCACCACGCCGAGTAAGCCGTTCGACGTGTTGCTCCGCGTGCACTCCTACGCCACGCAACCGGGCGAGATTCGCGCGGGGCTGACGGTGCCCCGCGGATGGAAAACAAGCGTCGCCATTCCCTTGAAATTTGAAGGAGCTGGCGATCGTTACGCACGGCTCAAGGTGACGCCGCCATTGAAACTCGGCAAGGGAAACTTCAAGATTGCAGCTTACGCGGAGCGCGTGGCCGAGCGCGCCCGCGGTGAGAAGGCGGAGAAATTCACGACTTCGCTGGAGCCCTTGCCGACGCTGCCGACGCAGCTTTGGAGCGAGCCGGCTCAGTGCCGCGTGCACGCTTTTGACGTGCTGGTTCCATCAAATCTCCGCGTTGGCTACGTCACCGCGGAAAGCGAACCAGTGCCCGAATCGCTCGAACGACTGGGAATTCGCGTGGAACTCTTGCATGCCGGGGCCCTGGCTTTCGGCGATTTATCCCCCTTCCATGCCATCGTGATCGGAGTGCGCGCGTACGAACTTCGGCCGGAATTGGCCGCCGCGAATCAGCGTCTGCTGGACTATGTTTCGAGTGGCGGAACACTCGTGGTGCAATATCAGCGGGAATTTGCTTGGGACAAATTCCAGTATGCTCCGTATCCGGCGCAGATCTCGCCGCCAATTCCCCCGGCGAAGGATGGCACTCCTCCGACGCCGCGGCCTCTGCCGCGCATTACGGACGAAAATTCTCCGGTCACATTTCTGAAGCCGGACGACGCGCTGTTAAACACGCCGAACAAGATCACGCCAGAGGACTTCAAAGGCTGGGTGCAGGAGCGCGGCTTGTATTTTTGGACGCAGTTCGATCCTAAATATACGGCGCTGCTGTCTATGAACGATCCTGGCGAGCCAGCGCTCAACGGCGGCTTGGTCTACACTCGCTTTGGCAAAGGCACTTACATCTACACGGGGCTCGCTTTCTTCCGCCAGTTGCCTGAAGGCGTTCCCGGGGCTTACCGGTTGTTTGTCAATTTACTTAGCGCCTCGCGGAATCGCCGAGCGCGACCGGTCGGGAAGAAGCCCCGGGCCTGAAGGTCCGAGCTACAACTTCGGGCGCGTAAATCAACTGGGCACATCGCTCGCGCACGCGAATCACCGTGATATTCTCTTGGACCGAGGGGTGAAACGCGAATGAGCAATCATCAAGGAACTTGCTTTGCGGGACGAATGGCTCAGAACATCCTTTTCCTGCTGGCGGTATCCGCGCTGGCCGGGACTTCGGTTTCTCCGGCGGCGGCGCAGAAAAAGAAGAAGACGGAACCTGCTCCGTCCACGGACAGCTCCAAGATGCTGATTCCGTTGAGTGACGAACAGCAAATCGACTACACGCTCTCGGAAATGCTGGGGGCCTGGCAAATCGGAGACGTTGAAAAACTGCATTCGGATTATGGAGACGACGTGGCCATCGTGAACGGCGGCTGGGCACCGCCCATTCTTGGCTGGACCAATTACTTGGCTGTTTACCAGCAGCAGCGCGCGCGTATGCAGCAGGTTCGTATGGATCGCATGAATACTTACATCAAAGTGAGTGGCACGGTGGGCTGGGCGTGCTACCAGTGGGATTTCTCAGGACTTGTGGATGGCCAGCAGACGGCTTCCCAGGGCCAGACCACCGTGGTTTTAGAGAAAAGGAGCAACCATTGGGTCATCGTACTCAACCACACGTCACTAGCCCCCAAAGCGCCGATCGCGGCTCCGGCCACGGCGCCATCACCGCAACAACCTGCCAAGCCAACACAACCCTGAGACTTGCTGGAGCAAACCCGGCGAAGACGCCCCAGGACCTAGAACAAGCCTTTCAGACCTGGCTTGAGCAATATTCCCGCAATCACCAGCAGTAGAAGTCCGGCGATGATGCCGGTGCCCAAGAGCGGCCGCGAAAGTGAGTTGATCTTGGCAACCAGTTCCCGCTGTTCCTTAGCCATGTGTTCTTCGGCGGCGTCGAGGAAGATCTGATCGTCCTCATGGCTGGATAGAACGCTCCGCCAAATAAACAAAACAATAAATACGGCGGTGACGATCCCCCAGGCAATGATTAGGTAAAGCGTTGTCCCTGTGAGCAGCGCTTGTGATTCCATGGTGACCTCCCGTTGGAACCGATCCGCGGTGCCGGGTTGGCCGGCAAGGGGTTGTAGGGGTTAACTGATGCGGAGTATAGCACTTTGCATCAAAAATTCTAGTGCTGAGAACCAGCAAAACGAGTGCTAGACCAGGTGGCCCGTGGGCCAGGGATCTGGCCTCTGGAACCCCCGCAAGCAGCTCGAAAACTAACAAAACGGATTCTTGATCCGCCAGGGCTGGTCTTGGACGACCGCTCGCATATTGCGAACCCAGGCGCGGTTTGCGGGGCCTCGCTGGAATTCTTATTCGCATTTGATTCGCATTTACATCGCGTTGACAAAGCAGAAAGTGCCGGGCAGAATGAAAAGGCTTCGTTGTAAGAAGCTCTGGTGTTCCCGGAGCTCGCTTCCTTACACTCGTGCCCGAGTGGCGGAACTGGCAGACGCGCTGCGTTCAGGTCGCAGTGATCGCAAGGTCGTGGAGGTTCGAGTCCTCTCTCGGGCACCAATTCCCAGTCTGAGATTCTCGCGCTTAATGAGCTTAATGAAAGGTCCCGCCCCCTGATACATTGGCGTACGCGAGCGCGTATTTCCTTGATGTATGCTCAAGAAGAGGCAAAGTATGACCGAGGTGACCAATGGCTTGGCATTTGATCGCGCTGGTGTTTCCCGAATGGCAGCCGCACTTCTCCTTCCTTGATACACCACAAGCCAACGAAATGATGGCCTTGCGGTGGCTGCACCTCATCTTCGGCATCATCTGGATCGGGCTGCTCTATTTTTTCAATCTAGTGCTGACACCGGCGATGAAAAAGTGCGATCCCCAATTGCGGATCAAGATTTATCCGGAGCTGATGCCGGGAGCGCTGGGCTGGTTTCGCTGGTCGGCGTTAGTGACGGTGTTCGTCGGGTTGCGTTATTACGCGATCCATCTGGCGTCCGATGCGAAACTTGCGGGCAACCCGAAGCTCGTGGGCCAGTGGTTCGGCTGGTGGTTTCTTGTGTGGATGGTCGCGTATGTTTTTATTTATGCGCTTCAGCTTCCGGCGAAAGGAATTCTCGATAGCCTGTGGGTGAGAGTGCCGGGGGTTTCCCTGGTGGTGATCGCTGCTTCGTGGTTGGTGCTGGCGTTGAATGGCGGGCCCCATGTTTCGAATGCGCATCTAGCCATCAGTGTCGGCGGCGGATTGGGGTTGCTGATGCTGCTGAATACTTGGGGCGTGGTATGGCGCGTGCAGAAACGGTTGATTGCTTGGACGCGTGCCGCGGCCGCACAAGGCGCACCGCTGCCACCCGAGACGGAGCGCTTGATGCGCTGGAACTACTTGACCGCGCGCACGTCCTTCTGGCTTTCCTTCCCCATGCTTTTCTTCATGGGCGCCGCCAGCCATTACCCCTTCCTGAGCACCCTCGCGAGGTAGTTTTCGTGCGTTTCTGCCATGTCCGAAATCAAGAACTACAACGTGCTGACGGCTGAAACCGGCGTGCCGATCAAGGCCTGGACCAAGGGCGTGACGCTCGAGGATCAGGCGCGCAAGCAGCTTCTGAACGTGGCGCAGCTTCCGTTCATTTTCAAGTGGGTTGCCGCGATGCCGGACGTGCACTGGGGGGTCGGCGCGGCGGTAGGCAGCGTGATTCCCACGAAGGGCGCGATCATTCCAGCAGCGGTGGGGGTGGATATTGGCTGCGGCATGGTGGCCGTCGAGACGGACCTCAACGGGCGCGATCTTCCGGACAATCTGAAGACCATGCGCAACGCTATTGAGCAAGCGGTGCCGCACGGGCGCACGAATCATGGCGGCCCCGGAGACGTAGGGGCGTGGCGGGAAATTCCTTCGCGCCACCACGAGGTGTGGCGGACACTCGAGCCGCGTTACGCCGCGATTCTCGAAAAGCACCCCAAGCTCGATCGCGGGAACCACTCCAATCACCTCGGCACGCTGGGAACCGGCAATCACTTCATCGAAGTCTGTCTCGATGAGGCGGAAAACGTGTGGTTCATGTTGCACAGCGGTTCGCGTGGCGTCGGCAACCGTATGGGCACCTACTTCATTGAAGTGGCCCGCAAAGACATGCAGAAGTTTTTCATCAACTTGCCGGACAAGGACTTGGCTTATTTCCGGGAAGGCACCGAGCACTTCGACGATTATGTCGAAGCGCTCGGATGGGCGCAGGATTTTGCGCGATGGAACCGCGACTTGATGATGGAGCAGGTTGTCGACGCGGTGCGCCATTCTGGCGAAGTGCGTCCGTTCGTCGCCGAACGGAAAGCTATCAACTGCCATCACAACTATGTGGCGCGCGAACGGCACTTTGGACAGAACATCTTGGTTACCCGCAAGGGCGCCGTGTGCGCCCGCAAAGGCGCCCTGGGGATCATTCCCGGCAGCATGGGAGCGCGTTCCTATATTGTTCGTGGCCAAGGCAACCTGGAAAGCTTCATGAGCTGCAGCCACGGAGCTGGGCGCGCGATGTCCCGCGCGGAAGCCAAGCGCCGCTTTTCGATTGCCGACCACCAGAGGATGACCGAGGGCGTGGAGTGTCGCAAGGATGCCGAGGTCATCGACGAAACGCCGGCGGCTTACAAGCCAATCGAAGCGGTGATGGCGGCACAAAGCGACCTGGTCGAGATTGTCCACACGCTCCGCCAGGTGGTTTGCGTGAAAGGGTGAGCCCGGGGGGAATTTGAAAAAGGGAGGCGGGCCAGGTCGTCCCGCCTCCCTTCTATCCCCTCTCGGGGAATCCGGCCAGTCTGACGGAGGGCGACCGGCCGGTCGTGTGTTGGCCTGTTTATATAATCCCGGGAACCTGAAAAAAGTTCCTTAGAAACCGAAAAAAGTGGCTAGAATCGCGGTGGAAATCAGCGCTGACCGAGTCTAGCCGAACCTCTATGCCACGTCCCTCACACTTAAGCCCTGATAACATATTGCGTTTTCTACAACTTAGGGACGAGCCAGCGTCGACGCGGGAGATTGCGGTTGGACTACAACTAAAGAAAACCGACGACCGGCCGCTTTTCAAGATGCTGGCAAAGCTAGTAAAACGCCGCGCCATCGAAGAATTACCGGGTGGACGGTACCGGCTCTGCTTCGGAAAGTCTGAACGGAAAGAAGCTAGTCAAAAACCTCCGCAAGACCCAGGGCGGCGTCCGCAGCCTTCGGCACTCGCGGATCGCGGTGAGGTTAAAGGACGGCTGGTGTTACACCACGACGGCTACGGCTTCGTGGTGCCCGATGCCCCGATGCCGCAACTCGACGGCGACGTCTTTATTCCGCGCGACGCCATTCAAGACGCCATGCACGGCGACCACGTCCTGGCAAGAATTCAACGATTGGGCGGAATCACGGGTGCGCAGCGGGCGGAAGGCCGCATCGTCCGAATCCTGGGCCGAGCCCATCCGACGGTGGTCGGTTTGTTTCGCTACGGCACCCAGCGAAATGCGGTCCTGCCTTACGATGCGCGGATCCAACAAGAGATAGAGATTCCGCGCGGCAAAGAACTGACGCCCGAGCTTTGGAAAAAGCTGGGATTCAGCGGCGCGGAGGAAACCAGCCTGCGATTGCGGCGCATCCCGCGATTGCACGAATTGGACGGCGCGGTGGTGAACGTGGAGTTGCTGCGTTATCCGCAAGGCGGGGCAGCGGCGACCGGCAGGGTCATGGAAATTCTTGGGCGTCCTGGCGATCTCGGCGTCGACACCGAAATCATCATCCGCAAACATCATCTCCCGCACTCTTTTTCTTTAGACGTTCTCGATGAAGCAGAGCGTGGCGCAACGCCTGTGAGCGAAGCCGAGCGTGCTGGCCGCGAAGATTTTCGCTTCTTGCCAATCGTGACTATCGACGGAGAGACCGCGCGCGATTTTGATGACGCGGTCTTTGTTGAACATCGCGCGGATGGCGGCTGGCATCTCGAAGTGCACATCGCCGACGTAGCTCATTACGTTCGAACGGGCACGCCTCTAGACGGTGAAGCACGTCTCCGCGGCACCTCCGTTTATTTCCCCGATCGCGCCGTCCCCATGCTTCCGGAGGCGCTTTCGAATGGCATGTGTTCGCTGAAGCCGCACGAAGATCGCCTGGTCATGAGCGCGCTCATGGAATTCGACGCCGCCGGCCACATGAAATCGTCGCGTATGACTTCCGGCGTCATTCGCTCCGCCGAGCGCATGACCTACACAAACGTCAACAAAGTCATCGAAGGTGATCCGGAGATGTCCGAGCATTACGCTGCGCTGGCGCCCCGCTTCCGCGAAATGAAGGATCTCGCCTTGCTCCTCAATGCCCGCCGCAACGAGCACGGCTCCATTGATTTCGACCTTCCTGAGCCAGTCATTGAATTCGACAAAGAGCAGCGCATGACCAATATCACCCGCAGCGAAAGAAACATCGCTCACCGGCTCATTGAAGAATTCATGTTGGCGGCCAACCGCGCGGTGGACACTTATCTTCTGAAGCGCGGCTTGGCATCGCTCCATCGGGTTCACGAGAAGCCCGATGCGCGGAAAGTTCTGGAGTTTGAAGAACTCGCTCGCGCATTTGGTTATTCTCTGGGAGTCGAAAACTTGCACCAGCGCGAAGTCGCCGTTCGTCATGGGCGTGTTCCGGCGCCCGCGAAACCCGGGCGGCCAGACTCTTACGGCTACGGCCGCGAGCGCGGCATGAAAGTAGCGCTCCCAGGCGGGGAACTGCGCATTACACCGCGCCATTATCAGCGACTGATCAAAAGGGTTATCGGCAAACCGGAAGAACGCATCGTCTCTTATCTGATGCTGCGTTCTCTGAAGCAAGCGCGCTACGCCGCCGAGCCGCTCGGCCATTTTGCGCTCGGCTTCGATGAGTACACGCATTTCACTTCTCCCATTCGGCGATACCCGGACCTCATCGTTCATCGCATCCTGAAGTGGGCGCTGGAGCATCCCCACGACCCCACCGCGTCTTCCGAGATGCACTCGTCGGTACCGCGAGGCGCCGAAGCCACGCTCTATTCGCACCATAGCCTCGAAGAAATCGCCTCGGAAACTTCCGAGGCGGAACGCCGCGCCAACGGCGCGGAGCGCGAACTAATGGACTGGAAAACCGCGCAATTCATGGAAGAGCATCTCGGCGAGGAATACGCCGGGTTGATTATTTCGGTTCAGAAATACGGCTGCTTTGTCGAGCTTTTCGAAGTGTTTGTGGAAGGACTTCTTCCCATTGGCGCACTGGAGGAATTCGCGGGAACACGATGCGTGCTTCGCGAGCGCGATCACGCCATCGTGGCCTTGCCAGGCGGAGGCCGACGCGGAGCTCCGGGCGCCCGCCGTGGCCGGGACGCCCAGCCTCGCAAGCTGGAATGGCATCTCGGCGACAAGGTGCACGTGCGAGCCGAACGGATTGATCCCCTGAGGAAACGCGTCGAGTTTGCGTTGGTGGAGACCCCTTGAGGGAAGAATTCCGGTAACTGGAGCGCTTCGCCTAAGTTAAAGAGAGCCAGCGAGAGAAGCGGTGCCGCATTGGCCGTGACGAACGCAGCGCGAATCGCGCCGCTGGATACCAGAACCTGTTCCATTCTGAGAGCCGCGCAATCACTCGCCCGAGCACGATTTGCGAAGAGGTCTCTAGTGGAAGGCGCTTGCTACCGCGAAAAATAAAAACGACTCGGCCCAGCAATTCATCGGTCTCGAGCCAGCCGTCCGACTCAGGATGGGCGTCCCCCTTGGCGGAGACTTGCCGAACTCCCAACATGACGCGCTCGTCTACGATGCGGTGAACAAACAACTGATTATGCCGCCGGAAGAGAATCACGTCCCCGCGGCGCACGTTTTCGGTGGTCACCTGCCGCACGATGGCTATGTCGCCCGGCCGCACCCACGGCTGCATGCTCGAACCGTAAGCCTTCAGCAAGACGCGGCCGCGCTGGCCTAGCGCGTCGGTAATATGCTGCACGTCACTCTTGCGCCGCTCACCAAACGCGAGTACAAGCTCGTTCTTTTGCACCGTAGAGTTCATTCGCGGCCTACGGCTCCAACTGGAATTTCTCCGAACCAATCACCGCGCCATCCAGAGATAGGAAGGGACACAAGTTCCCATCGAGCACAAGCGTGCGATATCGCCACTGTTCAAGCGTATTCTGTTTCACTGGGGGATGGTCAATAGGACCTTTGACCGGATTTGTCCAATCGCATAGCCACCTTGAGGCTTTTAGAGACGTGTCTAGCGAGCCAGGAGTTACCTCTCCGCGAAAGTAAATCCCGGGAACCAGCCTAAGAGCGCCTCGGTGCTCCGTTACAAATGCCGCCCTGGCCGGGATGCTTTCCGCAAGCCAGCGCCAGCGTCTCATAGATCGGTTCGGACACCACGCTCGGCTTCGTGTACGGCTTCTTGCCGCCGGACGCTGGGGGAGAGTTCTTATTGTCTTCAGCCATTCCCTGTTCCCTTAGTCTGAACTAGTATGAACAGCAAAAGAAGCAAATTCGACCTCACCTTTTGTCGGAACCAAACCGGCTTCTTGTTTTCGTTTCAGATGAAGTGCGCTAATGGGAGCGGCGACACCCGCCAGTCTTGCTTTTTCTTCCGCAAGAGCACAAGCGCGCTCGTAGGCCCCGAGCATATCGCCGCCTTCCATCAAGGCCAGGCCGGGGCAGCGCTCGCAATAGCTCCGAATTTCGCATCGCGAACAGATCGGAAGCTGGGTCTCGCGGATGGCGCGCAGACGTTCGAGCTGCGGCGCGTGATACCAGATATCGTCGAATTTCTCCCGCCGCAGATTCCCCGCCGCTTGCGGTAATTGCACGCACGGAAACACATCCCCGTATGGGGAAATGTAACAACTGTTGTGGCCCGCGCTGCAAGGCAAGTCTTCGTAGGCCGAACTTGCCATCCCGCTTGATACCGCGCTTCCCAATGACGGCTCGAAGGAGTTCATGGCCCTCGCCGCTTGTGGCGTCATCTGCGGTTTGCAGGAGTGCAGCACCGGGTCTCGCAATACCGGTAGCAGCGAGGATACCGATGCACGGTGTTCCAACGGTCCTCCGGAGCCATCCATCATCGGCGTGATGGTCAGATCCAAGACGTAGGGAACACCCAGCTTCTCCGCGAGCGCCATCACGCCGCGATAACCCGCCAAGTTTTCCCGCATCAGCGGGCAGGCCAGCTTCACCGGCAATCCGTGCTCGAGCAAAACGGGAATCGCGGCCAGGGTCCTTTCGAGCGATCCGGGGACCTTGGTTATGGCGTCGTGGATCGCGGGAACGTCGCTGTAAACGCTGATTTGCACCCGCCGCACGGCAAACTCGCGCAACCGCGCGGCACGCTCGGCGGTAACGAGCAAGGCATTGGACTTCAAGCTGATGTCGAAATGGAGGTGTCGCGCCGCCGCCAGAATTTCGTAGAGATCGCGCCGCAAGAAAATTTCGCCGCCGCTGAAGGTCAAAAAAAGAGTCCCCGACCGCGCCAGGTCATCCAGCACCTTCAAACACTCGGCGGTGGTCAGTTCTCCATGATCGTCATGATCCAGATAGCAGTGCACGCAGCGCTCATTGCAGCGGTAAGTCAAATCAAAATGCACGCTGAGCGGCCGGTGCTTTCGCACCGTGCGCGAGATCAGACGATCCATTAAGGGCGTGGCGCCTGCGGACGAGGTCACACTCAAGGCAATACTACTCCCGTCTCCGCAACGGTCGCCACGAGTTTTCGCGACGACATCTCTTCCAGCAAGGCTTGCGTATCGGACAGCGCGACGTGCGGTGTGACTTCGTAATTCTCAACCAGAAGTTCTGCCAGTTCGCCCACCGATTTTATGCCATCAATGTTTTTCCAGAGAAAACTCCCGGTGTCGTTGAGCTCGTGCATCACGCTATCGTTCGGCGAAATGATGACGGTCTGGTCGTCAATTTCTCGCCAGGCCAGTTCCGGATTCTTCTGCCAAGTCATTGCGGCTGGGGTGTTCATGCGGGCAGCACCTCCCAAAACGCCGCATTCTTCGAGAATGACAGGTTGTAGCCCTTGATTTCGGTTGCCGCTCGGCTCAGGATTTCTAGAAGCCGCCGGTTGGCTTCCGCGTCCGCGGAGAAGAAAAGCACATTGGGGAGAAGGGTGCGAAGAATCGTCATCGGACGGAGTAATTCCACGCGGTTTTCGGTGGCTTGCAAGAGACGAAATATCCCCGCCACGGGCGCACTTGAATTTGATCCCGCCGCCTTGAATTCACCCCAGAACGGCGTCCCGTATGCGCGCCACCCTCCCTCCTCCCTGCGAAGAAGGGAAATCTCATCGGTGAGCACGCTTCCTGCGGGCGACAAACTGGCCACGGTGCTTTTCCCGGCGCCCGACCGGCCGGTGAATATGTAGGCTTTTTCGCCCTGCATGACGGTGGCGGCATGAAGCAAAAATCCTTGGTGTTCCAGAAGCTTCCAGCTCAGGAAAACGCGCACCAGCGAGTCGAGCGCATACTGGTTCCTGACACCGTCGAAACGAATATCGCTGGAAAAAGCGCGCAGCGCCGCACCCTCGAATTCATACGCAAAGTCGGGTAGGGCCCTCTCGGGTGGCGCTGCATTATTCAGCGCGATGTGGATGGGCTTTTCAGCAGCACTCGTGAACGCGGCGTAGCGCGCCAAAGCTGCACCATATAACCGCAAGTCAGACATTTCTAGACAGAGCGGCACGCAGCCGATCGAAAACTCGAATTGCTGCCCGAAGTCGCGCCCTGGATTAGCGAGCGGTGCGTTCAATCTGCTCCTTAAGAGTCTAGCGGGCACGCCGGTGCGCGGAGAGGAGGCGCATTCCGCTTCTTCAAGCTCCTGGGGGAAGGGAGCTTTACTAGTTTTGCTTCGAAACACCCCATTTAGTCAAGGGGACTTTGCTCAAATCTCACAACCGTGGAGCTAGAAGCGCTATCTCCACCATTTCCTGTTACTTGGCGCCTAAGCCACCTTGCGTTATGGGTGGAGCAATGGGGGGGCGAAAAAGAGCCCGTGCGGACCTCTCTCGGTGATTTCTGTTATTCTCGACTGTTGAGTTCGCAGCGTTTCTCCGCCCCTGCTTCGCTGCCATTTTGCATAAGAGAGGATCGCTCGTTGTGACTTCGTCCACCCTTTCGGCACCAACAACCAAACGAGCTTTCAATTTTAATGCCGGTCCGGGCGCGCTACCACTCCCTGTCCTTGAGCGCATCCGCAAAGAGCTTCTCGACTGGCATGGCAGCGGCATGTCGGTCCTGGAGATGAGCCATCGCTCGCCTGAATTTGAAAGCATCAATTCAGGTGCGGAACAGAAGCTCCGCGGTCTCATGGGCATCTCGGAGGAATACGCGGTCATTTTCGTCCAAGGCGGCGGCAGCATGCAATTCACGATGGCCCCCATGAACCTGTGCCTGCCGGGAAAGCCCGTGGACGTCCTGCACACCGGTACTTGGACCGCCAAAGCCATCGGTGAGTTGAAAAAAGGCATTCTCCACAACATCGCGGCTTCGACCGAAGCGCAAAAATTCACGCGCCTTCCCCGCCGCGATGAAATGAAATTCTCCCCGGACGCCTCCTACGTGCACATCTGTACGAACAACACCATCGAAGGCACGCAGTGGACCACGTTGCCTGAGACTGGCAATGTACCCCTGGTTGCGGACATGTCTTCTGATATCGCCTCGCGCCCCTTCGACGTGAACAAGTACGGCGTCATCTTCGCCGGTGCGCAGAAAAACCTGGGGCCTTCGGGCGTCACCATCGTGATCATTCGAAAGGATCTGGCGGAACGCGCTGACCAGAATCTCCCCACGCTCCTGCAATACCGCACGCATATCAAAGAGAAGTCGCTCTATCACACGCCGCCGACTTTCGCGGTCTACGTCGTCGGTCTGGTGCTGGAGTGGATCGCCTCGGAAGGCGGAGTTCGCGGAATGGAAAAGCGCAATGACGCTAAAGCCCGGCTGCTCTACGACACCATCGAATCGAGCGGCGGCTTCTATTCCTGCCCGGTCGAGAAAACCTCGCGCTCAAAAATGAATGTGGTCTTCCGGGTAGCCGCAGGCGACGACGCCATCGAAAAGAAGTTCGCTGCCGAAGCCGCCGTGGCTGGCTTGGTAGGCACGCCCGGCCACCGCTCCGTGGGTGGCATGCGCGTCTCCCTCTATAACGCCGTGACCCCGGAAGCCGTCGAAGCCCTGACCAGCTTCATGCGCGAATTCCGCCGCACCCGCGGCTGACGAACATCGGGCGACTGCCAAGAGGGCAGTTTCGCGGCGCAAACTCTCTTTACAAACCTTTCTTTCCCCTTGCACTTCGACAAGAGAGGGGCGTAACGTCTCTTGTCGAAGTGACCGGGGGGGGAATCGGCCAATGGCGCAAGAAAGAATTGAACTTCCGCAAGGCACGCTCGACCTCTTGATTCTGCGCACCCTGGCTGTCGAGTCTCAGCACGGCTGGGCTATTTCCGAGCGCATCCACCAAATATCGAGCGATGTTTTGTTGATTCAGCAAGGCTCGCTCTATCCAGCGCTGCACCGGCTCGAGCGCCGCGGCTGGATCAAAGCGAGGTGGGGAACGTCCGAAAACAACCGCCGCGCGAAATACTACGAGCTCACCAAAACCGGCCGCAAACAACTCGAACTTGAGCAGGATTCCTGGAAGAAATTGGCGGCTGCCGTCGCCCAGATTCTGGAGACGGCCTAGGGAGGGTTCCGTGTTCAACGACCTGTTTTTCCGTCTTCGTTCGCTATTCCGGCGCGGTACCGTCGAATCCGAAGCGGACACCGAACTACGCTTCCATTTCGATCAACAAGTTGAGAAGAACCTCCAGTCTGGGTTGACCCGCGAGGAAGCGATCCGTCGCGCGCGGCTCGAATTCGGGGGACACGAACAGCTGAAGGAAGAGATCCGGGACGCGCGCGGAGTGAATCTCATTGAGACCTCGTGGCAAGATATTCGCTACGGTTTGCGTATCCTCGCCCGAACGCCTGTTATTTCGTGCGTTGCTATTCTCTCGCTTGCCCTAGGCATCGGCGCGAATACCGCAATTTTTAGCCTGATTGACAGCGTGATGCTGCGGATGCTTCCCGTTCAAGGACCTGAAGAGCTCGTGCAGTTGCAGATACAAAACTCACGATCCGCTGGTCGTCAGGACCCCTTTGGTGTGTTCACCAATCCCCTCTGGGAAGAGTTGAGGAACCAGCAGAATGCCTTTTCAGGCGTGTTCGCGTGGGGATCGGAGAAATTCGATCTCTCGCAGGGTGGCGCGGTGCATGAAGTAAACGGAATGTTTGCGAGCGGCGATTACTTCAAGACGCTGGGTGTCCATCCGGCAGCAGGCCGCTTGCTTGCGGAATCCGACGACAAGCGAGGATGCGTAGGCGCGGCGGTTCTGAGCTTTGGATTTTGGCAGGAACATTTTGGCGGAGCTCAGAGCGCCGTCGGCAGCGCGCTCTCACTGAACAATCACACATTCGAAGTGATCGGCGTGAGCCAGCTCGGGTTCTATGGCGCGAACGTTGGAAATAAATTCGATGTGGCGATTCCGATTTGCACAGCGGCGCAATTTGATGGCGCAAGATCGCGGCTGGAGCAAAGATCCTGGTGGTGGCTGCAGGTCATTGGCCGAACAAAATCCGGGATCAGCCCCGAGCAATTGAAAGCCAACCTTAGCGTGCTCTCGCCGCAAGTGTTTTCGGCAGTGGTGCCGCCGAACTGGGAACCGCAGCAGCAGGAGGATTTCCGGAAGCGGACATTCGTGACGACTCCCGCAGCGACTGGCATATCGCATCTGCGCCGGGAATTTCAGCAACCTCTAGACGTCCTGATGGGCGTCGTGGGCTTGGTGTTGCTGATCGCCTGCGCGAATATCGCTAGTTTGATGCTGGCACGGGCCGCAGCCCGGCATAAGGAAATCGCCGTGCGAAAAGCATTGGGCGCTTCGCGCGCGCGGCTGATTCGACAGTTGCTGACGGAGTGCGTTCTGCTTTCGACGGCGGGCGCTGTGCTTGGCGTTTTCTTTGCCCGTTGGGGAAGCACGCTGCTGGTTCGTTATATCTCGACGAAGGACAACCACATTTTTCTGGACCTGTCATTTGACTGGCGGGTTTTGAGCTTCACAACCGCAGTGGCCATCTTTACGGGTCTTCTGTTTGGCGTATTGCCGGCGTTTCGTTCGACGCGCGTTTCCTTGACGTCCGCGATGAAGGGCAGTCAAACATCTGACGCGGAGTCGAAAATGAAGTTCCGCCCAGGAAAATGGATCGTCGCTTCGCAAGTCGCACTGTCGCTTGTGTTGCTTGTGGCAAGCGGCCTCTTCTTGCGCAGCTTCGTAAAGCTCGTAACGATGGACATTGGCTTCGATCGAAACAACGTTCTGCTCGTGCATGCGGATCTGCACATAGCCAAGGTACCGACTGAGCAGCAACCCGCGATGTTTGAGGATATGGAGAACAGGTTACGCCGTCTTCCCGGAGTCGTATCGGCAAGCCGGTCTCTGCTGACTCCGGTCAGCAATCGCATGTGGAACAACGTCCTGCAAGTGGATACACCCAATCCGCCGAAGGGAGACGATGCTCTCGCAAACTTCAACTTCATTTCGCCTGGGTATTTTAAGACGCTGCACACGCCCCTCTTGACAGGACGGAATTTCAATGAAGGCGACACAAAAACTTCGGCGAAGGTCGCCATCGTCAACGAATCACTGGCGCGAAGATTCTTTCCGAATTCCCATCCGGTCGGAAAGTTTTTCCGAGTCGAGCCGGAGCCAGGCCAAACGGCTCCGCCCATCCAGGTCGTGGGGCTCGTAAAAGATGCCAAATACGGTTCGCTCCGGGAAGACAATTCCGTCACGGCGTATTTTCCCGTCACGCAAGTCCCCGAGCACGCGGAGGCACAATCGTTCGAACTGCGCACCGCGCTGCGTCCTTCCGCTCTAATTTCGCCAGTGCAGGATGCGGTGGCCGGTGTGAACAAAGCAATTCCGCTCGAGTTTCACACGCTCGCAGAGCAGGTGGGCGATTCGCTGGTCCAAGAGCGGCTGCTGGCCACGCTCTCGACTTTCTTTGGTGGGCTGGCTTTGCTACTGGCCATGATTGGTCTGTACGGTGCGCTAAGTTATCTCGTCACGCAGCGGCAGGCGGAATTCGGGATACGCATGGCACTCGGCGCGCCGCAAACATCGATTCTTGTTCTTGTGATGCGCGATGTCGTCCTGGTCCTCGCCGGCGGCGTGACGGCGGGTGTCTGCATCTCGCTTGCAGCCGTGGGCCTGCTTCAGAAAATGCTCTTCGGACTAGCCGCGCGAGACACCGTGACATTGCTCGCGTCGATGGGGGTGCTAACGGCTGTCGCGTTTCTTGCTGGATTCCTGCCTGCGCGGCGTGCCATGCGGGTCGATCCAATGGTAGCTTTGCGGTACGAATAAACCGTGGCACAAAAAAAACCGCGCCGGACTCCCTGCGGAGGGAATTTCCTGCCCGCTTCCCGCTTCAACGATTCTTCCTACGCCAAGTCGAAGAGCAGGACCTCGGCGTCTTTTAGGCCAGTGAGCTCGACGGTTTTTTCGGCGGAGATAGCCGCGCCGTCGCCTGTTTCAAGCGAGGTGCCGTTGAGCTTGATGGTGCCTCGCGCCACCTGGACGTAGGCATGCCGGGCCGGCTTCAATTCATGCTTGACCGTTTCGCCGGCGCCGAGCACCGTCGCGTACAGCTCGTTGTTCTGGTGGATCTTCACCGAACCGTCGCGCCCATCCGGTGAAGCCACTAGCCGCAGCTTCCCGCGCTTCTCGGCCACGCTGAAGTTCTTCTGGTCATACGCCGGCTTTAGCCCTTGCTTTTCCGGCAGCATCCAAATTTGGTACAAGTGCACGGGTTCCGTCTTGGAGGCGTTGAATTCGCTGTGCGCCACGCCGGTGCCCGCGCTCATGTACTGCACGTCACCCGGCTTGATCACCGAGCCGTTGCCCATGCTGTCTTTATGCTCTAGCGCGCCTTCCAGAACGTACGTCACGATTTCCATGTCGCGGTGAGGATGCTTCGGAAAACCGCCGCCTCCCGCGACTCGGTCGTCGTTCATCACCCGCAGGGTGCGAAACTGCACGTGCTCGGGATCGAAGTAATCTGCAAACGAAAAAGTGAAATGTGAATCCAGCCAGCCGTGGTTTCGATGCCCGCGGTCGTGGCTCTTGCGAATGGCCATCATGGTCCACCTCCTGGGTATTGCTTGCCGATCCGCAGGCAATACTACTCGTTATAACGACTATTGTCAAGAGGTATATTCTGCTCTGTCTCCGACCCGGGCCCTGCCGCCAACTCCTTCGAGGGGTTCGCTTTGCGCCGCCCCTTTCGCCAGTTCCCGGCGGTGCCCCCTTTGGTGTACAGTGATAACGAAAGCGCGGCATCGCGCCGCCGCCTCCGAGGATTTTTCAATGGACTCCCCACTCACGGCAACAACCACGAGAACGCCCGAGGGCTCCGCCACGCCCCGCCAAACTCTCACCATCACCGACAATCGCACCGGCAAGACTTACGAGATTCCCATCACCCACGATACCATCCGTGCCGCCGACCTCCGTCAGATCAAAGTCGACCCCAAAGAATTCGGCATGATGAGTTACGACCCGGCGTTCAACAACACCGCCTCTTGCGTCAGCAAAATCACTTTCATCGATGGCGACGCCGGCATCCTGCGCCATCGTGGCTATCCGATTGAGGATCTCGCGGAGAAAAGCACCTATCTCGAAACCGCCTACCTGCTGTTACACGGGGAACTCCCCACCGCTGGGCAACTCAAGGATTGGACCTACAACGTCACGCACCATACTTACATTCACGAGAGCATCAAGAAATTCCTCGACGGATTCCACTACGATGCCCATCCCATGGGCATGACCATCTCCACCATTGCGGCGCTCTCGACCTTCTATCACGACGCCAAAGATATTTTTAACCATGAATCGCGCAAGAAACAGACCTACCGTTTGGTTGGCAAGATGCCGACCATCGCGGCGTTTTCCTATCGGCACACCTTGGGAATGCCCTTCGTCTATCCGGACAATGATTTGAGCTACCCCGGCAACTTCCTGAATATGTTGTTCCGCACCTCGGAAGCCAAGTATCGTCCGAACCCCACGCTGGAGCGCGCGTTGGACGTTCTTTTCATTCTGCACGCGGATCACGAGCAAAATTGTTCCACCAACACCATTCGCGGCGTGGGCAGCTCCCACGTGGATCCCTATTCGGCGACCTCGGCGGCCATCGCCGCGCTCTACGGCCCGCTCCACGGCGGCGCGAATGAAGAAGTCCTGCACATGCTGAAGGAAATCGGTTCCGTCCAGCGAGTTCCCGAATTCATCAAGCGCGTGAAAGCCGGTGAAGTCAAACTCATGGGCTTCGGCCATCGCGTCTACAAGAATTACGATCCGCGCGCGCGCATCATCAAGGGCATTGCTTACGAAGTTTTCGATCTTATGGGCAAGAACCCGCTCTTGGAAATTGCTCTTGAGTGTGAACGTATCGCCCTCGAAGACGAATACTTCATCAAGCGCAAGCTCTATCCCAACGTGGACTTCTACACCGGCCTGATCTACCAATCAATGGGTTTTCCGATGACCATGTTCCCAGTGCTCTTCGCGATTCCGCGCACTTCCGGATGGATCGCTCAGTGGGAGGAGATGCTTCTCGACCCCGAACAGAAAATTGCACGCCCGCGCCAGATCTATCTTGGCCGCGACACGCGTCATTACATTCCGATCGACCAGCGCGGCTAGGAAGCCCGGGTATCCAGTTTGCATACAACCTCCCGCGATGCGCTCGACAATTCCATCTTGCCGGGTATAGTTGATCTTTAGCGAGGTGGCATGGCTCAAGTACCGAATACACCGGTCCACGCGGGCGCCCGGCGGCGCAGTCAGCGCGTACTCATGCAGGTTGGCATCCGCGTTCGCGGCAAGGATGCTCAGAATAAGGACTTCGAGGAATTCACCGAGACTCTGGCCATTAACGCCCACGGAGCCCTGGTTCTGCTGACCGCCCGTCTCACCAGCGGCGCCGTGGTTCACATGCGGCATAATAAAACGGAAGAAGAGCAGGAGTGCCACGTGGCGTTCCTCGGTCCGGTGCGTGGCGGCAAGGCCGAAATTGGCCTGGAGTTTACGACCCCGCGTCCGACTTTCTGGCGCGTGGCTTTTCCGCCCGAAGATTGGACTCCCAAGAGCCCGGAAGCTCGCACCATTTCCACGCTTCGCACGGTTAAGTGACAAGCCAATTCAGCTCAAGATAAAATTTAGCCCTAGGACCCCTTTTTTCCCATCATCGCCGCTAGCAGCCATTTCCTTAAAACCATTAGGTAATACGGCTTGGTCTCGCGAAACATCAACCCCATTCCCAGCTCCGGCTGGCAATAGATGACGCTGGCTTGCGCTTCAAAAAATTCCGTCTCGGTAAAAAGCTTGATCGCCAGCGACGTTCCCATCGGATAAGGACTTTCCATATCCACGTAACAGCCGTTTAAGCTGAGTTCTTTGACGCGCGCCGTCCTCTTGTCTTCGGACGCGCTTTCGCGCATTTCGATGGATCCAACGAACGGATACCGGGGGCTTCGGCGCCGATCCTGTTCCATGGGACTCCTGGAGAGAAACGCCCCGATTCTACTCCCGCAATCCGCTTTAGTTTCAATAATTCTCTTTTGGAATTGTCAGGAAAGAGGAATGAAAGCTTCGAAATTGTCGAGAAGCACCGCTCGTAACTCGCGCACTGTTCAATCCCCGCAAGCGCACTCCGCAAGCGCCGCGAGTGGAACTCTCTCGTCGCGACTGATTTCTTCTCGGCGGTGGAGGATCCGCGCGCTGGCGGCAGCGCGCGCTTGCCGTTGCTTGGCGGGCTGCCATGCCATACTCAAGTGTTCCCTAAGTTTCCGATGACCCCGGAAGAGTCGCAACCTCACGGCCAGGGCCGAAATCCTCAGCCGTTCCGCAACTTCCTGCGTCGAGTACTGTAAAACATCGCGCATCAGGCATACTTGCCGCAGTTCCGGTGCCAGCTTGGCGATAGCGTCGGCCATCAACTTGCGCACTTCACGCCGAGCGAAGCGCTCTTCGGGATTCTCTTCGCGCGCCGTTATGTTGCTACCTAGCGTTTCCTCGCCCGCGCCGTTGGGCTCTTCGAGCGAGCAGAGTCTCCCGTCGCGCCGCTTGCGGATTACGTCGATGGAGGCGTTCGCGGCGATGCGCGATACCCACGCGTGCAGGTCGTCTCGGCTCTCGCCTCGCGTTCCAGAAAATTGTTCGAGGCGCGTCATGGCCTTTAGGAACGCCTCTTGTCGGACATCTTCCGCATCCGCGGGATTGCGTGTGAGCCGCAGCGCTCCCAAATACATCCCGGGTGCGTACGGCAGGAGCAACCTGGCTAGCGATTCGCGGTCGCCTTTTTGCGCCTGAATCAGCAGCCGAGAGCGGGCCGTTCCATCCAGAAATACGGACGTGCTGCACATGATGGCGTTAGAGATTGGCAGGCCAATCGCCACCGGGTTGTCTAGTCTAAGTAGCTGTAAATAAATGTATTAGAGGAATCCTACAACCAAATTGGCACGGAAGGAGTGACCGCTTTTGGGACGGGAGGTAGCGATTCCGGTCACTGCCTTCAGCTTGCTCGACCATTCGGCAATCCCCGGCTTTTCCGTCAGCTCCGTTTTTAATCGGCGATCTCCAGTTTCTCCCCACGCATTTCCCATTCGATGCGCACCAGAAAATCGAAATGCATCCCTTCCGTTTTCAGCCACGCTTCCAGATTCTCGCGCGAATCAGCACGGAACTCCACGAACATTTTTCCTTCGAGCATGTTCACCACAATGCGCTCGGCATGAGCGAGCCCTCCGGCCTGCATGCGCTGCGCCAGCGCTTCGGCTCCCTGCCGCGTTAGGCAAGCAAGTGTGTGCTGGGTAAGGTAGCGTGGCATCGGAACTCCTGAACCTGAATTGGTGTCTAAGTATTCCACAGAACGCAAAGCCTCTGCAGAAGGGCACAGGGAATGCCAGCCCCAGTTGGATAATTTTGGGACCCAATGGTGGACAACGCGCGGGATGCAATTCGCATCTCGGTGGGCAGGCTAGCATTTGGCATCGTCGGGGCTGCGAAATGAAAACAGTCATACGAATATTGTGTCTCTCCTTACTTTTTTGCCATTCCATTTCGGCACAAGAAAAAACATCTTCGACGGCAAGACCTAAAGATGGGGCGGTCGGCAATGAAACGCGTGAAAGCGCGAACGCGGCAGTGGTGAAGCTGCCCGTGCGCCGCGTGGTGCTGTATAAGAACGGCGTGGGGTATTTCGAGCACCTTGGCCGTGTCCGCGGCAGCCAAGACGTGCATGTTGATTTCACCAGTGCGCAACTGAATGACGTGCTGAAGTCGCTGACGGTTCTTGATCTGTCCGGCGGAAAAATATCTGGTGTCGATTACAACTCGGAAGCGCCGTTGGCCCGGAGGCTAGCCACCCTCCGTCTGACGCTGGGAGAAAATCCTACGATGGAGGATTTTCTAGGTGCGCTGCGCGGCGCCAAGCTGGAGGTGCGCAGCGGCAGCGGCTCGGCAATCGCAGGAAAACTGCTCAGCGTGGAGAAGCACTCGCGCGAGAAAGATGGCGCAACGACCGAGTGGACCGAAATTTCCTTGGTCAGTGATAACGGTGAAGTTCGCACCGTGGAGGTGACCCCGGCCACCAGCGTGCGCATCGTTGAAAAGGACTTGCAGGTGGAAGTCGGTCGATACCTTGGCTTGATCGCTTCTTCTCGTGACCAGGACTTGAGGCGCATGACCATTTCGACGACCGGCAGCGGCGACCGCAATTTGTATGTGAGCTACATCAGCGAAGTCCCCATTTGGAAGACGACCTACCGGCTCGTGTTGTCCTCAAAGACGGATAAGAAACCTCTGCTACAAGGTTGGGCTATCGTGGATAACACGATCGGTGAAGATTGGAATGATGTGGAATTGTCGCTCGTGGCCGGCGCGCCGCATTCGTTTATTCAACAGCTTTCGCAACCCTATTACGGCAGGCGACCGGTCGTGCCCCTGCCGGAGAGCGTCCAACTAACTCCCCAAACGCACGCGGCCACCTTGGAGATGCAGAGCGCCGACATGCTTCGAGCGCCCCAAATCGCGGCTGGCGCGCCCGGCGGGGTGCTGGGCGGGTTCGCCAGCGGAGTTGGAAGTGGTAGCGGCGGCGGAATGGGAGGAGGAAGGTTCAGCGCGCCAGCGCCCCCGCCGCCACCGGTCGTAGACGAAGCGGAAGTAGAGGAAGCTCGTGATGCAAGCGAGCCGGTTGCCGAGGGAAACGCCCTCGGCGATCTCTTCGAATACAAATTGAAGGAGCGCGTGACCATTCGAAAGAACCAGTCTGCGCTTGTGCCCATCCTCCAAACAGACATCGCGGCTGAAAAAGTCTCGCTATGGAGCGAATCGCTTGGTGAAGTTCGCCCACTGCGCACACTTTGGGTCAACAATGCGAGTTCGATGACTCTGGATGGCGGGAGCTTCAGCGTGTTGGACAGCGATACTTTTGCTGGCGAAGGCCTGATGGAAGCCATCAAGCCCGGGGAACGGCGATTGCTTTCCTACGCCACCGACCTTGGCCTGCTTGTAGACTCCAGGCTGGACGTCGGCCACGAACGCGTCACGCGGACTCGTATTTATCGGGGGACGATGACGACAACCAGCGAACTGCGCGAGAAAAAAACCTACATCGTACGCAACGAAGACACTACCCCACGAGCCCTCGTGATCGAGCATCCCGCGCGCCCAGAGTGGAAACTCTCCGACAACGGCCCGAAGCCGGAGGAAAAAGCGATTGGTTTGTACCGTTTCCGCGTCAACATTGACCCCAAAAAAACCGAAAGACTCGTGATCAACGAGGCGAGGCCGCTTTATACCGAGTACGCCTTGAACGGAATCACGGACGATCAGATCGGAATGTTTCTTTTTCAAAAGTCGATCAATCCGGACATCGAGAAAGCCCTACGGACTATCACGGCACAGAAAAATGTTGTAGCGGATCTGGATGGAACAATCAAAGAGCAGCAGAGAACGATCGACCAGATCTTTACGGACCAGGAGAGATTGCGGGAAAACATGAAAGCATTAAGAGGCAGTGCCGAAGAGAAAGCCTTGCTGCAGCGCTACACCAAACAGCTGGACGAAGAAGAGTCGCAACTCGAGGCGCTGCGAACGAAAAAGCGGGATACGGAAGCACAACAAAAGCTGGCAAATGCTGTCCTGCAGAACATGATTCAGGAACTGCAAATGGATGTGGCTTTGTAAGACATATCTCTCCGCCCGGCGGGAAAGCCTTTGAACAGCGCCATAGAGTCCGAACTCAACTGAAAAGGGCAGTTTCTGCGGAAACACTCTGCCTTTTGCTTCGTCACACCTATTAGTCATGAACCTCCTTCTAAACTTGCGCTACGCCTGGCGACAAATCGCGCAAAATCCCGGCTTCTTTGCCTTAGCGATCGCTGCCCTGGGGCTCGGAATTGGCGCTAACACCGCTATTTTCAGCGCCGTAGAGGCGGTTCTACTCAGGCCGCTGCCCTTCTCCCAGCCTGACCGGCTAGTAGTAGTTTGGGAGGATGCTACGTATGTCGGCTTCCCCACCAATACGCCGGCGCCAGCGAACTACCTGGACTGGCAAGCGCGAAACAAAGTCTTCACCGAAATGTTGGCGACGCGCTTTGACACCGCCAGCCTCACCGGAGATGGCCAGCCGGAACAGCTTTCCGGGAAGAAAGTGACTCCCAACTTTTTTGATGTCCTCGGCGTGCAGCCCGTTGTGGGACGCCCATTTACTGCGGCAGAGGACAAGACGCAAACTCCCGTCGTCGTGGTGAGTTACAACCTGTGGCGAAGGCGCTTTGGCGGCGAACGGTCGATCATCGGGCGATCGCTTCTGCTGAATGGAGTGCAAACGAAAGTAGTCGGCGTGATGCCACAGGATTTCTTCTTTCAGGACCGGAAGAACAGCGATTACTGGGTGCCCATGGCGTTCACGCCTGAGCAATGGGCGCGGAGGCAAACGCACTTCCTCTCCGTAGTGGCGCGACTGAAGCCCGACGTGACGGCCCAGCAGGCGCAGAAGGACATGGAACGTGTCGCCGCGGACCTGCAGAAGCAGTATCCGGAATCGAACGCCAAGGTAGGCGCCGTCGTCGTACCCATTCAAAAAGAATATGCGGGAGCTGCCGGGAGCGGTCTGCTAGTGCTGCAAGTCGCTTCCCTGTTTGTGTTGCTGATTGCCTGCTCGAATCTGGCCAACTTATTGCTCGCGCGTTCGACCGGTAGGAGAAGAGAGATGGCAGTGCGGATAGCGATGGGTGCATCCCGGAGGCAAATCGCTTCGCAGTTGCTCACCGAAAGCTTGGTGCTTTCCGTTGCTGGCGGATTTCTAGGTTTGTGGGTCGGACACGCCTGCTGGAGCGTATTGGGACATCTTATACCGGAGCAGGCAGGCGACGGGTTCGCCGTGAATGGGCGTCTGCTGCTATTCACCGCGGCGATCTCCATTGCGGCGGGAATGCTGTTTGGCTTGGCGCCGGCCTTGCGCGCCGGCAGCGTGCCGTTGCAAGAGTCGCTCAAGGAAGGAGGCCGCAGCGGGGAATCGCGCGGCGGATTGCGGCTTCGGGATACGCTCGTCGTCGGGCAATTCGCCCTGGCTTTCGCTTTATTGGTGTGCGCGGGGCTGATGATCCAGACCCTCTGGAATTTGCGGAAGCAAGAACTTGGATTTCGGGCCGATCATCTCCTCACGGTGGGAGTGCCTTTACCTGAGAAGAAGTACGACACGGACGACAAGGTGCGCGGGTTTTTCCACGCCGTAGTGGAAGACGTCCGCGCGCTGCCGGGAATCAAGGGAGCGGGATTTGGCTCCGACGCCCCGTTCGTGACCAACGGGGATACCGAAGGCTACACCGTCGAGGGCGAGCCGCCTCTGCCGCCGGGAGAATACAACGACGCCCTCTACCGGGAAGTGACGCCAGGATATCTGGAGATGCTGGACGCAGAAGTCAGAGAGGGCCGTTTGCTGCAAGAGAGCGACCACAAAGGCGGAGCGCCCGCAGTGGTTGTGAATGAATTTCTCGCCAAGCGCCACTGGCCGGGGAAAAGCGCCGTCGGAAAACGGATTCGCCTCGGGGACGAGAAGGAACCTTGGTGGACGGTTGTGGGAGTGGTACGCGACATTCGGGAGCGCGGCTTACTATATGAGATGAAGCCGGCGGTGTACGTTCCCGTGACGCAAGTAAAAAAGCCGGGCGGTTTTTCAATGCTGGTGGTGCGAACTTCGAACGATCCTCGAAGCACCATCAAGATGGTTGAAGGCGCGGTGTGGTCGGTGGATCCGCAACAGCCGGTAACGTACATACACACGATGGATCAACTAATGGAAATAGACGTAGCAGACCGCACGCGGCCCATGATCCTGTTGGGGGTGTTCTCGGGGCTGGCTCTCGTGCTTGCATGCATCGGGGTGTATGGCGTGCTGGCTTATGCCGTGGCGCAGCGCACCCGGGAAATTGGCGTGCGCATGGCTCTGGGAGCAAAGCCAGCGGACGTAACGCAGATGGTGCTTGGAAGAGGAATGCAGTTGAGTGCCCTCGGATTGTTGGCGGGCGGGGCTCTGGCTGTCGGACTTGGAGCCCTGTTGCGGAGTCTGTTATTTGGAGTCACTCTGCTAGCGCCAGGCATTTATGCCGGAACCGCCGCGGCGCTTGTGATTGTCGCGCTGGCGGCCTGCGTGATTCCGGCACAGCGCGCGGCACGCGTCGATCCTGCCGTGGCTTTGCGCAACGAATAACTCTTCTGAAAAGTTCAGAAGCTCCGCCCTGTCCGAACTGGCAGGTTGGCGGTGAAGCACATTTTTTACCTGTGACGACCAGGCATCCCTGACTCGCTCTACACTCAAGAGGGAGAGTGAAGAACTGGCCTTCAGTTCCCACCGAGGTCTAGATCTCCCGCGGTGTTTCCTTCGGAGGACACTCTCGAGGTTGAAAAATGAGACGCGCACTTGTACTCGCACCAATTTTTTTGCTCGCGCTCGTGGCCGTTCGCGGCGTATCCGGCTCGCCGCAGAACAAAGGTTCCTCCACGCTAACCGGAGTTGTGCTGGGCCCGGACGATAAGCCCGTGGCCAACGCGAGTGTTTCCTACCAGGTGTCCAGCGGAAGCGCACCGCATATAGTGCGCACAGACGCGCATGGCCATTTCACGATTTCAAAATTGAAAGCCGACAACTACGATCTGCGAGCCTCCGGAAAGGGCGTTTTTTCGGACTGGCAAAAAAATATCACCCTCAGGTCCGGCGCGACAAAAGAATTGACCCTGCGCTTAATCTACGCCAAGCAAATTCCCAAAGCCTACGTCAAAAGCAGTTCCAAACCCTAAGTTTCTGGTCGTTGGAATCTCTGCAGTCTTTTCACTCATCAGCCCGTCTCGCATTCGCTGCGTACGCCAAACCTAACCGGGCACTGAGCCCCGGGAGACCGTCCTTCTCTATCGTGGCTCGCCGATCGAAGCAGTCTCACCGGTAGCGATTGCCGCGTCTTGCATGCAAAAATGATGTGTTTTGCATATCGCTTCAGTCGGCAAACATCTAATTTGTAGGGAGGAACAATGCAAAAACGAAAACTTGGAAAAAGCAATTTGGAGGTTTCCGCTCTCGGCCTCGGCTGCATGGGTCTGAGTTACGGCTATGGGCCCGCTGTGGACAAGAAGGAAGGGATCTCGCTGATTCGGGCGGCAGTCGAACGTGGCGTCACATTCTTCGATACCGCGGAAGTCTACGGCGCGTTCACGAACGAAGAACTCGTGGGTGAAGCGCTGGCCCCGCTTCGTGCCCAGGTGGTGATCGCCACCAAGTTCGGGTTCAAAATTGATCCGAACACCGGCAAACAAGCTGGGCTGGACAGTCGGCCAGAGCATATCAAGCAGGTCGCCGATGCCTCGCTCAAGCGCCTCAGGACTGACGTCATCGACCTGTTCTATCAACACCGTGTCGATCCGAACGTTCCGATCGCAGACGTGGCCGGAGCCGTGAAGGACCTGATCCAGCTAGGCAAAGTGAAGCACTTCGGCCTTTCCGAAGCAGGCGTGCAAACGATCCGTCGCGCCCATGCCGTTCAACCTGTCACCGCACTCCAGAGTGAATATTCGCTCTGGTGGAGAGAGCCTGAAGCGGAGGTGATCCCGACGCTGGAGGAACTCGGCATCGGGTTCGTTCCCTTCAGTCCTCTTGGCAAGGGCTTCCTTACCGGAAAAATCAGCGCCGATACGAAGTTCGACAAAAACGATTTCCGCAACATCGTCCCGCGCTTCACGCCAGAGAACCGCAAAGCGAATCAGGCGTTGGTGGATCTGGTTGGCAAATTCGCGCAACAGAAAAAGACGACGCCTGCCCAGATCGCCCTGGCATGGCTACTTGCCCAGAAGCCGTGGATGGTTCCGATCCCGGGCACGACCAAGCTGCACCGGCTCGAAGAAAACGTCGCAGCCATTAACGTAGAACTTTCGCCCGGCGATCTTCGCGAACTGGAGACCGCGGCCTCCAAGATCCCGCTGCAAGGTGCTCGCTACCCCGAAGAACTGCAAAAAATGGTCGGCCGCTAACAAGCGTCGCTGTCCGCAGTCTTACCGAGGACGAAGCGAGCGCGCATTTCGACTGAATGGCGCACTTCGTTGTCATCGACAAGCTGGCCCCCAGCGCTCGCACCCGTGAAGCGCTGGGAGGGAGCCCGAAGGAATCTGTGCTCTTGACGGAGATGAAGGAAAGTAGTTATTTCTCGTATCGTTCGATGTCCGCCAGCAACAGTTGCGCCTGGAAGGGCCGATATAAAGGACATAAGGATGAGCCATAAGCCAACGGAGAACAAAGCTTTAAAAGACGGCTTTTCCCGGTTTCGCGAAATTAACATCACTGTGACCGGCAGAAAGTCAAAACGCACCATTCAAATCCCGGTTTGGTTCGTGTTCGAGGACGACCAGCTTTACCTCCTGCCGGTACACGGGTCGGATACCCAGTGGTACAAGAACGTGCTCCGCAACCCCATGATTCGGATCGATGCGCGGGGCGCGGAGGCGGAAGTCAAGGTTGTTCTTCTCGCTGACGCCACTCAGGTGTCGTCCGTGGTCGAGAAATTCCGCGCTAAATACGGAACGAACGACGTGAAGAAGTACTATTCAAAGTTCGACGTTGCCGTCCTCGCTCAGATGCCCTGATCGTGCGTCATCACCGCTGCCTGGCCGCTCAACTCTTCTTCGTTGGGTTAAGCTTCAGCATCCTGGGTAGGCGTAGTTCGATGGCGGCTATTGGTAGATGAGCTGAGCCAGCTTGTAAATGTCGGAATCAGAAACGTCCGAGACGGCGCAATATTCCATTCCCTGGCGGCGCCAATGGCGCCACTGATACCCTTGGCGGAGGCCGGGCGGATGGATCGGCGTATCCGGCTCCTTGGTGGGCATCACAAAAACGTTGATGATGTGCTTGCGGCGCATATAAACCAGCGCAGCGACATTCTGGCCGCCCAGAACATCGAGCCGCCCGCCAATCAGCGGAAATCCTTCATCGGAAAAATCCTTCACTGGAGGAACAAAGGCGAGCTTGCCGTCAAACCACGGTTTGACGGTGTGCTGGTCAGTGGAAGTAACGTCGGTAAGGTGGCCGGGCTGCAGCGAACGAACGTGCGCGTCGATCATTTCCGCTGCCGTAAAGGGCACCGCCGAAGAGCTCTCATTGGTCCGACGTGGCAGGGCAAACCAGGACACGGTTACAACCACTAGAACGCTGGCGGCCATGGCGAGCCATCGCCATGCGGGAATTCGAATCATGCCGGGAGAAGCGGTCGCCGCATCCAGATCCGCGCGGATTTTCTTGCGAAGAGAAACAGGCGCGTTTTCGTAAAGACCGCTGCGCTGCAGGGACGAGCGCAGCGACTCCTCGGCACCAAGAGCAGTCGCGCATTCGCGGCACCCTTCCAGGTGACGCTCAAACTCGGCAGAGCGCGTGGCATCCAGCTCGCCATCCAGGTAGCCGTGGAGGACCGTGCGGTTCAAATCACAGTTCACGGGAAGCCTCCTGCGGAGAGGCGTGCGTGAGCGCTCGCTGCAAACGCTGGCGGGCGCGCGCCAGCGCGGACATCACCGTGCCAATGGGGATGGCAGTAATCGAAGCAATTTCCTTGTAAGAGCAGCCTTCCAGTTCGCGAAGCACCAGGACTTCGCGAAAGCGCGGAGGCAGCGTTTCGAGGGCGCGCGCGAGCCGCTCGCGATTATCTCCAGCAATCGCCAGGGCCTCGGGCGACACACTGGGCTGCGGATGCAATTCTTCGTCGAATTCCGTCATTAGTTCCACAGGGCGATTCTTCTCCAACCAGGTATAGCAAGTATTGCGCACAATTTGCAAAAGCCAGGCGCGCGCATCGCCGCCGTGGAACCCGCGAAAAAAGCGGTAGGCACGGAGCATGGCCTCCTGGGCGACGTCTTCAGAATCGGCGCGGCTTTTCAGCAGCCAGCGCGCCAGATTGAAAGCGGCGTCGAGATGCGGCAAAACGAGCAGCTCAAAGCGCGCCCGGTCCTGCGCATCCAACACGTCCGAGCCTTTCCCCTGGTCAAATCCACTCATGGGCAATAACCGCCTGGAGGGCCATTTTATTCCCAATCCCTCTTGGATGGGACTAATCAAGCAAAGGGTTGGTTAGCAGAAAAATTTGGAATAATTGCCGGCCCCTGCTGGTCTGGACAAGCGAAACACGTCCCATACGCGGCGCGGGCTCCCTGGACTCTCTCACCCGCGCCGCCCTCCCAAGAAAATTGGCGGGAAAGGGCGGCAAAAATAGTTCCGGCTAGGGGTGTCGGCAAACATCCAGGAGAAGAAAATGACCGAGAAGGCCAAAGACGAAATCCTGTACGACCACAATCACGACGGAATCGATCGGCGGGGTTTTCTGAAGTGCATGACTTGGGCTGGTACCGGGGCATTCTGCGTGATGAGCGGCGGGGTCTTGAAATCCTACAGCCTCAGCCGGCTGCCGGCGTTGCGCGGCAAAGAAGCCATGGGCGAACTGAGCTTCGTGCAAATCAGCGACAGCCACATGGGTTTCAATAAGCCCGCCAATCCGGACGTAGCGGGCACCCTCAAAGCCGCGGTTGACAAAATCAATGCGTTGCCAATGGAGCCGGAATTCATGCTGCATACCGGCGACATCAGCCACCTCTCGAAGCCCGAGGAATTCGATACCGTCGACCAGATTCTGAAAAGCGCGAAGCCCAAGGATGTTTTTTATGTGCCGGGCGAGCACGACGTGCTGAACGATGACGGAAAACAGTTTCTCGAGCGCTACGGAAAAGGCAGCAAAGGCGTGGGTTGGTACAGTTTTGACAAGAAGGGCGCGCACTTCATCGGACTGGTTAACGTCATGAACCTAAAAGGCGGCGGGCTCGGTTCGCTAGGCCACGAGCAGCTCGAATGGCTGGAAGATGACGTGAAGCACCTGAAGCCCAGCACGCCCATCGTGGTGTTCGCGCATATTCCGCTGTGGTCGGTGTATCCGGAGTGGGGCTGGGGCACGGAAGACAGCGCCCAGGCGCTAGCTTATCTGAAGAAATTCGGCTCGGTGACAGTGCTTAACGGCCACATTCACCAGACGCTGCAGAAGATTGAAGGCAACGTAACGTTTCACACGGCCGCGTCCACGGCGTTTCCGCAACCGGAGCCGGGGAAGGCACCTTCGCCGGGGCCGATGAAAGTGCCGACGGAACAACTGAAGAGCGTTCTCGGTATCACCGATGTGAACTACGTGCAGGGGCAGCACGCGCTGGCGGTGGTCGATTCGACTCTCGCGTGACCCGAAAGCAGGCCAAAAGCCAGTGTAGTCGGTAAATCTGATAAACAGGAGAAAAAGCATGAGGAGGAGTGTATTTATGGCAGTTCTTGCAGGAACTCTGGCAATCGGAATGACCAGCGGGGGCCAGAAAGGCTTTTCGGCGAGCGCGCAGCAGAAGCCCGAGACAACAGAGGTGAAGATCGACAACTTCAGCTTCGGGCCGGCAGAACTTCGGGTTCCCGTGGGCACAGCGGTAACCTGGACCAATCGCGACGATATTCCACACACGGTGGTGAGCACGGACGGCGCATTCAAGTCCAAGGTGCTCGATACGGACGAGAAGTTTACGTTCACCTTCAGCAAAGCGGGAACGTATCCGTATTTCTGCTCGATTCACCCGAAGATGACCGGCAAAGTCATCGTCGAGTGAGTGCCGAGCGACCTTGCACCCGTTGGACACCAAGGCAGCTATCCTGGCCAAGCAGGCACAGCACGACGTACTCGTTCTAAGTTATATAATAAGTAAGTTATAATACAAAATTATAGAAGGTCAAGAGCGATTTTAGGCTTTTTGGGTCAGAATTTCGCGGGTGGTTTCTCGAAGCAGCGGCGGGTGTGACCGATCAGCAAGCGAAACGGCGGAGAGAGAAGAGGGCAAAATCAAAGTGAAATCACGGGCGGGCCGGAGTAGTACTATTCGTGATTCTGATGAGGAATCCGGAGGGTGCCCTTTACTTATCTTGTTGCGATGACAAGACTTAATGGAATTTGGGAAAGGTCATAGAGGCGAAAAAGGAGCAGTTTGTACTACACCCCTGGTACCCCTTCGAGTGGCTCTCGGGACCCATTGTCGCGCGCAATCAAGGTGCGTAGTCTCTGAGGAACGGGTTGGGGGCCGCGCGGGGACAGCGGCTCCGCAAGGGGTCGTGTGCTGCTACCCAACCCGCCACTTTCGTTTTGCTTCCCTCGGCATCTAAAACCAGCGTGTAGGAAGGGAGGGCTTCGACTAAGGCCCTCCTTTTCTTTTCGATCGAATGGTATGCACCTTGCTTTCTAGTGCGGCTATGTCCCGCCAAATTTCGGTAAGCCGGTGGCAATGAAGGGGATGAGAATAAGGGCGCGGTCGAATCTTGAAGGGTTCGCACGACACGTGCAGGGGATAAACAACATCGTCCGAAGACTAGTTGCGTTTTTGCTGGTCGCGTTGCCGCTGCACGCGACCTTTGTGCAGGTCGTGCACGCGGGCAAGCCAGCGCTCCCAAGATTGAAAGCGGAAACGCAGGAAGCGTTTGACCGTTACGCAAAACTCGTGGAATTGCGAAATGAAGCCGAGTTGAAGCGGGGCACGAGCCTGCTGTGGGTCGATGGACTCTCCGACGAGAAAGGCCGGGAGGCTTATGCGGGGCTGAAACGGGGCGAAGTGAAGCTCCAAAAGCTGGAATTGCTGGACCATCAGAAACCCATCGCTTGCCCAGGAGGGATGATTCATCACTGGATCGGGATCGTGTTCATTCCGAGCGCCAAACTCGATGATGTTCTGGGAGTGCTTGAGGATTATGACCGGCACTCGGTGTACTACGCGCCAGACGTCGAACGATCGAAAATCGAATCGCGAGATGGCGATCACTTCCGCGTGTTTTTGCGTTTTCGGCGGCACAAGGTGATTACCGTGGTGCTGAACACCGAACACGAAGTCGAGTACTTCCACGATGGGCCGGGAAGAGCGCACAGCCGCAGCTCGGCGCTACGGATCGCCGAAGTAGAAAACGCCGGGAAGAGCGATGAACAGGAAAAGGCACTTGGCGAGGATGGCGGCTTCTTGTGGCGGATGGAAACGTGGTGGCGGATGGAAGAGCGCGACGGCGGGGTTTATGTGCAAAGCGAGGTGGCTTCGCTGACGCGGGACATTCCCACCGGTCTGGGCTGGATGATCAAGCCGTTTGTGATCGACATCCCGAAGGAATCACTCACTTTTACGCTGGAAGCTACGCGCAGAACAGTGGAGGCCCACCGCGCAGCCGGCGGATCTGCTGTTTCCTGTTTCTTACAATCTCCGGGCAGGAAGAGCGACTTTCCTCTCGGCGGAATCCCTCAGCAGGTCCCAGACGTCAGCGGCATGGCGGTCCCAAGTCCACGCCTCAGCAGCTTTCGCGGCCGCGTCACCGACTTTTCTCCGCAGCGTTGGGTCGAGATAAAGGCGCTCGAACATTTGGGCGAGAAGTTGCGCGTCGTCGAACTGGCAAAGAATGAATCCATCCGTTCCATCGTGAATCAGATCGGCCACCCCGGCATGAGCGGAAGTAATGACGGGCAAGCCGCAAGCCATGGCTTCCGCAACGGGCAAGCCGAAAGAGTCTTCGCGGCTCGGGCTGGCGTAGAGATCGGCGGCTGCATAGAAATCGAGGACATCCTCACGCGGGGATTCAAAGCGGCAGCGCTCTGAAATGCCGAGCGATTTTGTGAGTTCACGGAAAGAGCCGGGAGAGTCCTCCCCGGCCGCAATGACCAGAATTGGTAATTCCCGGAGAACACTCACGGCGCGGAGGACGGTGCCGAGTCCTTTGGCGCGCCAATCGTTTCCGATCAAGAGCAGCACGAAATCACGCTCCTGAATGTTGCGACGCTGCCGCGCGGCGGAACGCAACGCAAGCCGGACGGGGGGCGAAAACTGCGCCGGGTCAACGCCATTCGGAATGACGCGGACATCTTGCCGCCGAAAATAGCCGTTCAGAAGCGCCGCCGTCCGCGAGGAGACGGCCGCCAGTGAAACTCTTGGGGCTGCATAAATGCGGCGCTCCAATCCAGACAGAAGAGCGTAGTAGGCACGCCGATGGAACCGCCGAAGAAATCCGATTTGTGGGGAATCCGATGACTCTTCGCGGGCGAGTTCCCGGAGGCGATGGAATAGGGCGTGAACGATGACGACGTCAGCATCCAGGCAGTTAACTCCGGGAGAAAAAACGAGGTCAAATCGAAGGCCATGAAACTGACGATCCCAGGCGCGGCAGATTGAATTCAGGAAAAGCCAAGCGAGGAATTGCAGAAGATGAGGGCCAGGAAGGGAAGGAACTTTATGCCAAAGTATGGCTCCGGAATCTTCTGAGCTTGCGGCGCGTTGTCCAGCGATCGGGAGACCCTCAACGCGCTGGGAATAGAGATGAATCTCGCAATGATGCTTGCGGGCGAGGCGTTCGAGCAACTCGGCTAGAGCGCGTTCCGTGCCATGCCGGCGGTCAACGAAAGGTGAGACGACGGCGAGGCGCAAGTTAGCGCATCCGTGGCCGCGGATCATAGATGGGGGAAAGCGGAGCGGTAATGGCGAACTGGGCGAAGACGGCCAAAGAGGGGAGGCGGAAGAGAACACCAAGAAGATTGGAAATCGAGCGAAGGGTGCTTGGCCAAACGGCGGAAAAGAGGCGTCCTGTATGGAACGGGATGGCTGGCGACGGTAAGTACGCGGTATCGGCGGTCAGGCATGGCGGGCCCCTGAATTTCCGGCGCGGCGTGCGGCGAAGAAATCTATCGAACTCAAAGAGATGCCCCGCAGTGGAGTATAACCCGTTTCCCGATATGGCCGGCTGTGCTAAACTAGCTTGGTTCCGCAGGGGTTTGCGGTTCACTGTAAGTCTCCGCACTGGTGTTGTTTTATTTGGGCGGCCGTAAGACGGCCGACTTCTCGGCGACCGTACGCCGGTACGTGTGATTTTCGGCAGCCATCCGGCCGCGATCGAAGACGGCCGCGGGTCGGTTGTCGTTCACCGAAACTGTTCTGCGGCGCAAAAATTCTTCCATCGATGACTGCGGCCAAGCCGCGGTCACGTGAAACAAACGAGGATGTGTCATGTCCGGGCATTCAAAATGGGCCACGATTAAACACAAAAAAGGGGCCACCGACGCGAAGCGCGGCCGCGTTTTCACGCGCATCATCCGCGAAATCAGCATTGCCGCACGGATCGGCGGCGGCGAACCGAACTCCAATCCGCGGCTGCGAACAGCAATTCTGGCGGCGAAGGCCGCGAACATGCCGGGTGAAAACGTGGAGCGCGCCATTCTGCGCGGCACCGGGCAACTCGAAGGCGAGCAGTATGAGGAAGCGACCTTTGAAGGCTATGGGCCAGGCGGCGTGGGAATGTTGATTCAGGTGGTCACGACGAACCGTAACCGTGTGGTCGGCGAGTTCCGTCACTTGATGAGCAAGAACGGCGGCAACATGGCCGAAGCCGGAGCGGTTGGATGGATGTTCAGCCGCAAGGGCGAGATTTCCGTGGCCAAGGAAGCGGCCAGCGAGGACAAACTGCTGGACCTCGTGCTGGAAGCCGGCGCCGAAGATTTGAAGGACGACGGCTCCTCCTGGTACATAGTAACGCCACCGGACGCGCTCGAGAAAGTGAAGGAAGCGCTAAGCAAGGCGGGAATCACTCCCGAGTCGGCGGAGATCGCGATGGTGCCGCAAAACTACATCAAGTTGACTGGCCCGCAAGCGACACAGATGGTGCGTCTTGTCGAAGCACTCGAAGAACACGACGACGTGCAACACGTTTACGCGAACTTCGACATCGATGAATCGGAAATCCAGGCGGCCGTCGGCGCCAATTGAACCTGCCCAGTTCCTTTGCGGCCACTGCGGCACCGCAGTGGCCCTTTTCAGCGCTCCTCTCCGTTCGGACAAACAATTACAAAAAGTTGGCGAGGGTCAGGCGTTCGCCGTAGACTTGGTGCCATGAGCAAGGCGACCGTCAGAAGTCAAAAGAACGGGAAGTGTGGCTGCATGCGCGTTCTTGGAGTGGACCCTGCCGCTACCGGGCCAAGCGGGTTTGGAATTGTCGAAAGCAACGGACGACGTTACAACATGCTTCATTATGGAATTCTAAAGGTGGCCCCGAAGCGTCAGAGAGAATGCGCGGGCGCGGTGCTGCAAGACGTGCATGCTCGAGTGTGCGGTTTGATTAACGAGTTTTCCCCTGATGCCGTGGCCGTGGAGAGTGTCTTTACGGCGTTGAACATGCGCACGGCGCTGCGGCTGGCGGAAGTGCGCGGCGTTATCCTGCTTGCGGCCGCTCAACACGGCGTGACCGTTTACAGTTACGCGCCGCGCGAAGTGAAGGCCTCCGTCGCAGGTCACGGCCAAGCCGACAAGCGACAAATGCAAATGATGGTGCGGGCTCTGCTTTCGATGAAAGAAACTCCGGAACCGTCGGACGCGGCAGACGCACTGGCCGTGGCTCTGTGCCATTTGCAGACGGAGCAAGCGCGGCAACGGTTTGGCCTGCCCGATTCGCACACGCCAACGAATGCGTCAACGAAACGGACCGCTCTTCACGCTGCGGTCGGTTCCGCTGGCTTGTCCAACGAAATTCGCCTTAGGGGCACAACGCGAGGCGGGTTGCCGCGCATCGTATCGACGCGTTGACCGTTTTACGGTCACAGATGACTTTGACTGCTTTGCGGTCACACTTGACATTGATGCTTTACACTCGCAAAGGACTATGAAGACCTTCCTGTTTCGGACCATGCTGGCGTTTGCTGTGGCCTTGATGGCGGTCTCCGCTTCCCTTCCCGCTCCTGCTCCGGCTGGCGCCAAACTGACTTTTCGACGGGTCTTCAAAGGAAGCTCGCCCGAATTTATCGAGATTACCGTCCGAGAAGATTCCGATGCGGCCGCCTACGAAATTCGACAGTTGGATGAGGACGCCGGGTCGTCACCCTTCCAGGTGAGCGCGGCATGGCGCACGAAGATGTTCGATCTGGCGGCGCAACTTAAACATTTCCAGGGGCCGGATCTCGACGTGCACCGCAAGATCGCTAATCTCGGGGAAAAAACGTTTCGTTGGGAGTCGGGCACGGAAGTCCATGAAACGAAATTCAATTACACTTTGAATCCGGCGGCGGCCCAACTGCTGCAGATTTTTGAGGGGCTGGCGCGTCAGCAGGAAAACGTGGACTTGATTGCACGGCGGATGAAATACGACCGCTTGGGAATCAATGACGCTTTACTGCAATTCGAATCGGATCTGAACCGCAGCCTTCTGCCGGAACCGCAGCGGGTCGTGCCCCTGCTCGATCAGATTGCGGGGGATTCCCGATTTGTTGAGATAGCGAGGCAACGGGCGCGGTCCCTTGCTGAGCGCATCCGCCACCAAAGCTAAGAAACGACTTCAACAATTCAATCAATTTGTGGAACGTTCGGACCATATTTCCGTTCGAGGTTTGTGAATGGTATCCATATGGCCAGAATCCACAATTCTGTATATTCCTCAAGGAATTGGAAGGCGAGGAGGAAGCATTTTACGCATGGATTTTCCATAATCCATTCTATCTTACTGAAATTAAACAATTTATTTGAAGATAAGGTAATCATTAATTTTGGCACAATTTATGCATAATTTATGAGAGGATGTGTCCCGATTTTGGGGGAGTGGGTGGACTCCCTTGAAACTTTCTCATATTCGTTTGCACGCCACGATCAGCTGCTCAAACTAGCGAGTTCTCGAAAGGAGCTCTAGCTTTATGAAGAATCCGTGGCTTTTGATTGGTTTGGTGCTCGCATTATCCGCTTTCTTTTCAACCTCGGTCCTAGCCCAGGAAACGACGGGAGGGTTGCAGGGTATTGTCAAAGATCCTTCAGGAGCCGTGGTGCCTGGAGCCAAGGTCGTTGTCACCGGCACTTCGTTGGTAGGCAGTAAAGAAGCCGTGACGGATGGCAGTGGTTACTACCGCTTCGCCAATCTTCCGCCGGGCATTTACACTCTGACAGTAACGGCCAAGGGCTTCTCGACTGTCAAGCGCGAAGGGCTAAACCTCGAAGTCGGCCACCTTCCATCGGTGGACATCTCGCTGGAAGTTGGCACGGCCTCGACTGTGGTCGAGGTGACCAGTGCGGCTCCACAGATCGACACGACGACCTCCCGCACCATGACCAACGTCACAGAGGACGTGATCAACTTCATCCCTCATGGCGAATCCTTCCAGTCGGTCATCCAGTTTGCTCCTTCTGCCCGCAATGAGCCCTTGGCTGGCGGTATGGGCTCTGGATTCTCCGGAACAGGCGGATGCTCCCCCTCCGGATGTTCCAACGGTGGCGCGGCCGGATACCAGGTCGGCGGCGCGGCAGACTCGGAGAACGGGTACCTCGTCGAAGGCCAGGATACCGCCAACAATATTGGCGGCTATTCGCACACCAACGTGCCTTTTGACTTTATCGATGAAGTCCAGGTGAAAACGACGGGCATCGAAGCCGAACACGGTGCCGCTTTGGGTGGCGTGGCCAACGTCATCATGAAAAAGGGCGGCAATCATTATCATGGCTCGGTCGTCGCTCAGTACAATTCCTCGGCGATGAATGGTTCGCCAAACGATTACGACCGTTACAATCCCCAGTCCAACGGCTGCTCACCTCCGGCTTCCGGCGCCCCTCCTGTTCCGGGATGCCCTGCTTTTGTCAATTCCGGGATTGGAGCGACCGACCCAAACTTCCAGCTATACGATCCTAAGAAGGACAACACCAAGGACTTTTTTCCTGGTTTTACTCTCAGCGGCCCCATCAAAGCGGATCGCATCTGGTTTTTCGCTGGGTTCAATCCTCAATTCACCAAACTCCGCCGCACGGTGAACTTTGGCACTACGGCCACCCCCAATAACCTGAATTTCGACCAGAACGAACAGACCTATTATACGAACGCGCGAATAGACGCAGTCGTAAATAAATACATCCGCGTCTATAGCTCATGGCTCTATCAGTATCAGCGCTTGAGTGGCGAGGAGATGCCATTCGCAGATTCGACCACCGGGATGTTTAACTTCACCGCCACCTCACCTCCGTCGTCTTTCGCGCATTACCTGGGTTTTGGGGCTCCCAATAACACCACCAACGTTGGAGCTGACTTCACGCTTACGCCGCGGTTGGTCGCCACCACCCGGTTCGGGTATTTCTTTGAGAACTACAAAGACTTCGGCTTCCCCACAGGTGGGGCCATCTTCGCCTGGCAAACGAACGGCGTAGGCGCTACCGACGCGAATGGACAGCCGCTGCCCGCTTCGTTGCAGCAAGCTGCCGGCTACGTCAACGTTGCCAGCAACATCAACACGACCGTACGAAACGCCAACAAGCACGTGCAGTTCAACCAGGACCTGGCGTGGTTCAAGAGCGGATGGTGGGGCACGCACAACTTCAAGTTCGGTTACCAGCTCAACCAACTGTCCAACGCCATCTATCAGCACTATAACGAACCGAGGGTCAACCTCTTTGTGGGAAGTAGCGGCGCCAAGGCAATCTCTCCTTACGGCGTGCAAGGTTCCGTGGGACAGGCCAATTGCGTGGGCCAGTACGATGTGGTCCTAGACTCGAGTGGTAATCCTAAGTCTTGCCAAGGCCTCTATGGCTGGGCTCAGGTGTTTGACTACGGATCTGGTGGATATGCACTCAGCCACAACCACGGCCTTTTCGTACAGGATTCCTGGACTCTCGGTAAGGGCTTAACCATCAATGCAGGTGTTCGCATCGAGAAGGAAAACCTGCCCGCCGAGGATCAGCCATCCGGCGGGATCAGCAATCCCATCAACTTTAGCTGGGGCGATAAGATTGCTCCCCGCTTTGGGGCTGCTTGGGATGTCTTCCGGAACGGAAAGATGAAGATATTCGGCGGCTACGGCGTGGTCAATGACGTCTTGAAACTGAATCTGGCCATCAGTTCCTTTGGCGGCCAGTACTGGCAGAACTGCGCCTATGCCTTGGATTCCGGCGGCGGCGCCAACCTCAGCGCCATTCTTCCGGCCTACAATAGCAACGGGCGCTACTGCGGCGGCGTCGGCACCAATTCCGCTACGCAAGCAACATGGACGGGCAATACAACTCCTCCCGGTCTAGCATTCCTGGAAAACCAGAATTTCCGTACCTTCCCAACCACTTGCTCGACTTGCACGGCCACCGAAGAAGGCGTGGCTCCGGGGCTGAAGCCCTATCGCCAGCACGAATCCACGCTGGGAACCGACTACCAATTGACAAGGACCATGGCGCTCGAAGCCCGTTGGGACCGCCGCCGATTGGATCACGCGATCGAAGATTCGGCGATATTCAATCCGGCCATCGGGGAGACCTTCGTGATTGTGAACCCCGGCCAAGGCGTCAACCAGACCTTCGACGGTTTTTACAAGTTCCTGTACGGCGTCTCCACCGGGTGCACAGCAACCTCGAACCCGCCCTGCCCGAATAACAACATTCCGGCGCAGCGCAATTACGATGGCTTGGAAGTACGCCTGACAAAAGCCTACACCAACCACTTTGCATTCATGTTCTCTTACACCTATAGCAGGCTGTGGGGCAATTATGCCGGCCTGACCAGCACGTACATTGGAGACGCGGGCGGCGGTCGCAATTCGCCCAACAACAGCCGTGCCTTTGACGAGCCAATGTTCTCCTGGAACGACAACGGCCAATCCTCCAGCGGATTGATGCCCACGGATCGCCCGAATGCCTTCAAAGGTTGGACCTATTACACCATCGACGAGGGCCACCACAACGCGACAGACATAGGTCTGTTCTCGTACCTTTATAGCGGGACGCCGCAATCGAGCATCGCAGACGTCGGTTTTGGTTTTCCGGGTGGCTTCCCGACGCTGATCGCAGGCAGCAAGTGGCTCGACGTCTCGCAAGACCCGACCACGGGTGCCATCACCGTCGGCAACCCCCGCACTTTCCGCTCTCCATGGTATGCGCAGTCGGACTTGAGCCTGGGCCACAAATTCAAGTTTAGAGAGTCGATGAGCATCCGTTTCTCGGCAACAGCCTACAACGTTTTCAACAGGCGCGCAGCCACTGCTTACAATCCGCAGATTGACTCCCTCTTTTCCCAACAGTTCATCGCGCCAGTTGGCCCCTGCGGAGCAGTCGTTGCTGGCGTGCCTTCGCAAGCACCCTGCGTGCTGTACGGTCTAAGCACTCCCGTAGCAGCCGTAGGCGCGTACGGGACTTACGAGAAGCCGTATAATGTTCAGTCCCTGCTCAACAACTCAGTGACCGGCGCAGGCACTGGCCCGATCACTCTCGATACCCAGTATGGCAAGCCGTATCTGTTCCAGCTAAGCCGGAACATCCGTCTGGGACTGCGGTTCGAGTTCTAACTCCTTCCCCTTGCGCTTAAATGGCGCAACGGTGGTTCTTTGGGGCGTCCTGGTAGGACCGGGACGCCCTTTTTCTTTTTGCGCCTGGTCTTCTCTTTCCTGCATCGCGACTTGATCTCAGCTATTTGTCTCCGCGCATGGGGTCCTAATTCTCGCCATTCCGCCGTCAGGCTGAAATCTCTGCCTCCTGTGTTGCGTATGTTAGGATGAGGTGTAGTAGTGTCTCCAGGCGCTATGCCGCGTCCAACTACAATGAACTTGTCCGAGGCGGTGGCGATTTCCGCTTCCAGCCTGTGGGCGCACAAGCTGCGCAGCGTGCTGACGCTGATCGGCGTAGTCATCGGCGTGGCGGCGGTAATCGCCGTCGTTAGCCTGATTAACGGCGCGAATCAGTATGTGGCGACGCGGGTTTTCCGGCTGGGCGCCGACGTCTTTGGACTATCCAAACAGCCTTCCATCATTACCAACGTGGACGACTGGCTCGAATTCCAGAAGCGCAAGCGCATCACCTACGACGACTATGAAGCCGTCCGTGAACTCTGCAAGTCTTGCAAGGAAATCGGGGCTTCGCTGGGCGGCCGCGTCGAAGTGAAAAGCGGGCTGAATTCGCTGAAGGATACCAACTTGCGCGCTTGGACTCCGCAAATGGCTCAGCTGTACGACGTGGACCTGGTGGCGGGGCGCCATATCACGGACGAGGACCTGCGCGGAGCAGCGCCCGTTTGCGTGATTGGCAACGACTTGATCGAGAATCTGATGCCCGGCATTGACCCTATCGGAAAAGAAATTCGCTGGAACAATATTCCCTGCGAAGTGATCGGTTATGGAACCAAGCAGGGCTCCGCGCTGGGAAATTCCCTGGACAATTGGATCATCATTCCCCTCACCACCTATAACAAAAACTTCGGGACCCAGCAGGATTCCCTGCGCATTACTTCTCGCGCCGGCTCCGCGGCGAAGATTCAAGACAGCGTGGATGAAGTCCGCCAGATCATGCGCGGGCGTCATCATCTGGCTTACGCCAAGCCGGACGATTTCGCGATTGAAACCAGCGACTCCTTCCTCTCGCTGTGGAAAGACATTAGCGGCTCGTTTTTCGCAGTGACCATCGCGATCGCTTCCATCTCTCTGGTTGTCGGCGGGATCGTCATCATGAACATCATGCTCGTATCCGTGACCGAGCGAACGCGCGAAATCGGCGTGCGCAAAGCACTGGGCGCGCGCCGCAGCGACATCTTACTTCAGTTCTTGATTGAATCCTCGACCATCGCCGTCATCGGCGGTGCCGTTGGGGTTCTCTGCGGCGTCCTGGTCGCAAACTTCGTTTCCTTGGTTTCGCCGCTGCCAAGCGCCGTGCAGTTGTGGTCGGTGATTGGCGGGCTGATTGTCGCTTTGAGCGTGGGCCTATTCTTCGGCACGTATCCGGCGTCCAAAGCCGCCAAGCTCGATCCAGTCGAAGCGTTGCGTTCGGAGTAGTCGAGAGAATCGATGGCCACCTTCGAAAAGACCTTGCCGCAACCCGCAGCGCTTCCTCTCGGCGTGCGCATTCGCAAAGAAGGCGCGCTCAAGCTTCGCGAAGAAATTTTCCTCGCCTTAGATACCTTGCGGAAGAATAAGCTTCGCTCCGCGCTTACCATTCTTGGGATCGTCATCGGGATCACCACGGTCATCACCGTGACCTCGATCATCAATGGACTCAATGAAAATGTACTCGGCGGTATTCGCGAGCTGGGCTCGGACACCATCATCGCTTACCGTTTCCCCTGGGCTTCCCTCTCCCGTCCGCCGAGCGAATGGTTTACCCGCAAGGAACTTCAGCCCGAGTGGGCGGACGATATCGCCCTGCTTCCTTACGTTAAGGCGGCTTCGGCCTCCATGCGTATCTTCCAACCGCAATTCGGTTCCGGCACGGAAGACGTGCGCCGCGGCGGGTATCGCGCCAAAAACGTGATTCTGCAAGGGAATGAGCCGTCCATCGGGGAAATCTTTGACTTGAAGATTGAACGCGGCCGCTTCTTTAACGAAACCGATTCGGAGCACCGCGCACCCGTCGTGCTGTTGGGCTACGACACAACGCGAATTCTTTTTCCCGAGTCGCCTCAGAATAGTCTGGGCAAGGAAGTCGTCATCGACGGCCAGCTCTTCACGGTGATCGGCACGCTGCAAAAGCAAAGGCAAGGCATTTCGGGCGGTTCCAACCCGGAGGATAACTCTGCGTACATGCCCGTTACTACGCTGCGTAAACTCTATCCCAATAGGAAGGACTACGTGATTTTCGCCAAGGCCCGCTATCCCGATAAGGTCGGCGAAGCGGTCGAGGAAATCCGCGATCTCCTTCGCCGCAAGCGCCGGCTTGCCAACAACAAGCCCGACGACTTTGCGCTGTTCACTTCGGACTATTTTCTGGATTTGTGGAACAAGATCAGCGGGTTGATCTTCATCTTGATGTTTGCGGTCGCCTCGGTGGGCTTGATCGTCGGCGGGATCGGGGTGATGAATATCATGCTCGTCAGCGTCACCGAACGCACCCGAGAGATTGGCGTGCGGAAAGCGATCGGCGCGAGACGAGGCAATATCCTTGCGCAATTCCTGATTGAAGCCGTCACGCTCAGCGCCGTCGGCGGAGTTATTGGTGTTCTCTTCGGGTCCGGAATTTCCCTGCTGCTGCGTTACGGCCTGAAAATGTCCGCGGTGCTCTCCTTTTTCTGGATTGCCACCGCGCTGATTCTCTGTGCGCTGATTGGCGTCGTGTTCGGCGTCTATCCCGCCTGGAAAGCCGCGCGCCTCGACCCTGTCGAAGCCCTCCGCTACGAATAACTCATGGCTCTTTCGAGCCACAAGCGAACCATGAAAATAGCCGCAACATGTCTGCTGAAAGTAAAGGGTTTATGGCTATTTTCGAAGGAATAGCCAAGACAACGAACGGGCCAGCCAAGCGCGAGGCCCTGCCAATACTAGTCTAAATTAGAGTCGTGCATTTCGAGTTGTTTGAGGGGCACGAGCGCGGTCTTCCCATAGTGCTCGCCTTCCAAAATCCGCACCTGACAATGGGAATCCGGCTGCCGAATCTCCAGAATCCTCACTTGCGTTCCTTCGGATACCATCAGAAGCTTTTGTGAAGCAATCAAGAGAGACAGCCCCACGTCGTCGCTCGCCGCTTCCAGCTTCTCCCTCTCGGCAGCAGCTTCTTCATCGACGGACACCAGCACGAAAGAGACCTGGCCATCCGAGCGGAGCCTGGCGAGCTGGCCTATGCCAGAAGAAGGCGCAGGAGCCTTCGCGGGCAACGACGCTGCCAAGTACTCCGCCTTGCCGATGAACCGATAGCCGCGTTTTGGCAGGGTTTCCACGAAACGCGGATTCTCTTTGTTGTCGCCTAAAGCTTGGCGTAACTTCTTAATGGCCGTGTTGAGACTGTGATCGAAGTCCACAAATGTGTCTCTGGGCCAAAGCCTCTTTTCGAACTCCTCGCGTGTGACGACTTCACCGGGACGCTCCAACAAGAGGGCAAGAGCATCGAACGGCTGGATTTGCAGCTTGATTTTGCGGCCCGCTTTATAGAGTTCGCCGGCGCGAAGGTCCACCTCGAAAACACCAAACCGTACCATGCCGGAGGAGCGGCTTGGGGACGACATGGATTCCTCCTGCCTGCGAGGACTATAACACTCCTTGGGAGAACCATGAGCGGTGCAGCGCATATTGATTAAGTCCTTCATTCCCGTGGTGTTCCTTGTTCATTTACAGTCGCCCTTCTGTTCATCTGCTGTGCATTGCACTGCGGAAAGGAATGCGTGAGAGTCGACAGCATCTCATGACGCTTCAGGGGCGTCGGGAGTAAAAAACAAGCAGGCCGGCTCCCACCGCCCTGACACAAAAAGGAAAGAGGAGGTCTCCCATGAAAAAGCGAGTTTTTGTAACAGCAACTTTATTCCTGCTCTCCATCGTTGTGGCGTCTCAAGTCGCTCAAGCCGACGAGCCCATGTTGGTGAACATTCCCTTTGCATTCGTGGTCGGCAATCTAACGCTGCCAGCCGGGGAGTATCGGGTTGAGACGTTGGACCGCAATTCCGCCGTGGTCTTGATTCGCTGCTCAGGCGCAGGCCCGTCAGCCATGGTGCTTTCCAATGCTGCCCAGGCCAAGGACAAGCCAACCCAATCGAAGCTGATCTTCATGCGTTATAACAACCGTTATTTCCTTTCGCAGGTCTGGAACGCTGGATCCACTAGCGGAAGACAACTCCAGAAATCGCAGGCCGAAAAAGAGATCGCCCAGTCGGCGCGCTTCGAGACGAAAGGTGAGGTTACGCTGGTAGCCCGTCTTGCCCCGACCAACCCGTGACGCACTCCAAAGCGTCGACGGCTACGCAGCTGACGGGAATCCTGCACTCCGAGGGCGGGATTCCCGTTTTTTTTCCCGCGATTCGTTCTAAGATGCCCTCTAGCGAGAGTCTCCTCCCAGTTCCCGTAGAAAATCTCGCAGAACTCTAAATTGAAAATGGCTGTAGTTGTCTGGCCGCCCTGGTCATCTTTCATTCAGCCATGGAACGACTGAAGGTTATTCGTAACGCAGTGCAACTATCGGATCCACCTGCATGGCGCGCCAGGCCGGCACAGTGCAAGCAATCATCGACACACTCGCCAATAGCACTATCCCGCCGAGGTAAGTGAGGGGGTCGAGGCGAGACACGCCGAATAGCATCGCGGCGATGGCCTGACTCGCGGCGACGGCTCCGCCAAGCCCGATCACAACGCCCAGCGCGGTAAGCATCATCCCTTGACGAACAACCAGAGCCAGAATGCTCGCGCGCGATGCCCCGAGGGCCAAGCGCACCCCGATCTCGCGCGTTCGCTCGGCCACGCTGCCGGAAAGTACGCCGTAAATCCCAGCCGACGCGAGCAGGAGTGCCACAAGACCAAATGTCTCGAACAGAATAAGTGCGAAGCGACGTTCGGCGGCCGTAGAAGCCAGCAAGTCGTCCATAGTCGCCACCCGCACGACCGGCTGGTCCTTGTCCACCGACCAGATCGCTTGGCGAACAGCGGGCGCGAGTGCGGCTGCCTCACCTCGAGTGCGCACCACCAGCGACTCTACATTGTCCACCTCGGACCAATGCGTGGTCGTAATGTACAAAGCATCCGAATCGTTCGAGGCCAGCGAAACCTGCTTCACGTCGCCCACCACGCCGACAATGGTGTACCACGGGCGGTCCGAGCGGCCAATATCGGGGCCCATGCGAACATGCTGGCCGATGGGGTCTCGATCCGAGAACTTGCGCCTTGCTAAGGATTCGCTGATAACCACGGCCACCGGGGCGTCAGCCATGTCGTGCTCGTCGAGCAGGCGGCCGCGGCGAAGCGGGATGCCCATGGTTTCGAAGTAGCCCGACGTGACAGCGTACCGAAAGCCGGCGTAATCACCGTTGGGACTATTGTCATCCTCAAACTCTATGCCATATCCGTCTAAGTCCCCGCTGAGCGGCAACTGGCTGGTGAACGCTGCCGCTTTGACGCCGGGAACTCGGCGTACGGCTTCGAGGGCTTGGGCGAAGAACCGGTACCTTACCCTGTCGTCGTCAAAGCGGCGGCCCGACTCCTGCACTTGCATCGTGAGCAAGTGCGACGGGTCAAGTCCGGGAGAGATAGCGAACAAGCGCTCAAGACTGCGCAACAGCAATCCGGCACTGACCAGCACGACCAGCGCGAGGCCTACTTCGGCAACGACCAGTGCGCGACGCGCCCGTTGGTGGGTCTCCGCAGTGCGCTGTGAGCTTTCTCGTAGTCCCATTTGTGGATCATGGCGCGATGCGCGTAGCGCGGGAATCAGCCCGACCCCCAGCCCGATCAACGTGGTCACACACAATCCGAAAGCGAGCACCGTGGCGTTGACGCCTATCGTGCCAACGCGTGGCAGCTCCGAGGGGCTGAGAGCCACTAGCACGCGCACGCCGAGCTGCGCCACGGCCAACCCGGCAACACCGCCCATCGCAGCAAGCAGCAGACTCTCGGTGAGCAGTTGCTGGACTAGCCGGCTGCGTCCGGCGCCAAGAGCGGTGCGCAAAGCAAATTCGCCACGACGCCGTACACCGCGCGCCAGCAAGAGGTTGGTCACGTTCACGCAAGCGATGACCAAAACAAGCAGGACGGCACCAAGCACGGCAAGCAGCGCCGGCCGCACATTTTCCGTGACGTCATGCTGCAGTGAATTCACAATCAGCCCCTGCTCGAGGGACGCCCACGCTGGCCTGGGAAACTCTTGTACGGGGTGGCGCGCTATCGTGTCGAACTCACGTCTCGCCTGTTCGCTATTTAAACCTAACCGTAGCTGACCCACCATCCGCAGGTGATGGCCCCACTCTCTGGTCTGGAGGGAAGTGATATTGCGTGTGTCGTATTGCAAGAGCGACCAGAGCTCGGCCAAAGGAGCCAGAACATTTTCGAATGCGCTCGGCATCACTCCGATAACGGTATACAGATCGTCGTCAAGCGTGACTTGGCGTCCGACAATCGTACGGTCGCCGGCGAAGCGCCTTTTCCACAACCCATCGCTGAGGATGACCACCCGTGGCCCGTTGAGCTGGTCCTCCGAAGGATCGAAGTCCCTTCCTATCACGGGCGCGACGCCTAGCACACCAAAATACATCGCGCTCACACGCTGCCCATCCAATCGTTCCGGTTGCATGGTGCTGATTAGGGCTGGCCGCCAGGGTTTCGTCACCGCCATCGACTCGAACGAGCGGTTCCGCTCTAATAGCTCGCGATAGGTGTGAAACGTTACGTCGAGTCGCGAGCCGTCGTGCTGCCAGTCCGAAATCATCATGATCCGGTCGGCGTGGGGGTAAGGGAGTGATTCAAACAAGATTGGATTCACAGCGCTGAAAATAGCCGTCGTCGCGCCAATGCCGAGCGCCAGCGTGAGAACGGTGATCCCTGTAAATCCCGGCGTGCGCAGCATGTTGCTGGCACCGTACCGCAAATCCTGCACTAAAGATTGCAAAAGATTCACGCCGCGAGCTTCGCGGCCTTCTTCTTTGACAAGCTCGATACCACCGAATTCGATCTGCGCCCGCCGCATTGCTTCTTCGCGCGCCACCCCGCTGTGTACCAAATCCTTCGCGTACGCCTGCAAGTGGAAACGCAGTTCCGCATCCATCTCGCTTTCCATCCGAGAACGCCACAACGTTGCCCGTAACCACGAACGAAATCGGCTCCAAAACCTCATACTTCCTCTGCGGTCGTACCCAAGATTCCTTCGATTGTCTTCGCCATGCGATTCCACTTTTCTGATTCCGTTTGCAACTTGCGTCCGACTCACCCCCTTCGCTGGCGATCCAGCCCTGATGTTCGAGGCGGTACAACGCCGGGTACAGAGAGCCTTGCTGAATCTCCAGCCGGTCCTTCGAGATTTGTTGAATGCCCAGTAGCACGCCGTAGCCGTGCCGCTGGCCGAGCGATACGGCCTTGAGGATCAGCAAGTCTAGCGTGCCTTGTAAAAGGTCCAATTGTTTATCCACCGGAGCTGCCTCTCCTAGATGGACTAGGAATATATAAACCTGTTCTCCTAGGCTGTCAAGGAGAAGAATGCGCGATGGAGGGATTTTGGCGGCGGTTCGCCAGGCGTCCGGGAGTGGAAAGTTAGCGGATGTTTTCCATCCTGCTGACCGTCAGACTCTTCAAAGCGAGAAGCTTCGATGACGAGGCGCTTGTGATCACCATGGGCCGCAAACCGCGTCAAGGATGCGCCTTGTCCCGCGCCCCTCCTTCGCCCAGCTTTCCCGTGACGCGATAATGCGCGATGGTTTGCCCTATCATGTTTTGCGGGAGTTTGAGTGCGTCAAGATTCGGATGCGGGATGGTAAGTCGGCCGGCCAGGCAGTCAAGCATCGCTGCGAACAATCGCCGCTTGTCAGCTTCCTCCTTCCTGCATAAACTCCTCCCAACGCAGTGCTTCCACGAGGGTGAATCAGCCGTATGAGCGAAGAAAGTCGTCAGCCGGGGGGAGATCGTTTTCCGCCAACACGCCGGTCGGTGATCGAAGCCATCCGCAGCATCGATGCCGAGGAGCGCGAGGGCGCCCTGGAAGCCGTGTGTGCGGCCTACTGGAAACCCGTCTATAAATATGTCCGTTGGAGATGGAACCGGCCTGCCAATGATGCTCAGGACCTCACGCAAGGATTTTTTGCGGAACTTCTCGAAAGGGAGCTGCTCGAAAAATTTGATTCGCGCAAAAGCCGGCTGCGGACCTATCTGCGCCTTTGCGTGGATAGCTTTGTAATGAACGAAGACAAAGCCGGACGGCGCCAGAAGCGCGGCGGAAATATCCCGCATGTCGCGCTCGATTTTACAGCCGCGGAAGAAGAACTGGGCGCAACGGCGATCGATCCCGCAAAAATCGCTTCGCCGGAATCGCTCGAAGAATTCTTCGAAAAAGAATGGGTGCGCAGCCTGTTCGCGCTGGCCGTCGAGGACTTGCGCAAGTTGTGCGAAGAGCGCGACCGGGCCCGCACCTTTCGGCTATTTGAAGCCTACGACCTTGAGGGCAACGAGAAGAGTTCTTACGAGCAGCTTGGGAAAGAATTTGGAATTTCCGTGACCGATGTAACCAATGCCCTGGCCTGGGCCCGCCGCGAGTTCCGAAAGCTGGCTCTCGACCGTCTCCGCGAACTCTGTGGCAGCGAAGAAGAGTTTCATCGCGAAGCCCGCGGCGCCTTCGGCTGGGATGCGAAATGAAATCTCTTTCCGACAGCGCTTTGGAAAGATTGCGCAATGGCGCGGAGGCCCCGGATCTGGCGGGCACGCGCTATCGATTACTGGATCGCCTGGCGCGCGGCGGGATGGGCGTGGTTTACCTCGCGGAAGACGCGAATCTGGAGCGCCGCGTGGCCTTGAAGGTCCTCGATTTCCCGGGAACCGACGGCGACCTCGCAAACCGCTTAATTCGCGAGGCGCGAGTGCTCGCCGCTCTCGAGCATCCTGGCATCGTCCCGGTTCATGACGTGGGAACGCTCGCCGACGGTCGCGTTTTCTACACCATGAAATTCGTCGAGGGACGGCGCCTCGACGAATACATCGAGTCCGTCGTCTCCATCCCCGACCGTTTGCGGATTTTTCTCCGCATTTGCGACGCCGTTGCTTTCGCGCACGCGCGCGGCGTCCTGCACCGCGATTTGAAGCCCGCGAATATCATGGTTGGGCCGTTCGGCGAAGTTCTGGTGATGGACTGGGGCCTCGCCAAGATTCTGCGCGGAGAAGTTTTCGGCAGCACCCGCCAAGCCGATCCGGACGCAACCGTTTTCGAGAAACCAAAGCAATCGAAGCCAGCCGGCGAGGCCATGGAAACACCTGTAGTGACTGGGCACGGCACAGTCATGGGCACCCCCGGCTACATGTCGCCGGAACAGGCGCGCGGCGACGTGGAACTCCTGGACGCACGCAGCGACATCTATTCCCTCGGTCGACTGCTGCGATTCTTGCTTACCGGCCGCCCTGAATCGAATGAAACCCGCTTCGATAAATCGCTCGCCGCCATTTGCGCAAAGGCGACCTCGGCGTCGCCGGCCGCGCGTTACCGAAACGCCCAGGAAATGGCCCTCGATATTTCGCGCTTTCTCGACGGACTCTCAGTCAGCGCCCACCCCGAGAGCATATTGGAGAAGGCCGGACGTTTTTACCGCCGCTACCGTTTCTTTATCTTGTTGATCGCCGCGTACTTGACGATGCGCGTCCTGATTCTCCTTTTCATGCACCGTTAGGCTTAAAGGAATTTGTAGATCTGTTGTAAGCAACAGTAGCGAAATAAATCGGGACGGAGGAAGGTGATGAATAAGGTGCTGCTGGGACTCCTGATAGGTACTTTGCTGGGCGCGATCGACGGCGGGACGGCTTGGTTTACACCTGCTGTTCGAGCTCAAATGGTCGGGATCGTCCTTGGTTCGACGGTTAAGGGATTGATCGCCGGGGTAGCCGCCGGCATTTTTGCGCGCAAGGTGAATTCCGTGCCGCTGGGCATCTTGTTCGGCTTGGCGGTGGGATTCCTGCTCGCCTTCCTGGTGGCTTACATGCAGCACGGCTACTACTTCGAGATTATCTTGCCTGGCAGCATCGTAGGCATGATCGTCGGTTACGCCACGCAGCGTTACGGCGCAGCACCAGCTCCGGCCACTCGCTAGACGACCGAAGTAAGGGAAGACCATAAATTTCGTTTGTCCAAAGCAGGAGGAGAACCATGTCTCGAGTCATCCACTTCGAAATACCGGCAAGCGATCCGGAACGCGCTTCAGCCTTCTACAAGAAAGTGTTCGGCTGGAAGATCGAGAAATGGCCGGGCCCCATGGAGTACTGGATGGTGACCACGGGGGCGGAAGGAACACCGGGAATCAATGGCGGCCTCATGCGGAATACCGACGTCAAGACAACCACCAACACCATCGGCGTGGATTCCGTTGACGATTCCGTCGCGGTGATAACCAAAGCCGGCGGAAAACTGGTCATGCCGAAGACCGCCATCCCGACGGTTGGATACTTCGCCTACCTTACTGACACCGAAGGGAACCTTTTCGGCGTGATGCAGGCCGACACAAATGCCAAGTAAGTGCCCGGCGGATTTACCGCCGCTTTCGAAAGGAGGAAGCGATGGGCCTCACGAAGCCGATCCTAGGACTCGCGGTGGGAGGAGTTCTCGGACTTCTCGATGGCTTGAGCGGATTTTTCGAGCCGTCTCTTGCCCCGGTGATGGGAAGTGTAATCACCTTCTCGTTGCTAAAAGGTTTAGTGGCGGGCCTGGCCATCGGATATGTTTCGCGGCGAGTCCATTCCATGCTGCTTGGAATTCTGGCAGGAATTGGTATTTCCGCCGCGCTGAGTCTTCTCGTAATCCTCCGCGCCGGGATGGCCTTGTTCTGGGACATTATGATTCCGGGCATGCTTCTCGGAATGATTGTGGGATTCGCCACCGAGCGGTTTCCGAAACGCGGGGGTAGCGGCGGCGACAACGAAGTAAGCTTTGGATTTCGGGAATAACTTTTTCTGTTACCTTGAAACATTTCTTCAAAAGGAGACGACTGATGAAACATTTGGCCAGAGTTATTTGTTTGTTGATGTTGTGCGCGGGAACCATGGCGGTCGTGACAAATGCGGCGCCCGGAGGCGGAGCGGAAGCGTTTGAAAAGCTGAAGTCGCTCGTGGGCCATTGGGAGACTGACAAAAGCAATATGCCCAAGGCCACGCTGGACCTGGAGCTGACCTCCGGAGGTACGGCCGTGCTGGAAAAGCTGCACACGGTGGACAATGGCAAGCCAGTGGAAATGACCACGCTGTATTACCTCGATAGCGACCAGTTGAAGCTCACGCACTACTGCATGGCCGGCAACCAGCCGACCATGAAGGGCTCGTATGCACCGGACACGAAGACAATAACGTTCGATCTGGTGAGCATCTCAAACTTGAAGAGCGCCGATGACGGCCACATGCATCACGCCGTCTACACCTTCATCGACAACGATCATTTCAAGACCACCTGGACTTTCCGCAAGGAACAAAAAGACGCGTTTACCGAAGATGTGACCTACGCGCGGACGAAGTAGATCTTTTAAAGTGACGCAAGGGCGTCCCGGTCTTATCGGGACGCCTTTTTCTTGGCACTCCATGTAAAATACTCCGCAGCGAAATGACAGGGGCCACCGCAATGGCGTTCACGGCGTTTGCCGGGCAAAAGTATCTTAATCTCGAGACCTTCAAGAAAAATGGCGATAGCGTCAAGACACCGGTGTGGTTCGCGGCCGATCCCGCCAACGACTTGGCAAGCGCTGCGGCTCGGCTCTATGCCTACACCATTGGAAACTCCGGCAAGGTGAAGCGCATTCGTAACAACCCGCGCGTCCGCATCGCCCCGTGCGATATGTCCGGCAAGTTGTTGGGCGAGTGGATGGAGGCCCGCGCGGAAATCGTGACGGGCCCGGAGGCCGAATATGGCGACCGCCTCCTGAACAAAAAATATCTGCCCTGGAAACAGTTGCTGAACTTCTTCGCCTCTTTTCGCCGCCGCGAGCGCGTCGGATTTGTGATTCGTCCGGCGTAAAATAAAGTTAGAAAGCGCGGTCAATAGTTCAATTTGACCGAAAACTGAATCTGCCGCGACGGACCGGCGGTCTTGCTAATGAAGCCAAAACCGCTTCCCCGCACGATGTTCGAAGGCAATCCGAAATTCACTTCGTTGAAAATATTGAAAAACTCAGCTCGAAATTGCAGGTTCGCGAGCTCGCCTCTTCCCCGATGGCCGAAGGCCGTGTCTTTGATAAGCGCCATGTCAAAATCGCGAAATCCCGGCCCGCGAAATGTGTTGCGGCCCAGCGTGCCGAACAAACCTTGGTTTGGCCCCGTTCCACCGGGAACATTGGTAGGAATTTGAAAAAAGGAACTGTTGGCTGTCCCCATGCCGAAGTAGTCTTCGCGCACCGTGCGGCTGGTGGAAAAATTCGGCATCGCTACCAGATCGGGCCGGTCGGTTCCACCCAAGCCCACACCAGTCTGCTGCACTCCGGAATAAACCGTGAAGGGCGGCCCAGTCGTCAAAGTCGTGATGTTCAGGAGCTGCCACCCTTTGGTCAGAGTCTTGCCGAGCGGCTGGAGAAAACCAACTCGCTCCAAAGGCAAGCGCTGCATCAGGCTCAGCGTGAAGACGTGTGTCACATCGAACGTAGAAGGACCCTTGTCGGCTTTTGGATGAAATGGATCCTGCGGCAATGTCTGCAAAACTACCCCGGGACTCCCGGAAATCCCTCCTGGCACGGCGCTAGTGTCATCGATGCTCTTGGAAAACGTGTAGCTCGCCTGGAAGCTGAGTCCCATTCGGGGAGTATTCTGGCTAGCCGATGTCTGCAACGCGTGATAACTGGAATGCGCGCCAGTGCTCATCACCGATTCCGGTCCGAACCCCCCAATGGCCTGGCCCGCCGAATTGAATTGCGTGAAGCGCGCAAACGCCGGGTCCGCCCCTCCGTAACCATTCGGCGAAAGCACGTCGGCAAGATGCACTCCCACCGTGCCCACGTAGGAAGCGCTCAACTTGACGCTGCCAATTTCCTGGTCGAGGCCGAACGTGTCGGTGCCGATATATCCGTTGCGGAGATGTGGATCGACGCTGATGGCCGTGAACAGTTGCGCTTGATTGCCGGGCGTAAGCACCGCCAAATCATTCTGGAATCGCTGCACGTCCATCGGCGTGTTGGAAGGAATACTGCTGCTGCTCCCGGAAGGAAAAAGAAGTTTACCCTGCGTGGTGTAGACCGGAGGAAGCGCGAGCGGCACGACGGAATCCTGAAAGTTCAGTGGCACGCCGGGCAGCGCCGTCACCAACGGCTGAAAGACGAAAGGAAATGCGCCGGTGACATAATTCTCCAGCCACAAATTGGGGAGAATCGTCGTGATGGCTCCGCCAGCATGCAGCGTCGTGCGCTTGGTCAGGCTGTAGTTCACCGATACACGCGGGCCCCATCCGTTCCAGTCCATCGCATACGGAGGTTGCGGATTGTAGACGTAGACTTGCTTCGTGCCGGGAGCGAGAAAATCCGCAATTTGACCGCTCGGTCCAATCGGAATCTCCAGCGACGTCCGATGTTTCGCTTCGTGAATCCGGGTGTTCACTTCGTAGCGCAAACCATAGCTGACGTTCCATCGGGCCGTGGCTTTCCAGGTATCCAGGAAGTAGAAATTGTAAGCCTCGCGCCGGACGGCGGCTTCGTCAAACTTATTTCCTTTTGGCGTCAGGGGCGCGGCTGCGGTCACCGTGTAGGAAAAAGGTGTCGCCGTCAGCAAGCCCGTCAGCGAATCCGGCAACTCATCCCCGGGATGAATATCATGCGTTCCGCTGGCGGACGGAATCGACACCGGAGAATAAGCCGGCCCTCCCCCAAAAGTGTAGAGCCCGTTGGGATTCAATCCAAAAATGGTCGTATCGCGATTGAATCGCAACTCCGCGCCCCATTTGAACGAATGGGCGCCGTGCGTATAAATCATGTCGTGTTTAAGCTGGTAGACATTCCCATACGAGCCGAAGATGGATCCATCAGCCGAGTTGAAGCCCTCAAAAAGTCCATCGCCGAAGGCGATCGCCGGTTGCGTTTGGTTGCTGGTGAGGAATAGCGGCGTGCTCCGAATGTAGCCAAGCGCGGTTTGAAAGCTGAAGTTGGGACTGAGCGTGCGCGAATACCTTGCCGCCGCACTGCGCTGGTGGTCGAAAAAGTGCACGCCAAAATCAGGATCGATGGCCGTCTGATCGGGGTTCGTGGTCGGACCGCTGACTTGGTTGCGGCTCGCGCGCAGAAACAATGTCGCTTTTTCCGAAATGCGATGATCGATCCGGAGCGAAGCCTGATCCGTGTTGGTTACCACCTTCGAAGAAGTCGCATAGGTGCGCGGCCCATAAGCGCCGCTGGGATCGTTTGGCAAAGGATAACGCGCCAGCAGCGTCGCAACGCTGCTGTTGACCGGAACAGTCAGCGTGTCGCCCGGAAAACTAGTGGTGTCGATTCCCTGCCGTTCCGCCGGCGTAGGCACCGGGAAAACTTGTGTCGTGCCGAGCACCTGCCGAAATCCTTGATATTCGGCGAAATAATAAGTCTTGCCGCGGCCATCATAAACACGGGGAAGAAAAACCGGGCCGCCGTTGGTTACTCCGAATTCATTGCGCGCGAAAGGAGGCAGACGCCGCGTGTCCACCGCGCTCTGGTGGTCAAAGAAATTCCGCGCGTCAAACGCCGCGTTGCGCGCAAATTCAAACAGGCTCCCGTGAACTTGATTGCTCCCAGATTTCGTGATCACGTTCGTGAAGCCCGCAGCTCCGTGGCCAGTGTCCGCTGGCATCACGCCGGAATTGGATTGCACTTCCTGAATGGCGTCCACATTGAAATTGGAAAATGTAGCCCCACCCAGCTCCGGATCGGTGGTGTCCGCATCATCGATGGCAAAAACTGCCGCGGAACCCCGCTGGCCGTTCACCGCAAATTGCTGCGTGAAATTCGCGGCCCCGTTGGTATCCGTCATGGTGCCGGCCGCCAGCAGAAGCAACTTGCTGAAGTCTCGCTCATTCAGCGGCAAGCTGGAAACTTCTCCCGTGGAAAGGTGCTCGCCTCCGCTAGCCTGCGGACTAGCCCCTTCCAGCCGAACCACCACACGCACCTCTGGCCCTTGTGAAGAAAGCTGTAAGCCGGAGGTAAGCACCGAACCATCCTGGAAAACAATCGGAACCACGGCAGCCCAAGTCTGGCCCTCGGCGTTTACGGTCAGCGTGTAACGGCCCGCCGGGACCGCGGTAAACGCAAACCGCCCGCCAGTGGATGTCGTTGCGGAATACTCGCCCTGTCTTTCCACTGAGACCAGCCTCACGGTCGCCATCCCGATCGCATTTCCCGCCGCATCGCGCAGCACTCCAGTCCAGGAAGGCCCGGGAGATGAGTAAAGAAATGGCGCCTGGCCAAGTAAGAGGAAAATCAAAAACGCACGAGAAAGCAGAAGCGACCTGCAGAGCATCGAAAACATTATACGCATGTTGATTCTGACGGACACCGTAGCAGGAGGTTATGGAACCGCTTTCCAGAACAGGATGTCCGTCGTCTAACACTTCGGCAACTAAAGGGAGGCGCTGGCCCTCTTGGCCCTCTACCCTCTCTCGCTGATAGCCGTCCGTTGGTATAGAATGACTCCCGTTTTCGCGCCTTACCAAGGAAACTCCCATGAATAGACTCGCTTTACGGCACGTGCGAATCACCGCGCTGATCCTCGCTTCGTTGGCTCTGGCCGCCGTCTTTGGACAGGCCACGGATGACGCGCCTTCGGCACTCCCCGCTCCCCCGGAAGCTAAGAAAGTTCCCAAGACCGCCGAAATCAACGGCCGCACCATGGTCGATAACTACTTCTGGCTGCGCGACAAAAAGAACCCCGAGGTGAAAGCCTATCTGGAGGCCGAGAACGCTTACACCGATGCCGTCATGAAGCCGACCGAACCATTGCAAAAAAAGCTGTACGACGAAATGTTAGCGCGCATCAAGGAAACCGACGTTGAAGTTCCCTACCAAGAGGGCGGGTACTTCTACTATTTGCGCACCGAAGCCGGCAAACAGTACGGCATTCGTTGCCGGAAAAAGGGCCGTCTGGACGCTCCAGAAGAAGTCGTGCTGGATGTGAATGAACTGGCTAAAGGGCAAAAGTTCATGTCCCTCGGAGCTTTCGACGTCAGCGACGACGGCAATCTGCTCGCCTACAGCACCGACAATACCGGCTTCCGCCAGTTCACCCTATCCGTAAAGGATTTGCGCACCGGCAAATTGCTGGTAGACCACGCCGAGCGCGTCGATTCCATCGCCTGGGCCAACGACAACAAGACCATCTTCTATACCGTCGAGGACGAAGTCTCCAAACGCTCCTACCAAATGTATCGCCACAACGTAGGCACCCCCGGGCCCGATCCCCTCGTCTACCAGGAAAAAGACGAGCGCTTTGATGTTGGCGTCGGCAAGACGCGCAGCAAAGCCTACTTGCTACTCATCTCTGCCAGTCACACCACCAGCGAAGCGCGTTACATTCCCGCCGACCAGCCCATGGCGGACTGGAAATTGCTGGAACCTCGCAAGCAAGACGTCGAGTACTACCCCGATCACAACGGCAATTTCTTTTATATTCGCGTCAACGACGCTGGCCGCAACTTCCGCCTGGTCAAAGCCCCCGTCGCCGATCCTGCCAGCAAGAATTGGCAGGAAGTCGTGCCGCAGCGGCCCGATGTCATGCTCGAAGACACGGACTTCTTCAAGAACTATTACATCTCCTACGAACGGGAAAAGGGCTTGCCGCAAATTCGCGTCACCCGTCTCGAATCCGGCGAGTCCCGCCACATTGATTTTCCAGAGCCCGCCTACGTGACTTATCCCTACGCCAATCGCGAATACGACACCACTAAGTTCCACTACGGCTACCAGTCCTTTATTACTCCCCAATCGGTCTTTGAGTACGACCTGGCGACCGGCGCTTCCACCTTGCTTAAGCAGAAGGAAGTTCCCGGCGGCTATGATCGCACTCGTTATCAAGTCGAGCGACTATCCGCCACGGCATCCGATGGCGTAAAGATTCCCATCACCGTGGTGCACCTGAAGGGCGCCAAATTGGATGGAAAAGGTCCCATGTATCTGACCGGCTATGGCTCTTACGGATACCCCTACGACATCGGCTTCAACTCCAGCCTTTTCAGCATGGTCGATCGCGGCGTGGTGTGCGCCGTGGCACACATTCGCGGCGGCGGTGAAATGGGCAAGGCCTGGCACGATGACGGACGCATGATGCACAAGAAAAATACCTTCACCGACTTCATTGCCTCTGCCGAATATCTGGTCGCCAATGGATACGGTTCAAAAGACCGCTTGGTCATCGAAGGAAGAAGCGCTGGCGGCTTGCTGATCGGCGCGGTCCTGAATATGCGCCCGGAATTGTTTCACGCGGCTCTAGTAGGCGTCCCGTTCGTGGACGTCATGAACACCATGCTCGATGAGTCTCTGCCGCTGACCGTCCCCGAATTCGAGGAATGGGGCAATCCCAAAGAAAAGGCGGCGTTCGATTACATGATTACCTACTCGCCGTACGACAACATCGAGTCGAAGACTTACCCTAACATGTTGGTGCGAACTTCTTTCAACGACAGCCAGGTGATGTACTGGGAACCCGCCAAGTACGTCGCCAAGATGCGCGCCCTTCGCACGGACCACAATACCGTGATCTTGAAGACCAACATGAGTCCCGCGGGACACGGCGGCGCTTCCGGGCGTTACGACCGTTTGCACGAAACGGCCTTCGATTACGCCTACTTCCTCACCCAACTGGGAATTCCGAACTGACGGTCCGCACCCATTTCGAAGTGGTCGTGGACGCCATCAACGACCAAAGATCCACCAAATGGCTGCGGCTCTCTACTTCGTGGCGGCGTGCAAAACAGTAACGGCAGCGAGAGCCCGGAGAGAATCCGTGTAAGGGGCGCGGGCCACGCCGCGTTCCGTAAAAATCGCGGCGATATACCGTGCGGGCGTAACGTCGAAAGCCGGATGCGCGGCATGAACGTCTGGGGCGATCCGCACGCCCCGCATATGCGTGACCTCGGTCGCGGAGCGCTCCTCGATGGGGATGCGCTCCCCGTCCGGAATCGATAAATCGAAAGTCGAAACTGGCGCGGCGATATAAAACGGGACCATGTTTTCTTTCGCGAGAACGGCTATCTGATAGGTGCCAATTTTGTTGGCCGTATCGCCGTTTGCAGCGATGCGGTCCGCTCCGGTGACCACCGCACCAACTTTTCCCGTCTTCAGAAAGTGCCCCACCATATTGTCGGTAATCAGCGTCAGCGGGATGCCGGCCTTGTCGAGTTCCCACGCCGTGAGTCGCGCCCCTTGCAGATAAGGCCGCGTCTCTGGCACCAGCACGTGAATCTTTTTCCCTTGCTGGAACGCTGTTCGAATCACGCCAAGCGCCGAGCCAATTCCAGCCGTGGCCAGCGCTCCGGCGTTGCATTGGGTCATCACCAGGCCTTCGCGCGGCAGGAATTCCGCTCCGAAGCGCCCCATGGCTTCGTCCGTCGCCTTCTTTTCGAAATGGATGAGTTGTGCTTCTTCAATCACGGCTTGCCGGATCTTGCCTAGGTCTGAGGTCTTCGCTGTCAATTCGGCAAAGTGTTCTTTCATGCGCTCGAGAGCCCAGAAAAGATCCACCGCTGTCGGCCGCGTCTTTGCGAGCGTGTCGCAGATCACTACGAATTCGGCGCGAAGCGCTTGTGCGGATTTCGCCGACGAATGCAAAACACCGAGCGCCACGCCCATCGCTGCCGCGACACCAATCGCCGGCGCGCCGCGAATTACCATCTCTCGAATCGCTTTCGCGACTTCGCGGTAATCCGTGTAGGTGTAGGAAATTTCCTCGCCGGGAAGGCGCCGCTGGTCCAGCATAACCACACCCTTGCTGGTCCATTCGATGGGTTGCGCTACGTACATTTTCTTCGTTGTCCCCGCTACCTTCCATTGTAAAGAAATATGCCCGCCGAGAGAAATAACTCCGCCGACTTAGGGGCCAGCCAGCGGAAGGAGCGGTCCAGGTTGCCAACGCGGAAAATGAGGATCGGTCCTTTCGTTTTCATCGCGGGCCTAGGGATGCGGAGGCATGTGCGTGAAGCCCTTCGTCACGATGATGGAAGTGAACGCAATCATGGAATTGTAACCCAGGTGCAAAAGGAAACTCGCCAGAACGGTTCCGGTCCAGGCACGCGCAAACGTAAAAATAACACCGACGAGAGTGAGCAAGCTGACCAGCCCCCAGGTATAACCGAGCTGCGGTGCATGCATGAGGCCAAAGAGCGCGCCGGTCATCAAGATGCTGGTCACCACGCCGGTGCGCATGGCGCTCGAGGACTCCATGCCGAAAAACTGGAGTATTGCCGACGTGATGCGCGCCAAGACCGGATACAGGTAGCCGCGATAAACGGTTTCCTCCACCAGCGGCGCGACGAATACCGCCATGGTCATCAGCAACACGGCGCCTGTCCGGTTTTTCAGGAATTCCTGGATGGGCACGTTCTCCACGTCCTTGACTTGCGAACTGGCTAGGGCCACGAAAATCGACAAGCCACAGCCGGAGAGGAAATACATCCACGGACGGCCTTGGCCCGCCCCGGGATCGTCCTTAAGTTTCTTCCAGCCGAGGGAGCGCCAGAAAGGCAAGTCGCGCAAAACGGCCAGGGTAATGTAAAGAAATAATAGGATGAGGGCGAACCACAGCACATTCATGCCGATGAGGAGCCTCGGATCGGACTCTAGCAGGTGTTGTAGCTGCTTTTTCGAAAGGCGCCGGTCCGCCGACAAATAAGCGATCACGCCGAGCTGCAGAGTAACCAGGCTGGTGATCACAAAGACGCCGAACACCAAAAGATGCGGCCACGACCAGGAAATGCGCAAGTCTTCCGGCAAATTCTGGGTTGGCACGGAATCAACTGGCCCCATGACAACGTAGGAGAGTGGGTCGCCGCCGAGCTCTAGAGCGGGTGTCCGGGAAGTGGCGGTTTCCCCGCCCTGGTCAGACGAGGGCGGGACGGGAAGATTCTCTTCCGGCGGGCCTGGCGGATTGCCGTCGAAGAGGCTCATCGTTTTCCAGCGTGGCGTTTCTTGGGCCAACCGGCAACCAGCGCAGCGGCGACGAGCGGTAAGAGCAGCTCGTGGTGGCCGGTGATGGCATAGCCGTGTGAAGCCGGTCCGCGGCTTCGGGGAGCGGCGGCGGTGGGGCGCTTCACTACATTCTGCGTCGGGCGGTAGTGCTGAACAAAGTCGAAATTCACGGTAGCAATGGGACGAAGGGCAACCCCGAGATTTCGCACCACGGAAACCGCTTTGAGAAAAATCTCGGGCAGCACGACAGCTGAGCCCCAATTGAGATACACGCCGCCTGGATGCATCTGCTGTACAAGCGCACAGAAAAGACGAAAGTCGTGATGTGTGGCATCGCCAAGTGCCGCGCCATTGGCAGCGGGATGCATGTGTGAGATGTCCGTCCCGATGGCCAGATGAATGGTCACGGGAATGCGATGTTTGTACGCGGCAACCAGCACGCTCGAATCGGCGTGTTGGACTGCGAGGATCCCACTCGAGAGATATTGGCCCGCTGCTTCGCCGTATCCGATGCGAATGCGCTGCGAAAGCTTGGCGATTTCATTGATGTATTGGCCGGTTTCCTCCGCCATGCCGAATCGTCCTTCGCCAAGGCCGGTTTCTACGTCTTCGGAAGTATTCCCGGCGAGCGCAATCTCAAAATCGTGGATGAGCGCCGCTCCGTTCATGGCCATTCCGGACACGAAGCCGCGCTTCATCAAATCGATTAGCACCGGGCCGAGGCCCACTTTGATAACGTGCCCGCCGATGCCCCAGAGAATCGCTCTACCTTGCTTCCGCGCAGCGTGAATCGCGCTCAGGAGATTGCGAAGGTCCTCGGCCGCAAGAATGTTGGGCAGCGAGTCCAGAAATTTTGTAAGTGCGGAGTTTGCCGCAAGCGGCTTCGCAAAGTCGCGGACGCTGACTTTGCTCTTGCGCGAAGCCAGCGGATTCGTGTGTACCCCGCCCAGGGTAATGGGTTGAATAGAATAGATGCTCATCGAGTTGTGAATACTCTAACGCGCCACAAGGACAATACCAAGCACCAGGGAATGGCCGCAGTAGAAAAAACGCCGGGCTGAAGCCCGGCTTCTCGGAAAAACTGCACCAACCTTGCACGCAAGATTCATTTGTTGCCGCCGTTGCCATTCCCCTGGCCGTTATGCGCGATGCCGAGGACCCGGGCGAGGGACTGGCCGGTGTAGGATTTTTTGGTTCGGGCCACGAGTTCGGGGGGGCCCTCGGCGACGATGCGGCCGCCACCTTCGCCGCCTTCCGGGCCAAGATCAATGATCCAGTCCGCTTGCTTGATCACGTCCAAGTGGTGTTCGATGATCAGCACGGTGTTGCCGAGATCAACGAGGCGCTGCAACACATCCAGAAGCTTTCGCACGTCGTCAAAGTGCAAGCCAGTCGTGGGCTCATCAAGGATGTAGAGCGTGCGGCCCGTTTGCCGCTTCGAGAGTTCGCGCGCCAGTTTGATGCGCTGCGCTTCGCCGCCGGAAAGCGTTGTCGCGGACTGGCCGAGGGTGACGTAGCCGAGACCGACTTCGACGAAAGTGGCAAGCTTCTGCTGAATCTGTGGAATATTTTCGAGAAGTTTCAGCGCATCCGCCGACGGTAAATTCAAAACATCGCTGATGGAGTGGCCCTTGTAGCGCACCGCGAGCGTCTCCGAATTGTAGCGCCGGCCGCGGCACACTTCGCACATCACGTAAACGTCCGGAAGGAAATTCATTTCGATGCGGCGCAGGCCGTCGCCCTGGCAGGCTTCGCAGCGGCCGCCCTTCACGTTGAAGCTGAAGCGGCCGGGTTTGTAGCCACGCTCGCGCGAATCGGGCAGCATGGCGTAGAGCTCGCGGATAGGCGTAAAGAGGCCGGTGTAAGTGGCGGGATTGGAGCGCGGAGTGCGGCCGATGGGCGATTGATCGATCTCGACCACTTTGTCGATGTGCTCCAGCCCCTCGATGGAATCGTGCGCTCCGGGTGCGTCATGCGATCCATAAATTTCTTTCGCCAGCGCGCGGTAAAGAATGTCGTTGATGAGCGTGGATTTGCCGCTGCCGGAAACGCCGGTGATCGCAATCAGGCAGCCGAGCGGAAATTCCA
>DATKHV010000076.1:0-15003 GCA_035510055.1 Candidatus Cybelea sp. | reverse complement strand
CGCTGCGCTTTCCGCTGACCGTCTGTCCGGAGACGGGCTTCTTCTTCTTGGCTGAGCTTGCCAGCGCTGCTCTGCAGACGCTGTTGCAGATCGCTAATTTGTTTGTTGAGGTTCTCGATCTCGTTCTGACGCGAGGCGAATTTCGATTGCAACTCCGCGGAAGCCTGCTTGCCCTCGGCAGTGGAAATGATGGCCTGGCGAATGCTGATGACGCCGACCTTGCCGGTTGCGGCCGACCCGGCCGAGGCTGGAGCTTGTGCCCAGGCAGGAGCGGTGCTTAAAATACACGCGGCGGCGAAGGCCGCGGTACGAACTACAAATCTAGAATTCACTTTTTTCTCTCCTTGTATTGGTCCGCCACGGAAAAAAACCGGAACGAACGCGCGCCAAGCCAGCTTGGCTTAAAATGATTCCGCTCCCAGCGGGAATTACGAGGGCATTAGAAACTTGAAAGTATAGCCGACGCCGTTTACTTCCCGCAATCACAAAGCAGCGCCTCCCGCCACGGATGCGGCTTTGATTCCCTACTCGGGTGTAAACACTCTCGCGCCATCCCCTTCAGTTCGGCATGGGGAAAAGCAAAACACGATTGTTGGCCTGATCCACGATGACCGCCAGATTCGTGAACTGGTCTATGGCCACGCCGAACGTCGGGGAACCCGGGATGCCAAAGGTCTGACGGGTCTTGAGAGGATTCGAAAGCGTGTCCACGATAGAAATCGTGTTGCTGGCCGAGTTGGAAGTGAGAATCGCGCCCGTCTGCGGATTAATGGCCAGCGAAGTGGGGTTGATGCCAACGTTAACGGAGTTGCCGCTGCTGGTATCGGGATTGAAAGCGGTGATGACGTTGGAACCGCTGGAATTGGCATAAAACAAGCCCGAGTTGGTAGTGCCAGTGGCCACAAAAGGATCGAAAACGATGCCCGTGGGCGTGGCGTTCACAGAGCCGGAGGGAATGGTGGTGCTCAACTGCGGAGTTTCAAGACCAATCTCCACGACCGCCAGAGCTCCCAAAGGCGGTTGGCCGCTTTGCAATTCCAAAGAAGTGACCACGGCGATGCCCTGATTGTTGGTGCCGCGGTCAGGATCGGTGGCCACGGCGATTGGCGACTGAATGCCGCCGATGCTCGTGGGAGTCAAGGTGGTGGGCGGAGTAGTGCCGGCCGCAGGGAAGAGCAAGCCCAGATTGAGCATGGTAATGGTGTTGGAACCCGTGTTGGCAACGATGGCCGCGTCGGTGGGGTCGTTGACGGCAACGCCCGTGGGATTTGTGCCCGTGGGCACGTCAGGAACTTTTTGCGCCGGAGGATTGGCAGTGAGATCGATGACCGAGGCGGTGGCGGCGCCGTTGTTAGCCACGACAGCCAAACCGCGGCGCTGACTGATGGCGATGCCCTGGGGATTTGCGCCAACGCCAATGGGTTTGCCAAGGAGTTGCCCGAAAGTGGGATTGGGCTGCATCTGTCCGTTTACGGTAATGGTGGGATTGATGTCGATGACCGAGATGCTGTTGCAGCCGGTGCTAGAAACCACAGCGATGGGCGAGAAGGGCCCATTGGCCAGCTGGTCGGCAATAGCGACGGAAGACGGCTGGGTGTTGGTGGGATTGCCGCTGGCATCGGTGCAAATCTTGGACATGTCGACAGCCTGAACGACATAGAAGTCCGTGGCGTTGGACTGGGCGCTGGGGCCGCTGCCGCCGGAGGTGAGCACATCGACGGCATATTTGTGCGGCACAGCCAAAAATGGCGTAGCCGGGATCGTGACCGTGAGTTGCCGCGGACTAGCCACCGTCACATTTGCGGAAGGCAGCGCCACACCATCCAGCCGCACTTGGGTTGTGCCACTGCCGGAGGCTAGGAAACCGGTACCAAAAATCTGCACGCCGCAGAGGTCGGTGGCCGAAGTCAGCGTTCCTTCGGGAAAGATGGTGTTCGGAATGCCGCTGACGATGGGGTTGCTCGTGGTGGACTGCGGGCAGCCGGCCGGAGGTGAACTGGGAACGATTAGTTCGTTGATATGCGCGGACTTGATGGGAGTGGTTGTGAAAACGCTTCCCAAATCGACGATGTCGATGGTGCCGCTACCGGATTTGACGACGAAAGCCTGGTTGGTCGAGGGATCGACAGCCAGGCCGCCGAAGAGCGTGAGTGAGTTGGTGGTCCCATTCTGCAACGGAGGCGTGCTCTGGGCGTTAAGGGTGGCCGTGCCGCTACCGGAAAGCTTGATCTGGGCTGGATCGACCTGGGCGGTGCCAAAGGCGCAAGGCAGAGCGTGATTGCATGCGAAGGCGTAGCGCTTGCCACCGACGGGATCGGAGACAGAAACTTCATTGCGGGTAGGGTTATAGGAGACCAGTGCATTGGTGTACGGTTGCCAAGCGACATCCGTAGTCCCCAGTTCGATGGAGGTGGAGCAAGAAGTCGTGAAAGCCGTGCAATCCGCTGAGAAGTTGATGGAGGAAACCGACTGGTCAAGGGCACTGAGCAAGTCGATCTGCGGAGCGCCGCTTTGACCACCCGCGGCGTTGGCATCGGCCATGGCGGCAGTGTTGGTGACCGGGTTAATCGCCACGCCCTGTACGGTTGCGGAGACCGAGAAAATCTCGTCCGGGGGGCCATAGAAGACGGTCGCGGTGGTGCTGTTGGGGGGTGTAGCCGTATCGCTGGCCGTAGAATTGACAACGTAGGTGAAGGTGGTGCTGCTGGTGACGTTGACGGAATAGACGCCATTGAAGAGCGTATTGTTCGCGGTGTTCGTTGCCACCAGTCCAGAAATGAGCACGCTGCCAGCGTTACCGGGAATTAAGGTCATCGGACATACCGTGGTACCGGAGGCCGCCGTAAGTACCCCGGGGGGGCACTTTGTAGTATCCACCGTGACGGTCACCACGCCGGCAGCGAGGGAGGCGGAAGTTACGAAATTCCCCGCCGAAGGCTTGGTGACATCCACGCCGCGAATGACGCCCGAACCACCTGGAGTAACCAGAGCCGTGTGACCGTGTCGGGACATGGCGATCTGCGGATAGGCGCCGGTATTCAAAGTGACCTGCGCGAAGATGCATTGTCCCATTTTGGTCGACCCGGAATTGAGGGCGTGGTCGACCACGCATTCATTCGGAGGACTAGAGGGGGAATCGGCGTTCAAATTCACGATAAAGCCGAGGTTGGCAGGCGAAGCCGCGGAAGTGGAAGAGTAAGCGACCAGCGCCAGATGCGAATCGGAATCGACGCCAATGGCGTAGGGCATGGGAGCCGGAGAAACGGAACCCTGGAGAGCGCCAGACAGATCCACGAAGAAAGGTGTAATGGGTGAAGGGGAACCGGGAATGTTCAAGACCGTGACACTCTGGCCGGTGATGGTGGACTGGCCATTGTTGACCGTCTGGCTGCCATAGTTCACTACCGCCACGGTGTGATTGGTGGTGTCCACGGAAAGGCCGGTCGGAAAGTTAAGTGGAGCCTGAGGGGTGCTAGCCACGGTGCTGAGCAGCGTGAGCGAGGCAGGAGTAGTTGCCGTGGGGGGGACAATCGAAAAGAAACGCACAGTGCTGGAGCCGGGATCGGCAACGACAAGTACTTCGAGAATAGGATCGATGTCGACCGCACTGGGGTTGCTACCGGCGGCTAACCCCGGTGAAGCGGTGACAACAGCAGGCGGGGTAACCGAAAAGTCCGGGAAAATAGCGATATTGGTGATTGCACCATTGTTGACCAGGGGAGCGGGCTTAGCGCTGTTTGAAACCGACAAGGGATAGAGACCCGGAGGGGTGCCGGGAGAATTGACCTCGGTGACCAGTGGATTGGTAAGAACGGTGTTTAACTGGCGCGCGGTCGACGTGGCGCCGGGTTTGTCCAAGGCGTTGCCTAGAAAAGAGACTACCGTAAGGTTCTGATCGCCCGGACCAAAATAACCACCGTCAACGATGACTTGGGTGTTCTGCGTGGCCTGCCCCTGGACAATGTCGTCTGGAACAGAGGCAATCGAAGTAGCCCGGACCGGTACGAGCTGAAAAGTGTAGGGATTGGGGGTGAGAACCGGCTGGGTGGGCGGAGCCGGGGTCACCGGTTGGCCCGGATCGGTGACGCTCACATAGGCGGATAACGTTCCGGTGGACTGAAGGTTCGCGGGGTGGAGGTCATCGGCCGTGAGACGAAGCCGGGCGCCGGTGGACTGCGGGTTGCTGACGGTGGTGACGCCGTTCGTGGTGGTGGTGATGGGGATGGGAAAGAGGATCTTGATCTGGCTGGTTGAGGGATTATTCGTCGAACCCGTCGAATTGTAGGTTGCTGAACCAATGAAATTGTTGGGGTTGGCGCTGTCCTGGAAATTGAGTGTGATTTGCGAAGCCGAGGAGATGTTCGGGGCGGCGAGATAGATGTCCCAGAAAGCGGCGCCTTGCGGAGCGATCGTCGGAGTAATTCCGGTAAAGTTGATGGGGCCGCCGGCAACGACGGTGATGGTGCCGACGGCGATCCGGGTATTGTCGGCCGCGGAAGTAGCCACGATCGTGAGGTTCGCGGGTGAATTTTTGTTGGTGGAGTCGGGCGGTGTGATGCTGGTGGGCACGGTGGCGGGAGCCGTATAGTTAGCCAAGTTGGGGTTGGTGGCATTGGGCGTAATGGTGCCGCAGGTAGGGCTGCAAGTCTTGAGCTGAGGATAAGGAATCGTCGCAGTGGGAACCTGCTGGGTGATGAGCCAGGTAACGCCCTTGCCCTGAAGGTCGTTGGTAAGCTGAACGCTGAAGGACTGCGGTTCGTTGGTGGGGACCGTGGCGGTCGGGGGATTGAGCACCACGCTGACGCCGGAGTCGAGGGTGATCGTAATCGTCCCGGATTTATTGGTGTTGGCCTGAGACTGGGCGGTGAAGATCAGCTGCAGGCTGGGATAGGTGGTTTGATCCGGAATCTTGCTCGGCGCGGTGTAAGTGGCGGTCCCGGTGGTCTGGATATTGGTGAGCGTCCCAAAAGAACCATCTTTGGGACAAGCGACGGCGGCGTTGGGTTTGGTCGCGGTTGCTGGAGTTATGGTATAGGTGCAGGGCGTTCCTGCGGGTTGACCGGGCTCCCAGTTGACACTCGTATTAGACGCGCCGCTGACGGTGGCCGTGAGGTTCGTGGACTGGCCGAGGATGAGGGTCTGCCCCACAGACGAGGTAACGACCACGGTGACGACGTTGGCGGTGCTACTGCTGCCGCAGCCAGTCATGGACAAGAGCCCAATGACGGCCAGGCAAGGACCAACCAGACTGGAGAACCCAACTACTTTCGTTCGCACGATTTCCCCCACACAATCGCGTCGCGGATGTTCCCGAGGCGCTGGCGTTAGCAGCTTTCTTTTACCAAATTCTTTCTCCCACTTCGCTAAATCCCTCCGCAACGTGCTGCCCTTTAGAACGTCCGGCTGACGGTGAAGCGGAAAGTCGTCTTGGGCTCGAAATAATTCAAGCGGCCCGGATTATTCTGGATGAAGTTGAGTTCAGGAGCTATTTCGAGCGCATATTGGCTGAATGAGAGCGGGTTCATAGGGGTCGCATTGCAACCCGAGCCACCACCGAAATTGTTGCACAGACTTCTAAGCTCATCGGGCTCCAGGAACGGCTGCTTGGCGATCAACTGATCGTGAAGGCGGTGCACGTTGTACGCATAATAAATCCGGAAGGGCGCCTGAATGATCGGCAGCTGCACAACGAATTCGATTCCGGTGGAACCACGCAAGCGGAAATTGGTTCCCGGGGCCAGGCCCAGCTGCTGGGTGAGGCCATTCTGACTTACCGCGCTGGGAAACTGGCTCTGGAGATTCTGAAAGCCGGACGTGCTGAGTTGCAGAGCACTGCGGCGAAGGACACCGACCGTTCCGGCATCGGCAAAGAGGCCCGCGGTAACCGTCGATCCCACGATGGGGATGCGGTACTCGAAGTTGCCGAATCCTTGCAAGTCCCCGCCCGGCAACGTGGCAACGTAGGTGAGCACGGGCACGGTGAACGAGCGCACGGTGCCGCCCGAAGTGGCGTCGTGATAGGAAATCAGTGTCTGGTTGTTTTCGGGAATAAAAGTCACCGGCGAAATGGAGCGTATATCGTAGCCGCGGATATCGCCCTCACCGCCCATGTACAAGCGGCTGAACGGGGGGACTTCATTATGAACCAATTCCGGAGTGCAAGGCGAGCCGGCGATGGGGGGATTGGGACAAGTGGAAGTGGTCGACCCGTAGGAGGTGATAAAAGCACCCGAGAAATGCAGGCCAATGACGTTTCTGCGCTTGCGTACCGGATGGAAGTACTTCACATCGACAATGTTGCTGATGCTCTTGACGTTACCGCCCAGTCCGGAAATCGGAACGGAATAAAAGAAACTTTTGCCCCGTGTTGAATTGACGGGATTGTCGATCGAGCTGTAGGTGACGGAAGGAGTGATGGTGCTGGAAATAATGCCGTCGAGGGCGCTCGGACCCGTGAGACTGCGGAATTGAATGGACTCGAACAGCAGGGTGGAGGCGGCGTTGAAGGAAGTGATGTTGGTGCGGGTGAGGCCGTACTGAAGCCCGAAGCGAGCGAAGGAAAAGCGCCGGGCCGGGTAGCTGGCAAAAAGCGTGAAGCCGGTGCTGTTTTGCGTGTAGTTCTGGACGTATTGCGGGTTGATGCTGACGGACTGCTGGGTCAAGAGCGCTTCTTGCTGGGCTTGATTGAAATTGTAGCGGCTGGAGAAGAGTGTGAAACCCGAAGAGATGGGCCGGTCAAAAAGGTAAGGCTCAGTGAAACCAAACATGAAATTGCGCGAGAGATCACCGAACTGCGCCGAGAAAGTTAGAGTCTCGCCCAAGCCGAGAAAGTTGTTGGTCTGGTAAGTGAGGCCGATGAAGCTGCCGGCCAAGCCACTAACGCCGCCCTGCAAACCGATGGACTGCTTGCCCTTTTCCTTGAGCTTGAGATTGATGTCGACGGTGCCATCTTTGTTGTTGCGCTTGATCTCGGCGGCTTTGTCGGCTTCGATGCGATCAAAGTAATCGAGCTGATTGAGGCGCAGAATGCTTAGTTCCCACAAGCGCTTGTTAAAGAGGCTGCCTTCGTCAAGAACCAACTGGCGGCGGATGACTTTGTCGCGGGTGGTGGTGTTGCCGCTGAAGTCGATGCGGCGAATGAAATACTGTTTCTGCTCGTCAAAGCGCAGCGTCAGGTTAATGATTTTGTTGGCATCGTCGACTTCGGTGTCCGGCTCGGGAGTGAAATCGATGAAGCCGTACTCGCCGTAAATTTTGCCGTAGGTCTCGAGGGCTTTGCGAACTTTTTCGGTGGAGAACAAGTCGCCTGGTTTTAGCGGGAAGGCCGCTTTGAGGGCATCGACCTTGAGGGACAAGGCTTTGTCCGGGTCGGAGCTCACGATCTTGAGCGTGCCCATCCGGAAGCGCTCACCTTCTTCGATGGGGATGGTGATGTTGACGGCTTTGCCGTGGGAGCGTCCGGTGAAAGGAACGCCGAGACGGTAACTTTGCGTGTCGATATTTTCGAGAATGGGTTCGCCGACGGAGACTTTGTAATAGCCATTGTCACGATAAAGCCCGCGAACGCCCACTTCCAGATCCTCGCTTAATTTTTCGCGGTCGTAAGTCTTGGTGAGCACGGCGATATCCCAGAAGTACAGTGGAATCGAATAGGGCCGGTCGTGGCGCATGGCGCGGATCAGCTTGCGGTCGCTGAAAGCGTGGTTTCCGGTAAATTTAATTTTGCCGACTTTGACCTTGGGGCCCTCATCGATCTTGAAAACGAGGATGACGGCGTTGCTCGAAGCGATGCGCTCGTACTGCGGAGTGACTTTGGCGAACTGGCGGCCGTGCTCGCCGAGCAATTCCTTCAGCACCACTTCCGCTTTCTTGATTTTCGTGGGGTCGAACTGGCTTTCGACGCTCAGACCGACTTTGCGTTCCTTGAAGCGGTCGAGAATGTCCGATTCAGAAATAGAGTGAATGCCGTCGTAGCGGATGCGGCGAATCTGCGGGCGCTCTTTGACCTCAAAGATGATGACTTTCTGATTGGGCTTGGGAGCGTCCTCGACGCGCAGCTTCACGTCTTCGAAAAACTGGGTATTCCAGAGAGCCTGAAAATCGCGCCGCAACGTTTCTTCATTGTAGACATCGCCGGGCCGGCTGAAGATGCGCGCTCGGAGGGTGTCATTGCGAACGCGGCGGTTGCCAACGAATTCGATGTGGTCGATGGTGATCGGCTGCTGTTGCGCGGCGGCTTGCGCCTGGGGCGAGGAACGGTCCTCGATAACGTCTTTTCCGGTAGCGTAATCAAAAGAAGCGGAGAAAAGGTAGGAAAGCGCAGACGAGGACGCCTCTCCGCGAGAGTCTTCCCGCATGGCCGCGAGGGACCCGATCGCCGAAAGCAACACCACGGCGATCATGCACCTCATGCGAGCTGCGAAAAAACCAAACGGCAAACAAACCCTTCTTTGAGCGGCCGATGAGGTTAGCAAGGCCGCGCCCCCGAACTCAAGTTGTTATTCTCCCGCTGGACCCGGTGTGGGGCCAGCCGTGCGTGGTCCCGACCCGGTCAGGACCATCTTGCGTTGTGTCAGATTCGCTAGTGGACGACCGGGGTTGCCTCACCGACCGGACGGAACGAGAGGCCTTCCCCGGCGACGTAAATCTGCAATGTCGCGGGCCTTTGGATTCCACCCTGGATGAGCGCCTCGGAGAGCGGGTCTTCCACATACTTCTGCAAAGCCCGGCGCAACGGACGAGCCCCATAACTGCGGTCGGCACACGTTTTCTCGAGGATCCACTGTCTGGCTTCCGGCGAAACGACAATCTGCACCTGTCGGTGGATCAGCGTGTCGTTCAGCTGGCCCACCAGCAAATCGATAATGCGGAGCAGGTCATCGTCGCCGAGCGGATTGAAAATAATCACTTCGTCCAGCCGGTTCAGGAACTCCGGATTGAACGCCCGCTTTACTTCGGTCATCACCATATCTTCCATGCTTTTCTGCGAAGCTTCATCGGCGCCGGACTGGAAGCCCATCGCGGTGCGCTTTTGTAAATGACGCGCGCCGAGATTGGAAGTCATGATGATGATGGTGTTCCGGAAATCCACGGTATTGCCGAGCCCGTCCGTCAATTGGCCGTCTTCAAACACTTGCAACAAAATATTAAAGACGTCCGGATGGGCCTTCTCGATTTCATCCAGCAGGATGACCGAGTAAGGCGTCCGGCGAACGCGCTCCGTTAATTGCCCGCCTTCTTCGTAGCCCACGTACCCTGGAGGGGCGCCAATCAGCTTCGAGACCGAATGCTTCTCCATGAACTCCGACATATCGAAGCGCACCAGCGACTTCTCCGAACCAAACAAAAACTCGGCAAGGCGGCGAGCAACTTCCGTTTTGCCTACGCCAGTCGGTCCGAGGAAGAAGAAGCACCCTACTGGACGCAGCGGCGACTTGAGGCCCGCGCGGCTGCGGCGAATGGCGCGAGCCAACGCGGTAATGGCTTTGTCCTGGCTGATGACGCGCTTGTGCAGTTCCGGCTCGATGCGCAGCAGCTTTTGCTGTTCGTCTTCCTTGATGGAGGTGACGCCGATGCCGGTCCAGCGGGAAACGACTTCCTCGATGTCTTCGCGCGTCACGATGCCCGTGGAGGCATCGTCCAGCTTGAAGCGCTCGCGCAACCCGCGAAGATTTTCTTTTTCCTTGCGCTCTTCCTCGGAATAAAAACGCGCCTTTTCAAATTCGTGATTGGCGATAGCCGTTTCCATGCGATGAGTGATGAATTTTACGCGTTTTTGGACTTCGCCGACTTCTTCCGGGACGGTAGCCTGTCGCAGCTTCACGCGCGCGCCAGCTTCGTCAATCAGGTCGATGGCTTTGTCCGGGAGGAAACGGTCGGGGATATAGCGGTTTGAAAGATAGACGGAATAGCGTAGCGCTTCGTCGGTATAGCTGACGGCGTGGAATTTTTCGTAGCGCTCGCGGACGCCTTGGATGACTTGTACGGCTTGCTCTTCGTCGGGAGCGGGCACTTTCACGGATTGGAAGCGGCGCTCCAGCGAGCGGTCTTTCTCCACGGACTTGCGGTATTCGCCCGGGGTGGTCGCGCCGATACACTGAATCTCTCCACGGGAAAGAGCGGGCTTCAAAATGTTGGCGGCGTCCAGCGAACCTTCGGCAGAGCCGGCTCCCACCAGCGTGTGCAACTCGTCGATAAATACGATGGAGTTCTGGCTCTCCATCAATTCTTTCATGATGGTTTTCAGCCGCTCTTCAAACTGCCCGCGGTACTTGGTGCCGGCAACGATCAGGGAAAGATCGAGAGACAGGATGCGTTTGTCGGCCAGGAAAGGCGGAACATCGCCATCGGAAATGCGCTGCGCGAGCCCCTCAACAATGGCGGTCTTACCCACGCCGGGCTCGCCGATCAGAACGGGATTGTTCTTGGTGCGGCGGCACAAAATCTGAATGACGCGTTCGACTTCACCTTCGCGTCCCACGAGCGGATCGAGAGAACCTTCTGAAGCCGCTTGCGTCAGGTCGCGGCTGAATTCCGCAAGCAGAGATGTTTCTTTGGGCCGCGCTGCCGCCGTTTTTTCGCCGGACGTGCGCGCCAACTCTTCGCGCAACGTGGAAAGACGCAAGCCGCGTTCCATCAAGATTTCCGCGCCGAAGCACTTTTCTTCGCGCAGGATGCCGAGAAGCAGGTGCTCGGTGCCGACGTGCTTGTGCCCCAGGCGCTCGGCTTCTTCCGCGGCCATATTAAGGATGCGTTTGCACTCGGCGCTAAGCGGCACTTCGACGGACGTGGAGATGCGCTCGCGGATGGTGATGCGGGCTTCAATCTCTTTGCGTATCGATTCGATCGAGCCTTGCTGGCGCAGGAAACGATTAGCCAGGGCCTTGTCCTCGCGCATCAAGCCGAGCAACAAATGCTCCGTCTCGATATACGGGCTGCCATACTGGCTGGCTTCGTACCTTGCGAAAAAGATGACGCGACGCGCTTTCTCTGTGTAGCGTTCGAACACGTTAGCTCGCTTCTCCCCCGGGGGTCCCGCTCGCGGAGGCCGAAGCCCCGCGAGTTAGCAGAACGCCATGCTCTAGCGCCAGTATCCGGTCACACCGCGCGGCGAGCGCCAGGTTGTGCGTCGCGATTAACGACGTCAACTGGTACGTGCGGTGCAACCGTTCCAGCAACTCGAACACGGCCCAAGCATTCTGCTCGTCCAGATCTCCGGTAGGTTCATCCGCCAGCAGCACTGACGGCCCAGTGACGAGCGCCCGGGCAATCGCGACGCGCTGCTGTTCCCCTCCGGAGAGTTCCCCTGCGCGGTGATCGGCCCGATTTTCCAAGCCCACCTCCGCGATCCACTTCCGCGCCATCCCCAGCGCAGAAGCAAAACTGTCGCCGCGCACCAACAACGGCATGGCTACGTTTTCCGCAGCCGTAAAATCAGGTAACAACTGGTGGCGTTGCCACAAAAATCCAATGGCACGATTCCGAAATTCCGCCAGCGCCGCGTCATCAATCGATTCAATGGCTTTCGATGCGAAGTATACTGTACCGCTTGTCGGCGTGTCTAGCGCGGCCAGCAGGTGCAGTAAAGTACTTTTGCCAGCTCCTGATGGTGCCACGATGGCCACCATCTCGCCTTTGCGCAAACTCAAATTGGCATCCACCAGCACGGAGATGCTCTTCTCGCCGCTGCCGTAGGTTTTCTCTAATCCGCGCGATTCCAGAACGACCGCGGCGCCCCGCGCTTCTTCGGTCGTTACCCCGCTCGCGAATGGTGTTTGCTGGTTCATTCGTCTTCTGTCTTGCTCCGGTGGTCCGGCCTGCCGACGCGCTCAGAGCTACTCTTTTTAGATGCTTCTAGTCGAACCGCCGTGCCGCTCTGCCACTCTAAATTGGCACTCGGAGCGGCCCAAAGTGTTCCTATTTTCGCCAGTCCACTGCCTGCCGAAAAGAGGGCACTTTTGCTTAAAACTCGAACACCCATAATCTTTTTGCTATCAACAGCTTGCGGCGGGCTTTGGCCAAAGCCAGGGTTGCGGGATGCACCGCGGCCTTACCCACCTGCTTTCGAACCAGAATAGGAGCAAATCTCGCGCCAAACAAACTCGAAAAGGATGGCGTTCTCTTTTCCTTACTCATAGCGCAGAATTTCCACGGGCAGGAGCCGTACCGCAGCCCGGGCCGGCAAAATGGTTGCCGCCATCGAAATGGCCATGGCCGCGGTGCTGATCCACAAGCCATCGAAAACACTCGGATGAAAAGGCACGTAAGGGACGGCGTAAACCTGCGGATCGAGAGGAATCAGATGGTAACTTCCGGCCACCAACGAAAACGTGTAACCGAGCAAGAGACCCGCGAGCGTGCCAGCGGTTCCGATGCTCATTCCTTGCCAAAGAAAAATCGTGCGGATCTGCTCGCGGCGGGCACCCAGGGAGCGCAGGACGGCGATGTCCCGCGACTTATCGGTGACCGTCATGGAAAGTACCACAAGAATATTGAGGCCGGCCACGAAGGTAATCAAGCCCATGAAGATCGCGGTTACGAGCTTTTCCAGGCGCAACGCGCGGAACAGCGCGCGATTTTCCTCCATCCAAGTGGAGGTAGAAAAACCTGGGCCGGCGGCTCGCCGAACTTGCTCAGCAATTTCGCCCGCGCGTTCTGGCTGATGCAAGCGGAATTCGAGCACATTGACAACGTCACCCGCGCCGGAAAGGCTTTGCGCCGCGGCTAGCGTCATGAAACACCAATTTTCGTCGTAATCATAAAAACCGGAATCAAACACTCCGGCGACACGAAACCGCCGCGTGCGCGGCATCAAACCATAGGGAGTCAATCTTCCCTGCGGACTCATGAGCGTCACGTAATCGCCTGGAGAAACCTTCCATTCCTCGGCAATCTGCTTTCCGAGGAGCAGCGCGTCAATGCCCTCCGCGTCCGGGGAAAAGTCTAGGTTTCCGGCGACGATGCGTTCTAGCGCTCGATCGCTCTTGCGCTCGCGCTCGGGAGCGATCCCTTTGCTAACCACGCCGCGCGCTTGCCCGGCGAAGGATAGCAGAACGGTTTGATAGATCGCGGGCGTGACGGAGCGCGCGCCGGTGGCCGCGGCGAGCTTGCTGGCCATTTCTTCGTAATTCTTGATTCCGCTGGTGCCAGGCCGCGTGAGGGACACATGGGCGGTCACCCCCAGTAAGCGTTCCTCGAGCGTCTCGCGGAAGCCCGTGTTCATGGAAAGCGCGACCACCAGGGTGGCTACACCGGCGGCCACACCGACCATGGAAAACAGTGTGACCAGCCGCAGCACCGCCGGCCGGTACGGCGACCACAAGTACCGCTGGGCCACGAACCATTCGAATCGCATGGTGGTTCCGAAGAATACGTTAGGCGCCATGTCCTTGGTAAGAGGATGCGGCGCTGCTTTCGGGCCGCAACAAAGGAAACAGGATAACGTCGCGGATGGAGGGCGAATCGGTCAGCAACATCGTCAAGCGGTCGATGCCGATGCCTTCGCCAGCCGTCGGCGGCATGCCGTGGCAGAGCGCGCGAATATAATCGACGTCCAGCTGCTTGGGGACTTCTTCCCCGCCTTCGGCCATCTGTGCCAGAAAACGCCGCTCCTGCTCGGCCGGGTCGTTCAACTCGGAAAAGCCATTGGCCAGTTCCATTCCCGCAATATAAATCTCGAAGCGTTCCGTCAGCGAAGGATCTTCCGGCTTTTGCTTGGAAAGAGGCGAAATGTCGGTCGGAAAATCGTAAAGGATGGTCGGCTGGATCAGCTTGTCTTCGGCTATCGTTTCAAAAAGGAGCCCGGTCCATTCTCCATCCAGCAAAGTTCCTTGGGCTGCGGCGTAAGGCGCAGCGGCCCCTTTGGCCCAAAGGTTATAGCGATTTGCGGTTTCTTCGGCGCCGCCTGGGGAGGCTAGTTTTTCCGAGGTGGGGGCTTGGCCTGCGCCGGCGGGCCAATACTTGACGATCGCTTCGCGCATGGTGAGACGCTGCATTTTCGAAAAATCAAGCTCGGCTTCGCCGTACTTGACGGTGGTCGAGCCAGTGATGTTCTCTGCCAGCCGGGCGAAGAGTTGCTCGTTCATATCCATCAAATCGCGATAATTGCTGTAAGCCTCGTAGAACTCCAGCATCGTGAATTCCGGATTGTGCTGCGTGGAAATGCCTTCGTTGCGGAAGTTGCGGTTGATTTCGTAAACGCGGTCGAATCCACCGACCGTCAACCTCTTCAGGTAAAGCTCAGGCGCGATCCGCAAATAAAGATCGATGTCCAGCGTCTTGTGGTGGGTCGTAAACGGCCGCGCGGTCGCACCTCCCGCGATAGGGTGCATCATCGGCGTTTCGACTTCGATATAGCCGCGGGCATCAAAAAACTTGCGCAGCTCCCGGACGATCCGGGCACGCGTCTCGAACACCTGGCGCGACTTTTCGTTGGCGATCAGGTCGAGATACCGCTGGCGGTAACGCAGCTCGACATCCGTCAAGCCGTGCCATTTTTCCGGCAGCGGGAGCAAAGCCTTGGAAAGAAAGAAAAGCTGCTCGACCCAAACCGACAATTCATTGGTCTTGGTTCGAAACAGGTGCCCGCGAACCCCCAGGGAATCGCCCAGATCCAACAGGTGAAATAGTTGAAATCCCTGCTCCCCAACTACGTCTTTTCTCACATAAATCTGGATTCTTTTTCCCGATCCTTGCAGATGGGCGAAGCCCGCCTTGCCCATCAAGCGATAGGAAACCAGGCGCCCGGCCACCCGCACTTCACGCTTATTGGCTTCGAGCTCCGGCGCGCTCGTCCCCCCGTACTGTTCGACCAGCGCTGCCGGCGTATCCGTCCAGCGAAATTCGCGGGGATAAGGATCCTGTCCCAACGCCTGGATTTGTTCGAGTTTCTTCAGACGCTGCTCAAACTGATCGCGAGGCTCAAATTGCAACGGGAAAATCCTTTCAAGAAGCGGTGAAGTGCGAGTATAACGGGGCACGTCCTGCTTGAGCAAGGAACGCCCT
>DATKHV010000075.1:0-64957 GCA_035510055.1 Candidatus Cybelea sp. | reverse complement strand
CCCGCCAGGCCGCGCGCGACCTCGCGTGCTCGAGCCACGTCTCCTGGTTCGAACGAGATTGCCGACACGCGGGGATGACCGCCGCCGCCAAATTTTTCGGCCAGCGAGGCCAGGTTCTGATTAGCGGTCGCCTGATTCCATGGGTTGGTGCCCAGAGAAACTTTAGCGCGTACCGCGGAAGCGCTGAGGCTTACGGAATACACACATTCCGGGTGCAGCAGATAGGGAATGAATTTGTTGTAGCCCTCGAGATCCAGGTCGCTGACGTCGAAGAAAATAACGCCGTCGCGCGCATCAATCCTCTCGCGCAAAATTTCAATCGATTTGCGGTGCCGCTCGAGCAGCGGCCCAAGATGCTTGGCCACCAGCGGCAGCTTCACCATTTCGGCGAGCGGGCGGTAAGCCAGCTCCGGGATAATTCGTGCCGGCAAGCCATTTTCCGGCGCCGCTTCGATCACCAAAGCGAGTTGCGTCGCAGGTTCCAACATCTCGACGGCCGACTCCGGCGACGGATATTGCGCTCCATCGATTATGTCGCCCCAATAGATCAGATTCTCGAGAGGCTTGGTGTCGAAGCCGAATTTCTCCTTCGCGATCGTAGCAATCAACTTCGTGCAGGATTTGTAATCCGGTTCATAAAACATGCGAGGTCCGGGCTGCTTGCGGAATTGTTCGGCGTCGGCAGGTGTGAGAAACGCGCTCTGATGATGGTCGAACCACCAGGTCACTTTGGGTGAATTTGAAAACTTGAAATCAACGATGACGTTTTCGTCGCCATCGAACAAGCCGGCTTCCCAAGGCTGCGCGGCGCGGTGTGTCATTCCCGTGAAGCCGAATTCCGCTTTTTGGTCAAAGCGCTCGCGATAAAAACGGTAAAAGAGAGCGGCGGAAGCAGTGCCATCAAAGCAGCGATCGTGGAAGCAGAGCCGGACCTTGGTCATAAGTGAGCGAGTTCGCCTCTCCGCCTCCAGACGGTTCGCGTCGGGCGGCGACGAAGCCAACCAAGATGTACGTGCGCGAGGTGATTGTCAAGAAGAAAGGGCTGCACCATTGGATTGAAAATGGTAGCAAATATTTCGCCCCTCCTCGCAATGTGCACTTGATCGGAACGCTGCCGATAGTTTCCTTGACACCGAGCACCAAATAGCCGTACTAACTTTAATATCCCAGCAAGCAAAATCGTTTGGTGTGCTCAGGAGGCCACATGGCCGATGAAAAGAACTTCTTTGTGGGCCTTTTCGACTTCTCGTTCCAGCAGCAGCTTACTCGCCGCATTGCTAAGCTGCTGTATATTCTCGGCATTCTTTTTGGTGGCGTAACGGTCGTAGCCTTTGTTGTGCTTGGTTATCAGCAGTCTCCCGCGCAAGGACTAATCAATTTGGTCGTGGGAATCGTGTCTCTTTTCGTCGGGATTCTCGTTACCAGGGTCCTGCTGGAGCTCTCCTTACTCGTCGTGCGCATTGCGGAGGGCATTGAACGCGCGACGCATCCACAAAACTAACAACGCAACCGCTTCGATTGCGGAGGACGCGGTTTTCTGTCAGTGCCCGGCGACTCGCGAGCGCATCCTTGTGCCTCCAGCCCGTAGCGTAAACTTCTGGCCGAAGTAAGACGCCTGGGCCAGCGCCTTCTGAAGCTCAAGATCATCCGCATAGCGCCGCTTGGGAATTCGCCGCGCCAGTATGCTGATTTCGAGCGGGTCGCGGCGGAAGGGGTAAGGGTCCAGGGTGGCCGCGTTGTTTTCCTCCGGCTGCAGATCCCAATCCACTTCCATGCCTTGATAGTCGGCGGGCACGGCGTCGATCGTGGCGGGTTCCATCGGTCCGAGGCAAAAATAAAGCGAGAGACGATCAAACGCCTCAAGACGTTGAGCGTTGGCCTGCAACCATTTTTCGTCGGCAAAGCTTTTTGTGGCTGGATCGCCACGAAGGTCCACTTTCAGTCGCAATTGCTGCAGACGCAACCTTTGCAGAAAATCATTGACGAGGGGAGCTTCCTGGGATTTAACGTACTTGGCGGAAAATCCCGGCATCGTAGCGCGCGTTTTATCGTACAAGCCGGTGCAGTGCATGCTGACCAAGAGACCGGCGTAGCGGTCCACTTTGACGACGCGTTCGATTCCTCGTTGGTAGAGATCCATGTGCTCTAAAGTGGGCAGAGACATGAAGGTGTACGGTAAAAACGTGACAGGGTCGGTGTGCGGCTGAAGTTCCCACTCGTTCCAGCCGTTGTCGTGCTCCGTGGCAGCGCGCAGGAACGAATCAAAAGGCTCGGGCCGGGCAAAGACTTCGTTGCCCGCTTCACGCGCAAAATAGCCCGACAGGACAGCATGGTCGGTCTGGCGAATCAAGATGAGATGATCGCCGTGCTCTTGAATAATCATGGCGCTGCCCTCGTTCGCAGCGACACCCGTGCTCGCTTCTTAGGATAGGCCTTGGGATCTTGACGGGGGGACACAAGCCAAGAAACTGTCATCTATACAAGACTATTATGCGCTAAGCCCCCTCACTAATCCAGCACCATCGCGAGCATCCTGGTGCCTAGGCGAGGGCATTCAAAAGGGTGCCCAAAATCGCGGTGGAGCGGAAGTTCCCGAGCTTGTAGAATAGAGTCATCCACTGCGGGAGTGGCGGAACTGGCAGACGCGCAAGACTTAGGATCTTGTGGCCGAAAGGCCGTGCAGGTTCAACTCCTGTCTCCCGCACCATCGTCATCCTAAGTAAGCCCTAAAAGCTCTGGAGATAAAACAAACGTCATGGGGTGCAATCTGGGCGGTTCGCGGCGGGCTATGGCAAATCTTTCTGCATGTGCTCGACGACTTCCTTGGGCTCGGTGACCGGCGGATTGTTCAAATACTTGCCAAAGAACACCAGATAGCGCTGCAGGCGGTCCACCAGGTGCCGCGGCTCCACGAACCCATGATTCTCGCGGGGATAGACCACGTATTCGACCGGGATGTGGCGCTCAGAAAGAGCGCGATAAAACTCTTCTGACTGCGGGATGGGGACGCGGGTGTCCGATTGCCCGTGCAGAATCATCGTGGGCGTCTTCACGTTCTCCACATACTTCATTGGCGAATGATCCCAATACTCCTGGAAATTGTCCCACGGAGCTTTCTCGTCGAAGTATTGCCTCATATAGCGGTGAATGTCGCTTTGCGAATACATGGAATAGAGATCGGGCAACCCCGCCCCGGGTGAAATCGCCTTGAATCGGTCTGTCTGTGTATCGATCCAAAAAGTCATGTACCCGCCATAAGACCAACCGAACGCCCCAAGCCGCGCCGGGTCCGCCCATCCTCGGTCCACCACTGCCTGCACTCCGCTCATGTCATCCTTATAATCCCCGTTGCCCCAATCATTCTGGTTGCCCCGGGCGAATTTTTCGCCCCGGCCAATTGAGCCGCGAAAATTCGGCTGCAAGACCATGTACCCGTTCGCCGCCATCACCTGCGCGGCTAGCGAGAACGAAAGCAACGAAGCGCCCGTCGGGCCTCCATGGGGATTCAGCAAAAATGGGACCTTATGCGAGCCGTCATAGCCCACCGGTTTGGTCACGATCCCCTCAATCTCCATTCCATCCTTGGTGCTCTTCCAGCGAATCGCCTCGGTTTCGCCCAGCGCATAGTCTCCCAACCAGGCATTGTGATTCGTGATCGGCTCGATGGCGCTAAAACGCAAGTCGCTGCGAAACACCTCATCCGGATGCTTCGGATCGGCCCACGTCCCGACCATCGTTCCGCCGTTCGCACTGATTCCCGCTAAGTGGAGCACGCCGGGCTTGTCCGTCAGTCTCCGCACGGTCCCAGCAGCCACGTCCGCCGCGAACACTTCCTCGCTCTCGCGGTCCACGCTGCTGAAATAGATCGTCTTCCCGTCCAGCGCCCATATAGGTTCTTCCGCATTTAGCTCGAAGCCACCCATCAACTTGCGTGATTCGCCTCCGTCAGCACTCACCACAAACAGATTCTGTTGATAAATCCCGTCGCCAACTGTGCTCAAATATGCGATCCATTTTCCATCATAGGACCAGCGCGCCGTGTGCGTTGCGTCCTTGGTCTCCACGAGCTGGCGCTGCTTCCCCGTTGCCACCTCAAGCACCCACGCCGTTTGCAAGCTGCCATCGTCCGCTCGTGGCGTGGGGTTCGATGTGAAGGTAATGTGCGTTCCATCCGGCGACCATCGCGCATCACTTACCGTAAAATCTCCGTGCGTGATCTGTTTTCCCTCCCCGGTTGCAATGTTCCAGCTCCAAAGATGTTCCATCTTCAAGTCGTGATCCACCACGACGGCATCATCCTTGTCTTTTTTCCTCTTTTCCTGCTCAGCGCTATCCGGAACGGTAGCAATCAGCAGCAGCGTCTTGCCATCCGGCGAGAATTCGTATCCAGCCACTCCCGATTTGTGCTTCGTCACCTGCCAGGCTTCCCCGCCATCGGCATAAAGAAACCACACCTGGGATTTCGCATCCTTTTCCTCGGTGCCTTCTTTCGTAAACGCCAAGATTCTTCCATCCGGGGACCATTGCGCGTTCGCGACACTTTTCTCTCCGCGAGTGAATTGCCGCGCCGCGCTCGCGGGCCCCGCCCCAGGAACCACCCAAAGTTGCGAAACGAATTTTCCTGGCGTGCCACCCTTCTCAGCCGCGTCGCCCTCTTTTCCAGCCGTCACTGACGAAACCAAATACGCCACGTGCGCACCATCCGGGGAAATCCGGGGCGCGCTTACCCGCGCAATCCGCAGCAGGTCCTCGGCTCCAAACAATTTCTTCCCCTCCTTACTGCGCGCAACCGCCGTCTGTTTCGACGAAGCTTCCTGCTTCGGGGAAGACTCTTGTGCTTCCGCCCCCGCCGCCGTCACCATTAGTATTCCCGCCAAACTTAAGCTCAAGATCGTGCGCATCGCTTACTCCCACCGCCAGTTTAGAGTTCCGCCCGGTCACCCAATCGGTGGCATCCTACAACACCAAGCGTCACTGCGAGGCGAATTTCTTGGGTGCGGTGCCAGTCCCAATTCCCTTTTCGCTTTGCCAGCGCCGCGATTGGGGGTATGAAGTGAGGATGGCTACTAGTAGGGTTAGGTTTAGGAAGGAAGAGACGGAGGAAATGGATGGAACGCAATATTCGAGAGTTGCTGGATCTCTACAACCCGAATGATCCGCTGGATCACGCTTGGACCATTCCTTCGCCTTGGTACTTTGAGCCGCGCATAGGCGAGTTGGAGCAACAGAGCGTGTTTTCAAAGACATGGCAGGCAGTGGGGCGCGCGGATCAGGTGCGGTACAAGGGGAGTTTTTTCACCGCGGACCTCGCGGGAGAGCCGATTGTGGTAGCGCGGGGCGAGGATGGGCAGTTGCGCGCGTTCTACAACGTTTGCAGGCACCATGCGGCGGCGGTAGTGACGGAGGCGGAAGGGTGCGCGAAGCAGTTCCGGTGTCCTTATCACGGGTGGACTTACGGAAACGATGGGGCGCTGAAAGGGATGGTGGAGTTTGAGGGCGTGTGCAATTTCGACCGCGCGAAGAACGGGTTAGTGCCGGTGCAGGTGGACACTTGGGAGAGTTTTGTGTTTGTGAACCTGGATGGCCGGGCAACAGGGCTGCGGGAATTTCTTGGGGCAATTCCGGAAATTGTGGCGCCACTGCAGATGACGAAGAAATTGAAATATTTCGACAGGCGTGTTTACACGCTGAAATGCAATTGGAAAGTGTACGTGGACAATTATCTGGACGGCGGCTACCACGTGCCGCACGCGCACAAGGGATTGAGCAGCGTGATCGAGTATGTGAAGTACACGATTGAGAATTTCGAGCGGGCTTGCCTGCAGTCGAGCCCGCTCTCGTTGGGCTCAAAAAAGGAATCAGGAGTAGCCGCCACACGACAAGGGCGCGCGTTTTATCTGTGGATTTATCCGAACTTCATGATCAACGCGTACGAAGGAGTGCTAGACACCAATCTTGTGTTTCCGCTGGGCGTGGATAAATGCGCCGTGGTGTTCGACTACTACTTCGCGGACATCGGCAAGAAGGCTTTGAAGAAGAACCAAGCGAGCATCAAAGTGAGCGAAAAAGTGCAAGAGGAAGATGAGGCCATCTGCGACGCGGTGCAGCGCGGGCTGGCTTCCAGCGCTTATGTGGCGGGGAGACTGTCGGTGCGGCGCGAAGCGGGCGAGCATCTGTTTCACAGGTTGCTGCACGCCGACCTGACAGAGGCATTGGACCGGCCTGCGGCCGCTGATTAGCCAAGGTGAACGAATCCTAGTAAGATTGTCTTGCCGTGACAACAAGAGTCTCTACAAAAGGACGGGTGGTACTGCCTCAGGCGATTCGCAGCAAGATGCATCTGCGCGCCGGCAACCACTTAGAGAAGTGCATCGAAGCTAGCCGCATCGTGCTGATCCCGAGAAAAGAAGCGGTTATTCAAGGTCTGAATTGTCAAAGGTCATCTAACAGGATTGCCAGTGCTGACGGCAGGTAGGAATGCCCCGCCGCTTACTCAGAAGGAAGTAGAGGACATTTCGCATGGCTGAAGCAACGTGCCGCCGCGAGTTGGAATTGGAAATTCCAGCGGAAGAAGTAACGAAGAAGATCGAAAGCGTGGCGAAGGAATTCGCGCGGCTTGCCAACGTGCCGGGTTTCCGACGGGGCAAAGCGCCGGTATCGCTGATCCGGCGGAAGTTCGCGGAAGACATCAAGGGAGAAGTGCTGCAGTCGCTGGTGCCGGAGCGGGTGGAAAAAGCAGTGGCGGAACAAAAGCTGACGCCGGTTTCGCAGCCGCAAGTGGACAAACTGGACTTTAACGAGGGGCAGCCGCTCAAGTTTCGCGCGGTATTTGAAGTGCTGCCGGAATTCGAGTTGGGCGATTACAAGAACTTGGCATTCGAAATGCCGACGATGGACATTACGGAAGAAGACGAGACGAAGGCGCTCGTGGATATGCGTGAGCGGGCGGCCACCTTTGCACCGGTCGAAGGGCGGGCGATTCAAGACGGCGACTTTGCGCAAGTGAAATTGCTGGGCACTCCGGAAGGCGGAGGTGATCCGCTGCAAGCAGAGAGCGTGCTCTGCCACATCGGTGCGGAAGAGACGATGGAGCCGTTCAACACCAACTTGAAGGGCGCGAACGCGGGCGATCATAAGAATTTTGACGTCGCATACCCGGCGGACTATCCGGACCCCAAGCTAGCGGGCAAGAAATATCACTATGCCGTGGAAGTGTTGGGCATCAAGACTAAGAAACTGCCCGAACTAAATGACGAATTCGCGAAGGACGTGAGCGACGCAACGACGCTGGACGAACTGAAGAAGAAAGTTCACGAAGGGCTGGAGCACCAGCGCGACCACAAGCACAAGGAATTGCTTCACGAGAAGGTTCTGGCGGAAATCGTTAAGCTGCACGACTTCCCTGTACCAGAAGCGCTGGTGGAACATCAAATGGATGTGCGGCTGGAGCGAGTGGTGCGGTCGCTGGCTGCGCAAGGAGTGGATCCGCGGGCGGTAAACGTGGACTGGGTGACACTGCGGAAGAGGCAAGAAGAGCGCGCCAAGGATGACGTGAAAGCGGAACTGATCATCGATCACATCGCGACGGCGGAAAATATCGACGTGACGGAAGAAGAGATCACGCACGAACTGCAGCACATGGCCAGCCATGGTGGCGAATCGGCGGAAGCAATTCGCGCGCGTTTGACAAAGCAAGGAACGCTCGATAGGATGAAGGCTAAGCTGCGCAGCGACAAAACACTCGATTGGCTCGCGCAGAATGCCAAGATCAAGACCGTTGCGGCCGCGAACGCAGCGACGGATACGAAGTGAAACACTCCGGTCAAGTGCCAGCGACATTCATCTAAATGAAAAAATTCGAAGAACCCGAGTACTACGGAACGACGCTTGTACCGATGGTGGTGGAACAGACCAGCCGCGGCGAGCGGGCTTACGACATTTATTCGCGGCTGCTGAAAGAGCACATCATTTTTATCGGTACCCCGATTGATGACCACGTCGCCAATCTGGCGACGGCCCAGATGCTGTTTCTGCAGGCCGAAGATCCGGAAAAAGACATTCAGCTGTACATCAATTCACCGGGCGGGTCGATCACGGCGGGATTCGCGATTTACGACACCATGCAGTTCGTAAAGCCGGACGTGGTGACGACCTGCGTTGGGCAGGCGGCATCGATTGCGGCGGTGTTGCTGGCGGGCGGCGCGCCCAAGAAGCGATTTGCGCTGCCGAACGCGCGCATTCTCATTCACCAGCCGTGGATGTCCGGGCTGGGCGGACAAGCAACAGACATTGACTTGCACGCAAAAGAGATTCTGCGCATGCGCACAACCATCAATACGCTGCTCGCCAAGCACAGCGGGCAGCCGGTGGAGCGGATTGAGAAGGATGTCGAGCGCGATTACATCATGAATCCCGAGCAAGCCAAGGAATACGGGATGATCGACGAGATTATTTTCAAGCATCGTTAGAGTTCGCGTCGCGGAGTGCTTTGCGGCTTGAAGTGGCAATGGGGCGGCAGTTCTAAAAAGAAAGCAAGCCTGCGACTTTCTCTTTTGTTCGGGGAATAATCGGCCTAGAATAGTGGGTAGAGACTCCGTCGAAGCCCGGCGGAGGCGAGGCCTTCACACCAGTGAAAAAATTCAACCCAGACGAGCCATTGCGCTGCTCCTTTTGCCACAAGACCCAGGAGCAGGTCGAGAAGCTGATAAGTTCGCCTTCGGACTATCCGCGCGCCTATATCTGCAATGAGTGCGTGGGCGTTTGCCAGACGATTCTGGAAGATGAGAAGCGCGAACAGGCCACCGCGCCGGCCAAGCGGCTTCCGCGTCCGCCGGAGATCAAGCAATTCCTGGATGGCTACGTGATTGGGCAGGACCGCACGAAGAAGAAACTGGCGGTGGCAGTTTACAACCACTACAAGCGGATTTTCTTGAACAAGCAGCCAGGCGACATCGAACTCAGCAAGTCAAATATTCTGCTGATTGGCCCAACCGGGACGGGCAAGACTTTGCTGGCGCAGACGCTCTCGCGCATGCTCGATGTGCCCTTCGCCATCGTGGATGCCACGACGCTGACCGAAGCGGGTTACGTCGGCGAAGATGTCGAGAACATCATTCTGAAATTGTTGCAAGCCGCCGACGGAGATGTCCAGAAGGCGCAGCAAGGCATCATTTATATCGACGAGATCGACAAGATCGCGAAAAAGGACGAGAACCCTTCGATTACCCGCGATGTTTCCGGCGAAGGCGTGCAGCAGGCATTGCTAAAGATTCTCGAAGGTACCGTTGCCAATGTGCCTCCGCAAGGCGGACGGAAGCACCCGCATCAGGAATTTACGCCGGTGGATACAACGAACATCCTATTCATTTGCGGCGGAGCGTTTGTCGGGCTGGAGAAGATTATCGAGAAGCGGGCGGGCCGGCGTTCGCTGGGATTCCATACGGATTCCGCGCCAACCACGCCGCAGCGGCGCAATACGGAGTTGCTCGAGCAAGTGCAGCCGGGCGATTTGATCCGCTACGGGCTGATCCCTGAGTTTGTGGGCCGCTTGCCCGTTGCCGGCGTGATGAACGATCTAGACAAGGGCGCGCTGGTGAAGATTTTGACGGAGCCGAAGAACGCGCTGCTCAAGCAATACCAGCGGTTGTTCGAATTTGAAAACGTGCGCTTGCGATTTACGGACGACGCTCTCGAGACTGTGGCGGAGTTGGCTCTTCAGCGCAAAGTCGGCGCGCGCGGCTTGCGTATGATCCTCGAAGACCTCATGCTAGAACTGATGTACCACCTCCCCATGCAGCGGAAGGTGCGCGATTTTGTGGTGACGGCGGACATGGTCCGCACCCGCGAAATCAATTGGAGTTTGCTCGAGAAGGCCGGATAGGCCGCTCGGGCCACGATCCTACATTGCGGCCGTTCAGGATTTGTTTAGGGGGTCGCGCAAGCAGAATCCAGGGGACCGAATGTTCACTCGCGAAAAACAGGAAATGAAGCGCGTACCTATGATGCCGGTGCGCGATATGGTCATCTTCCCGCAGCAGATGACGCCGTTTATCGTCGGCCGGGAAGCCAGCGTACGCGCACTGGAAGAAGCGCTGGCTGGCGACAAGAAGATTTTTCTCTCCACGCAGCACGATGCTTCGGTGGACGACCCCAAGCCGGAAGAGATTTACGCCGTTGGGACCCTCGCCAACATCGTACAGAGCGTCAAGCTTCCGGACGGAAACATCAAGGTTCTCGTCGAAGGCGTGGAGCGGGCTCGAGCGCTGTCGATCGCCACGGAGGAAGGGTTCTTCCGCGCGACGGTCCGGCTGCTGGGCGCGCGAGTGGAAGATTCGCCCCAGGTAAAGCAGATCGTCGAAAAAGTGACCGGGTTATACGAGCAATTCATTAAGCTTTCACAAAGCCTCAATTACGACACGATGATCGCGGCCGCGCGAGTGGACGATCCGGCGCGCTTGTCGGACACGATTGCCGCCAACCTGCAGCTCCCTGTAGATGAAAAACAGGATTTGCTCGAGACAGTTGATCCCCTCGAACGGCTGAACCGCATCGCGGACATCCTGGAAATCGAGCTCGAGAAGCTCAACGTCGACCGCAACATCAATACGCGCGTGAAGCGCCAGATGGAGCGCGCGCAAAAAGAGTATTACCTGAACGAAAAGCTCAAGGCCATCCAGAAAGAATTGGGCCGCGGCGAAAAGAGCGAAATCGACGAGCTGAAAAAGAAGATCGACACCGCGGGGATGTCCAAGGAAGTCCACGAAAAGGCCATCCAGGAGCTGAAGCGTCTGGAGCTTATGCCGCCGATGTCCGCGGAATCCACGGTCAGCCGTAATTATCTGGATTGGCTGCTAGCGGTGCCCTGGAAAAAGAAGTCCAAAGAAATTCGCGACATCAAGGCCGCGGAAAAAATCCTGAATGAAGAACATTATGGCCTCGAAAAAGTCAAGGAACGGATTTTGGAGTTTCTGGCCGTTCGCCAGTTGGTGAAGAATCCGAAAGGATCGATTCTGTGCTTCGTCGGGCCTCCGGGTGTGGGCAAGACTTCGCTGGCGATGTCCATTGGCCATGCCACTGGCCGCAAGTTTGTGCGCGTTTCGCTCGGTGGCGTACGCGATGAAGCTGAAATTCGCGGCCATCGCCGCACCTATATTGGGGCGTTGCCAGGCCAAGTCATTCAGATGATGAAGAAAGCCGGCACGGTCAATCCCATCTTCGTGCTGGACGAAGTCGACAAAATGTCCACGGACTTCCGCGGCGATCCCTCAGCAGCGCTGATGGAAGTGCTCGATCCCGAATTGAACCACTCGTTTACGGACCACTATCTGGACGTAGAGTACGATCTTTCGAAAGTCATGTTTGTGTGCACGGCGAACGTGCTGCACACGATTCCGCAGCCTTTGCAGGACCGCATGGAAATCCTGCGCCTTCCGGGCTATACAGAACAGGAAAAACTGGAGATTGCCAAGCGCTTTTTGGTAAAGCGCGCGCGCGAAGCAACTGGCCTTACGGAAAAGAACCTCACGTTTACAGACGAAGGCCTTCTGCACCTCATCCGGCATTATACGCATGAAGCCGGGGTTCGCAACCTGGAACGCGAAATCCAGAATATAGCCCGCAAGATGGCACGCAAGGTCGTCGCTGACGGCGCGAATTCCAGCGTTGAAATCACGCCGGCCAATGCCAGCGAATTCCTGGGTGTGCTGAAGTACCGCGAATTCTGGCTGGAGAAACAGAATGAAATTGGGCTGACCACGGGCCTGGCTTGGACGGAAGTGGGGGGCTCCGTGCTGGCCACGGAAGCCACCTTGATGGAAGGCAAAGGCCGCTTGACACTCACTGGCAAGCTCGGCGACGTGATGCAAGAGTCGGCGCAAGCGGCGATGAGTTACGTGCGCTCGCGTTCGAATCTGCTGGGCCTGCCCAGGGATTTCTACCGTACCATCGATATTCATGTGCACGTCCCGGAGGGCGCCATCCCCAAGGACGGTCCTTCTGCCGGTATCACCATCTGCACGTCCATCGTGAGCGCACTGACCAAGAATCCCGTGCGCCGCGACGTGACCATGACCGGCGAAATCACGCTGCGCGGCAAGGTGCTGCCCATCGGCGGCGTCAAGGAGAAACTCCTGGCCGCCCACCGAATGGGCTTGCGTACGGTACTGCTTCCGAAGGACAATGAGAAGGACTTGGCGGAAATCCCGCAGGAAATCCTCTCCAGTCTGACGATGCATTTTGTCGAGACCATGGATGAAGTGCTGCAAATTGCCTTGGAGCGGCCGACGGTGCCGCTCGAGCACGCCGCGGTTGCGCCCGTAACGGAAACATTCGTGGCCGGCGCCGAGAAAGACAAGAGTTTGACCAACTAAGCAGCGTTGTTTCGGGCACGGCCCTTCCCGCGAGTTGACCCCGGCCTGGCCGGTGTTATGCTTGAGGAACTCTCAGGTTTGCCGCGGCCCGGCGCTGCCACCGGTTGCAGAAAGTCTGGTTTGCCCCATCCTGGCAGGTTCACTTGTCCGCCAGTGCGGTGCACCACCTCAAATCAATCCGGATTCCCAGGGTCAATTTTCACCATCATAGTTAAGGACATATGCCAAAAGAAACAAACGTCGAAGGAAGCAATCAGATGAGTATCAGCCTTGCCGAGCTGAAGGAAAAGAACATCACCGACCTCGCCAAGATCGCCAAGGAATTAAACATTCCCGGCGCGAGCGGCATGCGCAAGCAGGAGTTGATCTTCCAAATTCTCCGGGCGCAAACCGAAAAGAACGGATTGATCTTCTCCGAAGGTGTCCTCGAATGTCTCCCTGATGGATTTGGATTTCTGCGCGCTCCGGAATACAACTACCTTCCCGGCCCGGATGACATCTACGTTTCGCCCTCGCAAATCCGCAAGTTCGACCTACGTACCGGAGATACCGTCTCCGGCCAGGTTCGCCCGCCAAAGGATGGCGAGCGGTATTTCGCGCTAATCAAAGTCGAAGCCGTCAATTTTGAGGATCCAGAAGTCGCGCGCAACAAAATCTTCTTCGATAACTTGACGCCGCTCTATCCCCAGGGGCGCCTCAAGATGGAAACCACCAAGGAAAACATGACCGGGCGCGTGTTGGATCTGCTCTGCCCGGTTGGCAAAGGCCAGCGCGGGCTGGTCAACGCCCCGCCGCGCACCGGCAAAACCATGATGCTGCAAGCCATGGCCAACGCCGTGGCCACCAATCATCCGGAAGTGGCCCTGATCGTGCTTCTGATCGACGAGCGACCGGAAGAAGTCACTGACATGCAGCGCACCGTCAAGGGCGAAGTGATCAGTTCGACGTTTGACGAAGCGCCGCAGCGCCACATTCAAGTTGCGGAAATGGTTTTGGAAAAGGCCAAGCGCCTGGTGGAGCACAAACGCGACGTAGTTGTGCTGCTCGATTCCATCACCCGGCTGGCCCGTGCCTACAACGCCGTTACGCCGCCCTCCGGCAAGGTGCTCTCCGGCGGTATCGATGCCAACGCCTTGCAGCGACCGCGGCGTTTCTTTGCCGCCGCGCGGAACGTCGAAGAAGGCGGCTCGCTCACCATCATCGCCACCGCGCTGATCGATACCGGCAGCCGCATGGACGACGTCATTTTCGAAGAGTTCAAGGGCACTGGCAACATGGAAATTTATCTCGATCGTCGCCTCGCCGATAAGCGCGTCTTCCCGGCCATCGACATTCAACGCTCCGGCACACGTAAAGACGAATTGCTCCTGCCACCAGATGAGTTAAGCCGTGTGTGGGTGCTGCGCAAGGTTCTGAGTCCTCTTTCGACCGTCGAGGCCATGGAGCTATTGATCAGCCGGCTTTCGAAGTCGAAGTCCAATATGGAATTTTTGAGCGGCATGAACGCCCCGGCGTAGCCGCAAGAAACGAATTTACGGGCGGTCCCGCGTTTTCGAGGCCGCCCACGAAACCCTTCCCGCAAACTTCCTCTCCAGCTGCGTTTCGGAAATTGCGTGGCTGCCCAGCAACGCGGCTGCGTGGAGGAATGCACTTTGTACTTACGCTGGCTCTCGATGATTTCGCGGACCACCCGAAAAGGGAGCTGCTTCTGCGGCGAGTCAAATTTCTGAAAGTCGACTTTCGCAACAGTGACGCGAATGCGCGGGGCGCCATCGCCAAGCGCCACCGGTCCATCTTCCATTGAAATAACAATTGCAAATCCAAATCCTCCGCCACAAGTGTGCGCCTCTTGCCGGTGTGGAAACTTGCTCAATTTCACGGTTCAAATGTTCACGCTGGCCAGCTAGGATTTAGGAAGGAAACATTCCAGAGTCAGATTTTGGGAGTAAGCCACGCCCCCGGGTTCGATGTGACCGCGCGGCGGGAGAGCTTGGTGCGTGCCCCCTTGAAGCAACCCATACTGATCACCGGCGGATGCGGATTTGTTGGCCGTCACGTCGTTCAGCACATCTTGAGGCATGGCCTCACCGATCATATCTGGCTCGTCGACACCCTATTCACAGGGCGGCATCCGGCCACCTGGTTACCCTCCAGTGCTCGTTGCCAAGGGTTGTCGGGCAGCGCATGCTCCTACCAGGTTGGCGGCATATTTGTTCACTTCGTCCAGGATGACGTTCGAAATTTCTTTCGGGAATCCTTGAGGGAAAAAGCCAGCCTCCACCAGTGGAACTGGGGCGATGTAATCCATCTAGCCTCTGTTGTCGGCGGGCGTAGCCTAATCGATGGTGACCCGCTTCTGGTGGCGACAGACCTCTCGATCGATGCGGAGATGTTTTGCTGGGCGCGCATTGCCAAACCCGAGCGTATTCTGTACGCCAGCTCGAGTGCGGCCTATCCCATCCATCTTCAGGGACATGAAAATGCTCTGCCCTTGAAGGAGAGCTATGTCGAATTTGGCGAGCGCATCGGTCTCCCAGACATGACCTACGGATGGTCCAAGCTTACCGGCGAGTATCTCTCACGCATTGCTGCCCGTTCCTACGGGCTGCAAGTCAGTTGCGTCCGCCCCTTCTCTGGCTATGGGGAAGACCAGGAGACGGCCTACCCTGTACCTGCGATTGCGGAGAGAACCGCGCGGAAGGAAGACCCACTAGTCGTTTGGGGCACCGGTCAACAAGCACGGGACTTCGTTTATATCGATGATTGTGTGGAGATGATGTTCCGAGCCATGGACGACGTTAACGACGGCTCCGCCGTCAATATCGGTTCCGGCGTCCTTACCTCTTTCCTCGAGGTTGCCCGCATTTTCAGTGGCATCGCAAGCTACTCACCTTCGATTGAGCCCCAGATAAACAATCCGGTGGGAGTCCAAAACCGCTACGCGGACACCACGCTTTTGTCGCAACGCTTTCAGTGGGTTCCACGCACCTCGCTTGCCGATGGTTTTCGGCGTGTCTACGACTCTGCCGTTGGGCGACTCCATGGCAACGACTGGTTCAGGATCACCTATGAAGATAGCCATAGTTACGACCACCATTAACGTTCCGGAGTTCCTTGACGGCTACTGCCGGGACTTCTTTGAGAGAGGAAGAAAAGACCTTTGCTTTGTCGTAGTGGGCGATAAGAAAACACCGCCCGAGGCGGAGCAATATTGCTCCAGCCTGAATTCTCGGTATGGTTTCCCGATGGAGTTTTTCAGTCTGTGGCGCCAACGAGATTACTTACGCCGCTTTCCGGAGCTCGATCAGTATTTACCCTACGACTCCGTGCAACGGCGCAATATTGGCATGCTCTACGCCTACGAGCTTGGGTGTCAGCTCATTCTTACCGTGGATGACGATAACTATGTTCTGCAGCCGGATCTGCTCGACTGCCACCTGCGAACGGATACGCAAGTCCGGCTGAAAGCTTTCTCCAGTTCTTCGGGGTGGATGAACCCTTGCCAATTTCTCTCCGCGACTCCCCAGTTGCCCTTCTATCATCGCGGATTCCCCATTTCCAAACGCTTCATCGAAACCACACTCAGCGAGAGCTGGCGCAGCGGCCGATTGGTCGCCAATGTGGGTATGTGGCTGGGTGACCCGGACGTGGATGCCTGGGTCCGCATGACTGTGCCGTTGGAAGCCACTCAGTGGATGCGGGAGGAAAACATTATCCTGGAACCGGGCACGTGGGCTCCCTTCAATTCTCAACAGACCACCCTTACCCGCGATTTGGTACCTGCGTATTTCTTAAATCCGAATGCCGGACGCTACGACGATATTTGGGCCAGCTATGTTCTTCACCGCATCGCTAATCATTTCGGTGATTTGATTTCCTATGGTTTTCCGGTTGTTTCGCACATTCAAAAGCGGTCGCTCGCAAGCCTCTGGCGGGACCTCGAGGAGGAACGTATGGGCGCCTTATTGACCGATGCTTTTGTCGCCATGCTCAGGAGCGCGCCGCTCCGCTCTGCCACGTACGCGGAGTGCTATGCCGAACTTGCAGATTGGCTTACCGCGGAGATCGACAAGAGCAGCCTCCCCTCTTTCCAACAAGACTTCCTCCGGGAATTCGCGCGCGGAATGCACATGTGGATCGCCACTTTCAGCCGCCTCGCGGCGCACCCCGCTCTTGTGGAGCCGCCCGTGCGATGACCTGGTGTCCATCGGCGGAGCTGGCGCGGAATCAAAGCTGTCTTGCCGTAAGAACTTTGCAAACCTCACTTTGTCGCTTTCTAGAGTGTCGCTAAAGGGAAATGCTCGCAACCGAATCGTTTGGCGAGTTTAGGAGATTTCGAATGTCCATCCGGGCATCCAACGCAAACGCGATGGAGACCGCCAGCTTGTCGGTCTACCCATCCCTGAGTCCACCGTGGTCGCTGGCTCTCCGCCATTGGTTGGAAAAGAATATCTCCTTATTGCTCACCGGCGTTGTCGTTGCGGTGTACATCTTATTTTTCATTCGGCTCTTCCGGCGCATGCTGATGGCGACCGTTGGGGAATTCATTTATCCCTTGGACGACACCTATATCACCATGGCAATTGCCAAGAATTTTGCATCCCACGGCGCATGGAGCCTCACCAACAACTCCTTTGACTCCTCGACTTCCACGCCTGGTTTCCTGTTGTTGTTGGCCGGTCTGTACCGCATCACAGGGCCGTCCGTTTGGACGCCCTTGGTGCTCTCTTTCACTTTTGGCCTGCTGGCATTATTTGCGGCGCATCGCCTCATGGACGGCATACGCCCCACCGTCGAGTTTGTGGCCTTGCTGGTCATCGCGATCCTCACGCCTCTCCCGATACTGGCCACATTGGGAATGGAGCATACTCTGCACGTGTTACTGGTTTTTGTCTTTCTTCAGCTCATCGGGCATGCGCTTTCCAAACGGGAGCCGCCTGGCTGGGGATTGCTATTGCTCGCCGCCGCCATGGTCTCCGTCCGCTACGAGAGTCTGTTCATGGTCGGAGTGGCCAGTTTGCTCCTTTTTGCCCAACGGCAATTTCGTGCTGCCGTGGCCTTAGCCTCCGCGGGCGCGGCTCCAGTTGCCCTCTACGCAGTCATCTCCATCGCTCATGGTTGCTATTGGTTGCCGCACACGATTGCGCTGAAAGGATACTCCGCGGAAGCTGGCATTTTCGGTGTTCCAATTGGCATATACAAGAACTTTGCCTACTGCCTCAGTCATGCCCCGTACATGGGAGTGCTCATCGCAGTCATGATTCTCCTTCTCACCATGCGCCGGGTTCGCGAAGACAAGCGGGCGCGGGCCACGCTGTGCATTGTCGCCGGAGCGGCTTTGCTCCATCTGGCACTTGCTAGTGTCGAATGGGTCTATCGCTACGAAGCGTACGTCATAGCTGCTTCTTTCGCCGCGATTGCCTGCGCGTTGCCGCTTGTCGAGCTCTGGCCTCCACGTTGGGCTCTTCTCGGAATTATCATTCTTGGTTCGATGGGGTTACAGTCGCTGATGGCAAGAGCCTTTGACGCGGACCAAAGCATTCCCGACAGGTCCTACGCCATTTACTGTCAACAAATACAAATGGCGCGCTTCCTGAGCCGCTTCGCGCAAGGAGCTACGGTTGCGGCGAACGATGTGGGGGCCATCATCTATTTCGCGGACATTGACTGTGTCGATCTGGTTGGCATTGGAGACAAAACTATTTTTTGGTTGAAGAGGAGAAGGGGCTACTCGACCGCGGCCCTCTCGGAATATATGGTGGAGAAACATGTAAAATTCGCCATTGTCTATGACCGTTGGTTTCACACCGAAGAGCCTCAACTCTCGCCGGGCCCCTATCTCCCTCGCTCGTGGGTCCGCGTTGAGCGTTGGCGTACTCCTGGTGGCGAGTATCTTGGTGACAGCCGCGTGTCGTTTTACGCCGTCGACCCCAAGGATGCTGGCCAACTGAAGCATTCCTTGGATCTTTTCGCGCCATCTCTGCCGCCACCGGTGCAAATTCTTCCCTAGATTCCTGCGCTGCTTAGCGCGTGAGAAGACTTCCAAAAAATGACGCAGTGGAATTGTCCACTGCGCCGGTTGAATTGTTCAGTTCCAAGGCGAATCGTCAAGCCGCGGATTCTGCTTCCACCGCTGCGATGTAATCGACGATGTGCTCCGACCAAAGTACCTAGCGTCGAATCCGGTGGCACTCAGCGCGTGACGGCAGCAAATGCCAATTCTGCGATTGTCCGCATCACGGTTTCCCTCCCGTAACTCCGGCCAATTCCTTATCACGCTTTTGAGCGAGCATCACGATCAAGCGCGCCGTTTCCTCGATGCCCATCGCGGTGTTATCCACCAGCACGGCATCGGCCGCGCGTACCAACGGAGAAACCTTGCGCTGGTGATCGCGTTTGTCTCGCTCGATGATTTCGTCAAAAACTTCCGGAAGCGTAAACCGTTCACCTTTTTCTTGGTGCTCTTTCCAGCGGCGCTCGGCGCGCACTTCCGGCGAAGCATCCAGAAACATTTTCAGCTCGGCTTTGGGGAACACGATGGTCCCGATGTCCCGCCCTTCCATCACGACTCCGCCGCCCGCCCCGGCGCGTTGCTGCTCGGCAACGAGGACTTCGCGCACTTGTGCAATCGTCGCGAGCCGCGACGCCGCCTGCGCCACTTCCGAGGTGCGAATTTCCTGCGTCACATCCACGCCGTCAAGGAAAACACAATTCTTCGCCCCCGCCGCTTCCTGCTCCTCACTAGGCGCTCTTAGTTCAATGTGCGTCTCTTTGGCGAGCTTTGCAAGGCGAGACTCATCTCCCAATGAAACTTGGTGCCGCAGCGCCTTCAGGGCCAACGCGCGGTACATCGCTCCGCTATCCAGATACAAATATCCGAGCATCGCCGCAACGCGGCGCGCCACACTGCTCTTCCCGGACCCCGCGGGACCGTCGATGGCGATGGTTAGTTTTGGCATTTTGAGAGCAGCCGCTTCTTGGCTGCAAAGATTTCTCATGAATGGTTCAAATGCAGTATCAGCACAAACGCCAGCGCCGTCTAAAATCCCATAATGTTGTAGCCGCAATCCACGTGAATCGTTTCGCCGGTAATGCCCGAACCCGCTTCGGAAAGCAGGAACGCGGCGGTCGCTCCGACTTCGCCGGCATCCACATTGCGCTTCAGCGGGGCGCGCTCGGCATGCGCCTTCAACATGTCTCCCAAGCCGGAGATTCCGCGAGCTGCGAGAGTCTTTATCGGGCCGGCAGAAATAGCGTTCACCCGGATGCCCTTCTGCCCCACATCGCTGGCAAGATAGCGTACGCTAGCTTCCAGCGCCGCTTTGGCCACTCCCATCACGTTATATTTCGGCACGACTTTCTCTGCGCCGTAGTACGTCAACGTGACGATTCCTCCGCCCCCGGTCATCAGCGGCGCAGCCGCGCGAGTGACAGCGATCAACGAATACACGCTTATGTCGTGCGCGATGCGAAAGCCCTCGCGCGTAGTGTTCACAAATTCGCCTTTCAGTTCTTCCGCGGGAGCGAACGCCACGCTGTGCACGACACCATGCAGAATTCCATAGCGCGACTTGAGCTCCTCAAAGACTTTGGCGATCTGTTCGTCCGACGCTACATCGCACATGAAACCTTCGGCACCCGGCAAGTCGGTGATCAGATCCTTGGCTTCCTGCTCCATTCGTTCATTCTGATAGGAAATCGCCAAGCGCCAGCCTGCTTCGTGCAGCTTCTGCGCGATAGCCCACGCGATGCTGCGCTTGTTCGCCAAGCCGAAAATCACGGCCGTCTTTTGCGTCTCGCTCATCATTTCTCCCACTCGCTACTTCTTCTAAATTCGATGAAACGCTTTCTCGATCTCCTTCAACGAATATCGCAGCACCACCGGCCGCCCGTGCGGACAACTCATTGGACAATCCGTTTTCGCCAGCGCATCCAGCAACCATTCCATTTTTGAATGCTCCAGTGGCATGTTCACCTTGATTGCCGCATGGCAAGCCGTGGACGCGGCAATCTTGGCTTGCAAGGTTTCCATCGAGATCGCCGCATTCTCGCGCTCGAGGCCATCCAGAATTTCGGTAAGCAGTTTTTCCGCGTCCGGCGCTCCGACTCCCGCGGGCACGGCTTGGATCGCCACACTCTTCGGGCCCATGGGCTCCACTTCGAACCCGTTCGCGGCTAGCTCTTCGGCGATTTTTTCGAAGATGACAATTTGCCGCGGCGACAATTCAATCACGAGCGGCATGAGCATGCGCTGCGCTTCGACTCTTCCCGCGCGCCGTGCTTCCATGTGCAGCTCGAAGAGCACGCGTTCGTGCGCCACGTGTTGGTCGACAATCCACAGTCCTTCCCCGTTCACGGCCACGATGAAACTAGCACTCACTTGTCCCAGCGGCTTCAAATCCGCGATCTGCTCCGGCCGCGGCAATGTCGCGGGTGCGTCGACGTTCGCAGGCGCAAGGTTCGCGGCCCAATTCCCCGCGCTGGAAATCTGCGCTGGCACAGCCGCCGTGTCAAATACCGCTCCCTGCGAAAACGGAATCCGTTGCTCGACCGGCCGCATCGGCGCGCCGGTAAGATCGAATCCGCCGTCACATCCCAATCCGCTTCCTAGCCCCATCTCCTCCACCGCTGGAACGGGGTCGCGCGGCAACTCCGATTCCAGGGAGGCCGCGCCGATTCCACCAGAAAAGGCAATGCCCGATCCCGCCATCACTGGAGACGCGCTCACGGCCGCTGCAAAACTCGGAACCGGCCGTGCCCCCATTAGCGCCCGGCGAATCGTGTCGCGCGTAAAATCGTGCACGAAGCTCGGCCGCCGGAATCGCACCTCGATTTTGGCTGGATGCACGTTCACGTCTACTTCGTCATACGGCATCTCCAGAAAAAGCAGCGTGGCAGGAAAAACCGCTGGCGGTAAAATGTTGCGATAAGCTTCATGAATGGCGTGCAGGATCAACCGGTCGCGCACCAGCCGCCCGTTCACAAAAATATAAATCCCGTTGCGGTTCAGCCGTTGCACATCGGGCCGCGATGCAAACCCGCTCACCGCCAGCGTCGCTTTTTCTTCTTCCGCTTCCAGATCCGGCTCAGTGATGGCCGCGCGAAATGGAGCCATCGCCAAAGGCATCTCCACCAGTTCGTCCAGCGCCTGCCGCCCGAACAATTGATACACGCGGTCCGCTAGTTTTTCCGCCGGCGGGCAATTGATGATTTCCTGGGTTGGCGTCGTCAAGACAAATTGTTTGCGTGGATTCGCCAGCGCATAGTGCGTCACCAGCGATGCGATATGCCCCAACTCCGTGGTATCCGATTTGAGGAATTTTCGGCGCGCTGGAACGGAATAGAAAAGATCCGCGACGCTGACCGTCGTTCCCGCAGGCAATCCCGCGGGTTTTACGTTGACTAGCTTACCGCCGGCGAACTCAATGCGCGTGCCCTCGGCTTCCGCTTCGTCGCGCGTTTCCAGCAGCAACCGCGACACGGCGGCGATCGTCGGCAAAGCTTCCCCGCGAAATCCCAGCGTGGCAATCGAGAGCAGATCATCGGCGGAACGGAGCTTGCTCGTCGCGTGGCGTTCGAAAGCCAGCAGCGCGTCGTCATGGGTCATGCCATGGCCGTCGTCGATCACGCGAATCATGCGCTTGCCGCCGACTTCCACCTCGACGCGAATCGTCTTCGCGCCTGCGTCGATGGCATTTTCGAGCAATTCTTTCACCACCGACGCCGGACGCTCCACAACTTCGCCAGCCGCGATCTTGTTGGCCACCGCCTCCGGCAATATGCGTATCCGGCTCATTATTCCTTGAGTGCGATTCCCAATTGATCGAGCTGCTCTTTGTCGACCGGTGACGGCGAATCGGCCATCAAATCTTGCGCGGCGGTCGTTTTCGCGAAGGCGATGACTTCGCGGATGGATTTTTCGCCAGCGAGGAGCATCACCACGCGGTCGATGCCCAGAGCGATGCCACCGTGCGGCGGCGTTCCGTAGGTCAACGCGTCGAGAAAAAAACCGAAGCGGCGGCGCAACTGTTCTTCTGTCAAACCCAGAGCCTTGAACAAGCGCTCCTGAATGTCCTGGCGGTGGATCCGGATGCTGCCAGAGCCGAGCTCATAGCCGTTGAGAACGAGGTCGTAGCCTTTCGAGCGCACTTCCCATGGCGCGGATTCAAGTTTTTCGAGGTCTTCGTCAACGATGCCCGTGAACGGATGTTGCGCGCTCACCCAAGCCTGGTCCGTCTCGCTCCACTCGAAGAGTGGGAATCCCGTGAGCCACAGGAATTTCCATTGCGACTTGTCGATCACCCCGAGCGCTTCGCCTAGATGCAGACGCAATTGTCCAGCGATCAGCGCGGCTGCTTCCGTGCCTTTGATTTGTTCCTTTGCCGACAGAGCGACGAGGAGATCGCCCGCCTTCGCACCGCACACTTCGGCAAGCTTCTTCATGTTTTCCGCGCCAATCAATTTCTCTAGCGTCGAGTTCAATCCTTCGGGTGCGACTTTCACAAAATACGCGCCGCGCGCCTTCAGCGCTTTGGCCTTCTCGGTTAACTCGTCCAGCTGCTTACGCGAATAGCCGGCTGCACCCGGTGCGGCAAAAGCGAAAACATTGCCTTCGATCTGCAGCTTTTCTTTTGATTCCGGTGGAAAACAACCCGTCACTTCGTGCAATTCCATCCCAAACCGCATGTCCGGCTTGTCGCTGCCGTACTTGCGGATGACGTCCTTATACTGCATGTGCGGAAACGGCGCTTGCACCTTGATCGCGGCCACCGCGCAGGCGCGCACCATCACTTGCTCGATCACGTGAAAAATGTCTTCCTGCCGCGGAAATGACATTTCCAGGTCGAGCTGTGTGAATTCCAACTGACGGTCGGCGCGCAAATCTTCATCGCGAAAACACTTCACGATCTGAAAGTATTTGTCCAGACCCGCAATCATCAGGATCTGCTTGAAAATCTGGGGCGATTGCGGCAGCGCGTAAAACTGCCCGTGATGAATGCGGCTGGGCACTAGAAAATCGCGCGCGCCTTCCGGAGTCGAGCGCGTGAGCATAGGGGTTTCCACTTCGAGAAAGCCCAACTCATCCATCACCTTGCGAATCTCGAGAATGATCTTGTGGCGTAGCGTCAAGTTCCGATGCGGCTTCGAGCGGCGCAGGTCCAGATACCGGAAGCGCAGCCGGGTCTCTTCCGCTGCGGTGATTTCGTCTTCGATGGGGAACGGCGGCGTCTTGGCGTTGTTTAGAATATGCAGCTTCGATGCGACTAGCTCGACTTCCCCGCTGGCCAACTCCGGATTGGCTTTCTGCCGTTTGAGAACTTTGCCTTCCACCGCAACCACAAATTCGCTCCGCGCCTGCTCCGCCTTGGAATGTGCGGCAGGCTGCGACTCCTTGTTAAACACCACCTGCACGATCCCAGTGCGGTCGCGAATATCCAGAAAGAGCAAATTGCCCAGGTCGCGCCGCCGCGCCACCCACCCCATCACCAGCGCGCCGCAGCCGTCGTCCGACGCGCGCAATTCGCCGCAGTAGTGTGTGCGCTTTAAATTGCCCAGAAAATCCAGCACGGTCTATTCCCTCTCTACAACTCAAAGCATTGTTATGCTGAGCGCCGCGAAGCATCTCAACCGATCATCGCACCGAGACGCATCCAACGTTGCGATCCTTCAGCTATCCTTGTCGAATAGCCTCAGGATGACAATGCCCTTTGCTTGCGCAAAAATTCCAGCATATGCGGCTCTGTAAACTTCGCTTGCGAGCCATCCGCCAGTGTCTTCAGCGTCCACAAGCCTTCGGCCACTTCATTATCGCCGAGAATCAACGCGTACTTCGCGCCGAGTTTGTCCGCCTGGCCAAGGGCTTTAGCAAACTTTAGTTCGACCGGAGGTAACTCCACGCTGAATCCCGCCTGGCGCAAATCCTTCGCCGCCCGAATGGCAGTCGCGTGAGCCCGTTCGCCCATCCAAGCAATGTACACGTCACGCCCTTGTTGCGCGGGCGATTTGCCGCTTTCCTGGAGGGACATAATCAACCGGTCTTCGCCAATCGCAAAGCCGATGCCCTTGGTTGGCGGCCCGCCCAGCAATTCTACCAGTCCATCGTAGCGACCGCCCCCGCACACGGCATTTTGCGAACCGAGGCCCTGCGCCGTGATTTCAAACGTCGTGCGCATGTAATAGTCCAGCCCGCGCACGAGCCGCCAATTTTCGCGGTAGATCACTCCGCGCATTTCGAGCTGGTGCTTCACGGCCGCGTAGTGCGTCGCGCACTCTTTGCAGAGATGATCGGCAATGCGCGGCAGCGTGGCGATAATGCCCTGCTCGCTTTCGAGTTTGGAATCGAGCACGCGAAGCGGATTCGTTGCGATGCGCCGCTGGCTGTCCGGGCCGAGCTTGTCTTTCACTTTTAGAAGCTCGGCGCGCAATAGTTCGACATATTTCGGCCGGCAATTTCTGTCTCCGATGGAATTGAGGTCAAGTTGAGCGCCCGGCAATCCCAGCCGCTCGAAAAACGTCATGACCATTTCGATCACTTCCGCGTCAATCGCAGGCGCGTCGCTCCCACCCAGCACTTCCGCACCAATCTGATAAAACTGCCGGTACCGCCCCTTCTGCGGCCGTTCCCGCCGAAACATCGACCCCATGTAGTACAGTTTCACCGGCTGCGGCAGGTGCTGCATGCTGTGTTCGATGTACGCACGACAGACGCTGGCCGTCGCTTCGGGGCGGAGAGAGATGCTCTCTATTGAGATTCGTTTTGCTGCGTCTCCCACCATCTTAAGAACCTCTTCCCAATTGGAGCTAACTTCCGATCGAATCTCTACTGCCCATCTCTCCATTGCGGGGGGAAGAAGCTCCTTTAAGTGCGTCAGGGCCGCGAGGTTGTCCGATGTCGCTTCAAGTTCCTTGACTTCTATTGCGCGCTGAACCTCATGGACCAGTGCTTGGGTCGCCACAAGGGCTCTGGTAATTTGCGAGGTTTCCCTTTTCGCAAACGGCCAGACTGTTTCCGCTAAGAGTTGCTGACGTAAGAATTCAAGCTGATTCGCTGTTTTGTACATCTCCTTCGAGACCACGTCAGTCTCTGTCCCGATCGAGCGTGCAAACAAATCGGTGGGCTCGAAAATCGGCGGGCGGATTTCGCCGAAGCCGAAAGTAGCCAAGACTTCATGAGCCGTCTGTTCGACGCGATTCCACAGAACCGTCTCTGGCGGAAGCAGGTCACGCGTGCCGCGAATAACCTGAAATTTGCGTGGCTTTTCTTCTTTTTTGGCTGCGCCTTCACTCACTCGATGGGTTCCTCGCGATAGATATTTTTGTAGCCAACGTAACGCTGCGCGTACGCATCAATCGATGCCTGATCGATTCCCGTCAGCACGCGCTTTACTTTTCCCGGCGAGCCCATGACCAAGCTGCCTGCGGGAATCGCGGTCCGCTCGGTAATCAGCGTTCCCGCCGCGATGATGCACCCGGCGCCAATCGTCACGCCATTCAAAATGACCGCGCCCATGCCGATCAAGCAGCGCGACTCGATGGCGCAGCCATGCAGCGTCACGGAATGCCCTACGGTAACGTCATCACCAAGGATCAGCGGCCACTCACCGCGCATGACGTGGCAGATCGAGCCGTCCTGAATATTCGTTCGCGCCCCGATGCGAATGTAGTGCACGTCGCCCCGAATCACCGAGCCGGGCCAGACACTGGAATCCTCGCCAATCACCACGTCACCGATAATCACGGCCGCCGGGTCGATGTAAGCCGAAGCCGCGATTTGTGGGCGCTTCCCTTGGTAAGGCCGGATGTCGGGTTGTCGGGACAATGGAGTCCTTTTTCTTTGCGTTCAATGCGCCCTGGCTAAGTGCGGACAGCGCTATCTCATTGCAGGCGCAGGATATATCGTGCGCTTACGGGGAGGGGCGAGCCCCTCCCCTACAGGAAACTTGGCGTACGACGAATCACGTCAAGATATCATCCGCGTTGCCCGACTGACAAGGAAGCCTCGCCTCGAAGCCTCGGCGCGACTCTGGACGCCGCGCCCCCAACTGCGCCATCATCGCTCTGTGGAAACCCGTTGCGCACAATGCGGAGCCGCGATGAGCTGCAACCCGGAAGGCGGCTGCTGGTGCGCGGAATTGCCTCACGTCGTCCCGATGCCTGCCGATACGCAAGGGTGCCTGTGCCGGAAGTGCCTGCTGGCAAAAATCGCAGCGTTGCAGAATCCCGAGAAAACAAAAGAAGCCTGAAATCTCAATCGATATGAACCGCCGGGCCGCCGGAAGTCCCGGCCACGGCGTCCAGCCGCGCCACGACCGCACGCGCAACACTATATAGACTCTTCGCGCCCGCACCGTCTTCGCCAAGCGCCGCCACCGGTTTGCCGGTGTCCCCGCCGATTCGAATGCGCGGATCGATTTCCACTTCGCCGAGCACCGGCACTCCATAAGCGATCGCCGTCTTCGAGCCTTCGCCGTGGCCAAAAATATCCACGGCCTTGCCGCAATGTGGACAAGCAAACGTGCTCATATTCTCGACCACCCCGAGCACTTCCACATTCACCTGGCGAAACATTTCAATCGCCTTGCGCACATCGGCAAGCGCTACCGTCGATGGCGTAGTCACCAGCACCGCGCCCGTCACCGCCACTGTCTGGATTAGCGTCAACTGCACATCGCCCGTGCCCGGCGGCAAATCGATGATCAAATAGTCCAGCTCGCCCCACTCCACACTCCGCAGAAATTGTGTGATCACGCTGTGCAGCATCGGCCCGCGCCAAATCATCGGCTTGTCCCCGGGATTAAGCAACCCCATCGAAATCATCTTCAAGCCTTGCGATTCGACCGGAATAATATGCTTGTCCGCGGTGGCTTCCGGCTGTTGCGTCGCGCCCAGCATGATTGGCACGTTCGGCCCGTAAACATCAGCGTCGAGCAAGCCCACTTTGTGCCCGATCTTCATCAGGGCCAGCGCGAGATTCACGGCAACCGTGGTCTTGCCCACACCGCCCTTGCCGCTGGCGACCGCGACGAGATTCTTCACGCCAGGAATCGGCTGGCGTTCCGGTTGCTGCATCGGTGCTGGAGGCATCATTTCTCCTGAGGAGACGGAACTACTTCATCTAATTGTAGCTCAGGCCTTCAGGCCAGAGGTTTTTCTGCTGCCACGACACTCACTTCGTCGGTTGCACCAAGCTAACCCTGCGGAAATTCTTCGCCCCTGAAGGGGTGAACTACAGCCAAGCAGCGCCGCCCGGCGAGCCGCTAAGCGTTCGCCCCGTGGCACTTCTTATACTTCTTCCCCGACCCGCACGGGCAAGGATCGTTGCGCCCAACCTTTGCGCCGGCGCGAACCGGCTTCGGCGCTTCCGCCTGCGCCGGCCCCGTTTGATACTGCAAATCTCTTTGCTGCCGCTGCTGCCGGCGTTCGATTTCCCGCGCCACAGCAGGCAAATGTTGCGGCTCGCTGGCACGTGCAGCCGCACTGGCCACGGCGGCAGCTGCGCTCTGCGGCGGCGTACGCGGTGGTTCCGGCCGAGGCTGTCGCGTTTCCAGCGGCTGTTCGCCCTGCTGGACCTGAATGTGAAACAAATAGCGGATCGTCTCGTTGTCGATGCGCGCCATCATATCTTCGAACAGCGTGAAAGCCTCTTTCTTGAACTCGACGATGGGATCTTTCTGCGCGTAGCCGCGGAGCCCGATGCCCTCTTTCAAGTGGTCCAGCGAAAGCAAATGGTCTTTCCACTGCGAATCCACTACGTCGAGAATAATGCGCCGCTCCAGCCAGCGCATCAGGTCAGCGCCAAACTGTTTTTCTTTTTCCTCGTAGCGCTTCGTGACGGCTTCGCTGGCGGCATCGGCAAGCGGCTCGTGGCTCAGCGCTCCCGGATCGGCGCCCGCGGCTTTCATATCGATGCCAAACTGTGCGTTGCTTTCCGCCAAGAACTGCGTAGTATTCCATTGGTCGGGATGCTGCTCGCGCGGGCAGAACGTATCCACGAGTTCCCGCACCACGTCTTCGGCAATGCCCAGAACGTAATCGCGCTGGTCCTTCCCTTCCAGCGCCGACCTCCGAATCGCGTAGATCGTTTCGCGCTGCTTGTTCATCACGTCGTCATACTCAAGCAAATGTTTGCGGGCATCAAAATTCTGCGCTTCAACGGTTTTCTGGGCATTCTCGATGCGGTTGGAAATCATTCTTGATTCGATGGGCACGCCCTCGGTCATCCCCAGGCGAAACATCAGCGCCTTCACGCGCTCACCACCGAAAATGCGCATCAAGTCGTCTTCGAGCGAAAGAAAAAATCGCGAAGAGCCCGGGTCGCCTTGGCGTCCGGCGCGGCCGCGCAACTGATTGTCAATGCGCCGCGCTTCGTGGCGTTCCGTGCCCAGAATATGCAATCCGCCCAGCGCGACAACTTCGTCGTGCTCCGATTTGCACTGCCCGGCAAACTGTTCGAACACCGGCTTCCACTGATCCGCGGGCACCTGGAAGATTTTGCCTTCGTGCTGGAAAAGCACCATCGGGATCGCGGGCTGCGCGCCCTTGCCATCCGCCGAATCCGCGGGGATCAGCGCGGGAGCCGCCGCATAGGGCAAAGCCAGCTTGTTTTTCAGAAAATGATCGCGCGTCATTTGCTCGGGATTTCCGCCGAGCAGAATGTCGGTACCGCGGCCGGCCATGTTGGTCGCCACGGTCACCGCGCCTTTGCGCCCGGCCTGCGCCACCACGCGCGATTCGCGCTCGTGCTGCTTGGCATTCAGCACCTGGTGCGGGATGCCGAATTTCTTCAGCAACTCCGCAATCGTTTCGGATTTTTCGATGGAGATCGTGCCCACGAGAACCGGCTGGCCGCGTTCGTGATATTGCCGGATGCCGTTCGCCAGCGAGTTGTCTTCTTGCATGATGCCATTGACCACCGCTTCAAACTTTTCTTTTTCCGTGCGGTAAACCACGTCCGGAGACTCGATGCGGATCAACGGGCGGTTCGTCGGAATAACCGTAACGTCCAAATTGTAAATTTTGCCGAACTCCGCGGCTTCCGTTTCCGCCGTACCGGTCATGCCCGACAGCTTCTTATACATGCGGAAGTAATTTTGAAAAGTAATCGTCGCCAGCGTCTGATTCTCGCGTTCGATTTTCACGCCTTCCTTGGCTTCCACGGCCTGGTGCAGACCGTCGGACCAGCGGCGCCCGGGCATCTGGCGGCCCGTGAATTCATCCACGATGATGACTTCGCCGTCTTTCACGACGTAATCCACATCATTCTTGTAAAGCGTGTGAGCACGCAGCGCCTGATAAACGTGGTGCATGATGTCGATGTTCGCCGGGTCGGACATATTGGTAAGGGAAAGCAGGCGTTCGCACTTGGCAAATCCTTCTTCCGTGAGCGTCGCGGTGCGATGTTTTTCATCAATGGTGTAATCAATATCTTGAATCAGCTTGGGAATGATTTTGTCGATCTTGGCGTACTTATCGGTGGATTCCTCCGATGGCCCGGAAATAATCAGCGGCGTGCGCGCTTCGTCAATCAGGATGGAGTCCACCTCGTCGACGATGGCAAATTGGTGCCCGCGCTGCACGCATTGCGCCAAGTCGTACTTCATATTGTCGCGCAGGTAGTCGAAGCCAAATTCGTTGTTCGTGCCGTAAGTGATGTCCGCGCCGTACGCCGCGCGCCGCTGCTCGTCATCCAGATCGTGCACGATCACGCCGACGCTCAGTCCCAGCGCCTTGTAGAGTGGGCTCATCCATTCCGCGTCGCGCCGCGCCAGGTAATCGTTCACGGTGACGACATGAACGCCACGGCCGGCGAGCGCATTCAGAACCGCGGGAAGCGTCGCGACGAGCGTTTTGCCTTCGCCCGTCTTCATCTCCGAAATTTTGCCTTCGTGCAAGACGATGCCGCCGATAAGCTGCACATCAAAATGCCGCATGTTCAGGAAGCGCCGGCCTGCTTCACGTACGAGCGCGAATGCCGGCACAATCGTGGGCTCCAGGGCTTTCTGCAATTGCTCTTTGTAGGGCGGTTCCGCGGGATCTGCGTCCTTCAATTGCTCCAACACTTGGGTGCGAAGCTCCGCAAAGCCCGTCTTAAGACCCTCGTCGCTGAGTGCTTGCACTTCCGCTTCGCGCGCGTTGATAGCCGCGATGACCGGCATCAGTTTCTTGATATCGCGCTCGTGCTTCGTACCTATAAATCGAGCTACGATGCTATCGACAAACTTAGCTATATCCATGAAGGGTGTCGCCGTCTCCTGACGGTGTTCCGCGTGCTTGCGTACATAGGACAGTACAATGCCGCGGGTGCAAACATCTTATTCTAACTGGTTGGGTACGCCAGCGCCAAGAAACCCGGCGTGTGCTGGTGCGTCAGTTTGCGCCTAGGAGGCTACCTAGGAGTTAGGCCATTGACCCCAGGCTGAATGGCTGCGTTCTTCAAGAGAAACTCCAGGAGGCATTTTCAGGGTTGCGCCCGGCGGCCACAAATTGGGCGTTACCTGGAAACCGCAACGCCGGCTGGCACGGGTATCACGTCGCTTGCAGCGGGGCCCTGATTGGCGGGACTGTTGCTGACATTCCCCGCCAGCATGCGCCGGTACTTGCTGCGCTCGTCTAGGTGCATGTCCACGATCTCGAAAGCCATATCCTGCGCACGGGAATCGCGCATCAGCGCCGTGGCCAATAGATTCCTCATCCCCACCTGCAATCGCAACTCCACCTGGGTCCCGGGTGTCAGGTGACGGCTGAGAGTTGCAAGGCCGCCCGTCAGGCTGGCCGTTTTAATCTCCATCGAAAAACTCTCTTTGAGGTTGGTGCACACCGCTCGGACCGACTTTCTAAGCCGCACACGGGCATGCCGCCGCTGCCGCACAAATTTCGACGTAACTGGAACTTCCAGCGGCGCGAGCGTGAAATCTTCCCTTTCAATTCCGCTGTTTGGCAGATAATTGCGGACCCATTCCGGATCTATTTTTTCCAGCGCTTGGAGCGCGGCGATGCGCAATTCTTGCGGCTCGATCCATCGAAACACTTTCTTCGCCTCCACCAGCCGCTTCAAGGTGCTGGCCGATTCGGGAGCCTGAATTCTTCCCAACGCTTCGATGGCCTTGACGCGCAGATATTGCCCGCCGCCCGAAGGTAAGTCGCCGTCAGCGATGGTTAGCAGTCTCCCGAGCGCTTCGCGGTCCGCGGCCACGCCGATCTCGTCAATCACCAGCGGCGTGACCAGCGGGTCCACGTGATCGAGCAACTCCAGCAGGATGTGGCATCGTCTCGCCGCTCCACTCGCGGAAATCTGCCGCACGATGCGGTCTTGCGAAGCCCGCGGAAAATCTCTCATCCGGCTTGGCAAAAAAACCATGACCGATTGGGGATCGAGCCTGCTCAACAGCCCGGCCATTTCCACCGCTTCCGCGGTTGGCCCGCCGCGCACCGTGCTCCGCAGGTACTGCACGGCTTCTTCGCCCAAGTCCGCGGCAAGATTCGCCACATGCTCAGAATCATCGCGCAGACTGCAACGATTGAAGCGCGCCGAGAGCTGCTCCATGGTTGTTTGTGGCAGCAACTTCAGAACATTGGTCAGCCCGGCAGCCACCTGGCGAGCCTTCAGCGCTTCCTCGACGAATTCCGGAATGCGCTCTTCGATTCCCATTTTCCCGCGCAGCGTGAGTGCGATTCCCGGTCGTTGCGATTCGACGCCGGCAATCAGATCGAGTGCCTGCTCCATCGCAGAGAAAGATCGGCTGGTCGCCGCTTCCTGGCTTAGCCTTACGAAAGCCGCGCTCACCAGGCCCTGCAATTCCGCGTCCTGTTCCACGCTGAGCCGCACCCCAAGGTGCCGCAACGCATCGCTAAGCAGTTTTGGATCGGCTTTGGCATAAAGTTCGGCCATTTCGGAAAGTCCCACCGCGGTTTTCTTGCGCGCATCGGCATCTTCGCTGTCCGCGCAGGACGCATAATTCTGAAGAATGCTGATGGCTTCCGCGACATTGCCGTGTTCAATCAACTCGCCGACGTACGACTGCACGTTCCGCGGCGGGATGCACCAAGCATCCTCTGATAGCAGCACGGCGCGTTTGCCGCTATCCGGGACCGCAGCCCAAAACTGCCGGTCGAGAATTTCGCGGTGCGACTCCGCCAGGAGGCCCGCTTCCGTCATTTTGTCTTCGTGAGCGCCGAGAATTTTTCTGAGGTTCTCGATTTCCTGGTTCATGCGGTCGAGCATCTGGCGAACCGCGTTGACCTTCACTTCGCCGCGCTCGAACTGCTCCAGCGCAAAACGAATTGCCAAGTGTTCGGCCAGTTTCACCAGCACGGACTCATCCGGCTTCGCATCCGGTGCTTGTGCGGCCAGAGCCGCCAAGGCTTGTCGCAATGTGTCTTGCGCTCGGCCAGGTAGCTGCGTCACCTGCTGCTGAAAAGCTCCCGCCGCTGCCAGGCCGCCTTGTCCCGCGCTCACATTTCCGAAACTCGTCAAAGCTCCAAGAATCCCAAGAAGCTCTTCTTCTGTCGGCTCCCCGCGCCCGCCTGCGGTTCCCCCCGCAAGACCGGCGACCACTCCAGAAACAAGGGTCGCGCCGCCATTGTTTCCGTTACCGGCCCCAGTCCACGTGCCTGTAGCCGATGCACGGTCGCCTGTTCCCCCGCCACCTAGCCCATCAGGCCCTGGACCAAAACCCGGGCTCAGGCCTGGGCCGCCCGATCCTGGACCAAATCCCGGGCCTAGACCTGGGCCTCCGCCCGATCCTGGACCAAATCCTGGGCCTAGACCTGGGCCTCCGCCCGATCCTGGACCAAATCCTGGGCCGCCACCAAGTCCTGGCCCAAAGCCACTACCTGGACCTCCTTCATATCCACCGGGTCCGCCCTGTCCTGGTCCAATGCCACCACCTGGACCTCCAGCATCCGGACCTGGGCCCCAACCCGAACCTCCTTTAGATCCGCCGGAGCCTGGTCCAAAGCCCCCCGGACCGCCGCCCCGGTCTCCTACTCCTGGCCCCAGGCCTCCAACTCCACTCCCGCCTCCGGCTCCTGGCCCACTTGTTCCAGCGTTGGTAGCTCCGTCACTCTTGGCACCCTGAGCGGCTGCAATTAATTCGAGCAATTTGTGTGGGTCGTTCATCAAGTCGGTGAACTTGTCCTGATCCTTACCGAGGGAAGCGACCGCCAATTGTGCGGCCATGCTGGCTTCCTTCAGCCGCGAGTCCGTGGCTACGAAGCAAATTTCATTGATGCGGATTCCTTGCGCACCCGCGAGCGCGGACTTCAATTGTAGTGCCAGCTCCGCGGGTTTGGCTTTGCCGGTGGGAAAGGCGTGCACGAACCGGCTAATCTCTTCTTCCGTTACGGAAGCGAAAAACTGTACGCTGGCCAAGCCGGCGGCGCAGAGCAGTTGCGCGAATTGCTTTTCCGCGGGCGATCCTTCCAGGGGCACGCCATCCAGCAAAAGCTGCGAATTCGTCGCCCCCAGCAACAGGCCTCCCTCCGACCCAAAAGGGATAGCTGTCCGCAGCTCCTGCCAAGCGATCTTGAGCTGTTCTTTGGTCCGGGTATGCTCGTACCCGTACAAGCGGGCAAACTTCAGGAGAATGTTCAGGCTTCTTACGAAAGCGCGTCCTGCCGCTGATTTTGGGTCTGTTTTCATCCTTAGGCCGCGTGGTACCCGTCTAGGACTTCCTCTCTAGTACCGTAGGGTTAGCGGCTGTTCCCGGCAATGGTACAGCGGTCCTATGTGTCCCTGCGGTCAAGGCACCATCAGGACGGGAAGGGCCCCTGATCAAACGGACGGGTACCCAAAGTGAGCGGACAGGTCGGAAGGAGTGTCCCCGTTGTTAGAAATCCCAGATCTCGCGTTCTAGGTCTTCGCGATCGCCACGCGCCCCCGGCGCCTCGTGCGGTTGGTCACCTGCGCCACCAGCGGCAGTCCGCCAAGCTCCAGCAAAAGCTTCCGCAAGCGGTAGCGTTCATCCAGATCCATTTCCACGAATTCAAAAGCCATCGCCTGAGGCCGCGCTCCTCGAACGATCGCCTGCGCCTTTATGTGCCGCACGCCATGCGTAAATTTCAGGGTCAACAGCGAGCCGGGAGCCAGATGGCGCTCCCCGGCGCCAATTCCCCCACCCAAGTTCATTTCGGGTATGGACATCCGGAAATTATCCCGCAAATTCGTCGTCACCGCGGTCAAATTGCGCGAAAGTTTCAAACGTGCGTAACGCCGCTGCCGGATCACAGAAGCATTGGTTTCCGGTTCCGCGGGCTCCAGCGTCAGCTCCTTCTTGTCGATTCCGCTGGCCGCGACCTTTTCCATGCCCACGGCTTGATCGACGCGCAACAGAGCTTGTGCGGCCGCGATTCTCAATTCGTTGGGATACACCCAGCGCCAAACTTGCCGGGTATCCAGAAAGTGCTGGAATAGCGCGCTGGATGCCGAAGCCCGCAACCGCCCGAGCGCCTCAACCGCTTTCACTCTCGTGAAGCCGGGCGTGTCGTCATTCTGCGCCAGTTGAATCAGTTTCAGGATGCAGCTGGACTGCCCGCTCATGCCCATTTCATCGATGGCCAGCGGGCGAATCATCATGTCCAGTGAATCGTAAATGGCCACTAGCAACCGTGCTCGCTCCTCGGCCGGCGCCGCGGAAAGCTGCCGCACGGCTCGGTCATGCGCAGAGCGCGGCCACTGCGAAAGCCGCGCCGGCAGAATCTTCTCCACGTTTTCTGGGGAAAGCTGGCTTACCAACCCGATTGATTCCGCGGCCTCGGCAGCCGGAGCAGTCTGTAACGTTTCAAGCAGCCGTTGTGTGGCTTCTTCTCCCAAGTTGCGCATGATCGTGGTCAGCAGTTCGCAATCCTCGCGGAATCCGCAATGCCCGAACCGATTGGTTACGTAATGGATGGTGGCCTTGGGCATTAGGCCCAGGATATCCATCATCCCGTCCGCGATTTGCCCGCTGCGCATCGCTTCTTCGATGAATTCTGGGAGCCGTTCTTCGGCGCCAATGCGCGGCCGCAGGCTCTGCGTCGATCCCGGCCTCATCGACTCGACGCTGTCCAGCGACGAAAGCGCTTGCTGCATTGCCGGGTAGCAGCGCTTCGAGGCCGCTTCCTGGCTTAAGCGCACAAACGCCGCACTCACTAGCGTCTGCAATTCCGGCTCGCGCTCGATAGCTAGTTGGTTGCCCAGCCGCTTGATCGCCTCCATCAACGCGCTGCCGTCACCGCTCCCGTACAATTCGCCCAAATCCGATAGCCCAATCGCCGTCGTTCGCCGCGCTTCCGGCGCTTCCAGCCCGACGCACGAAGCATATTTCATCAAAATTTCGTTAACGGTCTTCAGTTCCCCGCGCCGCAGCATGTCTTCAAGAAATATGCGCACATTTCGCGGCGGCACGCACCACGCTTCGTCCGAGGTCAGCACTTCTTTCTTGTTTTCTTCCGGTACCTGCTCCCAGAATTCCTGGTCCAGCAATTCCGTATACGACTGCACGGACAGCCCTGCCTGCGACATCATCTCTTCCTGCGTTGACAATATCTTTCGCAGCGCTTCAATTTCCGTGTTCATGCGGTCCAGCAATTGCTTCACCGCATTCACGCGCAGTTCGCCCTTTTCGTAACTGTCCAGTGCAAACCGGATAGCCACGTGCTCCGCCAGTTTCAGCAGCATTGGCTTGTCGGGCTTGCCGTCGGGAGCCTGAGCCGCAAGTCCTGCCAGCGCTTGTTGCAGGGTGTATTGCGCGCGCACCGGCATCGCGCTCAATCGCGATTGGAATGTTGGCACGTCCATGCGGTGCTCAGAATCCTTTCGCGATTTGCCCAGTTGCGCGAACAATCCGAGCATCGCGCGGACGTCTTCTTCCTCCACGGTGTACCCGCCACCGCCCGTGCCCGTTCCAACGCCTGCCCCTACTCCCTGCAACCCCGCCGCTCCCGCCGCGGTCCCGCTTCGTAGCAATGCCGAAGCTGTCAGCCATTTTCCGGGAGTGCCCTCGCCTCCCACACCGCCGCCGACTCCTCCGACACTTCCGCTACCGCCAGTTCCTCCACCGGGTCCGCCTCCGGGGCCGCTTCCACCGCTACCTCCGACACCTCCGCCCCCACCACCTACTCCAAATCCACCACCTCCACCGGGTCCGCCTCCGGACCCGCTTCCACCGCTACCCCCGACACCTCCGCCCCCACCGCCTACTCCAAATCCACCGCCTCCACCGGGTCCGCTTCCGGACCCGCTTCCACCGCTACCTCCAACACCTCCGCCGCCGGCACCCGACCCACTTCCTCCACCGGGCCCGGATGTACCCGTGCCTGTCCCCGTGCCACCAGTGCTTGCCGGCACGCCGGAATCCCACAAGTTCGAACCACCACCGCCCGATCCTCCGCCACTTCCCAAGCCGAACCCCGGCCCCGGACCGCCCGAGCCGTGCCCCGGTCCCCCCATTCCGCCGCCACCACCACCGCCGCCGCCCGAGCGCATGCTCTCCGCCGCCAGGATCATTTGCAGCATTTTGTTGGGATCTTCAAAGAAATCCCTGAATTTATCTCCCGCCGCCCCAAGGACCTTCTGCGTAAGCTGCGCCGCCACCTTAATGCCCGCAACGGAAGAATCTTCCGCAACGTACCGGATTTCATTGACCTTGATGCTGGTCTCTCCCGCCAGCGCGCTTTTCAATTGTTCCGCAAGAGAAGACGGCTTGGCGTTTCCGCTAGGGAAGGCGCGCACAAATCGCGCGAATTGCGGTTGCGTCAGCGTCGGTGAAAAATGGATGCTGGCGATTCCCGAGGAAGTCAGCAGTTGCGCAAAGCTTCTTTCGCCCGCTGCCGAGCCGAGCGGCACGCCATCCAACAATATCTGCGTTCCCGAAGCGCCCAGCAACACGCCGCCGCCGCTGCTGTCATCCAGCGCGTTGCGCAATTCTTTCCACGTTGTTTCAAACTGCTGCGACGTTTTCGCGTGTCCAAATTCGTACAGCCGCGCAAACTTCAGCAGAATGTTCAGGCTGCGGACGAACGACCGCGCCCCGCCTCGTGGTTCCTGGCTCATAGCTGTCGGGGCAAGCCCTGCCCCTCCTCAAGCTCTTCTTACAGTAGTGTCACCTTCGCCCAGAGACAAGCCTTCCAATATCCCCTGTACCCATCTCAATAACAGATTCCCCGCCTTTTTGGAAACATTGGTTGCCACACGCTTGTGCTTTCCGCAGAAGAGTAGGGTACTCCTCGTCTTAGCCAAAGCGGCGCGTATTCCGATCTAAATCCCGGCCGAATTGCTGTTGCCGCAAACAGCACACCTTTCATTGTGACGTACAGCGGCGCCATCTAGTGTTCCATTATTGAAATAACTGAGCAAAACGAAACACCGGGGTGGGGGCCACCAGTGCCATTCCTCAAGCAGCTATCAAGCCGGATTGCCAAACACGGGACACGGGACACGGGACACGGGACATTTCCCGTCTCCGCTCCCTCTTCAACTGTCAACTTTCAACTTCCTTCTCTTTGAGTATAGAATCGGAGCGAAGCCCCATGACCGATCAGCCCACATCGGATCGCTTCAAGATGGAGATGCCGCAAATCCCTGGCGTCTCCGGTCCAGGCTCGCGCCCGCCCGCCAATCCCGCCGTCAAACTGGTCATCGGTCTTCTCGCCGTGCTCCTCGTCGTTTTTCTGGGAGCGCGCTGGGCTTTTCGTAGCAAGCACGGGCGATCGCAAGTCGTGGACCAGCAACCGCAAATCGAAGTTCCCGCGCCGGCGCCCGATCCCAGCACATTATTGCCTCATGCCACCGACGCCAATCCTGGCATCGCCGAGACAACCGAGATGGCCAAGCCATGGTCCGCGAAAGAGTTTTTTATTCGTAACCGCCTCACCGGCGAAAACATCCCCGGCCTGCTCATTCGTTTGCCGGCCGGCTCCGCTTCCCAAGAGAACGGTTATTGGGCCTTCGAGAAAAACTCCCCCTACGGCGACTGCAAGCTCGAATACATTACCGATCTGGCAAAACTGAAAAAAGACTATGGCTTTCGCGCTCCGAGACATCCCATGGTCGGCAACCCTTGCAGCCGCACGGTCTTCGATCCGCTCAAAACTTACAATCTTCCCGGCAGTGGCGCTTGGGCGCGCGGCGCCATTGTGCAAGGCTCCGATTTGCGCCCGCCCCTCGCCATCGAAATCAAAGTGGTGGGCAAGAAAATTCTCGCCGTAAGAACGGAGTAATCCGCTAAATCTCCCACGCCGTATCTTCTATGCATACTAGAATCTAAATCGGCTAAACCCTCCAGAAGTATCGAGTTTTAGAACATCCGCCTGCCAATTTGGGCCGTAAGTCATAGAAACAATTACACCTTAGTTCGCTGTCTCATTGGCGAGCAACCTGCATTTCGCTTCTTAACTCTGGTGCGTCTTCGTAGCATGGGGATGATTTTTTCTTCCAGGTCATCAGCGCAACGGGGCGCAGATTTAGCGAAGTTCAAATTGAGGGGGCGAAATGAATCGTGAGAGAGCAGCAAGTATCGATCCTCGTAGAAGTTGGCGTACGAACATTGGTCATCTTTTGCTAGTCATGCTGGGAGTGTTTCTGTTGCTCATGCAAACTTCGGTGGCGCGCGCGCAGCGCCTGGATGGCAGCTTGCGCGTGGAAGTAGGAGACACCAGCGGTGCATCCGTTTTGGATGCAAAGGTGACGGTTACGAATGAAGCCACGGGCGTTTCCGTTTCCACGACGGCCTCCAGCGCGGGAACATACGTTTTTCCGAACTTGTTGGTTGGCACCTACACCGTAACCGTGGAAAGAACCGGCTTCAAAAAAGCCATTCAAAAAGGTGTGACGGTCGAATCCAACCAGGTTGCGGAAGCGAAGGTGGCGCTGGAGCTCGGCGAAATTACCGCCGTAGTGGAGGTTGAAGCGGGAGCGGACCTGGTAAAGACTGAGTCTTCTGAACTCGGCGCGACTTTCAGCAATCAAGTAGTCGCTGACCTTCCCCTGAATACACTGGGAGGCGACGTAAAGGAGTTTGCGGTTTTCGCTCCCGGAACCACCACACAGGAAGGCGGCGTCCTGGGATCGGGCGGCTCGATTGGCGGAACGCGGCCGCGCTTCAACGGGTTTTCGATCGACGGGGTAGATGATAACAAAGTGGATACTAACGGCCCCACGCAGCCTGTCATTCAAGAATCGGTCGCGGAGTTTACCCTGCTCACGAATCAATTCAGCGCCGAATACGGCCACTCTGCAGGAGGCCAGTTCAATATCGTAACTAAGTCCGGCACAAATAGCTGGCATGGCGCTGGATGGGAATTCAATCGCAACCGAGATTTCGACGCAGCGACAAATCAAGAGATAGCCGCGGCATTCAGCGCGAAAACCTTCCCTACTGACGTCAAGAATCGATTTGACTACAACCGTCTCGGGGCAAGCGCTGGCGGCCCGATCCTAAAGGACAAGTTTTTTGTCTACGGCGCCTATGAGTTCCAGAATCAGGGCTTGGGATCGCAAGGTGCGACAGTGCTCAGTCCGACGACGACTGGAATGTCGCAACTAATGGCTCTCAATCCCGACCCCGCGGTGGTTGCGATTTTGAAACAGTTTCCCGCAGCTGCAACAAAGAGTGGGACCACCAACGTCACCTTTAACGGCACTACCACGGCGATCGACATCGGTCAATTTTCCGGTGTAGCCCCCAGCTACGCTCGACAGCACGATTTTATCGTCAACGGCGACCTCGACCTCGGAAAGCATCAAGTCCGGGGGCGCGTTCTGTACAACAGGTTGCGTTTGCCACAGGTGAATCCAGTTGAGCCGTTGAGTCAATTTACGGGCGCGAATCAGTCTGACGCTCGGAAGTACATTTTAACCGACGCCTGGACAATCAGCAGCAGGGTCATCAACGACTTTCGTGCGTCTTTTTCAAGACTGAAAGGACCGGACATTGTGACCCCGAGCCAGTTCGCGAATTTCCCGAACGTGGAAATTGATGAATTCGGAAGCAACGTCGGCCCCTACAGTCTTGCGCCTCAAGGCTACCTTCAAAACATCTATCAGTTGGTCGACAATGTGAGTTACATTCGTGGAAAGCACACCTTCAAGGTGGGAATCGAAGGGCGCAACTACATCACAGAGAATAGCAGTTTGCCGCGCGCTCGTGGCGAATGGGACTATAAAACGCTCAATTCGTTCATCAATGACCTGGTTCCCAACGGGGGCAATGGGGCGCTTCGAGGCGCGGGTACGGGCACTTCGGCGCTCAACAATCCTGCTGTCTATTGGTTCGTGCAGGATGATTGGAAGATCATGCCTCGCCTGACTCTCAACCTTGGATTGCGCTACGAATGGTCTGGAGTCCCCCGCGACGAGGGGAAACAGGCGCTGAACGCCATCGCTAACGACCCGGCCGTCGGCTTGATATTCCGCACGCCGAAATCCGATACCAACAACTTTGGGCCGCACATCGGCTTCGCTTGGGACCCCACCGGTCGCGGCAAATGGTCCATCCGCGGTGGTGGACAGATCGCCTATGACGTGATCCCGAACAATTTCGCGGTCAATAGCCTTCCTCCGGAGTTGCAGTCAGAGCAGAACCCCACTCTTACCTGCGGACTCAGCAATCCACCGGCGTGGTGCGCAAGCGGCGTCGGTTTCCTGCAGGGCGGTGGCCTCCTCCAGGTGAACGTGCCACCAACGACAACCTTAGAGGCCCGCAAACTGACACAGGCATTGATAGTGGACGAGGTAGACCCCAAAGTGATCAGTTGGTCCTTGGGCATACAGCACGAATTGTTTAAGAACACCAGCATCGAAGTCCGTTACGTTGGCACCCGCAGCCTCGAGCTCCCCGTGCAGAAGCGTCTCAACTCTGCCTCGGCATTTGACCCGAGCGTTCCCGGAGGCGGCATCGCTCCGCTCCCCACCTACTTGACTGCTGGGGCGGTTCCAGCGACCGTTGCTGCACCCACAAGCACTCTGTCTGACTTCGACAACTTCGAGGCGAAGAAACTATACCAGCCGCTAGCGGCACCGCCGAACGGATTTCTCGGGAATTTGACGACCGATCCGCCGATAGGGACAGGCATTTATCATGCCGGCTCAGTCGATTTCATGCACCGGTTCACTAAAGGACTGTATTTTCGAACCAACTACACGTATTCCAAGAACATCGATAATTCCACTAACGAGCTTTTCAGCAGCTACGTCAATCCCAGGCGCGCGCAAGACGGATTTAACTTTGCCGCGGAGCGCGGGCGCTCGGCCCTCGATCTGCCACAGAAATTCGCGATGACCTGGGTCTATGACTTCCCGAATGTCCATTCCGACAACCGCTTCGTTCGCGGCCTGGCTCACAACTGGGAGTGGAGCGGTACTTACCTCGCGCAGTCCGGCCAACCTGTCACTCCACTTTCGGACGCAGACTCCAACGCCAACGGCGATGCCGCGGGCGACCGGACCATCTTCAATCCGAGGGGAGCAGGGCTGACTGGCACGGTCGTGAACGCAGTGTGCAACGCTGGCAGCGGCGGAGCCACGACGATCGTTGGCCTTGATCCGGTGACCGGCAATTGGGACTGCGGGAGCGAGAACGATGCCAACATCGTCGGCTACGTTGTGGCCCCGGCAGCGGTGGGAGTAAATGCCGGCGCCGTCAATCCCAATGCGCGATTCGTGCAAGCGCAGCTTGGGGCCAAAGCAAATGTCGCGCGAAACACAGTGAGTTCGCCTGGACTCAACGTCTGGAACATGTCCCTGTTCAAGACCATGAAGTTCACGGAACGCGCCGCGTTGCAGTTCCGTTTCCAGACTTACGACACTTTTAACCATCAGAACTACAGCATCGGTCTGCCGAGTAACAATGGATCGCTCGATCAAAACACCAACACCAACCCCTTAAACACCAGCTACATCTTTGTCGACTCGCCACAGTTCCTCAACAAGTTCATATTCAACGGTGGCAGCCGGACCATGGAGCTGGGTCTGCGGTTCAGCTGGTAAATCCAGAAACATCGAAGTCGTGCCAAAAGCGAGGGAGCGTCGCGGCTCCCTCGCTTTTGTTTTTCCACGCATGGGAGCCGAGTAGGCCGCCTGCCAGGCGTGAACTATCGTTGATCTGGCTTGACAAGTTGCGGTGCGCCCGGATAAACCTCTTTGCCATGCACAAACCAACTTTGAGTTTTTGTTCGAATGCGTCGCGAAGGAGTTTTTTGAAGGGCACGACCATGGCTTCGGCGTTAGCGCTGGCGCGGCCGGGCGAAGCACTGGCCGAGGCAACGTCCGAAGAAAGTTCTAGTGAGCTGCCTGCGGCATTTGCAGGACTCAAGCCGCTTGGTTCGCGGGTGCGTCCGATTACGGTTGATGAACTTCATGAGCGGCTGTTGCACGCGCAAAAGCTGATGGCAGAGCTTACGCCGAAATACGATGCCCTGTTCGTCGCTCCCGGGACGTCTTTGTACTATTTCACCGGAATCCGTTGGGGAGTCAGCGAACGATTGCTGGCGCTGGTGCTGCCGCGCATTGGCGATCCCATTGTGATCGTTCCCGCCTTTGAAGAAGGACGCATGCGAGAGAGGCTGCGCTTTGCGGCGGAGGTGCGCGTTTGGCAAGAAGATGAGAGCCCGACGAAGATCGCAGCGGCGGCTCTCGGCGACCGGGGGACTCGAACGGGCCGAATCGGAGTGGAAGAAACCGCGGCATTTACGTTTGTCGATCATCTGCGAGCGGCGGCGCCGGGATGCGAATGTGTTTCGGCTGATCCGGTGACCATCGCGTGCCGCGGGCGGAAGTCGGCGCATGAATTGGAATTAATGCGGCTGGCTTGCGAGGCAACATTTGATGTGTTTCGCGCGGTGTTCGCTTCGTTGAAGGAAGGAATGTCTCAGGAAGACATCGGCAAGCTGGTGGAAGGCGGTTTTTCGAAAATGGGTTTGCGCGGTGGGGCGCTGGTTTTGCTGGGCGAATCCGCGGCGCTGCCGCATGGGACCATCAAACCGCAAAAACTGAAAGAGGGCGACGTGGTGCTAATCGACGGCGGGTGCACGGTGGAGGGCTACGAATCGGACGTGACGCGCACGGGGATTTTCGGCAAGGCGCCGGAGAAAGTGGCGCGCGTTTACGAGATCGTGCGGAAGGCGCAAGATGCGGCGCTCGATGCGGCACGCGCCGGAAGGCTATCGGGGACCGTGGATGATGCGGCAAGGAAAGTGATCACGGACGCGGGGTATGGGCCGGACTACAAGTATTTCACACACCGGCTTGGTCATGGCATTGGGCTCGATGGCCACGAGCACCCTTACCTTGTGCGTGGAAGCAAAACCGTGCTGGAGGCGGGGATGACTTTTTCGAATGAGCCGGGGATTTATATTCCTGGGGAGTTTGGACTGCGGTGCGAGGACGACATGGTGATTACCGCCGCCGATGGGGCGCAGCTTTTGACGCAGGGATTTCCAGTTTCGCTGGAGAAGCCGCTGGGGTGAGGGGAGAAGTTAGGCGGAGACAGCACGTGCGGCGCAGAAATCGACGATGCGCTGCTCGGCCCAGAAGCGTTCGGGGCCGGCGTGTTTTGAAATGAAGCCGCAATGGCCGCCATGCTGGGCGGCGACAAACTGGATGGCGGGATTCTCGCTGATTTTGGCGGCTAAGAAGGAAGAGTAGGGGACGAAGGGGTCGTCCTGCGCGGTGATCATTAGCATCGGCACGCGGATCTGGGCCGCGACGCGCTTGGCGCCTACGTGGTCGTAATAGTCTTGCGCGTCGCGATAGCCGAACTGCGGCGCGGTGATGATGTCGTCGAATTCGCGGACCGTTCGGACTGGTGGCAGGCCAGCGATGGGGTAGCGCTGCGGAAGCAACTGGTATTTCCTGGCGTAGCGAGACATCAGGCCGTTCACGAAACGGCGCTGGTAAAGATAGTTCTCAGCACGCTCGAGAGCGTCGGCACACGCGGCGAGGTCTAGGGCGGGGCAAACGGCGCAAACGCCGCGCAACGCCTTCGGCACAGCGGCGCCAAACTCTCCAGCCATCTTGGTCACCAGGTTTCCACCCATGGAGTAACCGGCGAAGAAGATTTGTTCGAAACCGCCGGCATTTGAAAGCTCTTCGAAGACGGCTTTGTAATCCGCGCTCATGCCGGAGTTGTACAAAGTGGGTGTCAGCGCTTCCGTGCCGCCGCAATTGCGCTGGTTCATACGGAGGACATGGAAGCCGCGATGGAAGGCTTTCTCCGCGATTCCCCGCACGTAATTGGAATCGCTGGAGCCCTCGAGGCCATGAACGATGACGACGACGGGAGCCTTCTTGGGCTTCCCCGGTTGCCAATGGCAATGCGCGAGCAAACGGGATTCCAGATCGACCTGGAACAGCCGGACTTCGGCGGGCGGGATATCGAAGCGGCGCGGCACGAAGGCCGAGACAATAGTCATGGCGTGGCCGTTTTTCAGAAGCGCGTGCGGCTCAAAAGGAGGAATGTGAAACTCCACAGACAGACTGTATTTCACGATCGAGGCTCGCACAAGTCCAAGCCAGTACCATTCGGCTGGCAAAGAACAGCAAGCTGGGTGAACACAAGAACTTGCAGCTGATTGCCCAGGCGTTCAATTTGACGAATCGGGCCAACTCGGGCAACAACATTGCCACCGCTTCGACGTCCGGCCATTCGGTTGGCTTCATCCACCCGAGCAGCACTATCATCCCTCGATCAGTTTGGGCGAGCTCGGCGCCCGCTTTACGTTCTAAGCAGACGGCCCACCGAAACAAGCAACTCTAACGCCGGGGCTGACTGGAGCTGAGTCCGTCCCGGTTTTTTCCCGGCAAGAGAGTCACTCTCCCCTGTCGAGAACGGTCAATTGGGGCAGCTTCGACTTTGCAGGGTAATCTGGAGTGCCTGACGGTTTGGACGGTTTGGCGTCAACTTGACCAGGAGTGTGACTGCCCCTAAAATGGAAGATTCACGGTGACGCATTTTTTCAATTTGATGAAATCATTTCTCAGCCCAGCGGGCACCCGCTGGGCTGGGCTGCTTTAGGGCGCAACTTTACACGCGCGCAATCTTCTTCTGTGAGGCTGGAATGATGGACAGTTCGATTTCCGAGGGTCTTACCTTTGACGACGTGCTGCTCTTGCCGGGGCGCTCGGCAGTACTGCCGACGGAAGTGGACACCACGACATTCTTTGCACGCCAGCTGAAAGTGAACATTCCGCTGGCCTCGGCGGCCATGGACACGGTGACGGAATCGCGGCTGGCCATCGCCATCGCACGGCAGGGCGGCATCGGATTGATTCACCGGAACATGACCATCGACCGACAGGGCGAGGAAGTGGACCGGGTGAAGCGCTCGGAAAGCGGAATGATTGTGGATCCGGTGACGATTTCACCGGACATCACGCTGCGGCAAGCCCTGGAAATCATGAACAAGTACAAGATTTCCGGGCTGCCGGTGACGCGCGGATCGCGGCTCTCGGGAATTCTGACCAACCGCGACCTGCGATTCGAGAAGAATCACGCGCAACTGGTCGGCTCGGTGATGACCAAAGAAAACCTGGTGACCGTGCCGGTGGGCACGACGCTGGAAGAAGCCGAACGTATCCTGCAAAAGCACCGCATCGAGAAACTGCTGGTGGTGGATCAGGACTTCAACCTGAAAGGACTGATCACCGTCAAAGACATCCAGAAAAAACTGGAATATCCGCGAGCGGCAAAAGACGAGCATGGACGATTGCGCGTGGGTGCGGCCGTGGGCGCGACCGGAGATTTTCTAGAGCGGGCCGTGGAAATGTCGAAAGCGAAAACCGACGTGGTGGCGATCGACACGGCGCATGGGCACTCCGAACGCGTGATGGAAGCGATCAAGGCCATCCGGCACCGCTTGCCAGAAATGCAACTGGTCGCCGGCAACGTGGCCACTTATGACGGCGCGAAGGAACTGATTTCGCTGGGCATCGATGGGCTCAAAGTGGGAATTGGGCCGGGGTCGATCTGCACGACGCGGGTGGTCACGGGCGCCGGAGTGCCGCAACTGACGGCCATCATGGAAGCCGCGCGCGCCGCAAAGGGCACGGACGTGGCGATTATTGCGGACGGCGGGATCAAGTATTCGGGAGATATTTCCAAAGCGCTGGCGGCGGGAGCTTCATGCGTGATGATTGGCAGCCTTTTTGCCGGGACCGAGGAGTCTCCTGGAGAAACGATTCTGTATCAAGGGCGCACATTCAAATCCTACCGGGGAATGGGTTCGACCGGGGCGATGGAGGCGGGCTCCGACCGATACGCGGTGGTTCAGGATACCGGGGAACGCGCCAAGTCCGTGCCGGAGGGCGTGGAAGGCCGCGTGCCGTACAAGGGATCGCTGGGCGCGCTGACGGACCAGCTGGTCGGCGGATTGAAGAGCGGCATGGGTTACGTGGGAGCAGGCACGCTGAAGGAATTTAGAGAGAAGGGCAAGTTTGTTCGAGTGACCGCCGCGGGATTACGCGAGAGCCACGTGCATGACGTTATCATCACGAAAGAAGCGCCGAACTATCGAATGGAGTAGGGGTAGAGCGCCTGGAGTGCGGACGCGTCGCATTAGGGCGGGCGAGTTAGCGTGGAAAGAGAGAAACAAGGAGCCGGTGCTTCGTGACGGATCCGCAACCCTGGCGCCACCCGCGCCCTACTCCTCAATTGAGAGAGATTCAGGCGCGCTTCCAGCCGCCGCGACTGCCCGCCTGGCTGCGCGAGTGGTGGCCGGCCGCGGTATGGGCGGGCTTCATCTTCACGATGTCCACGGATGCGTTTTCCGCAGAGCACACCCGGTGGGTGTTTGAACCAATCCTGCGTTGGTTGGATCCTTCGCTGACTGCCAGCCAGTTTGAACTCGTCCATCAAATCATCCGCAAGTGCGCGCACTTCACTGAGTATTTTATTTTTTGCCTGTTGCTCTATCGTGGCGTGCGGCTGGGACGGGCTGGCTGGCGTTGGACGTGGGGGGTGGCGGCACTCTCCTGCGCCGCGGGATATTCGGTGCTGGATGAAATTCACCAGTCCTTCGTGGCCAGCCGGACGGCTTCGCCGTACGATTCGCTGCTCGACACGATCGGCGCTTTCGCGGCCACTGTCACACTGTGGATGTGGTTCCGCAGGCGGCGCTCTGCCGTCGAATCGGAAGTATCCGCAAACGACGCTCCTGCTTCCTGACAAGCTTTGGCAGCGCACGATTCACAGAAGAACAGTGAAAAACGAAAAGCCCGCTCCGGTTTTGCCGGAACGGGCTTTTAACGTTGCCAGGAGAACAGGCGCTTAGCTTTTTGCTTCGGCCAGTTCTTCCTTCTTTGGCTTTTCCTGCTTTTCCTTGAGCTTGAATTCGTAGCCGACGAGCTCGAGGATAGCCACCTTGGCGTTGTCACCGACGCGGTTGCCGGCGTGAATGATGCGGGTGTAGCCGCCGGCACGATCCGCGAATTTCGGCGCGATCTCGCTGAAGAGCTTCTGGGTGACGGCCGGCAACATGATGTAGGAAGCGGCCATGCGGCGCGATTGCAGCGTGTCGCGCTTGCCGAGAGTGATCATTTTCTCCGCCACTGGGCGCGCCGCTTTAGCGCGCGTCAGCGTGGTGGTGATCCGGCCATGTTCGAACAGATTGGTGACCAGCGCGCGGAGCACCGCACGGCGATGAGCCGGCTGCTTTCCGAGTTTTGAACCAGAGTTGAGATGTCGCATCGCTTATATTTTTCCTTGTCGGCTTACAGTCCGACGGTGTCTTCCGAAGCCGGTGCGGCAGTTTGGCTCGGGAGCGGCGGCCAAATGATACGGCCGTGCTCGTCGAACTTCATTCCCAGCGCGAGGCCCATCTTCACCAGTATATCCTTGATCTCGTTGAGCGATTTGCGGCCGAAGTTCTTGGTCTTCAGCATTTCGTTCTCGCTCTTCTGGACGAGCTCGCGAATGGTCTGGATGTTGGCGTTTTTCAGGCAGTTGTAGGAGCGCACGGAGAGCTCGAGCTCTTCGACGGAGCGGTCCAAGTGCTCGAGGCGCGGATCGTGGCTGGTATCCTGCGGGGCTTCGATGGTCTCAACGGGCTCTTCAAAGTTGATGAAGATGCTCATGTGGTCTTTGACGAGCTTGGCGGCAAGACCGATGGAGTCCTGCGGAGTGATCGCACCGTTGGTCCACACTTCGATCATCAGCTTTTCGTAGTCGGTCATTTGGCCGAGACGGGCAGCTTCGACGGCGTAATTAACTTTGCGCACCGGCGAATGAACGCTGTCGACCGGGATGTAGCCGATGGGCAGATCTTCGTCGTAGTTGCGGTCGGCAGCCACATAGCCGCGGCCGTTCTTGGCGCGCATCTCGATCTGGAGCTTGCCGCCTTCGCTGACGGTGGCGATATAAACGCTCTTATCGAGGACGGCGAAGTCCGCGTCTTCTTCAATTTGCGCCGAAGTGACTGGACCGGCCTGCTCGACGTTGACGTAAATGGTCTTAGGCAAATCGGTGTTCAGCTTGATGGGTACTTGCTTCAGGTTGAGGATGATGTCCGTGGCATCCTCGACCACACCGGGGATCGAAGAGAATTCGTGCAGCACGCCTTCGATCTTCACGGCAGTGATGGCCGCGCCTTCAATGGAACTGAGCAGCGCGCGACGCAGCGCATTTCCTACGGTCGTGCCCCAGCCGCGCTCAAAAGGCTGCGCGGAAAACCGCCCGTACTTCTCGGTGAGCGATTCCAGCTCGGATGCAAGACGCTTTGGCTTCTGAAAACCCTTCCACATCGTGTTCCTTCCTTCCGGCCCGAGTTTCCGGGCCAACACCAAATCCAATGCCCGGTTCGCCGGGCTCGCTGGCGCTGGCCGCGCCGTGGTAGGACTTACTTCGAGTACAGTTCGACGATGAGCTGCTCGTTGATCGGAGGCGTCTGCACGTCCTCGCGCTTCGGCAGAGCCACAACCTTGGCCTTGAACTGTTCGCGCTCTTGTTCGAGCCAGGGTACAGCGCTCTGGCTCTGCGCGACATTGCGGGCTTCGAGCACCATAGCGTTCTGGTGCATCTTTTCCTTGATAGCCACTTCTTCGCCCACGCTGACGAGGTAGGAGGGAATATTGACCTTCTTCCCGTTCACGCGCACGTGGCCGTGCAGCACGAGTTGGCGCGCTTGCGAACGGGAGGACGCCAGACCCGCGCGCCACACCACGTTATCCAGACGGCGCTCGAGCATGATGATCAGGTTTTCGCCGGTCGGCCCCTTAGCGCGGGCGGCCTTCTCAAAGTAGTTGCGGAATTGGCGCTCCAGCAGGCCATAAGACCGCTTGACCTTCTGCTTTTCGCGCAATTGGAGGCCGTATCCAGCAACCTTGGGGCGCCGCGATTGCCCATGCTGACCCGGCACGAAGTTGCGCTTCTCAATCGCGCACTTCTCCGTAAAGCAGCGCAAACCTTTCAAAAACAGCTTCTGCCCTTCCCGGCGGCACAAGCGGCAGACTGCATCTCGGTGTCTTGCCAACTTCTATTCTCCCTTCCCAAAACTCTCGAAATCTTTTCTCATGGTCGTCAATGTCGTCGTGGCGATCATCAAACGCGGCGGCGCTTCGGCGGACGGCAGCCGTTGTGCGGAATCGGCGTAACGTCGCGGATCACCACGATGTGCAATCCCGCGGCAGCCAGCGCGCGCACGGCGGACTCGCGTCCGGAACCCGGGCCCTTCACGCGGACTTCCACGCTCTTCATCCCATACTGGTCGCGCGCCACGCCGGCGGCGGCCAACGAAGCCTGCTGCGCGGCGTACGGCGTGCCTTTGCGCGATCCTTTGAAGCCGATCGCGCCGGCTGAGGACCAGCACACCACGCGGCCATCCGTGTCGGTAATGGAAATCTGCGTGTTGTTGAAGGTCGCGGCGACGTAGACCACCCCGTGCGGGATGATGCGCCGCTCGCGCTTCTTTTTGAATTCTTTTTTGCGCTTCGCCGCTGCCGCCGGTTTTCCCGGTGTTACGGCCGCGTCCGGCGCTGCGTTTTTTTGCTGCTCTTTTGCCACGATTTACTCCGTTCCTTTAGAAGCTTGAAAATTTTTAGCCGCCGAAAAGCGGGAGCAAACTCCCGCTTTCCAAAACTAGCCCTTCTTGCCGAGGACTTTCTTCTTGGCCGCGACCGCGCCGCGCCGTGGACCCTTGCGGGTACGCGCGTTGGTATGCGTCCGCTGGCCGCGCACCGGCAGGTTCCGGCGGTGCCGGATCCCGCGGTAGGCCTGAATTTCGATCAACCGGCGGATGTTCATCTGAATCTCCTTGCGGAGATCGCCTTCCACGCGGCCTTCCTGTTCGATGGCCTGGCGGAGGTGATTGATTTCATCTTCCGTCAGGTCGCGAATCTTCTTCGTGTGATCGACATTCGCCTTGGCGGCGAGCCTTCTTGCGCGCTCCTGCCCGATGCCATAGATCGAGGTCAGCCCGACCCAAAGGCGCTTCTGCGGCGGAAGATCTACACCTGCGATGCGTGCCATGCCATTCTCCTAAAGAAATCCTTATCCCTGGCGCTGCTTGTGCTTCGGGTTGACGCAAATCACCCGCACCACGCCGCGCCGGTGGATCACCTTGCACTTGTCACAAATCTTTTTTACCGATGCCCGTACTTTCATGCTGCTGACTCCCAGAGCGACGGGTCTAAAGACCCGCCACTACAAATTCTATTTGTAGCGGTACACAATCCGGCCGCGCGTTAAATCGTATGGCGAAAGCTCCACCGCGACTTTATCTCCCGCCAGAATGCGGATGAAATTCTTGCGCATTTTGCCGGAAACGTGCGCCAGCACCTGGTGCTTGTTTTCCAGCTCCACGCGGAACATCGCGTTCGGCAAGGGCTCGATCACCGTTGCCATCACTTCAATGGCGTCCTCCTTGGAATTTCCGGAGTCGCCTTTCTTCTTTTCCTCGCGAATCGGTCTCGCCATAGTCTCCCGTGTTTCCACTGACCGGTCCAAAGACTGGCCACTACATCTTTTACCAGGACGGCCCGGTCATCTCCTTCGGCCGCGTAAGGATCCACGGCCCATTCGCGGTGACCGCCACGGTGTGCTCGAAGTGCGCCGAGGGGCTGCCATCCGCTGTTTCCGCCACCCACTCGTCGCGCATGCGAACTTCCGGGCTTCCCGCATTCACCATCGGCTCGACGGCAATCACCATGCCCTCTTGCAACCGCGCGCCGTGCCCTTCGTCGCCGTAATTCGGAAGGTTGGGTTCGTCGTGCATTTTCGTGCCAATCCCATGCCCAACGAACTCACGCACCACCGAAAAACCGTTCTGCTCGACCCAGTTCTGCACCGCATGGCCGACATCCCCGAGCCGGTTGCCGGCGCGCATCTTATCGATCGCGCGATCCAGAGATTCCCGGGTCACATCCAGCAGCTTCTGCACTTCCGGCCGAATCTTGCCCACCGGAACAGTGACCGCCGAATCCGCGTAGTAGCCGTCCACTTCCATCCCGAAATCGATCGAGATGATGTCGCCTTCGCGCAGCTTGCGCTTGGGCGACGGAATCCCGTGAACAATCTCGCCGTTCACCGAGGTGCACAGCACACAAGGATAACCGCGATATCCCTTGAATGCCGCCTTGCCCGGCCGTCCGGCGATTTTTTCCTCGGCAAGCTTCTCGAGGTCCATCGTCGAGATTCCCGGCTTTACCGCGCTGCGCAGCGCGGTCAAGACTTCGTGTACGACAAGCCCGGCGCGGTGCATCTTTTCCAGTTCTTCCGCGCTCCGGAGGTGAATCGCCATCTTTCCCTGTTCCAAAACTCTTACCCCGCCGTCTACCGCATCCCGCGCACATTCTTCACGGTTTGCAGCACCTGGCGGCTGACTTCTTCCACGCTCTTCGAAGCGTCGATCGCGTGCAGCAAGCCACGGCTCCCGTAATAAGCCACCAGCGGCGCCGTTTGCTTCTCATAAGCCCGCAAACGAGGGCCGATGACTTCTTCGCGGTCGTCCGGCCGCTGCACCAGCTCGCCGCCGTCGGCGTCGCAAATCGCATCGACCTTGGGCGGGCGATCGTAAATATTGTAAATCTCGCCGCCCACTTTGCAGGTCCTTCGCCCGGTCAGCCTTCGCAACAGCACCGAAGGATCGATGGCCAGGTGAATCACAAACGGCCGCTTGTACCCGTGCAGTTTCAGCAACTCGCCCAGGTATTTCGCCTGAGCCACGGTTCGCGGAAATCCGTCAAACACGAAACCGTGCGTGCAATCCGGCCGTTCGATGCGTTCCCTGATTATCTGCAGCACCAGGGAATCCGGAACCAGCTCGCCGCGCTCCATGATCGGCTTGGCCTTTACGCCAAGCGGCGTGCCCTTGCTGACATGCTCGCGAAGCATGTCACCGGTCGAAAGATGCGGCACGCCGTACTTCGCCGCCAATTGCTTTGCTTGCGTGCCTTTTCCCGCGCCCGGAGGCCCGAGAAAAATCACTGCGCGGTCCAGCTTATCGGGGTGCCGTGTATCCGGAGCCACCCAGCTTCTCTCCATTTACCGCCGGCCGCGCAACCGGCCCTTCCGCGCAAACCCCTCGTAGTTCCGCATCACCAGTTGGGCCTCGAGCTGCTGCACCGTGTCCATGGCCACGCCCACCACGATTAAGAGCGACGTCCCGCCAAAATAAAAATTGACCCCCATGCCCTTCAAAAACAAAACCGGAATATGCCGGTCAAACCATGAGCCAATCCCCCAGCCCAGGTGATCCAGATGTATGCCGGTGATCAGCCACTCCGGAAGCAAGCACACCAGCGCCAGATAAACCGCGCCAATGAATGTCAGCCGCTTCAAAATCTTGCTGACGTGTTCGGAGGTGGTGCGCCCCGGCCGGATGCCCGGAATGAACCCGCCGTTTTTCCGCATGTTGTCCGCGAGTTCCGTCGGATTGAAGACGATGCCGACGTAAAAGAACGCGAACACCAAAATCAGCGTCACATAAATCAAGGTGTACAGCGGTTCGCCCCACCGGAGAGCGTCCGCGATATTTTTCACGAACGGCCAGCGCGTTCCAAAAATCAGCGCCGCAGTAGCCGGAAAGGCCAGAAGTGAACTCGCGAAAATCGGCGGTATCACGCCGCCGGAATTCACGCGCAGCGGCAGGTACGAGGATTGACCGCCCATGACCCGGCGCCCCACCACGCGCTTGGCGTACTGCACGGGAATGCGGCGCTGCCCCCCTTCGACGAATACGATGAAAGCAACGACGGCAATCATCAGAGCGATAAGCAGGATCAGCACCAGCGGCGTAAACGGCCCCCAAGCTCCCGTTTTGGCTTTTTCGTACAAGTCAAACATCGCGCTGGGCAACCTATCGACGATGCCCACAAAGATAATCAGCGACATCCCGTTGCCGATGCCACGCTCGCTGATCTGTTCCCCCAGCCACATGATAAAAGCCGAACCCGTAGTTAGCGTTAGGATGGTCATGACCGTAAAGCCCCATCCCGGGTGATAAACCATGGACTGGCCATTGGGGCCCGTCGCCGTCTGCAGGGTCTGCGCGATGGTGAAAGACTGAATGATGCTCAAGACGATCGTCAGGTAGCGCGTGTACTGCGTAATCTTGCGGCGGCCGAGTTCGCCTTCTTTTTGCAAACGCTCCAGGTACGGGAACACTACGGTCATCAACTGCAAGATGATCGACGAAGTGATGTACGGCATGATGCCGAGCGCGAAAATCGTCATGCGGCGGAAGGTGCCGCCGCTGAAGAGATCGAAGATGCCCAAAACCGAGCCCGCCGACTGCTGGAACATCTGTTGCAGAACATCCGCGTTGATTCCCGGCGTGGGAATGTGCGCGCCGATGCGATAGACCCCCAGAAGGGCCAGCGTGAACAGCACACGGTTCCGCAAGTCTTCGATGCGGAACATGTTCTTCACGGCTTCGATGAATCGGTTCATGCCTGATTCCTGTGATTCTCTTGGAGTGCGGGAGCTTGCTCTCGCTTTTCCGACTTATGCAGATTTAACGCCGCGAAAGCGTTTATCACCGCAAAAGCAGCGGCAAGTCGCCACTCTCCACAAAAATCCATTTACGCCACAACCTCGAACGTGCCACCCGCCTTGGTAATCTTTTCCTTTGCCGACGCGCTGAAAGCTTGCGCATGAATCGCCAGCTTGGTGGTCAGCTCGCCATCGCCGAGAACTTTGATGGGGTCGGTGGCGCGGCGCACAAAACCATGCGCGCGGAGCAACTCCGGAGTTACCGTTTCGCCCGGCGGAAAAACGTTCAATTCCTGCAGGTTGACCACCGAGTACGTTACGCCGAACGGATTGTGAAACCCGCGCTTCGGCATGCGCCGGTGCAACGGCATCTGTCCGCCTTCAAAACCGCGACGGCGCGAATAACCGCGGCGGGACTTCTGTCCCTTGTCGCCGGAGCCGGAAGTTTTACCGAGCTTCGAGCCGATGCCGCGGCCGACGCGCACTTTGCGCTGGCGAGAGCCTGCAGGCGGCTGCAAATTCGAGAGCGTGAACGTGCGCCGTGCCTTCGCCCCCGGCTTGGCCGGCTTGTGCTGGCCGCGCTTGCGCGCCCCTCTCGGGCGGCTTGAACTTTTCTTCGCCATCGCTTTACTCCACCACTTCCACGAGGTGTCGCACCTTGTGGATCATGCCGCGGGTTTCCGGCGTGTCCTGGCGCTCCACCACTTGATGCATTCTCCGCAAGCCAAGGCCCCGGATGGTTTGACGCATATCATCGGTGCAGCTGATAAAGCTGACCACCCACTTGATCTTCACCGTGCCCCCGGACTTCTTGCCGTCATGCTCCGTCCGGTTATAGGGCTTGGCGGAAGTTTTTACGCTCGCCACTTTCTTTCCGGTCATTAGACGCCCTCGCTCCCCGCGGCTTTTTCCTTGGGGGGCTTGCCGCTGATTTCTTCCACGGTCTTTGAGCGCGTCTCCGCCACGTGCACGATGTCCTTGAGGCCGAGAAGCGCCGCAAAAGTCGCTTTGACGACGTTGTGCGGGTTCGAGGTGCCGATCGATTTCGTCAGCACATTAGTGATTCCCGCCACCTGCATCACTTTGCGCACTGGACCGCCGGCGATGACGCCCGTGCCTTCCGACGCGGGCTTCAGCAGTACTTGCGCTGAACCGTAACGGCCCAACACCTGGTGGGGAATCGTCGAACCCTTGGTGTTCAGCTTGATCAGGTTCTTTTTCGCCTGCTCGATACCCTTCTTGATGGCCATGGGCACTTCACGGGCTTTGCCCATGCCGAATCCCGCATGGCCGTGGCTGTCACCGACGACCACCAGCGCTGAGAAACTGAGGTTCTTGCCGCCCTTGACGACTTTGGTGACGCGGTTGATGGCGATCACATCATCCTTCAGCTCCGAGGGATTCACTTCCAAGAGCCGGCGTACCGCTAGACTGTCTCGCAAAATTTGCTTCGACATAGGCTTAGAACTGTAACCCCGCTTCCCGCGCCGCATCCGCGAGCGCCTTGACGCGGCCGTGATACTTGTATCCGCCGCGGTCGAACACTACTTTTGTTACTCCGGCAGCCTTGGCGCGCTCGGCGACAGACTTGCCGATCACTTTCGCTGCCGCGATGTTGCCTCCGCCCTTCAAATTCTTTTTCGTTTCGCCGTCCACCGAACTGGCGGAAACCAGCGTCTTTCCGGAACGGTCGTCGATCACCTGCGCATAAATGTGTCCCAGCGAGCGGTACACGCACAGACGCGGGCGCTCCGGCGTGCCCTCCACCCTGGTGCGCACTCGCGCGTGAACACGCTGGCGGTGCAAATCCCGCGATAGCTTGCGAACTCTTGCCGATGCCACAGTCGTTTCTCCTAATCTACAAATCGTGCCAAAACCCGGCAACCAACCACTACAACCCGCAAAACAATTACGCGGCTCCGCCAGCCTTTGCTCCGGCTTTGCCGGCCTTCTTCTTTAGGCGTTCGCCGGTGATGCGCACACCCTTTTGCTTGTACGGATCGGGTGGACGCAGCGAACGCATGTCCGCGGCTACCTGGCCGACTTGCCCCTTGTCCGCGCCGCTTACGACGATGTGCGTCTGTTTTTCCACCGCGACCTGAATGCCTTCCGGAATGGGGAAGTCAATCGGGTGCGACTTGCCGAGAGCGAAGGAAACCGTCTTGCCCTTCAGTTCGGCGCGATAGCCGACGCCCACAATGTCAAGCTCCTTCTTGAAGCCCGCAGTGACGCCAAGCACGGCGTTGGCGACCAGCGCGCGAGCCAGGCCATGAAGCGCGCGTTGCTCTTCGGCCGCGCGGCGCGCGGTCAGCACGCCGTCTTTTTGTTCAAAAGTGATGCCCGGCGGGATCGCCAAGGACAGCTTGCCCTTCGGCCCTTGCACGTCGATCTTGCCTGCCAGCATGGCGATCTTTACGCCTGCTGGCACTGAAATTGGTTTGTGTCCGATGCGTGACATCTATTCTTCCTTCTCCACGAACTTGCCAAGCTGTAGCGCAGCATGCTGCCCCCCTGCAAAACCGACTACCAAACCTCGCAAAGAAGCTCTCCGCCAATCTTCGCCTTGCGCGCCGCACGACCGCTCATCAAGCCCTTCGGCGTGGTCATGATGCTGATACCCAGCCCGCCCACCACGGGACGAATATCGGCCGAGCCGAGATAGGCACGCGCTCCCGGGCGCGAAATGCGCTTCAGTCCGGTGATCACGCTACGGCGGTCCGGCGTGTACTTCAGGAACACGCGCAGCATCTTGCGCGTCTTGTTTTCATCCACCAGCTTGTAGGTCGAGATGTAGCCCTCTTCCTTGAGGATGCGCGCGATTTCGGTCTTGAGCTTCGAAACCGGAACGTCCACGCGCTGGTGCTTGGCGGCCGCCGCGTTGCGGAGGCGCGTCAGAAAATCGGCTATTGGGTCCGTCTGCATAATTCTCCTAAGGCACCTACCAGCTGGCTTTCACGACGCCGGGGATTTCCCCCTTCAGCGCCATGCCGCGGAAACAGATGCGGCACATCTGGAACTTGCGAATGTACCCGCGCGCGCGGCCGCAGCAGCGGCAGCGGTTGCGTATCCGCACCTTGAATTTCGGTTTCTTGAGCGACTTGGCGATTTTTGCTGTGCGTGCCATTTATTGTGCGGCTCCCTTTTCGCGAAACGGAAACCCCAGCCCCTTTAGCAGTTCGCGGCCCTGCTCATCGTTCCTCGCGCTGGTGGTCATGGTAATGTTCATGCCTTTGATCTTGTCCACGCGGGTGTAGTCGATCTCTGGAAACACCAGCTGGTCTTTCAAGCCCAGCGTGTAATTCCCGCGACCATCGAAGGAATTCTGCGGCAAGCCGCGGAAGTCGCGCACGCGCGGCAGCACCACGTTGCACAAGCGGTCGAGAAATTCGTACATGTGGTCGCCGCGCAAGGTCACCGCGCACCCGATGGGCATGCCCTTGCGAATCTTGAAATTCGCGATGGACTTTTTCGCCCGCGTGATCACGGCTTTTTGCCCGGTGATTTGGCCGAGCTCCACCGCCGCGGTGTCCAGCAGCTTGGCGTTCTGGCTGGCTTCGCCGAGGCCGATGTTGACCGTGATTTTCTTCAGCTTCGGCACGGCCATCATGTTCTTCCAGCCAAAACGCTTCATCAGCGCTGGCACCGTCTCCGTCCGGTATTTTTCTTGCAATCGACTCTTCATCGCCTTCTTCTACCTTGTCCTTTACTTGTCGAGCGCCGCGTTGCAATGGCGGCAGCTGCGCACTTTCGTGCCGTCCGGCAAAATCGTGTGGCCAATGCGCGTGTGCTTGCCGCAGCTCCCGCAAACCACCATCACGTTCGAGACGTTGATCCCCGCTTCCTTCTCCACAATCCCGCCCTTGATGTTTTTCGACGGGTTGGGACGTGTGTGACGCTTGATGATGCCCACGTGCTCGACCACCACGGTATTATTTTTCGCGTTGATGGAAAGCACGCGCCCGCTCTTGCCCGCGTCTTTCCCGGCAATCACCTTGACGTTATCGCCCTTGCGAACCTGAATGGTGTGCCGTTCAGCTCTTTCGTGTCTCAGTGTCATGTCCTACCAAACCTCCGGAGCCAGCGAAACGATCTTCGTGAATTTCTTTTCGCGCAGCTCGCGCGCCACCGGGCCGAACACGCGTGTCCCCACCGGTTCGCCGGCGTCGTTGATCAGCACCGCGGCGTTGTCGTCAAAGCGGATGTACGTGCCATCCTTGCGCCGCCGCTCTTTCCGCATCCGCACCACCACTGCTTTCACCACGCTTCCTTTTTTGACCTGGCTTTCCGGTGTGGCTTCCTTTACCGCGGCGGTGATGACGTCGCCGAGGCCCGCTTGCAGCCCCGCGTCGCCGCCAACCGGCATAATGCAGGTCAGCTTGCGCGCGCCGGAATTGTCGGCCACCGTCAGCCAGGTTCGCATCTGAATCATTGGTGTGCTCCCCTGTCTTTCTTACTCGGCCGACGCGTTCCGCGTCAGCACTTCTTTCAAACGCCAGCGCTTCAACTTTGAAAGCGGCCGCGAAGCCACGATGCGCACCGTGTCACCGGCCTTGGCCTTGCGCTCTTCGTCGTGCGCGTAAAACTTCTTCGAGATGCGCACCACGCGGCGGTACTTGGGGTGCTGCACCAGCCGCTGCACCTCGACCACGATCGTTTTCTCCATCTTCGCGCTCGTTACTTTGCCGGTGAGGATGGTTCTCTCGCCGCGCTCGGCAACCGGGGCGTTTTGTGTTTCGGTTGTCATTACGCCTTCCCTGCTTTCAGCTCTTGCGCGCGAACCAGTGTTTTCACCCGCGCCAGATCTTTTTTCGCTTCCCGGAGCCGCTTCAGCGCTTCCGCTTGTCCGGTCGTGAGCTGGAAACGCAGCCGGAAAATCATCTCCGTCAAATCCTTCTGTTGCGCCAGCAGTTCGTCCACGCCCGCTTCGCGAATCTTCTCAATACGCCGCGGCATCGTTAAAACCCTCCCGCGCGGGAAACGAACTTCGTGGGAATCGGCAGCTTGTGCGCCGCCAGCCCCAAAGCTTCCTTGGCGGTCGCTTCGTCCACTCCCGCCATTTCGAACATGATGCGTCCCGGCTTCACCACCGAAACCCACTTTTCCGGCGCGCCTTTGCCTTTGCCCATGCGCGTTTCCGCCGGCTTCTTGGTGAACGGCTTGTCCGGGAAAATCCGGATCCACAATTTTCCGCCGCGCTTGATGAACCGCGTGATCGCCACGCGCGAAGCCTCAATCTGCCGGTCGGTGATCCAGGCGTTTTCCATGGCTTTCAATCCGTATTCGCCGAACGCCAAATCTCCGCCGCGCCAGGCTTTGCCTTTGCGGCGGCCGCGCATCTGCTTTCTGTACTTCACTTTCTTCGGCATCAACATCGCTGTGTTCTCGCTTCCCTGATGTCGTTAACCGCTTCCCGCTTTACGCTACTGCTGCGGCGGTTTCGCGTTCTTTCTGAATCTTTGAAGCCTTCTTGGGCACGTTTTCGCCTTGATAGACCCAGCACTTCACGCCAATCACTCCGTAAGTGGTGTTTGCTTCCGCAGTGCCGAAATCGATATCGGCGCGCAGCGTTTGCAGCGGCAACCTCCCCTGCAGGTACCATTCCTTGCGCGCGATTTCCGCGCCGTTCAAGCGTCCTGCCACGCGCACTTTGATGCCCTTGCAGCCGAAACGCAGCGCCGAATCCACCGCTTTGCGCATCGCGCGCCGGAACGCCACGCGCTTTTCCAGTTGCAGCGCAATCGATTCCGCCACCAAAGTGGCATCCAGCTCCGGCCGGTGGACTTCCTGGATGTCGATGTGCACTTCGCGTTTGGTGCGCTTTTGCACGTCTTGCTTGAGCTTGTCGATTTCCGCCCCCTTGCGCCCGATGATGATGCCAGGCCGCGCGGTGTAAATGCGCACCACCAGCTTATTCGCCGCGCGCTCGATGTCGATCGAGCTGATACCGGCGCTCTTCAATTTTTCTTTCAACTCCTTGCGGAGCTTGACGTCTTCGTGAAGAAGATCGGCATAGTCCTTATCGGCATACCAACGCGACTTGAAGGGCTTGTTGTAACCCAGCCGGAATCCATACGGGTGCGTCTTCTGTCCCATAATTCTCCTTACTTCGTTGCGACCGTAAGTACGGCCGACTACTTCTTGCCCTTTTTCGAGGGCGCTTGTTTCCCGGTCAAAGCCTTGCGAACACGGCGCGCCGTGCCACGCACGCCCTTTTGCGCTTCGGCTTCCGCCACGTTGGCTGCCACGCGTTCCGCGGCCGCCACGTGATGCTCGGCCACGCCCACCCACAAGTGCGCGGTGCGCTTCTGGTAGCGAAACGCCCGGCCCATCGGCGCGGGACGCAGCCGCTTCCAGCGCGGCCCTTCATTCACAAAGCATTGCGCCACAAACAATTGGTCCACATCGAGCGGAGCTCCGGAATTCTCCGCCTTGAGCTCGGCGTTGGCGATGGCGCTGCGCAGCACCTTTTCAATATGCTTGGCGGCGCGCTTTGGCGTGTACTTCAGCGTTTGCAACGCGTCTTGCGCCCGCTGCCCGCGGATCAAGTCCATCACCAGGCGCGCTTTTTGCGGCGACATTCTTACATGCCGCGCCAGCGCGTGCGCTTCGATCAATGCATTCTGTTGCGTCTGCACTTCAACCATAAATTATGCCTTCGGCGCTGCGGGTGCTGCTGCCGGCGCCGCGCCGCCTCCTGCTGGTGCCGGGCCGGCGGCCTTTTCGAGCGCTGCTTTCACGCCATGGCCCTTGAACGAACGCGTGGGCGCGAACTCCCCTAGCTTGTGCCCGATCATCTGCTCGGTCACGTACACGGGAATGAATTTCTTCCCGTTATGCACGGCGATGGTGTGCCCAATCATGTCCGGCACGATCGTCGAACGCCGCGACCACGTCTTGATCACTTTCTTTTCGTTGCGCGTGTTCAGTCCTTCGACCTTGATGCGCAGGTGGCCATCCACAAACGGCCCTTTTTTCAGTGAGCGTGCCATCGATTCCCTATTCCTCCACTCGCCGCAAGCGGCCCCACGGTGCCCGCCGCATTTTCTTGAATCCGCGTACCGGCCCGGGAACGCGGTGCGACCGCGGGCAGAACGGGCAAACAAACCGCGTGCCTTGCGCATTCGCAATCTGCTCTACAATGACAGCCCACCCGGGCTTGCACAGCTTGTAAAGCACCGGCTCCAGGGGAACGGCTGCCACCTTCGCCAGCGGACGCGCCGGCTTGGCATTCTTCGCCGTGGCGCGCTTGGCGGCGCGCTTGGCAGTGTGCTTCACCAACCGGCTGCGCCGTGCTGCTGTTCGTGTTGTGCGTGTTGCTCGCATCGTTTTTACTCTCACCTGGCGGCCCTTAGTCCGCCGCCGGGTTCTCGCCTCAGTAAACTGCTCGCTCTTACTTCCTGCGCTCGACAATATGCTTGTCGGTGCGCTTATTGTGACGCGTCTTCTTGCCCAGCGTCGGGAAAGCCCAGGGCGTCTGCGGATGATTGCCCTTGACCTTGCCTTCGCCGCCGCCATGCGGATGATCCACGGGGTTCATAGCGACACCGCGAACGGTCGGCTTTTTCCCGTGCCATCGCGTGCGGCCGGCCTTTCCGTACGTTTCATTCTCATGGTCGAGGTTGCCAACCTGGCCAACCGTCGCCATGCACTCGATGGAAAACTTACGCACTTCGCCGGAAGGCAGCTTCACCAGCGCCAGATCGCCTTCTTTGCTCAGCAACTGCGCCGAGCCGCCCGCGGAACGCACCACTTGTCCGCCGCGTCCGGGATACAGTTCCAGGTTGTGCACCATCGTGCCGGGAGGAATGTGCTTAAACTGCAGCGCATTGCCCGGAAGAATGTCCGAGCCCTCGCCAGTCGATACCGTCGCGCCCACTTCCAATCCCACGGGATGGAGGATGTAGCGCTTCTCGCCGTCGGCGTAGTGCAGCAGCGCCAGGTTCGCGCTGCGGTTCGGGTCATACTCGATGGCCGCCACTTTCGCTGGCACTCCGAGCTTCTCGCGCCGGAAGTCCACCTTGCGGTAAGCCTTCTTATGGCCGCCGCCACGGTGCCAAATCACGATTTCGCCGTGATTGTTGCGGCCGCCGGAGCGCTTCTTCGATTCCACCAGCGCCTTTTCCGGCTCTTGCTTGGTGATGTGGCTCTTGTCCACGACGGTGATGAACCGCCGCGACGCCGTATATGGATTAAAGCTCTTCAGTCCCATCGCTGCCTCTTACCTTCTTACTTCCTCCTTGCTTCCCCGGATAGGCCGTCATCCTGAGCGAAGCGGAGGATCTCAACGTTAATTAGGGCCGGTACTACAAATTTTCCGCGTACTCGATCATTTTTTCGCCTTCGGCGAGCTTTACGTACGCTTTCTTCCAATCGCGCCGGTAGCCTTCGTTCTGGCCGCGGCGGCGCATCTTGCCAACAAAATTCGCGGTGCGCACGCCGGCAACCTTCACCTTGAAAATCTGCTGCACCGCTTCCTTAATCTGCGTCTTCGTGGCGCTGGCGGAAACTTCAAACACCACGGTGTGCTGCGTCTCTTTCACGCCCAGGCCTTTTTCCGTGATGATCGGCCGCCGGATAATCTGATAGTGGGGGGTCGACATCGCTTATTCCTTCCCCTTTTTCTTGGCCGGCTTCGCGGTTTTCTTTGCCGCCGCCGGTTTCTTGGTCGCCGCTTTAGGCGCGGCTCCCTTTTTCGCCGGCTTGGCCGCTGGCGCTATCGTTTCCACGTCCGGCACCACCACCGGCTTCTTCTCCGGATCGAGCGACTGACTCAACCGCATCACCGCATCCTTTGAGAGCAGCAGCAAGTCATGCTTCAGCACGTCATAAGGCTGCAAACCGCTCGGCGCGGACAGCGTGACGCCTTCGAGGTTGCGGCTGGCGCGCTCGAGATTGGTGTTCTCGCCATGCGCCACCAGCAAAGCCGACTTGGTGTGATTCAGCTTTTCTAGCACCGCAAGCAGCGCTTTGGTCTTGTGCGTTTCGAGGGTCCACGCATCCACGACCGTCAGCTTCTGCTCAGCCAGCTTTGCCGAGAGCGCCGAGCGCAGCGCGCCCAGCAGCATCTTCTTCGGCAACGCATAACTGTAGTCGCGCGGCTTTGGTCCATGGACCGTTCCGCCATGGCGCCAAAGCGGTGAGCGGATCGAGCCCACACGCGCGCGGCCCGTGCCCTTCTGCTTCCAGAGCTTGCGGCCCGCGCCGCTGACTTCGCTCTTTTCCTTGACCTTGTGCGTGCCTGCGCGGAGTCCTCGCAAGTGCCAACGCGAAGCTTCGTGCAGCAGGTGTTGGTTGACCTTCGCGCCAAAAATCGCGTCCGCCAGTTCCACCTGCCCGACTTTCTTGCCATCCAGATTGACTACGTCGACGACCGGCATAATCTCTTTTCCTTGTTTACACTGAGCGAAGCGAAGTGTCGCTCCGCTTTGCGGCCTTACTTCGCTTTTCTTGCCTTGCGGATAAAAATGTACGTTCCGCTCGGTCCCGGCACCGATCCCCGCACCAGCAGCAGGTTTTCGTCGGTGTCCACTTTCACTACTTTCAAATTCTTCGCCGTCACCCGCACGTTGCCCATGTGACCTGGAAAGTGCTGATTCTTCCAAACGCGCGACGGAAACGAACTCCCTCCGATGCCACCCGGCGCGCGGTGATGCATCGAACCGTGGGAGGCATCGCCACCGGCATAATGCCAGCGCTTCACCCCGCCTTGAAAACCCTTGCCCTTGCTGACGCCGCTCACATCGACGAGCTCGCCGGTCTTGAAATTCTCTACCAGCACGCGGTCGCCGACTTTCGTTTCGTCCTTCGATTCCTCAATGCGCACTTCTTGCAGCACTTTCATGGGGGCGACGTTAGCCTTCTTGAAGTGCCCGGTCATGGCTTTGTTCACGCGCCCCGCTTTAACGAATTCCACGAGGCCGAGTTGCGCGGCGTCATATCCATCCGTCTGCTTGGTGCGGCGCTGCACCACCACGCAAGGCCCGGCCTGAAGCACGGTGCACCCTACAAGGCTTCCATCGTCGGTGAAGACCTGCGTCATCCCCAGCTTGATTCCGATAATTCCGTTGACCGCCATTTTCCTCTTCTCTCTTTCGCAGCTTGCCATCGAGGTATTGGCTGCGCCCTGCTTCTTGGGTTCTCTCTACTTCTTTACGTCATTAATAATTCTTCATAACTTCTTTGCTTCTCTGGATTACTTCGCCGCGTGCCCGAAGGCCTTGATTTCCACGTCCACGCCCGGCGGCAAATCCAGCTTCATCAGCGCGTCCACGGTATCCGGCGTCGGCTCCAGAATGTCGATCAGCCGCTTGTGCGTGCGCATTTCAAACTGCTCGCGCGACTTCTTGTCAACGTGCGGCGACCGCAGGACGGTCCAGCGATTGATGGTGGTGGGCAGAGGAATCGGTCCGGCAACATCCGCGCCGGTGCGCTTTGCCGTCTCCACGATTTCACGCGTGGACTGGTCCAGAATTCTGTGGTCGTACGCCTTCAAACGAATGCGGATTTTGTCGCCCTGTCTCATAAAATTATTCAATAACCTCGGTCACAGCGCCGGCGCCGACGGTGTGGCCGCCTTCGCGAATCGCGAACCGCAAGCCCTTCTCCAAAGCGACTGGCGTAATCAACGTCACTTCGCAGCTCACGTTGTCCCCCGGCATCACCATTTCCACGCCCGCCGGCAGCTTCATGTCGCCG
>DATKHV010000074.1:0-80685 GCA_035510055.1 Candidatus Cybelea sp. | reverse complement strand
GTTCTTGGTCTCAAAGATAAGAAGTACTTAGCCAAAACGTATGGAAAAAAACTAGGCAAGGCGAGCGTGACCGGATATTGCATTCGGTTTAAAGCTCTAAAGGATATAAACATCGATACGCTTGAAGCGGCAATACGATATGGGCTTGCAGCTCAGAATGAAAAAGGCAAGCTGACGAAATAATTTCACTGTTAAAGACAAGAAGTTATCGATGTAAAGGCGCTCCAGTATACGCCCCCTACAGGCCTGACCCGCGCCACAAAGCCATTCTCTATAAAACGGGTCCCCCGCAATAGTCGTGCGGCTCTCCACACGTAACGCGATTAGGTAAGGGTTGCCACTCGTCCAGAATCGTCGGATCTTCCGCGCAGCAAGGATCGGCGAAATCCGTTCGCTGCATTAATGAGTCACGTTGTCGCATGATTTCGAGGAGGAATAGTAGCTCGGCTTCTGTTTCTAGAAGTATAATTCGGCCCAAATGGCATTGACCTCCGGCACTCGCCTCGGATCCTACGAAATTCTAACGCCGCTTGGCGCGGGCGGCATGGGAGAAGTCTATCGCGCGCAAGACACGCGCCTGCGCCGCACCGTCGCCATCAAGATTCTTCCTGACGAAATTGCGAGCCACGCCGAGCGCCGCGCTCGAATTCTGGCCGAAGCCCGCGCTGCTGCGGCTCTCAATCACCCCGGGATCACCACCATCTATGAAGTCGGGGAAGAGGGCGACCAGATCTTCATCGTTATGGAACTCGTTTCCGGGAAGACCATCCGGGCGATCCTTTCCGAAGGACCCGTGGAGTCGGGCGTTCTACTCCGTTTGGGAGCGCACGTGGCCGAAGCACTGGCGGCTGCTCACGCTCAGGGCGTGATCCATGGCGATATCAAGCCGGAGAACATCGTTTTGCAGCCAGAAGGGCGGGTGAAGCTGCTCGACTTTGGAATCGCCAGCCAGATGGCTGCCGAAACGGCTACTCTAACCCGCACGGGCACCACGGCTTCCCGGTCACCCGATTCGCATTTCGCAGGTACTCTGGCCTACATGGCGCCCGAGCTTTTGTTAGGCGCACCCGCCGATGCCCGCGCCGACCTGTTCTCGCTCGGTGTATTGCTCTACGAGCTGTCCGCCGGCCACCGCCCATTTCCGGGGCCAGGGGCAAACGTGATGGTCAACCAGATTCTGCACGATACTGCCCCGGCGTTGTGCACTGCCGCCTCCACTGCTCCCACTGAGCTCGGGCGCATCGTTCACAAATTACTCGAGAAGGAACCGGAGCGGCGCTACCAGTCCGCGCGCGAGGTGCAGGTGGACTTGGCGAATCTGAGCCGCAACCTCGAGCTTGGCGTGGTGCTTCCGGACGTCGTCGCTGGCAAACGCGGTGTCGCCGTCCTTCCCTTCAAGCTGCTAACGCCGAGCGCCGAGGATGAGTACCTCTCCGTGGCCCTGGCGGACGCAGTCATTAATCAGTTGGGAGCCAGGGGCGAGTTGCTCGTGCGACCCACGAGCACGGTCATGCGCTACGCCAAACAGCCCGTGGATCCCTTGCTGGCGGCGCGTGAGCTGAACGTCCAGGTCGTCGTGGACGGCAGTATCCAGAAATTCGGTCAGAAGTTGCGCGTGCATGTGCAAGCCTGGAACGCCGCCAATGGAGCGACTCTGCTTTCCGCCAAACACGATTCCGATTTGAGCGACCTCTTCGGACTGCAAGACAGAATCTCCGACGCCCTAGCGCGGGCGCTCGGCGCGAAACCGGTTGCGAATGGCCCGGCAGAGCCGCCGACGAAAAATCCGGCCGCCTATCAATTGTTCCTGCGCGCCGTGGAACGCATCCAACGGTTAAATCGTTGGGATACGCGCACCGCCATCGAGATGCTCGAGAATGCGACTGAGCTGGACCCTCGTTTTGCCGACGCCTGGGCGCGGCTCTCTGAAGCCTTCTTGTTGATGGCAGTTTCCTTTGACCCAAATCCCAAGTGGATTCACAAAGCCGAACGAGCTGTACGGCGCGCTCTGTCGCTGGACCCCGCCAATGTGAACGCTCTCTGCGCTCACGGACGCGTGCTGTGGGCACCATCTAAAGGATTCCAGCATCGTCCCGCTGTGCGCGCGTTTGACCAGGCACTGCGGCTGAACCCGAGCTGCCATCAGGCGTCGCTTTGGACGGGCATTGTTTATTGTCATGTGGGATTGCACCAGGAAGCCATTGAAAAAGGCGTCGTGGCGGTGGCCAGTAATCCCGATGATCCAACGACAATTTGGTCACTGGGCCACTCTAAGCAGATTGCCGGAGAATTTGACGAAGCCGAAGACTATTTTGCCCGTACACTTAGGCTTGAGCCCTCTCACGTCTGGGGAAATATTTTCTTTCCGGGAGTTCATCTCTACGCCGGGCGGTTGGATCGCGCGGAGGAAAAGATTCGTGTCGCGGGGCAACTGGCGCCAAATGATCCGTTGGTGTCGAGCTGGGAGGCCTTGCTGTGGGCCAAACGGGGTGAGCCTCGGAAGGCCGATCTCGCGGCGCGGCGGGCACTCAGCCACAAACGCGTCTTTACGTATTCCCATCATGCCTGGCACGCCATTGCTGCCGCCTATGCTCTCACGGAGAAACCTGGACGGGCTCTTTCCGTCTTGAAGAAGGCCGCGAGGACGGGCCTGCCGAATTACCCCCTGTTCCGCGACGATCTGCACTTCGCAACTTTGCGAAACCATCCGCAATTCCTGCGCTTGCTTGCTGGACTGAAACGCGAATGGGAATTCTACAAACGCGAATTTGGTCATCCCACATCCTTATGAACCGCTCGGCGCCAACGTGCAGAGCGCGGAATTCGTGGCAAAGGTCCGGTTCTGGGAATTCCCGCGAGACGCGCGTGGAAAATTCCTCCCGTATCTCGGCAAACCGGAAGTAATCCCAAGGGTCGAGTAGCCGGGCGCCATTGCTGGCGCCCAGCCCTCTAAGAACCGGACTTGAAGGTTTTCCATTCATCCGGCTCGAACACCCAAAAAGCCCCCCTGAAAAACGAGGACGCGGCTTCGCATTGGCATCGAGCCGAACCGCTCGCAACTGCGCGAGATCCTCCCGAGCCGTCGGTTACTCGTATCGCAGCGCTGTGTTTGGTTCGATTTCGGTGACGCGTCGAGCCGGGAGATAGCAAGCCAGTGCTCCCACGAGCAGCAAGAAGGTCGAGATCGCACCAAAAGTCAGTGGATCGCCGGGTCTTACGCCAAACAGCATCGTTTGCAGCAGCGGCGTGAGCGCGAACGACAAGGCCAGTCCCACCAAAAGACCGGCGATTACCGGGACGAGATTCTGACCGAAAATCATGCGAAGAATTTCGTTTGAGCCGGCGCCGAGCGCAATGCGGATGCCGATTTCGTTGGTGCGTTGCGCGATCGAATACCAAGTGACACCGGCGATGCCAATGCACGCAAGCAACAGAGCGATTCCCGCCAGAGCGCCCACCAGAAACGCCACGAAGCGGTTCTGCGCGCGCGCTTGATTCACCAGTTCGTTCAGGGCGATCAGCCGCGCAACCGGCGCGTTTGCATTTAGCTTGGCAACTTGCGCGCGGATGGGCGCGGCCAAATTTGCGAGCGGCGCCGATGCCCGCACCACGAACGAAACAGGGCGCGGCGCAAGCTGAAAGGGGACGTACACTTGCGGCCGCACCATGGTGGTGAGCGAGTGATATTGCACGTGTTCGACGACACCCACGACGACAACCCAATCGCGTTCAAATTGGTAAGGACCTTTGGGCGAATCGGAGATGTTGAGCTTGTGGCCGAGCGGATCCTGGCCGGGCCAAGTTTCCTTCGCGAGCGCATCATCAATGATGGCGACATGCTGGTGCGCGGCGTCGTCCGCCTCAGTGAAGTCGCGTCCTTCGACGAGGGTAGCCCCGATGGTTTGGAAATAGCCTGGCAGAATCGAGCGGCTATCGGCGAGCGTAGTGGACTGCTGCGAGGGCGCGGTGCCTTCGGGATAATAAGCGTCATACCAATTGGGGTAGCTGTCATCGAGCGGCAGGTGCGAAACGATCGAAGCAGACTGCACGCCAGGAATCGTCAATAGTTTCTGCAGCAGTTCGTGCACAAAATTGTAGTTTCCAGGAGAAGTGGTGAACGTGAGTACGTTTCCGGGTTGAAATCCGGGATTCACATGGAGCAGCGCGAGGAAAGTGCGGACGAGAAGGCCCGTCCCGACCAGCAGCACGAAGCTGAGCGCGACTTCGGCAGAGATCAGCGCGGCGCGTGGTAGCTTGCGCCCTCGACCGGCGACGCGCGGGCCGCTCTTGAGCCCACGGACAAGGTCCACGCGGCTTGCGGTGAATGCTGGCGCCAAACCAAAAACGATACCCGCAAGAATCGAGACAGAGAGAGTATAAGCAAATACGGCCGGGCTGAGTTGTATGGCGCCAAGTCGCAGCAGTGATTCCGGGCGGAGCGCAAGCAATCCTTTTATCGCCAGCCATCCCGCTCCGATGGCGGCAACGCCGCCGGAGATTCCGAGAACGATGCATTCGGTGAGCAGTTGACGAATGATACGGCTGCGCGCCGCACCAACGGCGACGCGAATGGTAGTTTCGCGCATGCGATAGCCGGAGCGCGTCAGCAGCAAGTTGACCACATTGGCGCAAGCAATCAGCAAAACAAAAACCACGCCGCCGAAAAGCAACACCAGCGTGCGGCGCACATTGCGCACGTCGTCGTCCTGCAAAGGCGCGACGCGAAGCGAAAACTTCGCGTCATTAAACGTGGGGACCGTGCGGCGAAGTTGCGAGGCAATTTCATCGGATTCGGATTGCGCTTGCGCGAAACTTGCGCCGAGGCGCAGCCGCCCAATTGTGCGGAGGTAGCTCGGGCCGCCCGGCTGAGAGGAGTCGACTCTAAGTGGCTCAAAGAGATCAACGTTAGTTGGGACGCTTGAGTCGTCAGGGAAAATCAGATGGAAATCCTGAGGCAAAACCCCCACAACGGTGATGGAGCTGTTGCCGACGCGCAACTGGCGGCGGATGACGCCGGGATCGCCGCCAAACCTGCGTTGCCAGAGCCCGTAGGAAATGATCAGCGCGGCGGGTGCGTTCGCCTGAATATCTTCCGGCGTGAACAAGCGGCCCTGTGCGGGCTTGCTGCACAGCAGCGAGAGGAAATTGTCTGTCACCTGGCCCAGCTTCACCTGCTCGGGCTCGCCCTCACCGGGAACGCCAGAATTGGTGACCCAGATTCCGCCGATCTGGTCAAACAGGCGAGAGCGCTGGCGCAGTTGGTCAAGTTCATATTCGGAAGCGGGCGCGCGGTGCTCGTTGCCGAGTCCGGACCAAATGATGGCCAGGCGGTCCGCATGGGGATAGGGAAGCGGCTGGAGCAAAACCGCATGAACGACTGTGAAGATTGCGGTGTTCGCGCCGATGCCGAGTGCCAGCGATAACACAGCAATCGCGGTGAATAAGGGATTGCGGCGCAGTTGTCGCGCTCCGTAGCACACATCGCGCCACAACGTCTCCAATGGTAGCCAAGTGCGCAGTTCTCTTCGGTTTTCCTGAAGAATCGTAGCGTTTCCAAATTGTCGGCGCGCAGCCGCAGCCGCGTCCTCTTGACGCATGCCTTGGGCGATGAAGCGCTCCGCGAGCAGACGCAAATGCGCGCGAATCTCGTCGTCGAATTCGCGAGCCTCGTGGCCTGGCGCGAACAGCCCTTGCAGCTTTGCGGCGAAGACTCGGAACCTAGATATCACGGCTAGCCCCCTCCTTCCAGTCGCAGCACACGGCCGATTACACCCGAAATGCGCTTCCACTCGTCGGTTTCGCGTTCCAATTGTTTCAGCCCGCGCTTGGTGATCGAATAGAACTTCGCTTTGCGATTGTTCTCGGAGGTGCCCCAATCAGAAGCGATCCAGCCCTGCTGCTGGAGCCGCAATAGAGAGGTGTACACCGTACCTTCATTAAGCTGCAGCACGCCCTGGCTCAACTGCTCGATGCGCCGCGCGATCCCGAATCCGTGTTGCGGCCCCAAAGCGTGCAGCGTCTTGAGGACCATTAGATCAAGCGTTCCCTGCAATACTTCCGATCTTTTGGCGTCGCCAACTCTTCCTTTGGACATGCCAAAGAAGCTATTACACCTCCTTTGCAATGTCCATAGGAATCCGAGATTTCCGATGAATCCATCTTTTCGTTTTCCGCAAGACTCATGAAGCAAGAATCCAGATCGTGCCTAGAGCACGGGCTGCCGCGCGAGTCATCGGCCAATTACCGACATGCACCGGCAGCTGTAACGCAAGCAACGCAAAGCAAGGCGCAGGCAAAAAGATGGCTCCAGCGACGCCGGTATCGAGGGGGGACGGCGCCATTCGTTTCAGCGCTGTAAACGAAATCTCCCACCAGCGATTCGGTGTTGCCGGCGAAGAGGAGGCAGACGATTTCTGCGTTAAGATTGATGACCGGAGAACCTTGGTTCGGCCGGTAATGGATGGGCGGAGAAGAAGGCAATCGGCCTCGAAACGGCCATCACTTTCGCCGGGAGCCATCGGCATTGGTTTACATGTTTGGTCCGCAACCGAAGGCTCTTTTGGCTTCCAAGCGCGAAGAGGCAATCGCCCGCAACTAACTGGACAGAATACATTTAGCTGTATAGAAGCATTATATACTTGCGTTTATACGGCACAATTGACTTGTAGTTACGCGGCACAATATACTTGTATCCGTACGGCACAATTGACTTGCAATAGCGCAGCATCATATACTTGTATCTACGTGCCACAATAAACTTGCAATGACACCTGCAGGATGGGAGGCTTCATGCCCTCACCAAACGAGAAACTGGCGGAATCCCTCGACGAACTCAAGGCCCTCCAACAAGGCAACCGACGGGTGTTCCGGTCCGACGACCTGAGCCGCGTTCATCGCGAACGCCTCGTGGAGAACGGCTTCTTGCAAGAAGTCATGAAGGGTTGGCTGATCTCTTCAAGCCCCGACTCACAGGATGGCGAGAGCACCCCGTGGCACGCGTCGTTCTGGGAATTCTGCGCGCGCTACTGTGACGAGCGCTTTGGCGAACAATGGCACCTGTCACCGGAGCAGTCCCTGCTCTTGCACGGCGAGAGAACGGTGATCCCGGATCAACTGGTCGTGCACAGTCCGAAAGCGATGAATAACGATATCAAGCTCCTGTTCGGCACAACGCTTTACGATCTGAAAGTTGCGGAGATGCCGGCCACCGGGGCTCTCACGGTGAGGGAAGGATTGCGTCTTTTTTCGCCGGCGGCGGCGCTGGTAGGCGTGCCGGAATCATTTTTCCAGTGGTTTCCCCTCGAAGCGCAAGTGGTGATGGCCAGCCTTGCTGATGCCTCGGACCTGCTTCGGCTTCTCTTGAACGGTGGGCATTCCGCGAAAGCCGGTTATCTTGCCAAAGCCTTCCGCCAAACCGGGCGCGGCGACTTCGCCGACGAGATTGTCCGCGCAATGAAGGGCGCCGGATACGATGTGCGAGAGAGCAGTCCATTTGAAGCCGGGCACATCTTTGGCAAGGCGCGCCGTCCGGCCGCTCCGATCGTGGGTCGCATTGAGATGCTTTGGGAATCGATGCGTGGCAAGGTCATCGCGGTGTTCCCCAAAGCGCCGGGACTTCCGGCAGACAATGAAGAGTATCTTCGCTTCGTTAACGAAATCTATCGGACCGATGCCTACCACTCCTTGTCCATTGAGGGTTACTCAGTGACGCCTGCCCTGGTTGAGAGAGTGCGGCAGGGCGGGTGGGACCCCGAGCATGACGCTGGTGATCGCAGAAACCGCGACGCTCTCGCGGCGCGTGGATACTGGCAAGCGTTCCAGTTGGTGAAAAAAGGAGTGGAGAAAGTGATCGCCGGTGAGAACCCCGCCGCGCTCGCGCGCGTTGTGCACAACGACTGGTATCGCGAAATGTTTCAGCCCTCCGTCACAGCCGGTCTGCTCGAAGCGGGGTCATTGGCCGGATACAGGAACATACCCGTGTATCTGCGCGGGTCGCGCTACGTTCCGCCGAAGTGGGAGGCGGTGCGCGACGCCATGCCGGCGCTCTTCGACCTTTTGGAAAAAGAACCCGAGCCTTCGGTGCGCGCGGTGTTGGGACACTGGCTTTTCGGTTATATCCACCCGTACCCGGATGGGAACGGCCGCATGGCGCGTTTTCTGATGAACGTCATGCTGGCTTCGGGCGGCTATCCTTGGACGGTGATTCGCATCAGGGATCGCAAGCCTTATCTGAGCGCCCTGGACCGCGCCAGCATCGAGATGGACATCCATCCGTTCACAACCTTTATCGTCCGCCGCGTGCAATGGCACCTTGAGCGGCACGACCTGACATTTCCTCCGGCTCCTCCTGCGCCCAAAGAGAGTTTTGTTTTCGAGCGCGACATTGTCCTTTTCTACGGGCAAGATGGCGAAGCATGGGTGCGGTGCGTGATCACCAGGGAAGCTCTGGACGATCACTTCCATGGAGATAGTAAGGATAAACTCGAGGTGTTCACTGCGAACCGCCAGGCCATCGAGCAGGAAGTACGGCGGAAATATAATGCTGGCGACACCGAAGTGGATGGATCCATTCTCATTCACTCGGACGATCTACCGGAGCGACGACTCTAAGGACCTGAGATTGTCACTCGAGGTCAGTTTTGCTCCCGATGTGGATCAATTCGGCTCTGGGGCTATCGAGCGGCTGCTCAAGATCCACTTTCTTGCCCTTTGCATAGATTTTCTGACCACCCCGCGTTTTGTACCATTGCGCCAGCGTAGCAGTCTGGCTTTGATGCTCCACGACCTTTCGCCAACCGCCGCCGTTATAAGCACAGAAACTGATTTCACCCTCTTGGGTGGCAACCGGGGTTGACGAGCTGGTCAGAGCTGCGAAGTCATAATTGAAGGCATCTTGAAACCACATAGCACCGGAGGCCATGATTCTCCAGCGCCCGTGATGGGCATAGGCCTTCTCGGACCAATCGTCGCCGTTACCGGCTACCCGGTAGAAACAATCGTCAAGTAACCCGCGAAACTGCTCGGGACCGAAACCAGTGGGAGCCTTCCGGGAATCGAAATTGCGGAACAAGGAGAGCGCGGCAAGGGCCTTAGTTACTTTGGGTCCCCTCGCGGAATCCGTGATTTCTATAAGATCCCGTGTGAATTGCGCGAAGTTGAAGAAGACTGGAATCGGGACGACCTGCTTATTCTGTGTGTCTACGAGCAAGGGGCTGAATATCCCGTGGTCCGGATGGCTATCCACAAAGAGGCTACCCACCTCCGCCCCAGGGTTTAAAACATCGCACAAGTGGGCAAAAATCCCGTAGGTCGAGGTCGGGAACCAATCGCGCAAGGGCTGCCAGTCAAAGGCACTTTGCTCCTGCAGATCGTAGGCCAGTTGTGAAAGCGGATACCGGCGAGCATATCGTTCTTCCGTCGGGATGTTCTCGTCCCTACCGGTGAACATCACAGGTTGAAACAGGAGCCCGTGGATTTTGTCCATATTCTGAACCGCGAAGCGAACCATCTCGCCCACCCCGTCGTTGTTGAGGCCGTTCACCACCGTAACCTGGAGGGTCGTGCGCATTCCAGAAGCCGCAATGTTGTCTAGTGCTTTGAGCTTCACTTCCATGTAATTTCCCAAGCCGCGGTGCTTGTTCTTTTCGTCGGAGACCCCATCGCATTGCAGATAAACGGCGTGCAGCCCGGCGGCCTTGGCTTGGGCGGCAAAGTCTCGGCTCGCGGCAAAGCGCAAACCGTTCGTGGCCACATGAAGGCGGTGGAAACCCTTGCTTTTCGCGCTTCGAAGAGCCTCCAAGAAAATGGGGGAAAGTGTCGGCTCCCCACCGGAGAAGAGCACATTGATTTCGCGTTGCGGTCTGAATGAAGCTGCGTTGCCGAAGAGCGTCTCTACTTGTTCCACGCTCAATTCATGGACGTAGCTGGCAGCGTTGGCATCCATAAAACAGGGAGAGCACATCATGTTACAGCGGTTGGTAAGGTCAACGATCAGGTGTGAGCCGCGGCCTGAACGGATGCTGTTTGGCCCGTGATGGTGCACATGGTGATCGCCGACACATTCGAAGTCCTTACCGAACGCGAGGCCTTCCATCTTCCGAAAGAAATCAGGGTGATTGGAAAGCGTATCCTCGAACGGCCCATGCCTCGGACACCACTTCCGCATAAGGATACGGCTTCCTTCCTCGATGATCTCCGCTTCAACCATCCCTGGGTGATCGCGGAAATCAGCGACGTCGCGCTCGCCGCGAAGGAATGCTTCTACGGCTTCACGATTGCAGTCAGGGCACAGAGAAAGCGTTCTCCTCGGGACACCTGTCTTCATCGGGGTTCGTTGTTTTCTCTTCAGAAGAGGCCCAGGAGCCCATCTGGGGCTTGGTAATTCCCCTTTTGGTAGCACAGTGTTAATTGCTCGGAGTAGTTTCCAAACGACCTTCGCAGTTGCGGAAACAGAAGCCACTTTTGAAATAGACATCGAATCCCCTCCACCGACGCGCGTATTCCGGAGGCCTCAGACCTTATGGGATTCGCTGGGTTCACGACGAATACGCGCTCGCTCACCTCATGTCAAGTGGATTTTTATGGAGCCATGCAGAGTCCAATGCTCCCCAGGAACCGGCGTCAGCTTTAACGCGGTCTCGCGCTCCTCTTCTCGTTGGGGAGCCTTTGGCCCGTCTAGTAGGTGCGTAGTGTCAGTTTGCCCTGGCCGTGGCTCTTCATCGCCGCGACGCCTGCCATTTCAAAAAGAATATTTCTCTTGCTCATCTCCGCGTCCAGCCTGATTTCGCTACTCTCGGACGGTTCTGCACTTGCCGCTGAATGCCTTTGTCTCGCGATCATACGCTTATGGTGTAAAACACAAATTCTACGCTAACCGCTTGCGGTGTCAGAAAACTCCCATCGCAACGGCCAAACAATTTGCGGGCACTTTGCGCCATGCCCCCGCCGTGCTCGACGGCTGTCGAATGGGTCCGTTCGACAGCCTTCAGGAAATCTGCAGGAATTTCAAGTGCGGTCCGAGGCGTCTGCGGTTCCTGACGACTGACCGGCAAACGCGTGCCTAACCCACTAGCGCTAGTCGAAAAGAACCGGCTGACCAGATGCATCCTGGCGGTCGCGAAAGTTGCAGAGACCAACGCCGACGAGGCGAAAACGTTGCCCTGCTTTGAGGCCAACACGGTCTCGGAGCGATAGCGCGAAGCTCGTCAATTCCTCGCAAGAAGAGGGCGGAGAAGAAGGCGTATGGCTGCGAGTGAGGATCTTAAAATCGCTGGTCTTCAGTTTGAGCACTACCGTGCGAGCGATTCGTGATTCCTTGCGAGAAGCGGCCCAGGTGTGTTGAGCGAGTCTCCGGATCATCGGCTCCATCTCCGTTAATAGCACGTCGCGTTCAAACGTGTCCTCGGACGAAATGGACTGCGTTGGTCGGTCGGGTATGACTTCCGTCTTGTCGACTCCTCGGGCCAACTCGTAAAGACGCACGCCATAGCGACCGAAACGCCTTTCGAGTGTTGCCAACTCGATCGTCCGCAGATCTCCGACAACTCGTACATCAAAGCTCTTAAGCTTTTCCTCCATAACCTTACCTACTCCAGGCAGACGACCCACCGACAAAGGCAACAAGAATGAATCTACTTCTTCCGGCGGTATGACGAAGAGGCCATCCGGTTTCCGCCAGTCCGAAGCAATCTTGGCGAGGAATTTGTTGGGCGCCACGCCAGCTGAGGCTGTCAAATTCAATTCCTCACGGATTTGCTCCCGAATAGCGCGCGCCACGAGCGTGGCAGTCGGCAAGCCCGTCTTATTTTCAGTGACGTCGAGGTACGCTTCGTCAAGCGACAACGGCTCGATCAGATCAGAATGGCGCATGAAGATTTCGCGCACCTGACGTGAGACGGCTCGGTAGCGTGGGAAGTCTGGAGGCAGGAACACGGCATTAGGGCAGAGACGCTCCGCTCGAATAGCCGGCATCGCTGAACGCACTCCAAACTGCCGTGCTTCATAAGAAGCGGCGCAGACAACGGAGCGATTCCCACGCCAAGCGACGATGACGGGCTTGCCCCGCAGCTGCGGAGCGTCGCGCTGTTCGACAGAAGCATAGAACGCGTCCATGTCGACGTGAATGATCTTGCGAACGGTCATCCGCCACCATCTTATTCCCGGGCCCCGGCAAGCGCGAGCGTTATGCTTAATGGCCTCGCGTTTGTTTTCCTAAGAGGGCGTTCCGCAGGCTGGTAATCGAGTCTCTACGGGCCTACCAGTCCTCGATGGACTTCGTGTTTCGCGCTTAGTTTCCGGGATGGTATTGCCGCTCGGTGTGTCCTTGGAGTTGCTGGCCGTAGAAGTAGACTTCTCGCAAGTTTCCGCTGCTGTAGCGCTGGGCTTCATCGTTGAAGTGCGGCGAAGCGGGATTGCCGCTCTCGCCGCCGGCGGTCACGGCTCTAGCGCGCACTTTGTCGCCGAATTCGACTACGGCCACAAAGCTGTTGCCGCTCGTTCCATACCACTCCTTCGTCCCGGGATATGGCCGGGCTCCGAAAGACGCCAGCGAGCCCCACACGGCGGAAGTAAAACCCACCGGAATGCTGGGCCCCGCGTCAGTAAAGGGTTGGACGATGTCGCCGGTGAGGCGCTGGAAGCGATTGATGTGGCCCCAAGGCGTCTTCCAGCTACCGAGATCCGCGGTGAGTTTGTCGGAAGCGTCCGCAAGAGACTGCAAGAGGAGCTCCGCTGACGCTTTTGAACAAATATAGTCGCTGACGTACACGCCGGCCTTCTTCGCGTCGTCGGCAACGCGCTTTTGCACGTCCTGGCCCCAGAAGACCGCCAAAGAAGTTGGGACGGAGGCCACTCCCCAGCGTAAATCCCACGCACGCAAAAGCGCGATTTGCGCGGCTACTTTTGCTTTCAGAGGACTATCGGCCGGTGCGTCGTCCCACGCCTTGGCGAGGCACGGAATGGGTTTTTCAAACCAAGTCAAATAGCTGTCGTACGCCGCGGCCATGAGCGAGTCGAGGGTGAAATCTTTCTTGTCTTCGAGTACGCGGATGGCGTGCAGGCCGCGCGCAGTTTCACCGCCAGTTTCCACATAAGGGGGATAGTCTTCTTTTTTGGGGCTGCTGGGTCCGGCGGCGGACCACGGCCAGTTGTTCGAGTTGTAGAGCCAGCCGCTTTTCGGATTCAAGAGGTGAGGCGTCTGATCGACGGAAAGAAGTTCACCCCACTCGGTAGCCGGATTGCTGCCGTCGACGGGCTTGGTCCAGTCAAAGCTGGTATCGCGCCGCGGAATGAAGTTTCCATGAAAGTAGGCGATGTCTCCATCGGCATCGGCAAAAATCGTGTTGTTGGACGAATTGGTATGCAGCTCCATCGTTTGCCGAAACGATTTGTAGTCCCTCGCTTTGGTGCGTGCGTACGACTGAGTCAGCGCTTTCACTGGCTCCTGCATCAACCGGATGCTTACCCACTTGCCGTCCGTCTCGCGCACGATCGGGCCATGATGCGTGCCATACACGGTGAACTTCTTTTCCGCCATCCCCAGTGGCGTCTTGTACGGCACGGTGATGGTTTTCACCTCGAGAGGGCGTTCTTCTTTTCCGTACTGGTAATAAAAGCGGTTTCCCTTCTTTTCTACCGTTTCGAGATACTCGCTGATGGCATTGACGCCACTGGAAGTATGCATCCACCCCGCGCGGTCGTTGAATCCCTGGTAGATGAAGAATTGCCCCCAGGTCACCGCGCCGTAGGCGTCGAGTCCTTCGTCGCTTACCATCTGCAGCTCGGACCGGAAGAAGAACGAAGTGTGCGGGTTGATCAGCAGCAGCGCGTGATGGCCGGCCGTATTCGACGGCGCGATGGCCATGCCGTTCGATCCGCTGGGCTCCTCGACCTCGTCGTCATCGGCGGAAGGCAGCGCGCTCACGGAAACTTTGCCGTAAAAAGCTTCGAGTCGGGCAAGGTTTACGCGCTCGATGTCGCCTCCAATGCTTCCCTCCGTGAAACTCAGGGCCATCCACGGTTCAAATCTCTTGATGACCCTGGGCTTCACCTCGGGATGTTTCGAGAGATAGAAATTCAAGGCGTCGGCGAAAGCGTTCATCAGCTTCTTCAACCACGGGGGGCTCGCGGCGTATTGCTTTTTCAACTCGCCGGCATCGATGAAAAGTTTCATCCGCAGATCCTGATAACTCTTGGACTCGCCCTCCGCCTCCGCAAGCCGCCCCATAGCGTTGATATAGTTCGTCTCGACACGGTTGAAGTCGTCCTCGGCCTGCGCGTAAATCATGCCGAAGACCGCGTCGGCGTCCGTCTTTCCGTAAACATGCGCGATGCCCCAATCGTCACGAATGATGGTGACGTCGCGGGCTTCTTGCTGCCACCGGGTGGCTTCCGGATTTTTGGCCGCTTGCGAGGCCAACGCGGTCGAAGCCGCCGCTAAAACGAAAACGATAAAAAGAAAACATTTCTTCATGAATTCCCCTGAGAAAATGAGCGGAACTCTGGTGGCGCGACTCGGCGGCACCGGCAGCATCCCGCGCAAAAGCGCCAGCGTAGCATACTCCCGTTTCCCGAGCTCATCGTGCTGAAGTGACAGCAATATGTTCGTGTCCCGTTTTAGAGTCGTATGCGAAACCTCTTAGGAGAATCCCCCGATGCCCGATGCAAAATCAGGTGCCGCCACTCCAGGGCGGAAGACTGCTGGGCCAAGTGTGACCCTCGAGTTACTTGCACAACACCGGGAACTCTCCAAGGCGGGCCGTGACCTTCGTGATCAAACGTCTTATGAATGGATATCCGGTGAGGCTCGAGGCTACGCTTCTCCGGCTTCGCGTAATGGATATCTTTCAACTCGGCGAAGCCTGCAAACCGAATTCGCGGTGCGTGGTATTTAGAGCTGTTTTCACTGATTTCTCGTCGATCACGAAGGAAATGTTGCTTTCCGAAGAACCTTGGGCAATGGCGATCAAGTTTACGTTTTCACGCCCCAGCGCATTGAAAGTTCTGCCGGCGATTCCCGGAGTTCCGCGCATGTTCTCTCCCACTACCGCCACGATCGCGATATTGGAATCCACGGTGATGTGTTCCACTTTGTGATGCGAGAGGTCGTGCGCGAATTCCTTGCGCAGCGCTTCCACGGTGCGCTGAGCATCCGCGGTGGAAACGATGAAGCAAATATCGTTTTGCGAAGACGATTGCGAAATCAGCAGGACGTTGGCGCGTACTTCAGCGGTAGTAGAAAAGGTGCGCCCAACCACATCAGGCAAGCCCACGATTCCCGGACCGCCCACACTGATTAATGTTACGTCGCGGATCGCCGTCAGCGCCTTTACGCCGCCGCCGATGCTGCGGCCTTCGGGGGTGATCTTTGTGCCCACCTTTTCCGGAGCAAAGCTGTTGCGAATCCACACGGGAATCGCCGCCTGTACCACCGGGTTCAGCGTTTTGGGATGCAGGACTTTCGCGCCAAAGTACGCTAGCTCCGCGGCTTCTCGATAGGAGATCACGGGGATGGTGCGAGCTTCCGGCACCAGCCGCGGGTCCGCCGTTAGCACGCCGTCCACGTCCGTCCAGATAATCACTTCATCCGCACCCATGGCCGCGCCTAGAATCGTCGCCGAATAGTCGGAGCCGCCGCGCCCCAGTGTAGTCAGTTGCCCTTCCGCCGTTGCGCCGATGAAGCCCGTCACCACGGGCGCGATTCCCTTGTCCAACAGTGGCTGCAATCGCGCTTGCGATTTCGCTCGCGTCAGTGCCATGTGCGGTTCGGCCGCGCCATGAAACGCGTCGGTCACGATTAGTTCCGTCGCTTCGATTGCTTCGCTTGACAAGCCAAGCTCTCGAACGGTTGCGGCCACCAGAGGTGCAGATAGCCTTTCTCCTAAACTCGAAATCGCGTCGAGAGTGCGCGGAGTGAGTTCCCGCAGCAACGAGGTTCCCCGAGAGAGCCTCCGCCCTTCGGCGAACACTTCTTCCATCCGCCCGCGGATCTGCGCGCGTATTTCTTCGCCGGGAATCAGGGTCGCCAACGCGTCTTCGTGTTGCTGCCGCAGAGCATCGAGGATGGCAGCAGCCTCGTCGGCGCTTCCCGCCTCCGCTTTCTTGGCGGCCTCGATCAGCCGGTTGGTCACTCCGCTCATTGCCGAAACCACCGTGACGCAACCGCCCTCTTTCGCTTGTTTCGCAATGATCTCGGCGGTCCTGGCAATGCAAGCGGCATCGCCGACCGACGTACCGCCGAATTTCATCACTTGCAGCCGCGCTTTCATCTCGTTTGGCCCGTCTCTTGTCGCATCGAATGGTGTGCTCGGATCCTGACGCTTGCATCCCGGCCGTTTTTCTTCTTCTGAGTTTACCCTGTGAACCAACTAGCCAGCGACACCTCCCGAGCGAAGGTGTTCTTGCTTCCAACGGGCCTATGGTTTCTTGGCGTTGACTCCCTCCCTTTTCTCTGGGGCCAGCACTCCTTCCCTCCCAGTGTCCTATAAGAATTTAGACTGCAACTCCAGCTTGCCGCTAAACAAGCCTGTCTCCCACAATAAATGACATGCCTGTCGCCGCCCTGGAAGCTCCCGGAACTCCGGACTCTCCGCCAGAGAAGAAAGGGTACCGCACGCTGTACATTTTGCTGCTCGCTTGCGGGTTTATCCTGCGTTTCGGATTCGCTCTCTTGAAAAAAACCTACCTTCGGGCCCCCGGCTCGATTCTTCCTTTCGGCGCGGAAATTTGCAGCATCGCCGAGCACATCGTTCTCGGAAAAGGTTTCAGTTCGCCCTTTTATCAAGACACCGGTCCAACCGCTTGGATCGCTCCCGTCTATCCTTATATGTCGGCGCTGGTTTTCCGGCTCTTCGGCATCTATTCCGTGGCTTCGGCCATCGTGCTGCTTGCGATTCAGTGCTTCATCGCTGGCGCGACTGGCATCACGATCCATGCCCTGGGCCGCCGCACTCTGGGGGTGCGAGCCGGCTTTTGGGCTGCGTGGATCTGGACGCTAAGTCCAATTTTCTTCCGCTGGCCGGTTTCTTGGATTTGGGACTTCACCGCCAGCGCCTTTCTTCTTTCCGCGGTTTTCGTCGTGGCCTTGGATGTCGCCGAGAAAAACACGCGCAAACTCTGGTTGTCGCTGGGCGCGCTCTGGGCGCTCATCGCGCTCACCAATCCGGCTTTGCTCAGCGTCATGCCGTTTACTTTTCTTTACGCCGCCTTCCTGAACCACCGGTCCGGCAAGCCCTGGTTCGCTTCCGCAGCTCTTGCCGGCGTCCTTTTCGCCGCGCTGGTTTCCCCCTGGCTGATCCGTAACGAACTCGTCTTTGGCCGCCCGGTCTTCTTTCGCAGCAATTACTGGTTTGAATTTCACCTCGGCAACTACCATTACAGCAACGGCATGGGTTTCAGCGGAAAGCATCCCACCGCCAATCCCGCCGTGCTCAAACAATATGCGGCTTTGGGAGAAATGGCCTTTATCGACTACTGGAAAAAAGACAGCCAGCGGTTTGTTCGCGAATATCCGTCGGAATTTCTAGACCTCACGCGCCATCGCGCCTGGTGGTTCTGGGATGGCACTTCGCTTCTCTATCAAACTCGGGAGTGGTGGAAGCCCTGGGAATTCTGGCCGCTGTCTCTCGGCGGGTGGCTTGGGCTTTTATTTGTTTTGACTCGCCGCCCGCGAGGATGGCTGCTCTTCGCTGCCGCTCTCTTCGTTTATCCCATTCCTTATTATTTCGTCTATCCGGTAGCAAAATATCGCCACGCCATTGAGCCCGAACTCCTTTTGCTTTCCGTCTATTTTGTTTTCGTTCTGTGGAGCGAAATTCGCATCCTTGTTCATCGCCAGGGGTGATCCCTTCGGCTCCGGCAGCAACCGTTCTCACTTTCAACGTAACCGTCTCCGGAATGCGCTAGGACGAACTTCGAGTGTTGCGCCAACAGGCGGCATCGTAGGAGAATCTCGCCGGGGCTGGTGGGGAGCGGACTGAATCATTTCGATTCAGAAAGGTGGCCGGGATGCTCGACGAAACAGAAAAAGACCGATTGACGCGAAGGGGATTTCTGGGTGTAGGCTCGGCCGCTCTCGCGGCTGCGGGCATCTTCTCCGTGGAGAACTTAGCCGCTCAGCAGCAATCGGATTACAAGCCCAAGTCCGATAGAAGTAAGAGCGATCCGGGTCCCACCAATCCTGCTATCGATGCGGCAAATCCAGATTCAAACAATCCTCTTCCGTCTGATGCCGGCGGCGTCCAGACCTTCAAGTACCCTTTTTCTTTCGCCCACAAGCGACTTCACGAAGGCGGCTGGTCCCGCGAAGTCACCCAGCGCGAACTGGCGGTCTCCAAGTCTCTGGCGGGAGTGGACATGCGGCTCACCGCTGGCGGCGTCCGCGAGTTACATTGGCACACCGCTGCGGAATGGGCGTTCATGCTTTATGGCACGGCCCGGATCACTTGCATCGACGCGGATGGAAGAAGCTTCGTTACCGACGTCAAAGAGAATGAACTCTGGTTTTTCCCGCCTGGAATTCCGCACTCGATCCAGGGACTCGCGCCGGACGGCTGCGAATTCCTGCTGGTTTTTGATGACGGCAACTTCTCCGAGTACGAGACGGTGCTGCTCTCCGATTGGATGGCGCACACGCCTCCGGATGTTGTGGCCAAGAATTTTGGCGTTAGTCAAAAGGCTCTCGCGAACATGCCCAAGAAAGAACTCTTCATCTTTCAGTCCGAAGTGCCTGGCCCGCTAGCGGAGGATCGCCGCGTCGCCGGAGGAGCGCTTGGTCCTTCACCCATTGATTTTGCTTTTCGCACCATGCAGTTTCCTCCCACCAAGCGGAACAAGACCGGCGAAGTCCGCATTATCGACGCCAACAACTTCAAAATATCCACGACCGCCGCGGCCATCGTAACCGTCAAGCCCGGCGGCGTTCGTGAACTGCATTGGCATCCGAACGCCGACGAATGGCAATACTTCTATGCCGGCAAGGGACGCATGACCGTTTTTGCAACCGGCGGCCGCGCCCGCACCATGGATTTCGAAACGGGTGACGTCGGCTACATTCAAAAAACGCTCCCTCACTACGTCGAAAACACCGGTACGAGCGACTTGAAGTTTCTGGAGATGTTCAAGAGCAGCTACTACCAGGACCTCGCGCTGTCCGAGTGGCTCGCGCATACGCCACCGGAACTTGTAGCGGCTCACCTGAATCTCGATAAAGCCACGCTGGACGCTCTGCCGCGGGAAAAACCGGTCATCATGCCTGAATAAGCAAGCTTTCGCCTTCAGCTACTCCAGCGATTCGATTCGCCGGTCAGGTACGAGCCACATCATGGCAATCACAACATATAGCGCGATCGAGATCCAGGGGTGTCGAAACGCCAGCGCAATCGCCAGCAGATAAACCAACAGCGACGCCTTGCTTTTCAGATCGCCTCCCACCGCGCGGGCCAGTTTTGAGTCCGGGCCATTGCACGCGATGATGGATCGTTCCAGTAAAAGGTAGGAAATCGATGCCATGGCCAAAATGACTCCGTAAGCCGCCGTGGGCACGGCCGCGAAATGCGTTTCATCCATCCAGCGAATCACGAATGGAATGAGCGACATCCAGAACAGCAGGAACAGGTTGGCCCACAGCACCGTGCCATTAATTCGCTCCGTAACGTGAAGCATATGATGATGGTTGTTCCAAAAGATTCCGACGTTGGTAAAGCTCAGCGCGTAGGCGAGAAATACGGGGACACCTGAGGCCAGAGAGGAAAAATTGGAGCCGCCGGGCACTTTCAGCTCCAGTACCATAATCGTGATGGCGATGGCCAGCACGCCATCGGTGAACGCTTCAAGACGTTGTTTTTCCATCGTTTGCTCTCTGAATTTGCGCTACCACCGGGGTTTGGCGCGCCACCTCTGCTGTTTTGCCCGGGAACCTCGAAGGAGTGTATCTCACGACGGCAGGTCCATCACAACTCTGGAATGGGAACTGCTCCATTTTCCTTACCCTTGCCCGCGTTGACTTTCCTTCGGCTGCACACCTAACATGAAACTCGGATATTCCTTGCCATCAAGCTGGGAGCAAACGATCTTCCATCGTAGAGGTGGGGGCCAGCGGCTCATTTTGAAAGGCGGTCTGGTATGAATTCACGGCGCATGCTCGGCCTGGCCCTGGTCCTTATCGCGATCGCAATTGCCATCGTGTTTCGCTCCGCGGCGGACAGCCCGGCAAAGCTAGGGGACGTGAACGAAGCGCGCATCACGGCCGACGCCGCCACTGGGGACAACTGGCTCGTGAACGGCCGCACCAACGATTCGAAACATTTCAGCCCGCTCAAGCAGATTAACGATCGGAATGTCGCCAATTTGGGCCTCGCCTGGTATCTCGATTACGACGGTCTGATGGGCGTTGTCTCCGAACCCATCGTTGTTGATGGCATCATCTACGTCAGTGCTCCTCTCTCCAAGGTTTATGCTGTCGAAGCTTCCACGGGAAAACTCCTCTGGAAATATGATCCACAAATCCGCCTCGATCAGGCGCTGAATGGCTCCTATTCCGCGCGCACCAATGGAGGCGTGGCCGTCTGGAATGGAAAAGTGTATGTCGGCACAGGCGACTGCCGCTTGATTGCCGTTGATGCCGCCACCGCAAAGAAGGTGTGGGAAGCCACGGTCTGCGAACCCACGCAAACCGGCATTACCGGTGCGCCGCGCGTCGCCAAAGGGAAAATCCTCATGGGCTTCAACGGCTCCGATGATGCCGTCCGCGGCGCGCTTGCTGCCTATGACGCGGAGACCGGCAGGGAAGTCTGGCGCTTTTGGACCGTTCCGGGCGACCCCAGAAAACCATTCGAAACGAAAGAGCTGGAGATGGCCGCGAAAACCTGGTCCGGCGAAGGCGCCTGGAAAATCGGCGGCGGCGACGTCTGGCATGCCATCACGTATGACGACCCTACAAACCTCGTGATTTTTGGCACCGCTGGCGCGGACGTCGGCTACGGCGAAATGGCCGGAGTCAAAATCACCGGAGAAAAACTATTTTCCCAGTGCATTATCGCTGTCAGAGCCGATACCGGAGAATACGTCTGGCACAATCAAACCGGCACCGAAGGCGTTCACAACGAAAACAATCAGATCTTGATGGCCGACCTCATGATCGGCGGCGAAAAACGTCACGTGGTCCTCACCGCTCCCAAGAATGGCTTTTTCTACATCCTGGACGCTAAAACCGGCAAGCTTCTCTCCGCCAAGCCGCTCGTTAAGACGACGTGGGCCAGCGCGTACAATCTGCAGTCCGCAAAACCCGTTTTGATTCCCGCCGCGCAGGGCGGCGGCAGACAATGGACGGTTCACAATTGGTGGCCCATGAGTTACAGCGCGCTCACTGGGCTTGTCTACATTCCAGCAACGGACCGCCACTCCGACACAAAAGCCGCTGTGGAAGCGGGTGAGAGTGGTGAGGGACTTTTCGGCAAGTTAATCGCTTGGGACCCCGTTGGCGAAACCGCGCGCTGGTCCGTCGATGAGCAGATCGCCGTCAACGGCGGCGTGCTCTCAACCGCTGGCAATCTCGTTTTTCAGGGGCAAGGCACGGGCGAATTTACGGCCTACGCCGCTGACTCCGGCAAGAAACTTTGGTCCATCGAGACCAAATCCGCTATCGAATCCATCCCCGTCACATTCACCGCGAATGGCGAACAGTACGTGATTACTTCTGTCGGCTGGGGATCCGGGTCGCGGCTCTTTGCCCCCGCGCGCACCATGGCCACGCCCGAATCCAAGCGCGGCCCCAATCGCCTCTACGCTTTCAAGCTCGGCGGAAAAGTTCTCTTTCCGACTCCGCATATTGAAGTTCCGCCGGTGCCGAAGCCGCCTGATCAAAAGGTCAGCGAGGAAATCATTCGCAAGGGCGAAAAACTTTACGTGTCCTTTTACTGCGAGGGCTGCCACTCTCCCGGTATCGACGGCAGCGGCGCTTGGGTGGAAGACGGCGCGATCCCCGATCTGCGTTATGCTCCGAGCGAAGTGCACAGGGATTGGTATGGCATCGTTCTGGGCGGCAGCCACTGGTCCAAAGGCATGCCCGGGCTTGCCGACCCGCCAAAGTTTGCTTTCCCCAACGCCCACATGACCGCCGCCGAAGCCGATGCCGTGCACGCTTACGTCATCGCTCAAGCTTGGAAGGCTTACAACGGTGAGAAGGAAGTCGCCCACACCAAGCGCGAAAACTACTAGCTCGCTTTTGTGCTGGCAAAACCGGCGACCAGACTAAGCAGCGCAACCCCCAGGTGGATGAAGTTGAAATGCGTGTTCAAGTCCAGTTGTAGGGGGCCCAAGTCCCGCATGCCGGCGAACCCAGCGATGGCCACTAGCGTATAAATCGCTCCGAATATCAAACCAAACCGCCGCACCCCACTCGCGCTCTTGCCGAACCCTGCCCATAATGCGATTAAGCCACTGACGAGATGAAAAATGTTATGCGCGGGTGGAAACGTGAGATGGAACATTTCATGCCGAAAAAATCCCGCTACTCCGACCACCACCAAGATCGCTCCGCTCACGACGACATATATTTTTGCCAGTGCGCTCCCCATTTTTTGGCCACCCCTCCATTGGCTTGCCGCTTGATTGTGAAAGTGCGTGGAGCTTAGAGCTCGCGCGGACTAGAGGTCAAGCCCAGGGAACCTTGTGGCAACCGTGGCAACCTTGGCGGGTCGGAAAAGTTCACGTTTTAAGGCTATAATCTGCGCCCATCGTGACCCTTTCAACTGGAAACAAGCTTGGTCCGTATGAGGTCGTCGCCCCGCTCGGCGCCGGGGGCATGGGCGAAGTGTTTCGCGCTCGCGACACGCGACTCGATCGAACTGTGGCCATCAAGATTTTGCCGCCGCAGCTTTCCCATGATCCAGTTCTCAAGCAGCGCTTCGAGCGCGAAGCCAAAACGATTTCCAGTTTGAATCACCCGCATATCTGTGTGCTCTATGACGTTGGCCATCAAGACGGCACCGACTATCTCGTCATGGAGTGCCTCGAAGGCGAGACTCTCGCGAAGCGCCTCGAAAAAGGCCCGCTTCCCCTCGAGCAAGTTCTCAAGTTTGGTCGCCAGATCGCCGACGCCCTGGACAAAGCGCACCGCAGCGCAGTCGTGCACCGCGATTTGAAACCCGGCAACATCATGCTGACTCCCACCGGCGCGAAACTACTCGATTTCGGCTTGGCCAAGCCCTCCAGGCTCCTTACGACTGGCCTCACTCTGACGGCCGACGCAACGCCGGCGGCACCGGTGACTCAAGAAGGCACCATTCTCGGCACTTTTCAATACATGTCGCCGGAGCAGATCGAAGGCAAGGAACTCGATGGCCGCAGCGACATTTTTTCCCTCGGCGCCGTACTCTATGAAATGCTCACCGGCCATCGCGCCTTTCAGGGCAAGAGTCAGTTGAGCGTGGCCTCGGCGATTTTAGAGAGCGAGCCTGCTCCCATTGTTTCCACAAAACCGCTCACGCCCGCTTCACTCGATCGCGCCATCCGCCGCTGCCTCGCCAAAGACCCCGAAGAGCGCTGGCAGACCGCCCGCGATATCGCCATCGAACTGAAATGGATCGCCGACGGTGGCTCATCCTCCGGCGCCGCCGGCCCGCTGCCAAATCGCGTGAGTCCCCGCGAACTTATCTTGCTGATCGCGCTGCTGTTGGCCGTGGGCGCTGCCATCGCCTTCGGAGTTGTTTACGCGAAGCGACCGGCCGCTGATGCGCGCGTCACACGCACTTACGTCAAGGCGGAAGAAGGTTCTGGTTTCATTTTTTCTGGAGACCAGAAAGGTTTCGCCGTCTCTCGTGATGGCCTTAATCTGGCTTACGTAGCCTCGACTCCATCTCCCGACGCAAAATCCGCCCTATGGATTCGTCCCATGGCTGCGCTTCACGCTCGCGTGCTGCCGGGAACGGAAGCCGCCGGATTTCCTTTCTGGTCGCCCGACGGCAGGTACATTGGCTTTTTTGCCGGGGGCAAGCTGAAGAAAATTGATGTCCAAGGCGGTCCCCCGGCCATTATCTGCGATGCCCCCGACGGGCGCGGCGGCTCTTGGAATCAGCAGGGCGATATTGTTTTCACCCCGACTGTCAATTCTCCCATTTACCGCGTATCCGCCTCTGGTGGTCCTATTTCTCAGCTCACCAAACAGGATCCTTCCAAGAATGAAACCACTCACCGCTGGCCCTGGTTCCTGCCCGATGGGCGTCACTTCATTTTCTTAGCCGGAAGCACGTTCACTCCCAGCGAAAGCGCCACCAACTCGATCATGATGGGTTCTCTCGATTCCAAAGAGACCAAGTTTGTTCTTCACACTCACTACCAGGCCGAGTATGCATCCGGACACATGCTCTTCCTGCGCCAGTCCACCTTGATGGCGCAGCCCTTCGATGCCAAACGCTTCGAGCTCACCGAAGAAGCTGTCCCCATAGCCGAAGCAGTGCTCGAGGATTCCAGCATTGCCCACGCCTGGTTCTCTCCTTCCGCGAACGGCCTGCTGGTCTACGCTGAGGGCGCGGCCAAGAATCGCCAACTCGTCTGGTTCGATCGCGGGGGGAAGCAACTCGGAGCGGTCCCGGGAGAGGACGCCTACGCGGGCATCACCTTATCGCGGGATGGCAAAAAGCTCGCTTATTATCTGGATGGAACCGGCTTTGATGTTTGGGGCTTCGATATCGCGCGGGGCGTGAAGATTCCTCTGACCTTTGGTGCTTCTTCCGGCCAGGGAAATCTGTATCCGGTGTGGTCCCCGGATGGAAAGTACGTCGCCTATACCTCCTATCGCAACGGTACGTACAGCCTTTACCAGAAGTCTGCCGACGGCTCGGGCGGCGAAACTCTTCTTCTAACGGGGATCGACCACTTTCGAGTCCCCACTTCCTGGTCCACCGACGGAAGATTCCTCGTCTATCACGAAGGTGTTTCCGGAGGAACGTATGCGAATGGGGTTCCGGGCGGCTGGTCGGTATGGGTCCTGCCACTGTTTGGCGGCCACAAGGCCTATCCGTTTATCCAGTCCACCTTCAGCGCCCGTGAAGCCAGCTTCTCTCCTGACGGAAAGTGGCTGGCCTACTGCTCGAATGAGTCGGGCGAGTATCGCGTCTACGTCGTCCCTTTTCCTGGGCCGGGCGGAAAATGGCAGGTCTCCCTTGGCGACGGGCGCGGCCCGGTTTGGCGCCGCGACGGCAAAGAAATCTTCTATCTTTCCGCGGACAATAAATTGATGGCCGTAAAGCTGGAAACTTCGAACGGCAGCTTGGCAGCCGGAGGAGCGCGTGTGCTCTTTGACTCCCATTCCTACGGCGTTTTCGGCCGCTACGACGCCAGTGCCGATGGCCAGCGTTTCGTGATTGTCTACGAAGGAACCCGGCCCTCCAGTACGCTCACCTCCGTCGTGAACTGGGCCGCCCATCTCCAGGAGCGCTGATGCATGCCTAGCTCTTCCTCAAATCAGCCCAATAAGGGCCGCTTCGCGAGCATCCTCAGCGATGTCCATTTTTGGGTCCCTGTCGCGGTCTTGATCGGTGGATTGCTACTTCTTCGATTTATTCGCTGAATTTCCGATTGGAGCTAAATGCCGCCTGTCGTTCATACCGAGATGGGAAACGCACTCTCCGGTCCATTGCGTTCCAAAAAGCTTCAGCTGCTCGGCATCCTTTCCGGCTTCGCCGCGGGAGCGTGGCTCGGCGCCGCCGAAGCCCCCACCAAACTCGTTTCCATCGGCATTTCACCCATGGTCATTTCGCTCATTATGGTGATCGGCGTATTTCTCGCCCGCTGGAGCCTCCCAGCCCTCGTCCTCGGAACTTCCTCCGTCCGCGCCGACGTCGGTCGCGCGCCGCATCTGATCATTTGGGCGCTTCTCGCCGGATGCCTTTGGGCCGTCGCCAACACCCTCACGATTTACGCCATCCGTGATATCGGCTTGAGCATCGCGTTCCCGCTGTGGAATTCCAACAGCCTGCTCGGCATCCTCTGGGGTTTTCTTTTCTTCAACGAACTTCGTCAAGCTGGCTGGCGCCGTCGCGCTGGTGTTTTGGGCGGCGCGCTCGTCATGTGCGTTGGGGCGACGCTCCTGGCCATGGCCTCCTCTGGGCAAAGCCCCGCTGCCGCGCATTCCCTCCACGGCGTTTGGGCCGCCCTGGGCGCCGGAATTCTTTGGGGCACCATGTACATCCCCTACCGCAAAGCCTACCTCACCGGCATGAATCCACTTTCCTTCATCACTTTTTTTTCGTTTGGAGAATTAGGGATGATGGCGCTCCTCTCCGTCAGCTCTTTGGGTCTCGCCCGGTTGTGGCAGGAATTGCTCAGCGCCCGCGGCGTCATTTTCTGGCTGATGCTTGGCGGCTTCGTGTGGGTCATCGGCGACATCTTCCAACAATACGCCGCAAAATACGTGGGAATCAGCCGCGGCATCCCGCTTTCCAATTCCAATCAGCTTTGGGGCTTGCTTTGGGGAATTTTCGTTTTCGGTGAGTTGCACGGCCGCGCTTCTTCCATCTATCTCGAAGTGATCGGGGGCTCGGTTCTGATGATGCTCGGAGTTGCCGCCATCGCGTTTTCGTCCGCCACCGGCCCGGAGCAAACCCGCTGGAAACAAGCGGCCATTCGCGAAAGCGACCGCTACGGCGTCGCCGCCGATTTCGTCGAAGCTCGCATGGACGGTCGTCAGCTCGTCGGCGAAGAAAAACCTTCCCGCAGCGCGCTGGACTGGCTCCTAGTCATCGCTGCCACCAGCTTCTTCGTGATCTTCGCCGCCCTCGCTCGCGTCCCGCAAATACCGCTGCACTGGGGACCAGCAGCGCTGTTGACCGCCGTCCTCTTCTTGTTCTTTATTGTTTGCGGCCTCGCCCTCTGGCGTACCACGCGCTTCCACTGAAAATGCTTCTCGGAGCCTTTCCAAAACATCCGCTTTTCCTTTAAAGTGGCCGGGACCATCATGACGCTGGCACGCAAACTCGATGTTGTCGGCGTGGGCCTCAACGCCACCGACACTTTGATTCCCGTCGCCCACTATCCCGCGCGCGGCTCGAAAATCGAATTTCGTTCCGCGAGAGTCCTGCCCGGTGGCCAGGTCGCTACCGCTATGATCGCCTGCCAACAATGGGGTTTGCGCGCGCGTTACGTTGGCAAAATGGGCGACGACATCGCCGCCGAACTCCACCGCGCGGAATTCGCCCGCCTGGGCGTCGAAGCGCACCTCTTCACCGCGCCCGGCTGCCCCAGCCAGCAAGCCTTCATCCTCGTGGATGACGGCGGCGAACGCACCGTCCTATGGAAACGCGACGACCGCCTGATCCTGCGCCCGGAAGAACTCCTTGAGGATTGGATCGTAAATTCCCGCGCTCTTCACGTCGATGGGCATGACACCGCCGCCGCCGCCGTAGCCGCAACCTGGGCGCGCGCCGCCAGCATCCCGGTGATCGCAGACATAGACGAGCTTTATCCCGGCGTGGAAACCCTGCTGAAGAACGTAGACTACTTCATCGCCAGCCGCGATATTCCGGGCCGTTTAACGGAAGAACCCGATCTGAAAAAATCCCTGCCGGCTCTCCAGAAACGTTTTGGCTCCCGCCTCACCGCCGCCACGCTCGGCGAAGAAGGCGTCCTCGCCTGGGACGGAAGGCAATTCCACTACGCCGCCGCTTTCCGCATCGAGCCCGTTGACACCACCGGCGCCGGCGACATCTTCCACGCCGGCTTCATCTACGGCCTCTTAGAAGGCTGGCCCTTGCCCCGCCAACTCGATTTTGCTTGCGCCGCCGCCGCCCTCAACTGCACCGCCATCGGCGCCCGCGGCGGCATCCAGTCGGTCGACGCCATCGAGCGCCTTATCGCCACCGGCACCCGCCACGCACCCGCTTACGAAGCACCGCCGAATTGCGGTTTTACCAAATATTGCCGATGAGTTCGTCTATTGCGGACGGCTGCCTAGCCGACGGCTAGCGTCCTCTAAAACCTTATCGAGCCGGTCCAATAGGTCGCGGAGGTCGCTAAGTCTGACCTCTTCCGCCCGTAGTTGTTGTTCGGCCTCTGTTTCTCGCGTTTGCCCTTGTTGTTCTTCATTTTCTAGCGATTCAAGTCTTGTCTTGAGTTGGGAAAGCTCAGCCTCGATCTCTTTCTTTTGGGTTGCAGGATTCTCGCTGTTGCTTATGAAATCTTCGTGCTGTTTGACATCGGCGGCCACGTGCTTCCGCTCCTCTTGAATTCTTGCGAGCTTATCCCGGGCTTCATCGAGGCGTTGCGAGGCGCGCGCCACAGCTGCCTCCTGCCCTTGTAAGCGGTAAATGAGTATTTGCGCTCTTTCGGCCGCGATGGTTGTGGTCTGCAAGTCCTGCCGCAGTTGGCGTACTTCTAGTAGCAGGGCCTGCAGCGTTTGAGAGTCACCCGGCGTGGTCTGCCCAAAACAAGTTGTTGAAACAAGCAGCAGGCCAAGGATAAATAATGATGAGCGATTCATGGGAGCCTCCGGGACAAATTGTATCTCCAGACTGGCAACATCTGCGGAGTGATGTAAAACTTCAGGCCAGCCGTCCACTGGACGTTCCGTCGAGAAACGGTACTTGGCCACGAAACGAGATGGCCCCAAGTTGAGCCTCCGCCAATCCAGGTGTTATCCTGCCTGCTATGGCGGAACCCGTCATTTCCGCGCCTGAAGTCGTCTTGGCCTCGCCTCTCGAGCATTCCCGGCGTCAACTCGAAGCCCTGCTCGAAGTCAGCGAAGCCATCGCCCAGCAGCGCGATCTTCCCGCGCTGTTCCACGATCTGGCCGGACGCCTCCACTCCGTGGTGGACTTCGATTTCCTCTCTCTCGTCCTTCACGACCCCGCCAAAAATGTCATGCGTCTCCACGTTCTCGAAACGCGTGTCCCCGGCGAAAAGGTCGCCGGCAGCGAATCTCCCGTCGAAGGCAACCCTGCCGGCTGGGTCTGGCAAACGCAGCAGGCTTTCGTCGTCACCGACACCGAGGAAGAAACACGTTTTCCCGATTTCCTGACGCGCTACCGGGCTCACCATGTCCGCTCCCTCGCCATTCTCCCGCTTACCACCGCCCAGCACCGCCTCGGCGCTATGGGCTTCGGCCGCCTCGTACCCCAGCGCATCACCGACACCGAACTGCAATTCATGGAGCGCGTCGCCAGTCAGGTAGCCGTCGCCGCCGACAATGCCCTCAATCTTGAGGCCTCTCAAGCTTATCAATCCCAACTCGCCCGCGAACGCGACCGCCTCCAAGTTGTTCTCGAGGTCAACAACGTTCTCATCACCAGCCGCGAAGTCCCGGAGCTTTTCCGCGGCATCGTCAAGACGCTCGAGCGCGTGATGCACCACGACTACACCAGCCTCGCGCTCCTCGATCCCCAAACTGGCTTGCTCAAAATCCACGCGCTCGATTTTCCCGGCAAACAGGGCCTCATCAAACAGGAAATTACCGTCCCCCCGGACACTACTCCTTCCGGCCAAGCCATCGCCAGCGGCCAGCCGTTCCTCGCGCGCGGCGCGGAAATCGACCGCTACGCGAACGAAATCATCCAAGTCCTCCGCACGTCTGGTGTCCAAACCATTTGCTGCGTTCCGCTCATCACTCACGGCCAAGCCTTTGGCACCCTCAACGTGGCCAGCCGCCGCATCGAGGCCTTCTCCCCGCAAGACGTCGAGCTTCTCCAGCAGGTCGCCGCTCAAATCGCCATCGCCGTGGAAAACGCTCTGGCCTTCAAGGAAATCGAAGCTCTAAAGAATAAGCTCGCGGAAGAAAAACTCTATCTCGAGGAAGAAATCCGCACGGAATTCAATTTCGAGGAAATCATCGGCGAAAGCCCGGCGCTCAAGCGCGCTCTCGCCCAAGTAGAACTCGCCGCTCCGGCCGGCACCACCGTTCTACTCCTCGGCGAAACCGGCACTGGCAAAGAACTCTTCGCCCGCGCCATCCACAATCTCAGCCCGCGCCGCGACCGCACCTTCGTCAAAGTCAATTGCGCTGCCATTCCCAGCGGCCTTCTCGAATCCGAACTTTTCGGCCACGAGCGCGGCGCTTTCACCGGCGCCATCAGCCAAAAAATCGGCCGCTTCGAGCTCGCCGACCGCGGCACTCTTTTCCTCGACGAAGTCGGTGATCTTCCCCTGGAGCTGCAACCCAAACTTCTTCGCGTCCTGCAAGAGCAGGAGTTCGAGCGCCTCGGCGGCAATCGCACCCAGCGTGTGGACGTCCGCGTCGTCGCCGCCACCAATCAAGACCTTGCCAAACTCGTTTCCGAGCGCGCCTTCCGCAGCGACCTCTTTTACCGCTTGAACGTTTTCCCCATCCAGATCCCAGCTCTTCGCGACCGCGCCGAAGATCTTCCCCTGCTGGTCCGCTACTTCGTGCAGCGATTCAGCCGCCAGCTCAACAAAGCCGTCGAGTACATCCCCGCCGACGCCATGGACGCACTCACGCACTATTCCTGGCCCGGCAACGTGCGCGAACTCGAAAATCTCATCGAGCGCGCCGTCCTGCTCTCTCCCGGCAAAGAGCTGCGCATCCCCTTTGCCGAACTGAAATCCTCAGCGCCGGCTGCCACCGCAAGTGCAAATTCCTCTTCATCCTTAACTTCCTTAACCTCCTCAATTTCTTCTACCTCCCCTGCCATCTCCACTCTTGAAGAAGCCGAACGCCAGCACATCCTCCGCGCCCTCAAGCAAACGCAATGGCGTATCGCCGGTCCCAAGGGTGCCGCGGTGCTCCTCGACATCAAGCGCACCACTCTCCAGGCGCGCATGCGCAAGCTCGGCATTCGCCGCCCCGTCTAGTCGGGGCTCCCCTGCACGAGGTAAGCCAGCGGTTGTAAATTCTTAATTCGATGGGCAGTCGGTCTTGTCCAATTCCTGCAGCTTCTTGATCGCTTCCGCGTCTCGCTTTTCCAACGCCACCAGCAATAACACCCGCGCTTGGTTGCAATTCCGGGGAACCCCTTCACCCTTGATGTAGAGTTCGGCCAAGGCCACTGCTGCCTTGGTATTGCCAGCTTGCACAGAAGTCCACAATTGCTGGGGTGTCATATCAGGTTTTTGCTGGCTGGCGTTGCCGCTCGGGTTGGCCTCAAGCGGTGCTCGCGTCGATGGATTTGTGGCCACGGCTGTCGAGGTGCGCGGGCCAGAGTGCCCGCCGGTTTCCGTGGCAGGAATGCTTGCTGCGCGTCCTTTCGCTGTTCCATTATTCTGATTGCCGTTCTTGAAGTTATCCGGCGAGCCGCTGCTCGGGATAGCTGGATGAATCGGTGCCGATGGCAATGCACTTCCCTCACTTGTTTGTGCCGAAGATCCCGCTGGCATCTTTCCCCCCTGGTCGTGGCCGTTGCCCCAGTACCTGATCGCAGGTACTGCGATGGCCGCGGAAATGACCATCCCAAGCAACAAGCCGCGGCTAAACTGCCGCCGCTTCTCAAAACGATGCCGTTCCATGGGAACCAGTTCAGCTCTGGCCGCCACTTCTCCAAATGGGGCAAGCGGAGCGGCCGGCTCCCCGGAATCCTCGCTGCTGGATAAAATGCTGCTAGCTGTTATGGAAGATCGCGCCGCACGATCCTTCAACAAAAATCGCGCTACGGCACCGGGCTTGTTTGTTCTAACCCGGGAAGGCAGGGCCGACTCTTCTAGAGCTGCGAACCTTTCCTCGGCAACCTGCGGCGAACCGGGCTCGGAAATCCACTCGCGAATTTGCCGCCCGGCTCTCTCCGGGAGGCGGATAAACCGCAAACCTCCCACCTTTTTCGTCCCGTCCGTCCACGTCACTTCGCCCCAGGCGTCGATCCGTTCATTAAGATTGAGCGAAAACCAAAAGTGAATCGGTCCCTTTTGGTCCACCGGAGCAAAGGTGCTAAAACTCAGTCCTCCCTCGGAGATGTTTAATACTGCCCCGCCATCATCACGTTCCAATTGGATGAAGGCAAATTCTTCTGGTGTTTTCCTCAACTTCCGGCGGCGCTCAACGTTCTCGTTCTTGCGAAGTCTAAGGTTCATGTTCGTTTGGAGGGTTTTCTTATTTTCGGCACGACCTTCAGGGTCGCGGGAATAAGGAAATGCCGAATCGGCAGGCCCAGGGTGGGGGTGGGGCTCAGCCTGCAAGCCTCACAACATTTATTGTACTTCTACAAGCGGGCGAAAAAAAGAGTTTTTGTCCGGATTTACCCACAAATTCCACTTTGCCCTTCTACAAACGACCCGGCCTTCTAGCCGCTCCCTACCCGGTCCTTGGGACGGTAATCGATTACGCAAGTTCGTGTTCCGTCTCCCTTCGCGACAGCCCCTTCTTTGCTAGCCTGTAGATACGAAACGACATACCCCGCCCTCCGGTTTTCAAATGCTCATTCTGGCGGGCACGTCGTAATTTTCCTAGATGAACTGCGGCCGGTGGCGGCCATCTTAATCTTTTCGCCTTTTTAGGCGATCGGGGGTTTCACGTGAAACTGGCTTCTGCTTATCTTGCGGCAACTTCAATTCTCGGGATGCTGGCGCTTCCGGCGCTCGGTCAGACGCCCGCGGCCACTGCGCCCGCCGTAAATCCCGCTAAAAGCGTCTCGCGCACCACGAAAGCCGTGAACTACCGTCGTGCTGGTGCCGCGAAAGTCGATTTCCAAGGTACCGAATTAATGCAGCAGGCCAATGGCGAAGCCCGCGTCCAAAACAAGGGCAGCCGTACGGAGATCGAAGCAAAATTCATGGGCCTCGATGAAGCCACCAAGTTTGGCCTCGAATATCTCACTTACGTTCTTTGGGCCGTCTCTCCGGGAGGCCGCGCCGTAAATCTCGGCGAAGTTGTCCTGAAAAATGGCGGCGGCGAAGTAAAAGCTATCTCCGACATGCAAACCTTCGGCATGATTGTCACCGCCGAACCCTATTTCTCGGTCACTCAGCCAGGCAATACCGTGGTGCTCGAAAACGTTTTCGGCCCCGCCACTCTCGGCAAAGTCGAAAACATCGACGCCAGTTACGAACTTCTCGGCCGCGGAATCTACTCCTCCTCCAACACCAAAATTGAAAACGCCATCTTTGGCATCGACCGTAAAACTCCTCTGGAGCTTTTTGAAGCCCGCAACTCCCTGCGCATCGCGCACATCGCCCTGGCCGACAAATATGCCGCTCCCACTCTCGCCAAAGCCGAGCAGCAGCTCCGGAGCGCCGAGGAAGCCTACGCGCGCAAGAGCGACAAGAAATCCGTTATTGCCGCCGCCCGCGAAGTCGTCGAAACCGCAGAAGAAGCCCGCGTCATGGCCGTGAAACAAAAAGCCGAAGAAGACGCCCAGGCGAAAATTGCTGCCGACAAAAAAGCCGCCGAAGACCGCGAAGCCAAGGCCCGCGCCGACGCCCTTGCTGAAGCTCAGCGCCGCTTGGAAGCCGAGCAAGCTCGCAAGCAAGCCGAAGCCGCCAAGGCCGAAGCTCTCCGCATGCAGCAGGAAGCACAACAAGCCGCCGCCGAAGCCGCTCGCCAGAAAGCTGAAGCTGAGAAAGCCAGCGCTGCCGCCCTAGCTCAGCAGCAAGCCGCTCAAGCCGCCGCCGACCAGGCCGCAAAAGATAGAGCCGCCGCCATCGCCCAGCAGCGCGCCGCCGAAGCCGAAACCGAAAAAGCGCGCCGTGCCGCTGCTCAGGCGGAAGCCGAAAAAGCCCAGCTCCGCGCTCAGCTTCTCAACCAGTTGAATTCCATTTTGCAGACCCGCGACTCCGCCCGCGGCCTCATCGTCAATATGTCGGACGTCCTTTTCGATACCGGCAGCTACACTCTCAAGCCCGGCGCCCGCGAAAAACTTGCTAAGATTTCCGGCATCGTCCTCGCGCATCCTGGCCTCTCGCTCCAGATCGAAGGCCACACCGACAGTGTTGGCGGCGACGATTTCAATCAACAGCTCTCGGAACGCCGCGCCGATTCGGTCCGCGATTTCCTTGCCGAGCAAGGCGTCCCCGGCTCCTCCATCACCGCCCACGGTTTCGGCAAGACGCAACCCGTCGCTTCCAACGACACGCCCGAGGGCCGCCAGCGCAACCGCCGCGTTGAGCTCGTCGTCAATGGCGACGCCATCGGCAACACCGCCGTGGCCTCCGCCGCGCCAGCGACCCAGCAGTAGCACCACGCGCCACGCTCACGTTTTTCCGCTGGGGCGCAGCATGCTGCGCCCCAGCGCCCAGACCTCCCCATTTTCCACCGCTTTCCTTTTCCCCCGCTAGTTCGGCTCGTTAGAATCTGAAACACTCAAGCGACTTGTTCATCGCGTCCCAAGCGTCGGATCCTTTTCCTTCTTTGCTTGCAACTCTAAGCTTTGCACTCTCAACTTCTTCGCCCGATCTTTTTCCTTCGCTTTGGTACTAATCCGAGCACACCTCGACAAAAAAAAGAGGGGGCCAACTTCGCCCCCTCCCTCCCGGGAAGCTGCCGCAATCAGACCTTCGCCGCGAAGGCCACCTTGTGGAACGTCGAGTATTGCGCCTCGAGCTTCTTCACCGTCGGGATGCCGGCAATGAACCGGGCCACGATCTTCTCGATCTGTGGATAGACTTCCCGAGTGTAAGTCTCCGCATACTCTTTGGTTTCCCACAGGCTGATTGCTACCACTTCCCTCTTTTCCGGTGTTACCAACAGCAACTCATCCAGAAATCCTTTTTGCCTGCGTAGCAGGGGCAGGATTTCCTTTTCAAACGTCACCGGAAACTCATTGACCAAATTCGGCTTCACTTCGAACAGCAGATGACGCGCAAACATAGTCCCTTTCCTCTCTAAGCTTAGAGAGGGCGATGCCGCTGATTCGCCTGCGTTCCCCCTCCGGGGTTAGGCAGGATCAAGAGTTCATTCCGTCCCCCGCGATACTTTCCCCTACCCGGCCCCTCACTTTCCGTGCTCCCAGTCACCTTTCCGCGTGACCACCGATACCCATCTCGATTGACTTTGCCCTCCGTTCTTCCGCGTCCCCACGCCAACAGCGCGTCTCCCCGGCCACGTTCTCCACCCGAGCCGCGCCTCCTATCCCCAATAAACTCAACGATCTATCAAATGGCACCCGTTCTGCCTCTCCCTTTCGGCAGTTGCATTAGGAGGCTTCCATGTTCAACCTCGGACGCTCCATTCCCATCCTTCTCCTTCTCACCACTCCGTGGCTATCCGGCTGCCACACCACCCCTGCCCAAACTGCCCCCGCCCAGCCAGCTGCGGCTGCGGCGCAACCTCCCGCGTCTCCTGCCCCGGCCTTCAAGCGCGTCCGGCGCGATTCCGCGTTCTCCATTTACAACAACACGGCTTACGGCATCTCTTTCCGCTATCCTCGCACTTATCTCCTCGACGACTCCTCCGACTCAGAAGACTCTTCCATCGCCGATGCGCAGCAAGAACTCGCCGCCCAGCAACCCGCCGCCGCTCTGGTCGCTGTCGTTTCCATTCCCGCCGACGCCAATCCCAACACCACCTTTCGCAGCGGCACTCTGCAGTTCGTCGTCAACCCCTCTGTCACTCCCGAGGTCTGCCAATCCCTAGCCGTCTCCGCCACTCCAGACGCGCGCGACCTCACCGGCACTTCCACCATCAGCGGCGCCACCTTTCACTGGTTTCAATCCGGCGACGTCGCCAATCACCTCGACGTTTATACCCGCGTCTACACCTCCTTCGTCCATGACGCCTGCTACGAATTCCATCTCGCCGTCACCGACGTCATCCCCCTCGCTCCCAACCCCGCCGAAAAGCCCGCCGACTCCCTCAAAATCCTCCACCAACTAGACAAAATCGTCTCTTCCCTCCAAATTCGCCCTGTCTCTTTACCTCCCGCTCCCGCCGCCCTTCCGCCTCTCTCGATTGACTCCTCGCCCCTGTAGTGGCGGGTCTCGAGACCCGTGTTTTTCACTTCCTCCACTTTCTGAACTCTGGGTCTCTGCGTTTAGCTTCCGTTTTTTTTCCCGCTTCTCTCTTCTCTCGGTCTCTCTCGTTCTCGGTGCCCTCCGCGTTAAATCCTTTTCCTTCTGCCTGGTGATACCGCCTATAGACGGCTAGGAAATACTCCCATTGCCCCTGCGTCCCAAGTAAACCCTCCCCAAATCGTCTTTGTCTCGGGTTACATCTTAAATGGCGCGACGTTGTCCCCTCTGGTTACATTCTAGATGGCGCGATTGGCGCGATACGTCCCCTTGACCCTTCCCTCTCCCGGGTGTAGAGTTCGCACTCAGGTCAGTTCCTTCCTCTCAGTTCCCGAACGAAGGAGGTACACATGCCGTTCCGAAAAGGCCTCTGGGCCGCTGCTGTTGTTTTGTGTTTGGCGGCACCCATGGCTGTCCAAGCGCAAGAAGATTATCTCGACGTCTTCATCGTCAAGGTGAAGCCAGAAAAAGTCACTGAGTTCAACGCCCTCAACAAGAAATGGGTGGATGCCAACCGCCGCTTCAATGGCGACCATTGGCTCGCTATGGAAACCCTGTATGGCGAAGGCAACGTCTACCAGTTCACCAGCTTTCGCAAGGATTACGCTGACGTCGCCACAACCGAACAAGCCACCATGCTCGCTGCCAACAAAGCGTTCGGCAAAGCAGCTGCCGATAAAATCGGGCAGGACTTCATGAACTGCCTGGTGTGGTCCCGCACCGAACTTCGTCGCCGCCGCATGGATCTCAGCCGCAAGCCGCCGGCCGACGCCGACTCTTACGCCAAACTCGTTGGCCAGTCCCGCTTCTTGCGCACCACGGCGGTGCACATCCGTTCCGGGCACGTGCCGGAATTCGAAGATCTCCTCAAGGAAGTTAAGGAGGCTGGCGAAAGAAATCCGGACATGCCGCCCCTGCTCGTCTCTCAAGCCGTGGAAGGGGCCAAAGGCGCCACGTTTTACGTGACTTCGTTGCGCTCTTCGATGAGCGGCTTTGACCACAATCCCACCATGCGCGAAATCCTCGGCGACGAGGGCTTCAAGAAATTCCAGAAGGTCAGCGCGGATGCCGTCGAAACCTCCGAGTCTGCGCTCTACCGGTTCGCCCCGGACATCAGCAATCCTCCCGACGATATCGCTAAAGTCGCCTCCGACTTTTGGCACCCGAAAACCACCAATGCCATGGCGGCCGCAAGAACGAAATCCAAAACCGCCACCATGGAACCTGCCACCGCCAAGGAGCCTGTAAAGCAACCTTAGCCTGACGACAAAGTGTGCGAGGAGCACAGAGGCTCGGCTTGTGCTCCTTGTGCCCTGAAAGACGACGACAGATACGGCGGCTCTTTCTCGCTAAAAAGCTTTGCGTTTCGCCGGTTGTCCCCGGAGGGGGAAGGTCTTCGGAACGCTGCCCCCAACTGTTCAACCGAGCGGCGGCGAAGCATTTTCCGCGGGACTATCCTGCAAGGCTAAAACTGGTTTTTTAGTTTAGTTAGCGCCTTCGTCGAGAACCGCGGGCGTCAGAACCGGTAGCCGGTTCCCATCGAAATCACCGGATAGTATTTAAAGGGCGACAAAGTATTGTTCAGTTTCACCTGCTCGGCCTGAACGCTGCTCTGAACGGTCGGATCCGTCGCCGCATTCACGCAAGAACCCCCGCCGGGCTGGCACGCCGTACCCGCCAGCGCCAGACTAGCGCGCGCTGACCCTTGGAAAACCACTCCGGTTTCAATCTTGAAAACGAAGTGTTTGTGACGCGGAACGAGGTTCCCCCAGCCGAACAGAACCATGGGTGCCGCTTTGGTGAAGTTCAAGTTTCCTTTTCCAGTGACCGGATCCGTTGTGTCGCTTTGGTAAGTCGTGCCACCCAGAGTAAACGTCAGGCCTCCCGGCACATTCGCGTTGGCTTTCGCGCCATTGCCGTTGTAAACCAGCGCGCCAGGGCTCAGATGAAATCCTCCGCGAAATGGAAACCAATCGAGCAGTACGCTGCCGGAGCGAAGCTTCAAGTCACCGTTATAAGTAATCCCGTCCTTATGGAATCCGCGGCTGTAGCTGAAGGCATTGAAGCCGCCACGAATGTTGACTTTCCGAGCCACGGAAACGCCAACTTCCGCGCCGGCGCCCAGTGACGATACTCCTACGGTCACGCCGAATTTGCCGGCGTCTCTTTCCCCACTCGCCCTCACCGGTTTAATCGAATCTGCCGTGCTTTTAGCCGGCGTAGCCGATCCATCCGGTGGCACATTCATCGCTACGCTGGCATTCGCCGCTTGGGCAGCCGAAGTTTCCGCGCCCGCCCCGGACTGCGCCAAGCAATTCGCGGGACATAGATTTGCAACTCCGAAAGCCATGGTTAACGCCGCTACCGATGTTCTGATTCTGATGCGCACTCGTATTCTCCTTTAGAACTTTGTTCCAGCGTTTTACGGCCGGGGAACTCTAGGCAGGCTCGAAGAATCGAGAGCCGCCCCTGATCGGCGGAGCAAACGGACCTACCAGCAGCACCTGGAATACCAGGCGGCTCTGTATTTTGTTTTTTTCTTAGAAACGGACTCATCCAGGCGTAGCGAATGATTCGGGATGGGTCAAACCTGGGTAGGATGGAGCCTAGAGAGGGCTCCTCTCAATAGTACGGCCCTACCGCCGGACACCAATTCGTTAATAATGACGATGTGAATTTGATCCTCGCTGGTCATAAACTAAACCGCGGCGCGCCGCACCCATCCCATCACCAGCCTCTCCTGATCTCCGTCTAATTCATTCCTTCCCTCCTTGCTTCCCGGCGTGTCTCCAGTACAATCGCTGCGTTTCCATCCGGGGGAGCAATGGGTTTCCGCCAGCGATTCGAGGAGATACGCACCGGCTTCGAGCGCCCCTTCTGGGTCGCCAATATTACCGAGCTCTTCGAGCGTCTCTCCTACTACGCCGTGTTTGCCTCTTTGGCCCGCTACCTTCACGAGGTTCTCAACTTTCCGACGGAGCGCGCGACGAATTTGACCGGGCTCTTTGGCGGACTGGTATGGTTCCTGGCAATCTTCGGCGGCGCGATTGCCGACCGGCTGGGCTTTCGCCGGGCTCTTTCTCTCGCCTATCTGATTCTCGCAGGCGCGTATTTTCTTCTCGGTTCTATAGGAGCTAACTGGCTCGCGCCCGTGCGCAATCTATTGCCGCTGGTCGTTCTCGCGACGATTCTTCTTGTTCTGCCACCCTTGGGGGTCGCGCTGGTGAAACCTTGCGTGGTCGGCACGACCGCGCGGGCTTCCCAAGAGAATGTGCGCTCCATCGGTTACTCCATCTACTACACTTTGGTGAACATCGGCGGTGCGCTCGGACCCTGGCTCGCCGGATTGATCAACGAACACTTGCCGACTGCCATCGTGTTCCGGATGGCGGCGCTGAGTGTCTTTCTGATGTTTTTCGTCGTGCTCGTGTTTTTCAAGGAGCCGCAGCGCTCCGGAGAAACAAATACCGCGAGCCTCGCCGAGACCCTGAGCAATTTCATGAAAGTGCTCGGCAATCCCAAGTTCATGGCATTTTTGCTTATCTTTTCCGGCTACTGGATCGTCTACTGGCAGGAATTTATCTCTCTGCCGCTTTACGTCCACGATTACATCAATCCAGCCACCAACACGGACCGCATGCTTTCGACCGGGCCGCTCGTGGTGATTGCCCTCACCGTGGCCATGAGTGTGGCCACAAAGAAGATGGCACCCTTTAGCGCCGTGATACTTGGCACCGTCATTTCCATGGTGGCTTTCGCGATTCTGGCTCTACACTCCAGCGTGATCGCCGTGTATGTCACCTTGGTGGTTGTAGCGCTAGGCGAGATCATTCAGGCGCCGCGCTACTACGATTACATCTCGCGCCTCGCGCCCGCAGGACAGCAAGGCACCTACATGGGCTTTGCATTTTTGCCCATTGGCATTGGTTCGTTGATCGGAGGATGGTTCGGCGGCCGCGTCATGCACGATTTCGCCGAACTTCAGCACCAGCCGGAGCGCGTCTGGTGGGTGATTTCCGGCGTCGGCGTTCTGACTGCTCTGTTGCTCTGGATTTACGATCGCGTCGTCAAACCTTCCGCGCCGGAAGCTGCTGGGTGAACGGAATAAACCTTGGAAACCAGAACGTTCCTTTCTTAACGGAAGACTGGAAACTTTTTTCAGTTGACCATGCGGCGGAGGGAGGCGAGCGCCTGGCTGGCCAGCGAATAGCGCGGCTCGATTTCCAGGGCTTCCTGGAAGCAGCGCATGGCGTGGCTGTACATTTCTCTTCCGAGATAGGCGCGGCCCAAATTGTAATGCGGAAAGTGGCGCGGTTCGTAACGCCGCGCTTCGGTGGCGCGCTCCAGCCAGGGAATGGCTTCTTCGAAGCGGCCCAATTCGATTAGATAAGCGCCGATGTCGTTGTAAGGGTTGCCAAATTCCGGATCGAGTTCGATGGCGCGCTTGCATTCGGCAATGGCTTCTTCCACGCGCCCCTGGAAATGATAGGTCCAGCCCAAAAAGGTATGGGCTTCGGCGGTGGGATGCAATTCGAGCGATGACTGATACAGTTCGACGGCGCGATCGTAGTCGCCTTCCATCTGCGCTTGATAAGCGTCTTGCAGTACTTCCCGCGCTCGTGTGAGGGTTTCCATGCTCATGAAGACATAAGTAGCACACGGTCTTGCCAGGGTCAAAAGTACGAAAGTCCCGAAAGTGCCGGGGAGGAACCTGTACCTTATGACGGGCCCGGCGGCAGGCGGACCGGGAAAAGTGGAAATTCATCCAGCAAATGGAGAGAATAGTCGCGTGACAGCGTGGCTTGAGGGGTTCAGCGGTAACGAACAAATTCGACGAGGGGGCACCGTGAAAGGGAATTACCTGATACTTGGGATCGCGGCTCTGGCGGTGGCCGGAGCAGTTCTGGCGCAGGATCAGCCAGAAAAGGCGGCGCCGAAAAAAGCGTCGAGTCATGGTTCATCGGGTGCGGCGGCGCGGGGGAAAGAGGTATTCGACAAGAAATGCGCCGTGTGCCATTTCGCTGACAGTGACGTAAAAAAAATCGGCCCGGGACTGAAAGGCATTTCGAAACGCGGAACTTTCACGGTCAACGGCAACAAAGTTACCACCGAAGCGCTGACGACCTGGATCGAAAATGGCGACTCTATGATGCCCGGCATGAAAGAAGTGCTGGAGCCGGCGCAAATCAAAGACGTCGTCGCTTACGTCAAGACGCTGTAAAAGCCGGGAAGAAAAGAGAAAAGCCCCCGCATGCCTGATTGCTCAAGCCAGCGGGGGCCCAACTCGAAACAAAAACTGCGGCTACTTCAGGACCGCGTCTTTAAACGCCTTCGACGGACGCAGGCGAACAACGGTCTTGGCCTTGATCTTGATCGCCTCGCCGGTTTGTGGGTTACGGCCCATGCGCGCCTTGCGGTGCGCTTTCACAACGCGGCCGATGCCCGGGATAACGAATTTACCCGCCCCGCCCTTGGCTTCCTTCACGGCGAGTTTGAAAAGCTCATCAAAGAAAAGAGCTGCGGTTTTCTTCGGTGTGCCGACTTTCTCGGCAATGTGTCCCACAACCTTGGTCTTGCTCAGTGGCTTGGCTGCCATCTAGTATGCTTATCCTCCTGATTTTTCTTTCCACTTCGAAGGGAATCGAAGCAGGCCGCGAGCCGACTACCCCATGTTTTTCGGCGTAAAAACCCGGGCCGCAAGGGACTATAGCCAAGGTAAATGAGGAACGCAAGGAAAAACCGCCAAAAAGGCTGGAAAAATGAGGATTTTTTTGAAGCCGTGTGGAAATCACCGCTAAAACAGCGGGTTAGGAGCACTTCGACCGCTGCTCACCAGGAAACGGGCCGCAGTCATTGCGGCGGAACGCCGTTAGCGGTGGCTCTCCTATAGAGTCGCCAAATCGGAGTAAAAATGGGCGATGGCTTTGATGCCGCCGAAATAGTTTTCGAGCGCGATGTGCTCGTCGGGAGCGTGAGCGTTTTCGTCGGGGAGGCCGAAGCCGATCAAAACGCAAGGGACTTTGAAGGTGTCAGATATTTGCGTCACGAAAGGGATGGAGCCGCCCTCGCGAATGAAAACGGCTTTCTTACCGAAGCCCTTCTCCAGAGCGTTTTGGGCCTTCTTGAAAATTGGATTTTGGTACGGAGCGACCCAGGGTTTACCGGTGCTCAAGACATCGAATTTACAATGGACCGTTTTGGGAAGCAGTTTCTGAATGTGCTTCTCGACGAGTTTGGCGACCTTGTGCGGTTCTTGATTGGGAACCAGGCGGGTGGAGAATTTGGCGAACGCTTTTGAGGGAATGACGGTTTTGGCGCCTTCGCCCTGATAGCCGCCCCACAGGCCATTCAATTCGAGCGTGGGACGGATCCACAGCCGTTCGACGGTGGTGAAGCCGGTCTCGCCGAAATAGCCAGGCGCGCCGACGGCTTTCTCGAAGTCTTTTTTCTTCCAGGGCAGCGCGTTGAGGGCTTTGCGCTCGGCTTGGGATGCTTTGGCGACCTGGTCATAGAAGCCCGGAATGGTGACGCGGTAATTCTTGTCGTGCAGCTTGGCGAAAAGCTCGGTAAGGACGGTGAGCGGATTGGGGACAGCGCCACCGTAGACGCCGGAGTGCAAGTCGCGCTCCGGGCCGGTCAATTCAATCTGGTAGTAATTCAAGCCGCGCAAGCCGTAGGTGATGGAGGGAACGCCCTTGCCAAGCATGGAAGTATCGGAGACGAGCAGGGCATCGGCTTTGAGTTTTTCCTTGTTCTTCTGGACAAAATCCCAAAGGCTGACGCTGCCGACTTCTTCTTCACCTTCGATCAGAACTTTGACGTTGATGGGTAGCTTGCCGCCCACTTTTTGCAGAGACTCGAGCGCTTTCATGTGGATGTGCACTTGGCCTTTATCGTCGGCGGTGCCGCGACCAAAGAGATTGCCGTGGCGCTCGGTAGGCTGGAATGGTGGCGAAGTCCAGAGATCAAGAGGCTCGGGAGGTTGCACGTCGTAATGGCCGTAGAAAAGGATCGTGGGCGTGCCGGGAGCTTCCAAAGATTCCGCGTAGACGAGCGGATGGAGATTGGTAGGGATAATCTCTACGTGTTTAAAACCGGCGGCGCGGAGATGATCGGCGACCCAGCGCGCGCCGCGCTCGATATCGGGCTTGTGCTCGCTTTTGGCGCTGACGCTGGGAATGCGCAGAAATTCGCAAAGCTCCGCCAAATGCTGGTCGCGTTGACCTTCGATAAATTCAGTAAGGTTCATAAGAGGCCTCAGGGGACTTGAGTCCTTTCCAATATGAATACGCAAAACTTGATGCGAATGTTTGCCGCCGCGGAATGATAGCGGAACTAGGAATGACCTGGGCCGTGGCGGCGCTCCCATTTTAGGGCCGCAGGAGGTTTAGGCACAAGGAGGCAGGTTCCTCAAGGTTTATTGAGGAAGCTAACTCGTCGAAACCTCCGGCCGCGCCGTTCCCTACCTGTGGATCGGCGGAAACTTCAGTTCGCTTACCGAATGTCGGCTAAGGGGCGTCGGCAAAGGATGCCGGTCCTAAGAGCGGCGACTTTTCTTAGCCGGGTTGAGGAAGGTTGCTGGTAGGGAACACCTGTACGGGGGGACAGGTTGACGGTGTGGCGCGGAGCGGCTGAACATGGGTGCCATGAACGAAGTCACGGCGGCGTCACCCCGGCGAAGCTCGCGCGTCTTTCACAAGATGCGCGTCGAGGCGCAAGGGCGCGGGCACAACGGGAAGAAGTTCCGCGAAACTTGTGAAACCGTGGTGGTCAACGGGCATGGCGGCCTCTTGCTGCTGAAGCATGAAATAGATGAAGGCGAGATGCTGGTGATCACCAACCCGGAAACGATGGAAGAGCAGGAGTGCCGGGTCGTTTATCTGGGCGAACCCGGAGACCGTGGCCAGCGGGTTGGCGTGGAGTTTCTTACGCCAGCGCCGCGCTTTTGGGGAGTGGAATTCGCCGAGACTCCGCCAGCAGAGGGTTCTTCAGCCGTTCACTGAGACACTGGAAGCGGCCACGCGCGCGGGCGCTTGGCTCCTACGTTTGAAAAGCCAGTCGCCAAATCTCCAAAGAAGCAGAATGCCAACGAGCGCGCCGTAGAAGAGCGGCTTGCGCACATCGGACTTCACCAACCAGTAGTAGTGAATCACACCCGAGACAGCCGCAAAATAGATCAGGCGATGGAGTTGCTGCCAACGCTTCCCGCCTAAACGCCGAATCCAGCCCGCCGTAGAGGTAACCGCCAAAGGAATCAGCGATAGGAAAGCCGCAAAGCCCACGGTGATGAACGGGCGCTTGTAGACGTCTTTCCACATGCCGGCGAGATCGAAGGACTGATCGGGGCCTAGATACGTGAGGAAGTGCAGGGAAACGTAGAAAAAGGCGAACAGACCGAGCATGCGCCGGAAACGGATGAGCTCGGGAAGCTTGAACACTTTGCGGAACGGCGTGATCGAAAGAGTGAAGACTATGAAACGGATGGTCCAGTCGCCGGTGCCGTGCTGAAGCGTTTCGACGGGATTGATGCCCAGGTTGTTCCGAAGCAATCGCCAGAGCAAATCGGCGAAGGGCATCAGGCAGATCAGAAAAGCAGCGACTTTGGTCCATTTGCTGATGAGGATTGCGCGCACGAAGAATGCCTGCCTTTAGTGGAATTTCTTGAGATCCATTCCGCTGTACATGCTGGCGACTTGATCGCCGTAACCGTTGAAGATTACCGTGGGCCGCGTGAAGATTTCGCCGAGACGGCGCTCCTTGGCCTGGCTCCAGCGCGGATGATCGACGTTGGGATTGACGTTGGAATAGAAGCCGTATTCTTCGCGGGAATAGCGATTCCAGGTGGTGGGAGGCTCTTTTTCCTGGAAGCGGATTTTCACCAGGGACTTGATGCTCTTGTAGCCGTATTTCCAAGGAATGACCATGCGAACCGGGGCGCCGTCCTGGGGCGGAAGGGGGTCGCCGTACATGCCGACACAAAGAAGCGTGAGGGGATGCATGGCTTCGTCGAGGCGGAGGCCTTCGACATAGGGGAAATCGATGCCGCCATACTTGGCTTGCGGCATTTGGCGGGGATCGTAGAAAGTTTGAAAGGCGACATAAGCGGCTTTCGGCGAGGGTTCGACCAATTTTGCGAGAACGCTAAAGGGAAAACCAATCCAGGGCACAACGATGGACCAGCGCTCGACGCAGCGATGCCGGTAGATGCGCTCTTCGAGGGGAGCGAGTTTTAAGATTTCGTCCATGGAGAATTTGCGGGGCTTGGCGACTTCGCCTTCAACGGAGACGGACCAAGGTGCGGTCTTGAAATTCTGAGCATACTTCGCGGGGTCCGATTTTTCGGTGCCGAATTCGTAATAATTATTGTAGTGGGAGACGTCGTTCAAGGTATTGGGCTTTTCGGTGGTGCTGAATGGGCTCTTTAGGAGCCCCGTGAACTGGGAGGCGGCGAGCGCCGCTTCGGATGGCCAAGCCAGATCGCAGAGGTTTTTTCCGGCCACCGCCGCGGCGCCAACAATGCCCATGGCGCGGAGGAATTTGCGGCGGTCTAAATAGATCGACTTAGGCGTGATGTTGGCGTACGTCAAGTCTGGGGCTTTCTGAATCAACATCTGTTTCCTCCCGAACTGCTGGGCGTTTCGGCTTACCCGTCATTTTACGTGCATTCAAATCATTTTGATGCGGGAACTTCTCCCGCCGTCCAGGCCATTTGCTGGGCAGGACAAGCTGGTTCCGGGCTCTCTTTGATGAGAGTCCTCCTGAGGTGAGAAGTTACAGACGAGAACTTGTGGTTTGCGGTTCTGGCCGGAACCTAGCCGTGGAGTTTTTTGAGGACTTTTTCGGCGGCTACGACGCCGTGGTATTGGGCTTCCTCGAAGATGGAGATGCCGCTGAGGTCGGAATTGGCGAAGAGGATGCGGTTATTCAACCGTGATAAGCGGCGGCGTTCTTCCGTATAAATCGAGCCGACGGCGGGGCGAATCATGGCATGGCCCATGCGCATGATGTCAAGGCGAGAGACGCACTGGCGGATATCGGCGTGGACGCGCTCGAGGTCGTGGAGAATGGCTTCCTTCCAATAGGACCAGTCCTTATCGAGAAGGAGTTGGCGGTTTTGCGCGGGGGCGCCTTCGGCAAGAGCCCAGTAAAAAGTCCAGACGGTGCGGTCCACGTAGGTGCGCAGGCTCTGATGCATGGCATCAACATAGCCGAGCGTGGGGGAATCCAGGAAAACCGTGTCCCAGGATGGCTCGGCGCCTCGGGAATCCGGGTAGCGCTCGAGCGTGAGATTGGCGGTGAGCCAAGGGGAATAGACGAAATCGCTGAGACGCGGAAAATCTTCGAGGAGATAGGGAGCGAGAAACGTGGGGGCGGCCAAGATGACGAATTCGGATTGGTACTCGGTATCGCCGGCAAAGACGCTTGCCCCGCGGCGCGTTTGCGTGATGCGGTGAACCATCTGGTTGCTGCGAATGTTTGCGCCCACGCATTCAAGGAGGCGACGGGTAATCCAGCCATTGCCTTCGGGCCAGGTGAGCGGGCCTTTTTCCTCGGGCTCGCGAGAAGAAAAATAGTGGACGCCGGCCCAAGCGGAGGTGTCGCTGGAGAGCGCGCCGTAATCGTCACGGCAGGCGTAGTTCATGTACCAGTGTAGCAAGCGCGAGTCGAAACCATTTTGGCGGAGCCAATCGGAAAAGGAAATGCGGTCGAGATCCTGAAATTTTGCAGAGCGGCCGAGCTCGAGAGGGATGGTAAAGGCGCCGCTCTTGCGAAATTTAGTGAAAAGATTTTCCAAGCGTTGAAACTGGTCGCGGTCTTTTTGATTGCGGCCGACGGCGGGCTCGATTCCTTCCTGCCAGCGGCCGTAGAGAAACAAGCGTTCTTGTGGCGCGAATGCGAGATAGCGTTCTTCCCATTGGCCGTTCTTCAAGACGCCGATATCCTCGAAAAGTTCACGGACGAATTCGGCTTTCGGCCCGGGGATGGGAACGTAGTGGGCGGCCCAAGGGTACGCGGTAATTTCGTTTTCGCCCCACCGGGCGTTGCCGCCGGGTTGCGCGTTCATTTCCAAAAGGACGAAGCCGGTGAACCCGCGCTTGCGAAGCCGCCAAGCGGCGCTGAGTCCGGCGATGCCTCCACCGACGATAACGACAGGAACTTTTTCGACGCGCTTGGCGGGAGGAAAGCTGGCGCGATCGCGCAAGAGATGGCCGATCTGGAAGGAGTCATTGACGAACGAGCCGGCGATCTTTTTTTCACTTTTGAGGGAAAGACCGACGAGCGCCGCGCTGCCGAGACCGAGGAACTTGCGGCGGCCCAGCTTCAATGACTGATGTCCTTCCAGTCGTTTTCGTAGGTGCGGACGAGGATTTGGCTGTTGAGCTGGTTGGCGGGCATGGGGAGCGGCGCCATGTCCGGGGGAAACTGAAAAAGCGCGGGGAGGCCTTCGACATTGACGAAACGCAATCCCGCGGGGAGAGACGTGGGTGGAACGTATGGGTGCGTGCCGGCGAGGACGAAGCCCCATTCGCCGAAGGAAGGAACGTAGACGTGGTAGGGAAACGTTTCGAGGCCAGCTTGTTTTAGCGTTTCGGCGATGCACCAGAAGGAATCGCGCGCGAACATCGGCGAGGTACTTTGCACGACCAGCAAACCCTGCGCGCTGAGGTGCCGCGCGGCGGCGCGATAGAACGCCGTGGTGTAGAGTTTGCCGAGCGAATAATTCGTGGGGTCGGGAAAATCGATGACCATGAAATCAAAATTGTCGGCGTTCGAATCGACCCAAGGGAAGGCATCGGCGTTGATGACATGCACGCGCGCGGAAAGTAAGGATTTGTCATTGAGCTTGGTGAGCATCGGATTCGAAGAAAAAATCCGGGTCATTTCGGGATCCAGATCGACGAGCGTAATGCTCTCGATTTGGGGATACTTCAGGATTTCGCGGGCGGCCAAGCCGTCCCCACCACCAAGAATCAAGACGCGGCGCGGCGCAGGAACAGCGGCCAGGCCCGGATGGACAAGCGCTTCATGATAACGATATTCGTCGCGGGAGCTGAATTGCAGATGGCTGTTGAGAAAAAGACGGAGGTCGTCCTTGAAGCGGGTGAGAACGAGATGCTGGTAACGCGTGTCGCGCGCAAAAATAATCTCGTCGGCGTAGATATTGTCTTCCGCCGTGGCGGTGATTTGCTTGGCTTCGGCAAGTCCCGTAGCTAGTCCAAACAAGACGACGAGACAGGCAACGCGCAACCCGCGCGTACGAGAGAGCTGATTGGAGAACAGATACGTGCTCCACAACGCGACCGCAGCGTTCAGCAAGCCGAATAACATCGCCGAGCGCACCAAACCGAGGCGCGGCACCAAGAAAATCGGGAACAACAGAGAAGCTCCCAGGGCCCCGAGGTAATCGAACGTGAGGACGTGGGCGATGACGTCGCGGAACTGGTAACGGTCACGGACCATGCGCATCAGCAGAGGAATCTCCAGCCCCACCAAAACGCCCATCACCATGACCAGGGCATACAGAATCAATTCGAATCCTTGTGAGAAGGCAAACGCCAGCATCAGGAGGGCAGAGGAAAAACCGCCGATGACGCCGAGGAGAAGTTCGATCCAGACAAAGCGATTCGCGAGACCACGATTGATGTAACGGGAAAGCGCGCTGCCGATGCCCATGGCGAAAAGATAGGTACCGATGATGGTGGAGAATTGAAAGACGCTGTCGCCGACCAGATAGCTGGCGAGCGTGCCGGCGACAAGCTCGTAGATGAGGCCGCAAGCCGCCACCAACAGCACGGAAATGAACACCAGGATACCCATGGGCTAGTGGATCGCGGCGGCAATGATGATGCAAATGCCGAGAGACATGGCCCCGACAAGGATGGCCAGCGCCATGTTGTGCTCCTGCACGATTTCCTTCCAAAGATGATAAGGCGTGAGTTTGTCCATCACCATGAAGGCGATGACAAAGATAAAAATTCCGACAAACGCGAAGACTAGTGCAGCGACGACGTTGCCAAGCGGAACAAGATTCATCTTATTTGCCTCCCGTGTAATGGTGATAACCAGAGTAAACGGAGCGGTAGGAGCCGGGATTATCGCGAACGGACTTCGGAACGTTTCTGAGCTGATTGACGGTGTCGAGGCTCCAGCCGCGGTATTGCCCGAATGCGGCGGTGCTGAGAACCATGGCGCCGTAGAGAAGATAAAGTTTTCGGAACATTATTCATCGTCTCCTGAACTGTTGGACAGACTGGACAATTCCATGGGCGGGTGGTCGCTTTCGGACCAGCGGGACCGCTCAAAAGTGTAAGCGCGGAAGGAAATGATGACTACCGGCACGAGCAGCGCGAGAAAGGCAATGCCGTAAATTCCGAAGACGGGCACGTCGCGGATCACCGTGACGGAATAAGGAGTGCTCCGAAGTGAGGGATCTACTTCTGGCTCGATGCGCAGATAGTAGCGACCCGCGGGGACACTGGGGATAACTACCGAATCGGTCCGGCTTCCCTCGCTCCATGAACCGTCGCTGTCGTAACCGTGGTAATAGCTTACTTCCCGTCCGAAGTCCCAGGCTTGCCCGGTGTCTTGATTGATGAGCGCATAGTTCACATAGATCCAGTGGTTATCCACGGGAGCGGAAGTTTTTACCTGGACGGTCGAAGTTCCGCCGTCGAGCGCAAATTCGTCACTGACAAACGAAGGTTCGCTTTTTAGGTCGGCGCCATTGAATTGATAGGTTTCCTGAAGGACAGGTTCCTTTTTCGCGCGCATGTCGAAAACAGCCATGAGCGCCAAGAGCAAAACGGCGAATGCGGCAAACGCGACCCACATACCGGTGACGTTGATGGTGACGGGCGAAGGTTGATTCTCATAGACGCCCAGCGCTTCGGGAGGCTCGCCGGACAGCTTGAAGGAGTCCCAGATTTCCCGGCCGTACATGTACTCGCCGATGGACCAGGTGACTTCTTTGTCGAGTTTTTCGCTGGAGAGGACGCGAGGCGGGTGCACGTAGTCGCTAACGGCGGCCTTTTCGCCAACGCGCACCTGCCACGGGAATTCGCCGAGAACGAAATCCGTATTGGCATCGGCGGACTGGAAGTGTTTATAAGTTTCCCCGAGGTAATTTGCTCCACTAAAATCCGCGGTGGGTAGCGTCTTGCAAATACTGATGTCGTTCCAATGTCCGTGGTATTCGCTGAGGTAGCGAATGCCCTTGTAGGGATTGAAAAGAACGTATTCGTGCCAGTCGTAGGTGATTCCGTCAATTTGCGTGCTGCGGCGTTGGAAACCAGTGACTTCGTAGTCCGTGCCGCGCAGCTTGCCGCGCGTACCGAGAGGAATGAGGGGTTTTACATCGTGGGTAGCGGCTTCGAATTGCTGGAGAATCGCCAGATTCGGATCCTGGGCGTCAAGAATCGAACGGCAACTCGCGCACACTACCGTTACCGCCTGGCCGAAGGAATGCAACGTGATGGCCGCACCACACTTCGGACAATTGAGCGCTCTCGGTTGCACCTGGGAAGGCCCGGACGGTGGAGGAGTGCCCACGCTCATCACCAGCCTTCGAAGCTGCGCAGATTTTTCAGTTTGAGATCGTCGAATTCCACGAATTCACCAAGATACAGTGCCGGCTCCGGATCGCTGTAATCGAGCGTGGCGAATTTCCTGGATGCGGTGCGCAGATCGACGAAGGTTACCTTCGTCTTGTCCCAATACTGAAACGGCAGTTCGCCTTCGACGCCCCGATAGTGCGCCGGTGTGACGACGCTCACGGTATAGCGCTGATTGTTCCAAGTGAATTGTTGGCCCACTTGGACCGCCGCCGCCGCCGGAAGATCCGACGCTTTCAAAGAGGACGAGAGCGCGTACTCACTCTGCGCATCGGAGAGCCAAGCGCTCGCGCCGTCGTTCATCATGATGTGCCACTCGTTCCAGCCGCCTTGATCGTACTCATAAAGAATGCGGCCGACCACCACGAACGCTTTGTTGCCGTACTGGCCTTCGGTATTGATTTGAATGGGTGAGCTGTCGGGCGGCAGATCGGCGACTTGGCCAACTTTCTTCAGGTCCACATCGGAGCGAACGAGGATACTTTTGCAATATTCACAAACGGTCTGAACACTACTGGACCACCGAAAAACGATTTTGGCGCCGCAGTTGGGACAGTTGGCAACCGTCTGGCTCATCGCTGATGGCCTACCCGGATGGCGGCAAGGGGATTTGCCTCAGTCACTGGCGACCTGCTTCCATTTGGATTCGAAAGGCCTCTCGAGGCGGCGGACTGAAACAGAATGGGCATCGAAGAGCTGCCGCAGAGCCGTTTCAAAATCCCACTCCGCGCGCGGAACACAGCAAAAGAGATTGAGACAGAGCGAACCATGCTCCGGAAACGTGTGGCACGCGAGATGCGACTCCGCGAGTAGGCAAAGGCCGGTGATTCCTCCAGTGCCGGGAAATTGATGCCATTGCGTTTGGCCGACGGGCCGGAGTTTCATCTCCCGGATGATACTCGCGAACAAATCCTCTAAGACAGCGCCGTCACGCAACGGCGGCGATGAGCATCCGAAGGCTTCGACGACCCACTCGATTCCGCGCATGGCAGGCGTTGGCACTTACACCTGGGGCTTTCCGCACTCCGGGCAGAACTTAGCGTTGCGGGCGATGGGTTTACCACATTCGCTGCAGAATTTAGTGTTGGCCGCAGGAGCGCCTGCCGCTCCGGCGGGAGCCGCTCCGCCGGCAGGCGCCGAGGTCGATTGCTTCACGGCTTCCATCATGGCCTGGCCCATGGCCACGCCGGCGCCGAGGCCCGCGCCTATTCCGACCGCACCTCCGCCTTCATTCCCCGCCGCGATAGGGATGGCCTGCGCCACCTGATATTGGGTGAATTTGCCCATGTCCCCGAGCACGTTCATGCTGATGCGCTGGTCGAGCACTTTCTGCAGTTCGTCCGGGAGCGAGAGGTTTTCGACCACCAAACTGTCGAGAGTGAGTCCATAGTCGGTGAAAGCCGGTTTGAGGGCCTCGCTGATTTTTTCGGCCAGCGCGCCTTGATTCGCGGCCATATCGAGGAAGGGTACCTGGCTGGCGGCGAACGCATCGGTCATTTTGGCGATGATGGTGTTGCGCAACTGGCCTTCGAGATCGGCGACGCGATAAATGTCGCGAGTGCCGCTGATCTTGCTGTAAAACGATTTGGCATCGCTCAAGTGATACGAATAAATTCCAAAACCGCGGAGACGGATGGCGCCGAATTCCTTGTCACGGATGGTGATGGGATTCTGCGTCCCCCAGTGCTGATCCGTCTGAATGCGCGCGGAAAAGAAATAGACATCGGACTTGAACGGCGACTTGAAGGCCTTATCCCAGTTTTTCAGATAGGTCAGGATGGGCAGCGTTTGCGTGTTCAGGGTGTAAAGCCCGGGAGTAAAGATATCCGCCACTTTCCCTTCATTCACGAAAACCGCCGCTTGCGAATCGCGAACGGTCAGTTTGCCGCCGTTCTGGATTTCGCGATCCTGCATGGGGTAGCGGTAGGCCAGTATGCCTTCTTCCGGTTCAACCCATTCGATGACGTCGATCCACTGCTTGGCGATGAAGTCGCGAAGGCTCATGAGAGGCCTCTTTTCCGGCCCGCTGGTGAGAAGGAATGGCGGCCGATCGAAGCGATGCTACGGTGCGGCTCGCAGCGTGTCAATGGTTCGCATGAAAATGCAATTGCACGAATATAGCTGGGCCCCGCAGGAAGAGTGCACGCTGCGCTAGTCCTAGCAGCAACAAGGAGATACGTGACCCGCTAGATTGCAGAAGCATTACAAAATCTTTCGAGATTCTTGCTATGGCAGGTACCATCCGCAAAGGTTTCGTCCCTCGGCTAAATGTGTCATTATCCTGCGCGGTTCGACGCGACCGGTTTGCGCCGCCTCCCGTACCTGTATCCGGCTGACGGCCGCGGGAAGCGGCAAATCCAGAGTGCAAATGGACGGAATTATCGATGGAAAATGTAAGCGTTAACCGCCCCACGGCCGCGACTGAAACTTCCGGGAGTTACACCGGCGCGCTGGCGATCCTGACCACGCTTTTCTTCATGTGGGGCTCGCTCACATCCTTGAATGACGTCTTGATCCCCTACGTACAACACGTTTTTAAAATAGAACTCGCCGCCAGCATGCTGATCCAGACTGCTTTCTTCTCCGCTTATTTCGTTTTTTCCATTCCGGCGGCAAAGATCATCGACTGGATCGGATACAAAAGAGCCATTGTGGTCGGATTGCTGACCATGGTGGTCGCCTGCCTGGCCTTCTATCCGGCGGCGAGAATTCCTTCGTTTCCGTTCTTCCTTGCGGCTTTGATCATTCTGGCAACCGGCATCACGATTCTCCAGGTTGCGGCGAATCCCTTTGTCGCCGTGCTGGGAAGACCGCAAACCGCCTCCAGCCGCTTGAATCTTACGCAAGCCTTTAATTCTCTGGGCACCACGATTTTTCCCTGGATCGGCGCGCATTTGATTCTCAGAACCGCAGCTACTGCCATGGCGCAAACCGCTTCCCAAGAGGCCGAAGCCGTGATTAAGCTGTATGTCTATTTTTTTGCCACCGCGCTAACGCTGCTAGCCATGGGAATCGGTCTTTCTAAACTTCCCGAGATGGCGTCTGCCGAGCGCCACAGCGGTGAAAAGATCGACGACTCGATTTGGAAGCATCCGAATCTCATCTTCGGCGCGATTGGAATTTTCGTGTACGTCGGCGGGGAAGTGGCCATTGGCAGCTCGATTGCCAATTATCTTGCGCTCGACAATATCGGAGGGTTCCTATCACCTTCCACGGTGTCCGATGCGGCTATTCGCTATCGGGCAGCGCTGGGAGAAGCCGCAAAGTATATTTCGCTGTACTGGTCGGGCGCGATGGTCGGCCGATTTATCGGATCGGCCCTGCTGCAGAAGATCAAGCCCGGGAAATTATTGGCGCTCGCCGCGATTATGGCCGCCCTGCTGGTCACCACTTCCGTCTTCACAAGCGGTCATGTGGCCATGTGGACCATCCTGTCAGTAGGATTGTTCAACTCCATCATGTTCCCGTGCATTTTTACCATGGGGATCGCCGAGCTGGGGCCGCTCACCGGTGACGGTTCGGGACTCTTGAACATGGCTATAGTGGGCGGAGCCATTATTCCCTGGGTCGTCGGGAAGGCCGGCGATCTAATAAACCATCATTACTATTCGGCGATGGTCGAGGGCGAAACCCGCTGGGGCCAGGGTATTCACTACGCACTCATCGCCGCGGCAGCATGTTATATCTACATTTTGTTTTTTGCGGTCAGCGGATCAAAGCCCAATAGCGAGCGGGCCGCCCAATCCTAGAAAACCACCCGAACTTGGCGGTCAGATCACCCGAAGACGAAACCACGACTGGCATCGAAGCCAGTGTGGTGGAGGGTGGTGCTGGCAACCTCTGGGCCACAACGCGGTGTATCTCCTGGTTGGCCTATGCCGCTGTTGGCGGAAGCGTGAAGAAGAGGGAGAGCTACTATTTTTCTTCCTGTTTTTTCCACAACCTGTTGCGACGCGTCGCAGGACCAGGCGGGAAGGGATTGTCTAAGGCCCATCCCACGCTGTGTATCGCGCTCTTCGATGACATAGAAATGGCAAACGTTTCCGGGATGTTTCCGAAACGATCCATTCGAAGCCAGGAAAACATTCCCCTTGACCTTCTAGGGAGAGTAGCGCATGCTCACTCCACTAGAAGCAAATAGGAGAGGGCGATATGGGCAAACAAAAGCCGGAACTGCCGCAGGGGACGCTCGACATGCTGGTGCTGAAGGCACTCTCTTTGGGGCAGATGCACGGGTATGGAGTTGGGCAACGCATTGCGCAGCTTGCCGAAGACATGCTCAAGGTGGAGGAGGGCACACTGTATCCGGCGCTCTACCGCATTGAGCAACGAGGGTGGATCAAAAGCGAGTGGGGAGTATCGGAGAACAACCGGCGGGCGCGCTATTACAAACTGACGCGCGCGGGCCGCAAGCAACTGGGAGTGGAAGAGGCCAAATGGTCGCACCTGTCGATGGCTGTGGGCAAAGTGCTGCGGACAGCCTGAAGGAGAAGGGCATGGGATGGCTTAGGAAACTCAGGATGCGATGGCGCGCTCTACGGCATGGCGAGGAAGTACATGGCGAGATCGCTGAAGAGTGGCAGTTTCACATTGATTTGCGGACCGAAGAGAACATCCGGCGCGGAATGACCCCGGAGGCGGCGCGGCGAAGCGCCGAGCAACATTTTGGAAATGCGGGATATATGAAGGATGTGAGCTGGGACGTGCGGGGCGGAGGAATCTTCGAAACGCTCTGGCAGGACGTGCGATTCGGAGCTCGGCAGTTGCGGAGAAGCCCGGGATTCACATTTGTGGCGCTCCTCTCGCTGGGACTGGGGATTGGAGGGAATGCGGTTATTTTCAGTTTGATCAGCACGATTCTGCTGCGGCCCTTGCCGATTAGCCATCCGGAACAAGTCTTCGCGATTCACCAGGGAAAAGAAAAAGATGCTTCGTACTCGCAGTCGATGTCCTATCCCAATTACAAAGACATCAGGGACCGCAATGCAGTTTTGTCCGGAATGGCAGTGTATCGATTCGATCCCATGAGCTTGAGCCACAACGGGAGTAACGAGCGTGTTTGGGGCTACCTTGTCTCCGGGAATTATTTTGAAGTGCTGGGCGTGCAGGCGTTTTTGGGACGAACGTTTACGGTCGACGAGGATCGCACCCCCAATGCACATCCGGTAGCGGTGCTGAGTTATGGCTGCTGGCAGCGGCGTTTTGCTGGCGAGCCAGGAATTTTGGGCACTCCCATGCAGATTAATGGTCACAGCTTTACAGCGATTGGCGTGGCACCGCCCGGATTTACGGGGACGGAGAGCGTATTCACACCCGAGTTCTGGGTGCCGAGCATGATGCAGGAGTGGATCGAAGCAGGGAGCGGGCTGGAAGGTCGCGGCAACGGCCAGTGGCTTCCTTTTGGGCGGCTGAAGCCGGGAATAAACCTGGAGCAGGCACGAGTGCAATTGAACACCGTGGCCCGGCAACTGGGGCAGGAGTACCCAAACACAGATGAGGGAATGTCGCTGCGGTTGACTCCGCCGGGACTGGTTGATCCGAATCTGCGGAGCGCGGTGATCGCCTTCAGCGGCGCTCTGATGCTAACCGTGCTCCTGGTCCTGCTGATTGCGTGCACGAATCTCGCAAGCTTGCTCTTGGCGCGCGCCACGCAGCGGCGGAAAGAGATTGCCGTGCGGATGGCCATCGGCGCGACCCGGGCGCGGCTTGCTTGGCAGTTGCTGACAGAGAGCGTGATGCTTTCGATGATCGGGGCGGCGCTTGGACTTGCCATTGGCCAGGCACTGATCCTGGTGGCGCGAGCGTCACTTCCTCGAACGGATTTTGCGCTGACACTGGACCTACGGATGGATTGGCGGGTCGTGAGTTTCGTAGTGGCGCTGGCGGTGGTGACGGGAATCGGCTTCGGCCTTGTGCCGGCGCTGCAGGCGAGCCGTTCCGACGTTGTCTTTGCGCTGAAAGAGGACAAGTCGGGCGGGCCACGGCGAGCGTGGTTGCGGCGCGGGCTGGTGGTGATGCAGGTTGCACTTTCGTTCGTTTTGCTGATCACCGCGGGATTGACGGTGCGCAGCTTGGAACACACAGACGCCCTTGGCCCAGGGTTCGATCCGAACAATGCCGTGACCATCTCGGTGGACTTGGGGCTGCAAGGATACGATGAGAAGAGGGGAGAGAGTTTTTATCAACAGCTGGCCGAACACGTTCGAGCATTGCCTGGCGTGAAGTCGGCCGGGTGGATAGCAAGATTGCCGCTGGCGCTGGATGTGAGCACGACCGACGTATATCCCGAGGGACAAGCGGAACCGCGCGCCGAAGAAATGCCGTCGGCCATCTATGAGAGCGCCGGCCCGGATTACTTTCCGGCCATGAGCATTCCGATGGTTGGTGGGCGGGATTTTGCCGCGAGCGACACTGCAAAATCACCGGGAGTGGTAATCGTCAACGAAACGCTCGCGCAGCGATTTTGGCCAGGGCAGAATCCTGTCGGCAAGCGTTTACACTCGGGAAATGCGAACGTGCTTGAGGTGGTAGGAGTCGCAAAGAACGGCAAGTACCAGAGCCTGGGAGAAATTCCGGCGCTGGTTGTCTACTATCCGCTCACGCAAGTCTATGCGACGTCGGCGGCCCTGGTGATCCGGACAAACGTCGATCCCGAAGCGGAAATATCCAGTGTGAGGGGCGAAGTGCAAAAGCTTGATCCCCAATTACCGATCTATGATGCAAAGACGCTAAAGGAGCACATGCGGCTTGCGCTATTCCCATTACACGTAGGAGCCGTGGTGGCCGGGAGCTTTGCCTTGCTCGCCATGGTTCTTGCGGCCATTGGAGTATATGGAGTGATGGCCTATTCCGTGGGCCAGCGCACGCACGAGATCGGCATCCGGATGGCGCTTGGGGCGCGGGCCGGCGACGTAGGGAAGATGGTGTTGAAGCAAGGAGTGATAATCACTGCCATAGGGATGGTTTTCGGATTACTCTGTGCGATCGGATTGTCGGGTGTGGTGGCAAGTATGCTCTATGGTGTGCGCGCCACGGATCCGTTGACATTTCTGTTCATTACCTTGCTGCTGTCCGCGGTGGCCCTGGCGGCTTGCAGTATTCCAGCGTGGAGGGCAACGAAAGTGGATCCAGTCATTGCGATAAGGAGTTTGTGAAATTTTAGAGAGCCGGCTGCCAATGTCGCCACGGTCCAATCACGGAGGCGACGAAAGCGAAAAGAGCATTGAGCAGAAGGCTTATATCAGAGTTTCAGCAATTCAGGCAGATACCCAATTTTGCGAACTTGGAGCCTTGCCGAGTGGGGTTGTCGATGCTGGACCTGTGAGCGGCCGGACCCAGGTTTTTTGAGCGATGGTGGGCGCGTGGGGACTCGAACCCCAGACCTCTAGCGTGTCAACCCGCCACGGTTCGGAAAGAGAACAACTTAGACCGTATCGAACGTCCTCTTGCTAATTGCCGACAGGGCGTGAAAAGCCAAATTCCCAGGTAAGCGAATGACCAGATTCCACGACTACCGAATCACTCAAACCTGAGTGCCACCATCGGCTCTACTCGCGCGGCACGCCGTGCTGGCACATACGAAGCGAGCAACGCCACCATCAGCAGAACCAGTGCTGTGACCGATAAGGTAGCTGGGTCCGTCGTGCTTACACCAACCAGAAAGCCCTTTAACACGCTCTTCAACATCATCGCCAGCACCAGACCAATCGCCAATCCCACCCCCGCAAGCCGCAGCCCTTGCGCCATCACCATCGACACCACCTGCACGTCGCTTGCGCCCAGCGCCACGCGGATACCCATCTCCTGCGTCCGTTGTGCTACCGAGTACGAAATCACGCCATAGAGCCCGAGGGCCGCCAGCAGCACAGCAAGTCCCGCGAACGCGACCAGGAGCATCATGTAAAAGCGCCGCTCGCCGAAGGAGCCGGAAACCAGCGTTTCCATCGGCATCGGCTGTCCTACCAGAACATCGTGGTCTAGGCCTTGAACCAGCTTGCGCGCTGACTGCGCGAGTGCAGCTAACGGTCCTTCCGCGCGAAGCACCACTGTCGCACCACCCATGCCTGCTTGCGCCAGTGGCGCATAGAAAGTCGGCGGCACTGGAGCGTCCACCCCGAAGTGATGAACATCGCCCACAATCCCCACGATCTCGCCCTCGTTTTTCTCGTATCCACCCCGCGCACCAAAGTTGATCTTCTGTCCGATGACGTCGCCGCCCGGAAAAAACATCCGTGCGGCCGTTTCGCTAATCAGCAGAACGCGCGCCGCACCGAGCCGGTCGCTATCCTCAAATGCGCGGCCTTTGCGCAACGGAATTGACATGGTGCGAAAATAGTTCGGAGTCGCCCAGCGTAGTTCGGCCGAAGGCTCATCTTTCTCCGGCACACTCCTGCCCTCCACACGGAAGCTGCTGCTGAAGTCATCTCCAGACAGTGGCAGGGGCGTCGTTGCCGCCACCGATCTTACGCCTGGTAAGCTACGTAGTTGTGTAATCACTTCCTCCCAGTAATTTTGTACCGCTACGCTGTTCTTGTAGTGCGCCTCGGGCACGCTCACGTCCATCGTCAATACGTCCTTGGGGTCAAAGCCCGGGCTCAGTGACCTCAACCCAATGAAGCTGCGCACCAGCAGGCCCGCGCCCGCCAATAGCATCATGGACAGTGCCACTTCCCCAATCAGCAGCGCGCTACGCAAGCGTCCTGCCTCGCCCGACGGTGAAATGGACATCCTCACCAGGCCTGCGGCGTCCAGCGCCGATGATCGTAGCGCCGGGATCAGCCCGAACAGGACGGCGCACGCGATCGACACACTCATGGTAAACGCCAGCACGGCTCCGTTCAGCCCCACGTTTGCAAGCCGCGGTATATCCTTCGGCCCAAAGCTAACGATCAACCCGAGCGCCCAGTGCGCCAGCAGCAGACTAGCCGCTCCGGCCAGCAGCGCCAGCAACAAACCCTCCGTTAACATCTGCCGCACCAGCCGAGAACGTCCAGCGCCGAGAGCACGCCGCATGGCCAGTTCTCGATGCCGCACCGTGGCCCGCGCCAGCAGCAGGTTGGAGATATTCGCGCACGCGATCAGCGCTACCAAGCCTACTGCTCCTAACAGTACCAGCAGCGCCGGACGAGTTTCCCCGACCAGCGCGCTGCTCCAGCGGTCCGCGCGCACACCCCACTTTCCGTCTTTGCCAGGATAGAGCTTGCGTAGCTCCGCCATGATCCCCGCCAGATCGTCATTCGCCCGCGCGACGGAAACTCCGCTCTTCAGGCGCCCCAATACCTGCAGAAAATGGGCTCCCCGCTGGGTCATCACCTTGTCGTCGAATCCGATGGGCACGTACGCGTCGCTACCTGGCAGCGGAAAAAAGAATTCCGCCGGCATCACTCCGACAATCGTGTACGGCTCGCTGTCAAGTTCGATGGTCCGGCCGATCGCGTCTGCTGCGCCGCCAAACTCCGCCTGCCACAATCCGTAGCTGAGGACAACAACGTGATCGGCACCCTTGCGATTCTCCTCCGTCAGAAACTCGCGCCCAAGGGCGGGGTGCGCTTGCAGCGTGGAAAATATCCCCGCTGTTGCTATCACCGCACGCACACGTTTCGCTTCGCCGCGCCCCGTCAAGGCGTACTCGCCGGCGCGGTACGCGAACATCGACGAAAAGGAGCGATTCTGGTCACGCCAGTCGAAAAAGTCAGGCGGCGACGACGAGTAAGGCGTCGTTATGCCGCCCCGTTCCCAGGTCGAGGCCACGCGGGCCAACTCATGGGGATTACTGTAGGGCAGCGGTCGCAGTAGCACCGCCTCGATCACGCTGAACATTGCCGTGTTTGCCCCGATGCCCAGCGCCAATGCAAGAACGGCTATAGCCGTGAACGCAGGGTTCTTTCGGAGCATCCGCATTCCGTATCGGACATCCTGGAGGAAGCTTTCGAGTGCTGCCTCCCACCCAACGTCGCGGACATCCTCTTTCAGCGCTTCCATGCCGCCCATCTCCAGTCGCGCTTTGCGGACAGCTTCCTCGCGGCTCATGCCCGCTTGCATCTTCTCTGCCACTGCGATCTCGGCGTAAGCTCGCAACTCTTCGTCAAGATCCCGCTCCGCCTGCTGCTTTCGAAAAAGTGCTCGCAACCCACCACCGATGATCCTGAACAGACTCATCACAGTTCTCCTGAAGTCGCTTCCAGTATCCGGGCAATCGCCGCTGTTTGCGATTGCCATTCCCGCGCTTCGGTCTTGAGTTTCTTCCGCCCCGGCTTGGTGAGGATGTAGTACTTCGCCCGCCGGTTATTCTCCGTTGCCCGCCATTCGCCCTCGATCAACCCTTGCCGCTCTAATCGCCGGAAGGCGGGAAATAGCGAGCCGGCGTTCACCTGAAATACTCCCTTACTTATCTGTTCGATTCGCAGCCCCACTCCGTATCCGTGCATCGGTTCCAAAGCCAGCGTTTTCAGGATGAGCATGTCCAGCTTGCCTTGCACTACTCCACGCGACTCTTGTGACACCGTCTTCTCCTCTAGATTAGCTAGAGGAGCATATACCCGTTCTCTAGATTGTCAACAGGAAATCGCCGAACGCGCTCCCGGGTCTCACAGGATTGGCCCTTAAGATGCCCTAGTGCTGACGGGACCGGGCAACTCCCGGATGTCGGCAACCCCTATAGCGAGCCGCGGTCGTGGGTTAGTTTCCGGTTAGCCAGTGCTTCCTCCGCCAGATCATGCCGTTTCCATTGGAGAGCCAGTGACGTAGAATGTCGCCTCGCCGAATTTTCAATGATACGAAGCGCGAGGTGCAAAGATGCGTTTGCTATTTTTGTTTGGCTCGCTAGTTATCGCGGCGATGGCAGTTGCGCAAACCCAGAAGTCCGGTGACGTCGCTCCGTTCGTAACTGTGGATGCGCCGGTCTTCGTTCTAAACCACGTCCGAGTTATCGATGGAACTGGCGCAGCGGCGAAGGACGACCAAGCCATCGTGGTCGCGAATGGCAAGATTCAGGCCCTCGGGCTGACTGCGTCGGTCCAAATCCCTCAGGGAGCACAAGTCTTAGATCGCTCAGGCTATACGGTCATTCCTGGCATTGTAGGAATGCACAATCATCTCTACTACTCGAATTCGGTGGCGCTGCAATTTGCCAGCGGCCCCGGCAGCAGAATTGGCGAGCCCGGTTTGTTCATCGCGGAGATCCCTTACACTGCGCCGCGCTTGTATCTAGCGGCTGGAGTGACCACCATGCGCACCACCGGGAGCCTGGAACCTTACACCGACCTAAAGATAAAGAGCCGGATAGACGCAAACCTGATGCCGGGACCAAGCATCGATGCTACGGCGCCGTACCTGGAAGGTGCGCCGACCATATTTTCTCAGATGCATGAATTGACTGGACCGGACGATGCAAAACGCATGGTGGATTACTGGGCGGCGGAAGGCATGACGTCGTACAAGGCGTACATGAACATTACGCGGGAGGAGCTAGGCGCAGCCATCCAGCAGGCGCATGCGCACAAACTAAAACTGACGGGGCATCTTTGTTCGGTGACTTGGCCGGAAGCTGTAACACTCGGAATCGATGATTTTGAGCATGGGCCGGTGTTTACGGATACCGAATTCGTGGCGGACAAGAAGGCGGACGTGTGCCCGGCAGGGGGCAGCAGCAGTTGGGCGAAACAAGACGTAAACGGGGGACCGGTGCAGGAGCTAATCCACAAGCTTGTGTCGCATCACGTTGCGGTGACTTCCACGCTGCCGGTGTTTGAGTCCGGCGCGCCGGGCCGGCCGAAATTGCAGCGGCGTACGCTGGATGCGATGTCCGCTGAATCGGCGCAAAGCTACCTGACCGCGCGGGCCAGCGTGCCTTTGGACTCGCCCATGACCGCGCTGATGCGCAAAGAGATGGACTTTGAGGTGGCCTTCGTAAAAGCCGGAGGATTCTTGCTGGCGGGGCCGGATCCGACCGGAAATGGCGGAGTGCTTCCGGGATTCGGCGATCAGCGCGAAATCGAACTGCTGGTAGAAGCGGGGTTCACTCCTGTGGAAGCCATTCACATCGCAACGGAGAATGGTGCTGTGTACCTCGGCCAACAAGATCGAATTGGAACTCTCTCCCCTGGCAAACAGGCAGACTTCGTCGTGATTAAGGGTGATCCCTCAAATAAAATTGAAGAGATCGAGAACGTTGAGACGGTGTTCAAGGCCGGGATCGGCTACGATTCCAAGAAATTGATTGATAGCGTGCGAGGACAGGTGGGGATTCGATAGGAGCCTTCGATCTGAGCCTATTTGGGTTGTGGGTTCGAAATTCGAGATCGGCATGGCCACCTGTTCGACAGAGCGCAATTTCCCGTCCCGGTCTCATAGTACAATATCGGCCGCATGAAAAGATTTAGTTAGAAGGTTAGACACCACAAGCAACCATGCGAATGCAGTCTAAGCAAATCCATCCACAACGCTGACCTCCCCTCCCCCGTAGGCACAGGTGCCCGTCAGATTGCCTCGCGGACAGATAATCTTTACCAGATCGTCGAAAGCTGCTTGCAGTTGCGAATTTTCACGTCTTTGGTCACCAACGCGATTCCCTCGGCCAGTGCGGTCGCCCCAATTAGGCGGTCGCACGGGTCGCTTGAGTAGTCTGCCGGAAGCTGGTTAGCGAGTACGGCAACTCTTGCTGTGAGCGGACGAATCGCCACTCTTGAAGAGAGTTCTTCGACGTAGGCTTCGACGGTTCCCGTGATCTCCAGGCGACCATGGCTGGCAAGCCAAGCCAGTTCCCACAACGTAATCGCGGAAATGGCGATGCCGCCAGACCGGGAAGCCCTGCGGATGGCCCGGCTGGCCTGCTTGGACAATTTTGCGGGTTCCGTCGAAAGCCAAACCAATATATGGGTATCGAGCAAAATCACCGTTTTGTGATCTCCCACTCCACGGGAATCGGAGATTCGATATCTCCGACGATTTTGACTCTCCCGGCCATGAATCCGAAAATGTCGTTTTTCTCAGCTTCGGCCGGGACAACCTTGACGAGCGGTGCTCCACGCTTGGTCACGACGACCGGCTCTCCTGTTGCTTGCACTTGTTTCATGACGGTAAGGCAATGTGCTTTGAAAGCACCCGCCGGCATCTGTTTCATGGACTTCTCCTTTTGTCCATGGTCATTCTATCATGACTATAATATGGATTCCAGAAAAATAGGTTGTATTGCCAGGGCAACTACTCGTACCGGAGGGCTACCATAGGATCAACCCGAATGGCACGACGAGCTGGAAGATAGGAAGCCACTAGAGCCATCGATCCGATTAGTAGCGCCACCCCCACATAGGTGGTTGGGTCGGTCGGACTTACTCCATAAAGAAACGATATCAACAATCGCGTTAATCCCACTGCAGCGGCGAATCCGAGCACCAATCCGACCAAAGTCAAGAGCAAGCCTCTTCGGAGGACCATCCATATGACGTCACTCGACTGCGCACCAAGCGCGATGCGAACGCCAAACTCATTTGTCAAACTTTCAGTTGCGTAGGAAACGAGTCCATACACTCCCGCAGCACACAGGGCCGTCGCCAGGAAAGAGAAAATGAAGAGCAACCGCGCTAAGAAGCGCTCCTCAACAAGCGTTCTGGCAATCTGGTCTCGCATGGTGCGCACGCGAAACACAGGTAAGCCGGGATTCACATGCGCAACTGCCGCGCGCACAGCGGGAATGAGCGTACGTGGATCACCTGTAGTCCGCGCCAGTAAATTGATGTCGGGCTGCCACGGAAACATCAAGTACGCTTGCGCAATGGGCAGGTAGACGACAGGGCCAGGAGTCTTCCGAAGATCTTCCGCCGCAATGTTCCCGACGGATCCGACCACTACGAAAGTCTGTTCGTGCGGGCCCACATGCTCGATGCGCTTCCCAACGGGACTCTTGCCGGGCCAATATTCTTGGGCCATAGCTTCGTTAATGATCGCGACACCAGGAACATTCGCGGTGTCAGAGGAAGTGAAGTCGCGTCCGCCTAGCATGGGTATTCCGACGGTAGTGAAGTAGCCAGGACTGGTCATGACAATTTGCACCCAGTCTTCTTCGCCGCTTGCAGGCTGATGCCCTTCGGGAGCAACCGCTGTTCCCATCCCTCCTTGAAGCGGGAGAGAGGTTCCCAACGCGGCTGATTGGACGCCAGGCTCGGCACGCATGGATTCGAGAAGGGGGACGAGCAGCCCGGCGGCCGCGGTCTTGTCATAGCCTTGGCGGATCGGGTCTGTTGATGCGGCAACGGTGTGGTCTGGATCAAATCCCAGCTGGACTTGCGAGGCTTGCCAGAGTGTTCGAGCAAATAGACCTGCTCCTACTAACAGAAGAACAGAAGCCGCCACCTGTATAACGATTAATAGATTCTGCAGAGAGAACCGCCGAGTCAGCGCGTTGACGGTGCGGGATTCCCCTTTGATGACATCAATCAGATCAGAACGAGAGTACCTCAACGCCGGGGCCAAGCTACTGAGAATGCCCGCCAGAATTGCTACGAGCGTAGTAAATCCAAGAATACGGAAGTCGAGAATAGATGCGGCACGTTCGAGAGGAATCGGGAGCGTGGGCGGCGCGGAAGCCGCTAGTAGTCCAGCTCCCCAGTTCGCAAGCAAGCCACCCACCAGAGCACCGAGCAAGGAGACGAGTAGCCCTTCAATCACGTGCAGCCGAATAATCCGGAACCGCGTCGCTCCCAGCGCCATGCGGACCGCGACTTCCTTTTGTCGACCCGCAGCTCGTGCCAGAAGCAATCCGGCGGCGTCGGCGCAAGCAATGAATAAGACAAGCACAACAATGCTTAGCACCAAGAGGGAATAGCGAGCCCGATCATGTCTCGCCTCTTCGGTCGCTGGAACTAGGACTGGCCAGGGACGTAGGAAGCCCGTTCCTTCTCCGGACTCCGCTTTCCCGGCACCCAAGCTCGCAGCAACCGCGTCGAGTTGTGCTTGGGCTTGCGCAATTGAAACGCCAGGTTTCAGTCGCGCGACGACTGCGAAGGGAGTGAACGACTCACGATGCAATGGGATCTGGCTTTTCAGCAGCGGGTCGATCTGAAAACCATAATTCATCGGCAGCCAGATCTCCGGCAAGTTCTCGAAGCTGGCACCGCCGAAGCCAGCTGGTGTGACTCCGACAACGGTGAATTGCTGCCCATCGACGATTACTGTCGTTCCGAGGACCTTTGCGTCGCCGGAGAAGTGCCGATGCCAGAAATCATGACTCAGCATGACGATGGGCTCTGCCCTGGGATGGTCGTCCTCAGGAACAATGACGCGACCGAGGACAGCATTGACACCAAGAGTCTGAAAATAATTCCCCGTGACCATGCCGGCGTCGATACGCTCTGACCCCGACTTCCCGGCAGAAACATTTACAGGAAGCCGATCTAGGTAAGAAGCCATACCCGAAAACGCATTGCTGTGGTCGCGATACTGAAGGTAGCTAGGGAACGAGACAAATCCCCATCGAGCTTCGCCTCTCGTTCTTCCGCTCACAAGCCGCACGACCTCGGTCGGTTTGGCGATCGGAAGGGGGCGAAAGAGGACGACATCCACGAGACTGAAAACAGCGGTATTGGCCCCGATGCCGAGCGCGAGAGTCAACACCGCAATACTTGCAAAGCCGAGATTGTTGCGCAACATACGCATGCCATAACGTATGTCCTGCCAAAGCATTCCCATGTAGAGGCCCTCCCGCAATCTAGGCGACACGCAGAGGAAATGTGACGATTAAGGGTCATCGAATTATAGACCCCTCGAAGGCGGGTGGATGGACCATGAGTTTCGTCGATTTCCTTTCTAATTTAGACGAACCGGTTGCTGCAAATCTTTGTGCTTGACTTGAACTAGAACACTAGTACACTATATATCTAGATGATTTCAGCGCCGACCAAGACGAAGCCACTGCCATTCCGGTTGGATTTGCATAGCGGCGTCCCCGTCTATCGTCAGATCATCGACCAAGTCATCGGCGGCGTCGCGGCCGGCGGCCTAGCTGGCGGAGATCAACTTCCCACCGTGCGGCAACTGGCTGTCGATTTGTCCATCAATCCGAACACGGTTATCCGAGCCTACCGCGAGTTGGAAATTCGCGGCGTGTTAGAGACCCAGCAAGGCACCGGGACATTCATCGGTCACCAAAAGGTACAGCGCGACGATGCCGAGCGACAGCGCCGGCTAAACCAACTGGTCGGCGAATTCGTGGCCCGCGCTGGGTCGGCGGGCTTCACTGTTGAGGAATTACGAGAGCAATTGGAGGACTTCCAAAGCGAGACAGGAAAGAAGAGGAGGTGACACGTCTATGTTGTGGGAACAAGAGAAAACTCGGGTAAGTGGCATTGCTGTCGCGCTATTCGTCACTTCGGTGATGATCGGTCTTGCACTACTGTTTGTGCTTAGCAGTCGCATCCCACTTTTTGCCGGCCTGTTAGTAGGTATCTATCTGCTCTTTTCCGTCAAGGTTGCGGACCAGTGGGAAAAGGTCGCTGTGCTCCGTCTCGGCCGTTTCATTGGCCTCCGCGGCCCCGGTCTTTTTCATATGATCCCCACTGTGGACCGTCTCAGCCGTTTTGTGGACCAGCGCGTTCGCACCGCCAGCGTGACCGCCGAATCTACGCTCACTCGCGATACCGTGCCGGTCAACGTAGATGCAATTGTTTTTTGGCTGGTGTGGAACGCTGAGAAGTCCATCCTCGAAGTTCAGGATTTCGTCCAAGCCATCACCATGAGTGCGCAAACTGCTCTCCGCGAGTCCATTGGCCGTCACGAGCTGGCGCAAATGATCACCGAGCGCGAATCCCTCGGGCGCGAGCTCCAACGCATTCTCGATGAAAAGACCAATCCGTGGGGCATCACAGTTCAATCGGTCGAAATCCGCGACGTGCGTATCCCGCAGGCGCTGGAAGACGCAATGTCTCGCCAAGCCCAAGCCGAACGTGAACGCCAGGCGCGAATCATCCTGGGCCAGGCCGAAACTGAGATTGCAGCGAAATTCGAGCAAGCCGCCACGGTGTATCAGCAGAATCCGGTAGCCCTGCATCTGCGAGCGATGAATATGTTGTATGAAGCGATCAAGGAACGCGGCTCCATGGTGATCGTGCCGTCCTCGGCAGTGGAAACCATGGGCCTCGGCGGAAGTCTCGCCACCGCGGCACTCGCAAACGTTCCCAAGCCCTAAGGAGAAAGGACATGAGAATTACACGGGTAGCAGTAGTGTTTGCATTAGCAGGCGTTGCGGCGTTGCTTGCGCCGCAGTTCTGGGTGGTTCGGGCGAATTCTTCATTTGCGGGAAACTGGGAGGGCAAAATGAACGACCTTCCCGGGCTTGATTTGAGCATTGAGGAGCATGACGGCAAGATTAACGGCCACATTGTTTTCTATTACCAGGAACGTAGCGATCCCAACGGCCCTTGGCATACGGCCGGAGAATATCCAGTAGCGTTGCTGGCGCCTCATGTGGAAGGCAAAGTCCTGACATTTGAGGTGCAACATCACAAATGTCACGCTTGCGCGGAACTCGGTCCGAATGCGAAGTTTCGCATGGAGCTTATCGCACCAAGCGAGGCGCGCCTGTGGAAACTGGACGAGGAAGAGAAATCTTCTGATCCGGGGCTGAAACTGGTGCGCAAAACTGACTCGCCAACCACTTCAGGTCATTGCAGTGTTCTCCGGCTGACGCCCAGTTTCCACGAGATGCTTCCGGCTCCTCTTTCGTCGGAACATGGAATGCACACCACGCAGCCTAACTAACCGCACGCGCGGTCGGGACGCCGTTCAAACGCCTTCGCCTGGCTCTAGCTTACGATCCATTCCGGGAGCTCGGCCAGAAATCCACGCCAGCGTAGCCGGAAACCATCGCGGCACGCACGATACCCTTTTTAGGGTCGAGTCTTGTCTCCTAGCCTTGACTCCTCCCGAGAATTGCGTACAGTCTCGTCATCATGCTCCGGCGCCCGTACCACAACTGGGTCGGTTCGTGGCTACTCATATCTCTGTTTCTTGGAAGCGCGTCCGCTGTGGCGGCATCAAAGGACCCCTGGATCGAAGTGCGCTCTCCGAATTTCACCGTTGTCAGTAATGCCGGGGAGAAGGAAGCGCGGAAAATCGCCGACCAATTCGAGCAGTTCCGCGAAGTATTTCATAGCTCTTTCCCGAAATTGCGGGTCGACCTGGGCAAGCCGCTAACTATTTTTGCGGTGAAGAATGAAGATTCCCTAAAAGTCCTGCTGCCAGGGTATTGGGAGGTCAAAGGCCGCGTCCACCCGGCCGGAATTTATGCGCCTGGCGAAGAGCAGCACTTCGTTGCCGTCCGGACAAACATCGAGAGCAACAATCCCTATCAGGTGGTCTACCACGAATACACGCATGCCATCATGGACCTGAATTTTCGTGGTCTGCCCATCTGGCTAGGGGAGGGCTTAGCGGAATTTTTCGCGAATTCCACGATTCATGAGAAGGACGTGGAAATCGGCGGAATCTCTCCCTATCATCTGCAAGCTCTACAGAAGGAGCGCCTGATCCCCATCGAATCGCTGCTTATGGCCGACGCGCAGTCGCCCTACTACAACGAACAAAACCGCGTTTCGATTTTCTACTCGGAGTCCTGGGCCATCGTCCATTACCTGCTGCTTGACCCCGAAGCGCGCAAACGCCAATTGCTCTCCAAGTTCCTGTCCGCGTGGGATGCCAGAGGAGATCAGCTTGACGCGGCAGAGAAAGCTTTTGGCGACTTGAAGAGCTTTTCCAAGGCGATGGAGGCTTACGCGCGCCAACAAACGTTCTACGTCGGCAAAGTGAGCACTTCGATACACGGCGATCCGAAAAGCTATTCGAGCCGCGCCCTTTCTCCCGCGGAGTTGGATGCCGAACGCGCGCTCTTTTACGTGCACACGCAAAGGCCCAACGAAGCCCAGGCCGCGGTGAACGAAGCTCTCCGGACCGACCCGAGTCTTCCGCTCGCCCATGAAGCTCAGGGCTTACTCGCTTACTCCCAGAAGAATTTCGACGTGGCGGAATCGGCCTTCTCCCGCGCCATTGAGTTGCATTCCGCCAGTTTTTTCCCCTACTATTTCGCGGCCGAAGCGCAATTGCGTAGCGGCCTTCCCACGGAAGAACAAGCGCCCAAGACGATCGCGGCTCTCGAAAAGACCGTGATGATGAACCCGCAATTCGCGCCCGCCTACGCGGCGCTTTCTTCGATCTATTCCATGCATGCGGAAACGCGCGATAAAGCTTTCGCCGATGGGCGCAAAGCTATTGAGTTGGAGCCCGGGAATCTTTCTGTTGCCACGAGTTACGGTTTTGTACTCCTAAACGCCGGAAAGATCCCCGACGCGAAAGTCCTTGCGGCGAGGATTCAGGAAGCCGCCAGAACTCCTGCGGAACGCGAGAATGCCCAGGAACTTTTCATGGCGATTGCCAGCCGAGAGGAGTACGAGCGGCAAGCCGCCGCGATCGCCGAGCGGGCCAGGCATCAGGAAAGTGTCGCCGTGGTGACCTTGGGGAAGCCTGCAGGTGTATCCCCCAAGAACGATACCGCCGCAGCCGGCTCACCAGCGACTACGAAGACAGGTGCGTCTGCATCTGCGGCCGGTGCGAATCGCCCTAAAGGTTCGGAGTTTGCGGTCGAAGGGAATATCGCTTCAGCCGATTGCGGGAACGGTCCGGGAAAAGTAACTCTCTCCGTGAACAAAACGACGATGAATTTCCGCTTCGCAGACTTTGCGACTCTGCAGGTAGTCACCACCGCCAAGCAGGACTCGGACGAACCGCCGGCCTGTTCCAAGTGGAAGGGCCGCCGCGTCCGACTTTATTTTTACAAGACGAAGGGCAAAGAATTTCTGGGCGAATTGGATACGATTCAATTTTTTTGATAGACCGTCCTTTGACACTGGCAAAGGCGCAGAGTATGGTCTTGGGAATCTTTCGCTAGGGCGAATCCCAACTCAGGAGAAAACGGCATGGCCAGACGCCGATTCGTGTCGCAATTGCTGGGTCTCCCATTTCTGGCACTAGGAGCGAAGGCGCAGGAATCGAAAAGGGTTCTGAAGATCATGATGAGGAGTTCCTGGGGAACCGACGACCCGACCCGGGCCTCATTTGTGTTTGCACATGCGCTCGCGTTGTCGGACGCTGGCCACGAAGTTCAGATATTCCTGACTGCTGACGCGAACTATCTTATGCGCAAAGCTACTTCGGACGCGGTGATTCCTATGGGTTGGCCGCCGCTCAGCGAGTCGCGCGAGAAGGTCGTCGCCAAACGCATTCCTGTCTTTGCTTTGAGGAGCTTGCTCCCGGGCCCGTGGGGTCTCGGAAACCGATCTCGCGAATTGGAACGCGAAGTTCGGGAATCCTGCCGTCTTCGTTTCCCTAGTCGAGTGGGCTGACCGCGTCATCTCCGAATAGGGTCGCATTTCATCCTGATTACTCAACGCGGCGAGCCACTTACGTTGGTGCGGAGCCAACGGGTGAACTAGGCATCGTCAAAAGCTGCGGCTTTACAAAGCTTTTACATCCTGCTTGCTCCCGCGCAGTTAAGGCAACTGCGATGCCACTATACTGCCGTGATGGATTCTTCCAGGATTGTGCTCGACGTAGCGTTGGCATTCTGCCCGGCGCTTGATCGGGCGACGCGAAGGCTCTGGAGGACAGCGCGTTTCTGCTGACCATCACTTGGCTGGAACAGAGTAAGAAGCATTTAACCGAATATTAAGCCGCACTCTAGCATTTCACGTTGTGCAGGTTGGTTCTGCACGAAGATAGGGATTGATGACTTCCTCCGTTCGAGTTCTTCTTCCTGACAAACCCGTTGAATCGCTCGATGCCTACTTCGCCGGTGGGGGCGGGGAGGCCTTGCAAAAAGCGCTGGCGATGCCCGGCCAGGAAATCATTGCTGAAATAAAAGTATCCGGCCTCCGGGGGCGGGGCGGCGCTGGGTTCCCTACCGGTATGAAGTGGGCAAGCGTGGCCCAAGACTCATGTCCGACGAAGTATTTTGTGTGCAACGGAGCCGAAGGAGAGCCCGGCACTTTCAAGGATCACATGCTGATGCGCAGGAACCCTTACCAGCTTTTGGAGGGAATCGCCATCGGGGCGTATGCGATCGGCGCGAAGAAGGCTTTTCTCGGCGTGAAGAGTAGTGCGCAGAAAGAAGTGGCAGCGCTCCGGCGCGCACTAGAAGAAATGTCGGATCGCAACTGCCTCGGACCGGTCCCCATCGAGTTATCCCTGGGGCCGGAAGATTATCTGTTCGGTGAGGAGAAAGCGCTCTTGGCGGTGATCGAAGAAAAGGATGCCATGCCGCGAGGGGCAGATTTTCCACCTTACGTGATGGGTCTTTTTGTACGACATCCGTCCGAACTGAATCCCGCCGTGGTCAACAACGTTGAGACGATTTCCAACGTTCCACACATCGTGCTGCGGGGGGCTTCCTGGTTCCGCTCCATCGGGACTTCGGATTCACCGGGAACAATGGTTTTTACTCTGTCCGGAGACGTTCAGAAGCCAGGAATCTACGAGCTGCCGATGGGGACCCCTTTGCGCGAGCTTCTGAACGACTGCGGCGGCGGGGTCCGACCGGGAAGAAAGTTGAAAGCGATTCTTTCGGGGGTTGCCAACCCGATAGCTCTGCCTTCTCACCTCGACTCGCCTATGGATTTCGGTTCTATGAGCCGAATCGGATCGGGTCTGGGCTCGGGTGGTTTCATCGTCTATGACGACACAGCTTGCATGGTACAAGTAACACACCTTTTTTCCCGGTTCCTGTGGTTGGAATCGTGCAACCAGTGCACTTCGTGCAAGCAGGGGACGGCGCAGTCCACAGGGTATCTGACCCAACTCATCGAAGGATCGGGCGACGAAATGGACTTGGACCTTGTTATTAATGGCGCGATGATTGCACCCCAAGCCAACCGCTGCTACCTGCCGGTGGAGCATTCGTTGCTTACACCCAGCATTATCCGGAACTTTTCGCAGGAATTCATCAGGCATTATGATCGGGGCTGCCGTAACTGCCGCGAGGCTGTGCTGCCGGTGATGCGCGATTTCGACGAGGCAACGAGGGTCTTCACTTATTCACTAGGTCGTGCGATTCCCTAAGCCAGTCTGGGTCCGAAAGGCTGGGGCCCGGGAACTCCGGCCGATATTTCATGGTTTGGAATTGGCTCTCGGAAGAAGGATTGTCGTCCGAGACGCCGGCCACTCGACCACATGGAATCCGCCGCGAAAGGTTGCCAGTCAAGCGAGAAGGCGACTAAGCCTGAAAGCCTGTTGAATCATCGAACAAGTCTCCGCTATGTCTTCGCTCGGTCCTGTCTCAATTCTAACTGCCGGAACCGCCGCCCAGGAGGCCCGCCGAAACTGGGTTGAGAGGCTATACCCAAAGCAGGGTTAGTCATCTGCTCAGATTCTGGTGTCTTGGTGTGCTAAGGCGCGCAGGATAGCGTCCAGAACTTGATCTAGACATTTGCCGACGTCTTCTGCGAGGAAGCGGAGGACCCGATAGCCATTCTCCTGCAGCAAAGCATCCTTGCGACGATCTCGCCGGTACGCTTCAGGATCGCCCAGGTGCTGCCTGCCGTCAAGTTCGACGGCGATGTGCGACGGCTCGCAAAGCAGGTCGACTTCCATGCGACCCCAGCCATCGAACGGAATCGGCAGCTCTGCATTCAAGCGAAACCTCCCGGCCGTCTCGGCTAATGTTTCCAATCGGCGATAGAGAAATGCCTCGGTTGCACTTCGCGCTCGATCGGAACTATCGGCATCGGAGAGCGGGATTACGGCAGCATGGACAAATAGTTTCGCCAAAGGGGAATCTACGCCATCTCGCACCAAACGGCGCACGCTGGCGGCATATTGGCTTTTCCAGTCCGGATCGACGGGGAGTGGCACATCTGCCGGCCAGCCCGGCACCGCGCTTCCTGGAAGCTGAATCGTGTAGCCGATACCTTCGTAGTGGCGACAGCGGCGGTCGAACATTCGCGCCAGCATCGGTACGTTGAGATCCGCGTAGTCGTAGACGCGTACCTCCCGCTTGTTGTGAAAGAGGCGATGCAACCGACCAACGTACTGCGTGATCGTCCCTTGCCACGAGACGGGCAGCGTCAGGAATAAGGTGTCGAGTCGGGCGTCATCAAAGCCCTCCCCCACATACCGGCCGGTTGCCAAGAGCAGCCGAGCCTCCTCACCAGGAATCGCAGCCAAGCGAGCTTGAATAGCGTCAAGCTCCTTTTTGCGCATCCCTCCTCTGAGCACAATCAGGTGCGGCACCTCAGAGGTCAATTGCTTCGTCAGAGAGTCAAGATGCTCATTCCGTTCGGTCAACACGAGCGGCGACCGCCCCTCTCGAAGGGCATGGATGACGTCCTGGCAGATGAGTCGATTGCGCTCCTTATCGGCAATCAGTTCTTCATAGAGTTTGTGGAATTGTACCCGCACGTCAGGATCCGCTGGTCGTAGCGGACGAAAACCAGTCGGACGAACCACTACCTTATGCTCAAAGGGACGAGTTGCAACACCCTGCCGGAGACTTCCCCGGTAGCGTACGGGACCACACTCCATAAAGATGATCGGATGCTGGCCATCCTTCCGGGTGACAGTCGCAGATAGGCCCGTCACAAACGTCGCCTTAGCCCGGCGCGCAACCTGCTCAAAGCTTTGGGCAGAGAGATGGTGACACTCATCCACAATCAGGTGGCCATAATTGCTCACGAGATCGTCGACGAGACCGCTTCGTACCATGCTTTGTATCACGGCTACATCAAGCAAGCCGGTTGCCTTTGTGCGGCCGCCACCGATCCGGCCAATAGTGCGTGCCGGCATTCCGAGGAAGGCGGAAAGGCGCTCGATCCATTGAAGTTGCAACTGCCGCCGATGTACCAATACGAGTGTATTCACTCCCCGTTGCGCAATCAGCCACGCGGCGACCACGGTCTTTCCGAACGCGGTGGTGGCTGCCAACACTCCCGTATCGTGGGCGAGCAAGGCATGCGCGGCAACGGTTTGCTCGGGGCGCAGCTCACCTTGGAATGTCGCTTTGAGTGGTAGGCCGGGGTTGCGCTCGTCCCGGACCATCGCCTTGATGTTCAGATCCGACAAAGTTTGACGGACTTCATCCAGGCAACCGCGCGGCAGTCCCACGTGCTTGGGGTGATCCTCGGCACAGGCAATTATCCGGGGCTTGTCGTAAGTCGGAAGCCGCATGGCCTGCAATTTGTAAAACTCGGGATTCTGGAACGCCGCCAACCGGATCAGCCGGTTGCGGAGGGCAGGCGGCAACGCATCTTTAGGAATGTATATTTGATTGCCGAGGATGAGTTCTAAGCTCTCCGGTAATGGGCCAGCGATTGAGACTTTTGTCCGACTCCGTGATAGCGGTCTCTTCCAAGGTGTATCTTCATCTTCTTCACCCTCAGGCGCCAAACGTACGCCAATTATCTGGCCCTTTACGTCAGCACGCCGGACCATTTCCTCAACTCCTTGCCGGCTGATTCTGCGGATCGAGAACAAAAACTCCCATTGGTCGATATGCGGAGCGAATCGCTCGTCCAGGAAGACGCTATTACCTAATTCTCGGAACCGCCACTGAAGAGGCAACGCGATCAGGTTGCCGAAGCCGCCCACCGGTAGTGTGTCTTGATTTGGAAAGAGCCGATCGTACGAATCCAGACCGACTTCGGGGCGGCGTTCCATGGTTTTCGTGAGGATGTGTGTGCCCAGCTTGCGCGCCAATGCGGCGGGAACGGCTTCATTGAAAAAGAACCAAACGTGCCCGCCGTTGCCCGACCGGGACCGCTCCAGAGCAGCGGGCACGTTCATTTGTTGACATGTTTCCAAGAATGCGCTCGCATCTTGCTGCCACGTTGTTTTGTCAAAATCGGCGGCCAGGAAGAAACAGGTCTCGTCCCGAAGCATCGGATAGACGCCCATCACGAATTCCCGACCCCTGTCGTCGTGACCGCGGAGATGCCAACGAATTATTTCGTCGGTTATGCGAAGAAAACGTTGGTGCGGACATTCGGAGCACTTGATTCTCGGTTTCTCGCAAATTCCCCGGACCCACTCGTTGCCGCAAGCTGGCGAATAGCCAGCTCTGCCTGTCTTACGGCTCTCGAAGCGTTGCGGATAAACATCCTCTCGTCCATGAAACAGCGAGCGGAAGAGAGCAATTTTGGCCTGGGCGGGTGAACGCTGATTCACGCCACCTTGCTCGAAAATAGGCAAACTGACAGGTGTAGCCACGACCGTATTCTACACTTGGCATCCCGGCAACGCCGCAAGCATCCTCAAGCAGGCCCAGGGGACTAGGTCAACCAGATCGAAAGGCAACCGCCTCGCCATATCCCACGTATCTAGATATTATCTAGAGATGCCGCGGTTCGATTAGGATGAAGGGAAGAACAAAAGCAATCGGATCACTCATGTTGATGAGTCAGATAGACTCCTCCTATGGCCAAACGGCTGCAAGTGATCATGAAGGATCCGGAATACCGAGAGATTCAGCGCGCCGCGCGTTCACGCCACATGTCGATCGCCGAGTGGGTTCGGCAAGCGCTGGATCTAGCCCGCCGCCGCGAGCCTGTCGGCAACGTAAGCAAGAAGCTCGAAATCATCCGCGCGGCAGCACAACATGACTATCCCGTGAGTGATATCGACGACATGCTCGCCGAGATCGAGAGGGGATACGGAACGCGCGCGCATCCGTGATTCTGGTCGACTCGAATATTCCCATGTATTTGGTTGGCGCTCCTCATGCCCACAAGAGCGACACGCGACGATTGCTCGAAAAGGTGGTCAGCGAGCGCCAGAGCCTGGTTACGGACGCCGAGGCACGGTACAAACGAACGCCTTAAGTCCACTTAGGAACGGTTCGGGGCGAGTAGCAAAAACCTCTGCTACCGCCCCCACCAGTTCACGCTTCGCTTCTATTAGCGATCGTCGTCTCTTTCCTGGACTGCACTGAGGAAATGATCGACAACGAAATCGGCCACTTGCCTGCCCAGTGTTTGGCCCGTCGTCAGATCAGAGCGGAAATGTACGCCGGCGAAAAGTCGGCTCAATGTCGCTTCTTCGTTCGCAGCGTCAAAACTGTTAAAGGTGCGCTCCACCCCTGCCAGAACTTCGGAAGTAACATTGAAATCGAAATGATGCTTCCCAACGAGGGAATCCAGCACGAATGCTCCCGCAGCGCTGATGACCGCGTGTGCTCCGGGATATGAGGGATCGGGAGTCGTGTTTCCCACCTCTGGAAGCCAGTTCGGATCGGGAAGCGTTTGTGGATTGCCGTCAATCGCTGCCTCACGGATCGCCGTGACCGGCCGCCAGAAGTCGTAGGTGTACTTCGCGTCGTAAAACGCAATCACTCCATCCGCAAGGCTCAGATTGAGCAGCGCAAATAGGCGGGCGTCTTGCGCCGTGGTCAAACGATGCACCAGAGCCGCCGTTTGAGCAATCTCGTTCCAATAGTTTTGAATGGCGCCATTCCAAAAACGTCCAGTCAGAGCTTGGTCTGGCGTCGCCGTTGTGCTACCGGCGATTCCCAACGATTTCACTTCATTGAAAACGCCGCTGTACACGTCGCTGGTTAAGGACGGAGGAGGTCCGGGGCGGAACTGATTCGCTCGCTCCAACGCGAAAGGCGTGACCGCTGCCCAATGAGTGAACTGTGGTTGCTTCGGAAAGTTAGGCGGCGTCGACTGGTAGGCGCCCGCAGCTGGAGGGTTCGTGAATACGAACGGAATCGGCGTAGCACTGGATCCATCGTCGCTTCGCAACTTGAGTATCTGGTCTGCAACCGTCGTCCCAATGCCGACACCTTCTGTTTTATCCGCTCCATCGGGGATGACGGCCAGCGACTGTTGTAGCTGATTGTCCAACATCGCTTGGAATGTCGGATATAGCACTACGAGAACCTCGTGAGCTGCTGAAGCCGCTGCGGCATCTTCGGAGGCAGATCGCGATACGTGTGAAAGGCGAACCAGATAAGGAGCGTGCGTTCGGTCGATCGCATTGACTGCATCGTAGATCGCGGCATGCATAATCGCGAAGCTGCGAGTCGCGTGCACGGTCGCCGGCTGCGCGCCAGGTGTGCGAACGATGACGAGTAGCGTTCTGTTCCATTGAATCACTACATTCACATCGGGCGAGGATTGGGTAATCTGACTTGCGTTTCCAGTTGCAGACTCAGCCGTAACGGCTGATAAGGCGCAGATACCTAGAGACATCAGGCTGGCGAGCCATTTTTGCATGGAATTCTCCTGAAGTTAGTCAGCGGATGCGCAGAGAGCGCCGAAATACTTCCGCTCGAACGTGTAGACTAGTCTGGCTCGCCAAAAATTCCAGCCAGCCACAAACACTCCGCAAATGACTTCAATGACGCTGAAGATTTGTGAATACTCTCGCCCGGACGTCCCCTATTGCGAGTCTCTTCCTGTCCTCGTTCGCGCTTTTCACACACTTTTAAAAACCGGCGGAATAAAGCAACCAATCGCGCAGTCCTACACGTCGCGAAGGTGTTCGCGAGGGAGAGTGCGCCGCAGATTCGCTCCTGACCAAACCAATCTGTCCCGGAGGTGGGCCATGTTCCGCAAGTGTATTTCGATTGCAGTTTTGACCATAGGAGTGCTCGCGATGGTCGTCGCCGTCGTTGCGCAGCAAGGCCCGACCGAAGCGCCCACCGGCTTTGATACCCCCACGCTGGCGCAAGACCCCGGGTCGCAAAGCGTCAGTAACGGCATCGCCGAACCACCCGGCGATACGTACGCCCTCGACCAAACCCGTTTTGAACAAGACCATGATGCCCGGACGGGGCTGGGCCCCGTCTTCAACGCCAGAGCGTGCGCGGATTGTCACCAGAATCCTGTCAGCGGCGGCTCCAGTCAATTCACGGAGATCCGCGCCGGTCACAAAGATGCCAGCGGCAATTTCGTAGCCGCGACCGTTCCTATCAATGACGGCGCGAATGTCATTGCAAATCGCTCAATTATCAATGACCGGGCGCTGATTCCCGGGGCGCAGGAGCACGTCCCCGATACTGAAAACATTCGAGCCTTGCGCGCAGCTCTCAATATCCTGGGAGACGGTTTTGTCGAAGCGATCGACGACAGCACCCTGCAAGCCATCGCTCAGCAGCAGGCCGAGGTCAGCCACGGCAGAATCCACGGTGAAGCCGTCGAGGTTCCGGTTCTGGAATCCCCCGGACAATCGCGTATCGGGCGCTTTGGCTGGAAAGACCAGCACAGCAGCTTGCTTTCTTTTATTGGTGACGCTTACCTGAATGAAATGGGAGTGACGAACCGCCTGCGGCCACACGACGTGACCACCGTCGGCAAGGTCACCACCGACCCCGAAGACGTTCCCGACAATCTCGGTCTCGCCGACATCGACCATTTTGCCCAGTTCGTGCGCGGCACCAAGGCGCCGCCACGCGATGCCGTCCTGGCTGCCTCGGCCACAGCACAAACAGGACAACAAATCTTCGAGAATATTGGCTGCGCCAGTTGTCATGTCAGCACCATCGTTACCGCTTCCCCCGGAACAGTTATCGATGGCGGAGCGTTTACCATACCTGAAGCGCTGGGCAATAAGATCATCCACCCTTACAGTGACTTTCTGCTTCACGACATCGAGACCGGGGACGGTATCGTCCAAAACCCTCCGGAAGACACAGTAAACAAACTACGCACCGTTCCGTTGTGGGGGTTGCGCACGCACCCTCGCCACATGCACGACCTGAAGTCCTTGACCCTGGAAAGCGCCATTGAGCGTCACGGTGGCGAGGCCGCACAGGAAAGAAAACGTTTCCGCGACCTAACAGCGGCAGAAAAGCAAGCTCTGATCACCTTTTTGAATTCACTTTAGATCGAGAACAGAATTATCCAAGCTCGTGGGCCAACGTCACGGCAAGGCATAAGGTGCGCGTCAGTAATTCTCTCGGAGAAGGAGTAGCGTAGCCTTACAGTTGACCCAAGCAGCGTTTGCGGGCGGATGGTCGGCGACGCGTCCACGGAAAGGCTGATTCCGGGATTGTGAGCGCTATCGGGATTTGGCACCAGGTATGCGCACGCGACATATCGCGTATTCTAATGTGTAGTTTAGACCAGTGTTTTACGCTGTAGATAGAGCTGTTTATTCGTGATTGCTGTCCACAAGGTCTTGCGAAGAGAACGGTTGTGACGGTTGTGACGACCAAACATAAAAACTTTGGGCGCACGAGAATAGCAATAGCTGTCGCCGCGGTTCTTGTGGTTCCAGCTCTTCTGAACAAGCTTAGGAATGAGGTGCTGCGCGCCCGTCACCCGGTGCCGGGTGCCTTTTATCTAATCAATGGCCGGCCGATGCATCTGTATTGCAGCGGACACGGTGCTCCAACCGTGGTGCTCGACGCGGGGGGAGGGAATGACTGGTTGATCTGGCAGAAGGTGCAGCCCGAACTGGAAAAAACTCAACGTGTCTGCTCATATGACCGCGCCGGGGTTGGCTGGAGCGAGCTTCAGCCCGGCGTGCGGGATGCGAGAAACATCTCGATGGAGCTCCATCAACTCCTGACACAAGCCGGCGAGAGCAAGCCCTTTGTCCTAGTTGGAGCTTCGGTCGCAGGGTTCTATGCTCGCCAATATGTCGATCGCTATCCGTCAGAAATAGCCGGTCTGGTGCTCGTCGATTCCAGTACTCCTGAGCAGATACAAGCGATTCCGGATTCCGCGTACTCGGCAGAGCTGATCAAGAGAGAGCATCGTAAGGTCATGCTGGAATGGTGGAAAGAGGCAAGCGGATGGGCGTTATTGATGGGCGATTGCAAGGCCGAAGTAGAACCCGGGCTTGAGGCATATAGCGATCTTGCTCGCACCGAGACGTGCCGGCCGTCGTACGCGACTAGTTGGCGGGGAGAAGCCGACCAGTTTTTGAACTCCGCGGAGGAGGCAGCGCGCGCCCGCTGCTGTAAGGATCTGCCGCTACTCATTATTTCGCAGGACCCGGACAACCCTCGAAGTACTCAGCCAACATCGATCCGGTCGATCTGGAATTCCATGCAAGAAGGGCTAAAAGCTCTCTCTCCTCGCGCTCGTAGAGTTATCGCGCGTGGCAGCGGCCACGGCGTCATGATCGATCGCCCAGATGTCGTCATGCGTGGAATTCGCGAAATCAGCGCCGCGGCCACTACCCACGAGGGCGTCCAACACCCATTCGCACCGACTGCGTT
>DATKHV010000073.1:0-96406 GCA_035510055.1 Candidatus Cybelea sp. | reverse complement strand
GTGCACAACGCTGATCCAAAGCCCTTTGTGTGGACCAAAAGCGCCGACGAAATCTTGGCCAGCATCGCCCGCTTCGCCCAGCGCACGGCAGATGCTCAGGCCGCACAACTTATGTCACGAACCACTGTTACAGGACACTAGCTCGCTCTTTGTCCCCCTCCAGGGAGAAGAACTTTTGGCCGGTTTTCCCGAGCCGTTATCCGATTGGAACCATCCGCCAGAAAATCCCCCTTGCCACTCCTGCTGTTAGTGAGTAAGCTACCCCCTCACGTGGGGAGACCATGCCAAAAGAGAAACCTAGAGTAAACATCGGGGAAGTGATCAGAACTTATCGGAGCCAGCGCAGCCTCTCGCAGGGGGACATCGAACGCCGCACCGGGCTGCTGCGTTGTTACTTGTCGCGCGTCGAAAACGGCCACACCGTGCCATCACTCGAAACGCTTGCCAAAATCGCGGAAGCCATGGACATTTCCCTGGCGGATTTCTTTCCCGGCACCGAAACGCCGCGCGACCGTGAAACGCAAAAAGCGCTCGGCGAGCTCTCCCAAGACGAAATTCGCTTCTTGGCGGAAATCAAGAAGTACAGCACCACTCTTTCCGATGGCGACAAGCGCCTGGTGCTGGCCATGATCCGCAAGATGGCTACCTTGCTCCCGCCGCCCGCGGCCAAGAAGCTAATGGTGCGCCGCCCCACGGCATAACCGGACCAGCGCGACTAGCATCAAATTTTTTGATTTCATTAACCCGAAAAGATGATTTGCCAACTGGAAGGCTTCTCGCTATCCTAGGTAAGGAATGACTTCTATCCGCATGACCGGCGTTTGTTGTTGTCCGCACCCCACGGTGACGGCCGCCGCGTCTTGTTTGGATAGCAAGCCAGCTTTCTAACAGCTCTCTATCTCAAGATTGTAGCGAACCCACCGCCAGGAATGATGGCCGGTGGGTTTTTTGCTTTTGGGAGACGTACATGACCAACGCTTCGGAAATCTCGCAAGTCTTAGTCCAGCAACCCGAACCTGCACCCGGCGAAGTCGTCGAAGCACAGAAGCCCGTGTCCCCGCGGCTTAATCACCTGCAAGCTTTGGAGTCCGAAAGCATTCACATTTTCCGCGAGGCCGCCGCCGAATTCGCCCGCCCCGTGATGCTTTATTCGATCGGAAAAGACTCTTCGGTCATGTTGCGCTTGGCGCAAAAAGCCTTCTTTCCCGGAAAAATTCCTTTTCCTTTGCTGCACGTGGATACCAGCTACAAATTCCCAGAGATGATCGGGTTCCGCGACTCCTACGCCAAGCAGATCGGCGCCGAGCTTATCGTTCACAAGAATCAGGAAGCTCTGGACTCCGGCGCTAACCCTTATTCGCTGGGCACGCAGAAGTGTTGCGGATTGCTGAAAACGAAGTCGCTTCTCGACGCCCTTTCAGAAGGCGGCTTCGACGCGGCTTTTGGCGGAGCCCGCCGCGACGAGGAGAAATCCCGCGCCAAAGAGCGCATTTATTCTTTCCGCGATGGGCTCGGCCAGTGGGACCCGAAAAATCAGCGGCCAGAGTTGTGGAATATTTTCAACTCCCGCCTCGACAAAGGCGAAAGCATTCGCGTCTTCCCGCTTTCCAATTGGACCGAGCTCGACGTCTGGCTCTACATCCACGCAGAGCGAATTCCCATCGTGCCGCTCTACTTTGCCAGGGAACGCAACGCGGTTCTTCGCAACGGCTCCATCATCGTGATCGATCATCCGGCGCAGCTCCTCCCCGGAGAAAAGACGCAGCGCCTCAAGTGCCGCATGAGGTCCCTCGGTTGCGTTCCTTGCACGGGAGCGATCCGCTCCGATGCCGACACCCTGCCCAAGATCATCGAGGAGATGGTTTCCTTCCGCCGCTCCGAACGCGAAAATCGCGCCATCGACCACGATGAAGAAGGCTCCATGGAGCTCAAAAAACGCGAGGGCTACTTCTGATGATCTCTTCTTTGATGAACATCCCGCGCGAAGCCTTCTCCGCTTTTCTGGAGCAGGAGATGAATACCGAGCTTCTTCGCTTCACCACCGCCGGAAGCGTTGACGACGGCAAGTCCACTCTGATTGGGCGCCTATTGCACGATTCCAAAGCCGTCTACGAAGATCAGCTTGCTTCAGTCAAAAAGAGCCGCATCAATCGCTCGACAGGGCCAGTCGATTTTTCGCTGCTCACCGATGGCTTGCGCGCCGAACGCGAGCAGGGCATCACCATCGACGTCGCTTACCGCTATTTCGCCACCGTCCGCCGCAAATTCATCATCGCCGACACTCCCGGGCACGAGCAGTACACGCGGAACATGGCCACAGGCGCATCGACGGCGGACCTGGCGGTCATTTTGATGGATGGAGCAAAAGGCCTCCTTCCGCAAACGCGGCGCCACGCTTTCATCGCTTCGCTCTTGGGAATCACCAAGGTCCTCGCCGCCGTCAACAAAATGGATCTGGTTGGCTATCGCCAAGAGGTCTTCCGCAAGTTGCAGGACGATTTCTTGGCGCTTGCCGCTCAGCTCGGAATCCCCAGCGTGCAGTGCGTGCCGATCAGCGCTCTTGAAGGAGACAACGTCGTCGACCGCGGCAATCGCATGCCCTGGTACGACGGCCCCACACTGCTCGAGCACCTTGAAACCGTCCCGCTTCCCGAACAGGATTCACTGAAAAGTTTTCGCTTTCCGGTGCAGACGGTGATTCGTCCGGACGCCACATTTCGCGGCTTCGCCGGTCGCATCGCCAGTGGCGCCATTCATCCCGGCGATTCTGTCGTGGCCCTTCCATCGGGACGAGAAACTCGCGTTCGCTCCATCGTGACCTACGATGGCGAACTCCCCGAGGCATCCAGTTCCATGTCCGTGACTTTGCAGTTGGACGGAGAGATCGACCTTAGCCGTGGCGACATGCTGGTCTCGGCTGGCTATCTGCCAAGAGTCTCCAAAAAATTCCATGCCAGGGTTGTTTGGCTTCACGGCACTCCGCTCGAATTGGGCCGCACCTATCTCGTCAAGCACACCGCGCGGCAGACGAAGATCCGCGCGCTGCGTATCCGCCATCGCGTCAACGTTAATACCCTGGCGCTTGAGCCGGCCGCTCGATTGGAGATGAACGAAATCGGTTCCCTCGAGTTCGAGACTCATGTGCCGCTGTTTTTCGATCCCTACTCGAGTAACCGCACGACGGGCAGCTTCATTCTGATTGACCCCGCCACGAACGCGACCGTGGGCGCCGGAATGATTCAGGACGACCCATCCGCAGCGACCAAGGAAGAAAAGGAATTTCCTTCAAGCGCATTAGCCGAATCTCCGGTTGCGTCCCAAGAACGAAGCGCCCGTCATGGCCATTTTCCCGCAGTCGTTCAGCTCGAAGGCCGCGCGGCTCTCGCGGTACGCCTTGAACGTCTCCTCTTCGATCTTGGATTCGAAGTGCTGCACCTGACCCGTCCCGAATTTTCCCCCGATAACTTTGCCGAGGCGGCTCGCGTGGCACAGTCCGCCGGGCTCATCGTCCTCTATTCCGGCGACGTTCTCAGCGGGGAAACGAAGCGTCGCCTGGCCACGGATTTTGCCGATCGCTTCTTTGACTTAGCTAGCGCGCCCGAACTTCTCGCCGACGAGGAACTAGCCACGCGGCAAATCCTTACGCTCGCCGAAACTCTGTGGCGTATCCAGCCCCCAACGAACCAGGAAAGTGTGAACTAAATGAACGTAGACCACATTGCCGAATCCGTCGAAAATCTCTCGCCCGAGCAGGTCCTGGACACCGTGCTCGCCGCCCACCCAGACGCCCGCGAGTGTCTGACCAGCAGCTTTCAAGCGGAAGATATGGCCGTCCTCCATCTTCTGCGCCAACGTATCCCCGGCGTCCCCGTGCTGTTTCTAGATACCGGCTATCACTTCGCCGAGACCTACCGATACCGCGACCGTCTCGCGAAGGAATGGTCGCTGCATCTTGTCAACGTTCTCCCGAAACAAACCGTTCCGGAGCAAGAGTCGGCGTTCGGCATCCTTCATCAGAGCGATCCCACACGCTGCTGCCAGTTGCGCAAAGTTGACCCGCTGCTCGGCGCGCTCGAGCCCTTCGATATTTGGTTCACCGGATTGCGCCGCCAACAGTCCCCCACGCGCAAGAATCTCAAGAAAGTCGAGCTTCACCGTCTTCCCACCGGCAAGACTTTGTGGAAGGTAAGCCTCCTCGCGGACTGGAGTTGGGAGCGGGTTTGGAACTATACGCAGGAGAACGGCATCAGCCACCTTCCTCAGTACGACGACGGCTACCTCAGCATCGGCTGCCAGCCCTGCACCGCGCTGCCCATTGATCCAAACAATCCGCGGTCCGGCCGCTGGAGCGGCACCAAGCTCGAATGCGGCATTCATACTTTTTCAGAGCGAGCCGAGGGATGAACTTCTTTATCGGTTTCCTCATCGCCCTAGCCGTTGGTTTGACCGGGATTGGCGGCGGTACCTTTACCGTTCCGGCTCTCGTCCTGATTGTTGGACTAACGGCCGGCGAAGCGGTGGGCACCGCGTTCGTGTTCGCGGGCGTCCTGCGCTTGATCGCGGCCCCGTTCTATCTCCTCGGAAAAAACTTTCACGCCCGATACCTGTCATTGCTCTTGCTGGGAGCTGTCCCCGGCCTCCTGCTTGGCACGTTTGTGCTTCAGCTTCTCGGTAATCATGGAGGAAGTCCCGTCGTCCTCATCCTGCTTGGAATACTGCTCGCCCTCTCTTCGAGCGTGACCTTCGTCCCCCGCGCGCAAAATCCCGGTTTCGCAGAGAAGAATTCCTGCTGGCTGCCCTGGCTGGCGCTCCCTATCGGCGTCGAATACGGTTTCTCTTCCGCCGGGGCCGGTGCCCTTGGCAGCGTTCTACTCCTGAACTACTCGGAGATCACCACTCCCCAGGTCGTTGGCACGGACTTGATTTTTGGCTTGGTGCTGGCCGCCATTGGCGGGGCATTTCATTGGAAGTTTGGTGCCATTAACTCGCCGGTCCTCCTCCAACTCCTTGCCGGGGGAGTGCCGGGCGTACTGCTTGGGTGCGCCTTGGCCAGGCACGTTCCGGCGCGCAGGCTAAGACTGGTTGTCGCCACGATCGCTATTCTCGCCGGAGCGCAGCTGGTCTGGAACGGCGCTCGCACCTTGCTGGCAAATCGCGCGCCGGCAATAGCATTCAAGGTAGCGGCTGGGCACCATTAAGGAGCTTCCGGCGCTCAGTGGAGTTTCCAGCAGTCACGAAGTCACTATTCACTTTCGCTGTTACGTCAACCTCCAAGTCCTTTCGATGCAACACTCGGTAAGAAAGAGGGGGGACCCTGCCTACTGCTCTCACTGGTCGCTTCTTTCGGAATTAACCCTTAGCTGGTCTGTCCGCGAATGATGCGGATGGCGTCAGGCAGAGCCGCGTCGCCACGCCCATTTCCGCCCGCCGGGATTTCCGCGCCGCCCGAATCGTCCAAGTCGCTACCTTCTCCAGGCGCCAGGAACAAGTTGGCTTCGACGGCGTGCTGCTTGGTGTAAAGATCGTAGTAACGGCCGCCTAGCGCGTAGAGCGCTTCGTGAGTGCCGCGCTCAATCACCCGGCCCGCTTCCACGACGAGAATCTGATCGGCGCGTCGAATCGTGGACAGCCGGTGCGCGATCACAAACGTCGTGCGCCCGCGCATCAGATAACGCAGCCCTTCTTGAATCAGGGCTTCCGATTCCGAATCCAGGCTAGACGTAGCTTCGTCCAGGATCAGGATGCGCGGATCGGCCAGAATCGCGCGAGCAATCGAAACGCGCTGTTTCTGTCCGCCGGAGAGCTTCACCCCGCGTTCACCGACGACCGTGTCGTACTTATTCTCGAACGATTCCGCGAATTCATCGACGCGCGCGATATGACAAGCAGCTAGAATTTCTTCCTCCGAAGCATTGGGACGCGCAAAAGCCACGTTTTCCCGGATCGTTCCGTCGAAAAGAAACGTCTCTTGCAAAACGACGCCCAGCTGCGTGCGATACGAATCGAGCTTCACGGTCGAAAGGTCCACGCTATCCACGAGCACGCGCCCGCTCGAAGGCACATAAAATGCCGCGATCAGCCCGATGATCGTCGATTTCCCCGCGCCGGAAGGGCCCACCAGAGCCGTGACCGTTCCCGGTTCGGACCGGAAAGCGACGTCGTGCAACACTTCCTTCCGTGTGTCGTAAGCAAAGCTCACGTTTTCCATTTCCACGAGCCCGTTTACGCGCTCGAGGTTGACCGTCCGCCCCGGCTCATCATCCTCCAGCTTCTCGTTCAAGATTTCCCGCGTGCGCTCAAGTCCCGTGATGGCCTCCGTGATTTGCGTCCCGATAGCGACGATCTGAAATACCGGCGCAATCAAAAGCCCCAGGAAGATGTTGAAAGCAAAAAATGTTCCCAGCGTCATGGTGCCGCCGAGAATCTTATGCGCGCCGAGCTCCATGATGATGGCGCTTACAATTCCCATCAGCCCGGCGGCGGAAAGGCTCATCAGCGAAGTAGCCGTCAAGGTTTTCAGCACATTATCGAGCAAGCGCTCGACGCCGGTAGCGAAAACGCTTTCCTCGCGCTCCTCCGCGTGATAACCCTTTACCACGCGTACACCGCTGAGCGATTCGGTCAGCCGCCCGGTGACTTCCGCATTGATTTTCGGCCGCGCGCGGAAAATCGGGCGAATCGTCGCAAAAGCCTTGTTGATCCCGTATCCGAAAACCAGCAGGATGCCGAACGCCACGCCAGTCATGGTCACGCTGGTGCGCAGCAAGTACACCAGCGCGATAACCGCGGTCATCAGTCCGCCGACAAACTCGACGAGGCCGGTTCCAATCAGGTTCCGAACGCCTTCCACGTCGCTCATGATGCGCGAAACCAGCGCCCCCGTCTTATTCGCATCATAGAACGCTACCGGCAACCGTCCGATATGCGCTTGAACCTGGCGGCGCATCTCGGCAATCATTTTTTGCGCGGACTTCGAGAGCAACTGAGTCAGCGTGAAAGAAGTAAGCCCCTGAATGACTGTCGCGGTCAGAACCGCCAGCACGATGGGAGTCAGCAGCTGGATTTGCTTTTTGCCGATGACGTTGTCCACCAGATACTTCGTGGACGCCGGCAAAACCAATCCGGACACGCGGTTGATGGCCATCAGCACAAAGCCCAGCGCCAGCAGCCCCCGGCGCGGCTTCATCAGCGCCCAAACGTCGGGCAGATTCTTCCACGCGTTCTTGCGCTTTTCACTCTTGGATGGAGCTTTGCCGGTTGTTTCGGTGGCCATGTTGGAAGGATGGACTCATCCCGTCGATTTGATGCCGGCGGCACTCGTTTGACTATACGGCGAAAACAGACCGCAAAGAAAAACTGTCTTCAATCTCCCGCGGCTCCCGCGGGAGGCACGCTGGCTCTCCCTGGCCGCTCCAGGTTCAACACGCTGGAGATGAACTCGCTGATCGTAAGTCCCAGATGTCCCCACAACCTCCGCTTCAAGCTGGTGTAATCCTGCGTGCCGCTGAAGAGATCGCCCATCAATTGCCGGAACACCGGACTGCGCTTCATGAACTGCACCATGCGTGTGGTTACCGCGCTGCCCAGGAAAGATCCGCGATAAAAGCGCCGCACGATGCGCGCCGCAAACTCCAGTTCCGCGCAAAAAGTAGCCTTCACCCAAGCCGGATATTTCTCCGGGCAGCCTTCGGCCAGGGAGCGCCCCAGCAATTCGCCCGAGCGAATGGCATAGAAAAGCCCTTCGCCGGTCAGTGGATCGACCCACGCCGCCGCATCTCCCACCAGCGCCCAGTTTTTTCCGATGACGTTGCGTTCGGAAAGCGTTCGCTCCTTCGGCGACGGCAGCACGTGGCTGTAAAATTTCGCGCCTTCCGTTTCGATGCCGTGCTTCTCCACGAACTCCAGCAGATGCCCGCGCAGTTCCGCGCTGGTGTGCGAAGCCATGCTGCCGCAAATCCCCACCGAGAGATGGTCACAGCGCGGGAATGACCATATATAGCCCTCGAAATTCCGCAAGAACTTGATGGTGATGGAGTCGCTGATCTGCGGCACGAAGTATCCCTGGGTCATCTCCAGTTCGTCGCGCTCTAAGGCACGGGATTCAGGAAGCAGTTGATTGCGCGCCCCCGCCGCGAGCACCAGAAAATCGGCTTCCCGCCAATCGCCCTCCACGCAATAGCGCGGTTTCGCTGTCGTCGTGTCCACACTCATCACGCGCGAGCGTTGTATGTTGCAACCAGCCTCCCGCGCGCGATCCAGCAGCATGCCGTTCAGCACTGTCCGCGAATAAATCACAATGGGATGAGGCATCTCCAGCGTGGCGCGCTGCTCTTCGCTGCTGATCAGGTCGACGGAGTTCACCAATTTCTTCGGGTAGGAATTCTCCAGCAGGAAGGGAAAGCACTTGATGGCTTTGTGCGTCAGTCCGCCGCCGCACGGTTTCTCCCACGCCAAGTGCTCGTCAAAAAGATTCACTTTGTGGCCTGCGCGCGCCAGCTGTTCACCGCACATCGCGCCGGACGGTCCCCCGCCGACAATCGCTATTTGGGCCATGGTTGTGTTTGCTCAGCGCTCTGCGTTCCGCTCCCGGCGCGCGCAACTCCGCGATGCGTTCCTTTGGTTTCGGGTCTTAACGTGCGGGCAGTTAGGTGAGGGGAAAGATCACCAGGCAAAAGCCCGCCTGGAGTATAGCACCGAACAGCGCCGTCGCTGTCGCCGACCCGGTTTCAGTACGCACGATGTCCATCCCGCTCCGCTGTATCAAATTGAACAGCGCCATATACACCGAAAGCAGCCCCATCAGGATTTCTCCGTTGTGCAGGAATAAAATGCCCCCCATCATCGCCCCCCAGGTGATCAGCCTCAGAGTCAACGCGAGCAGCAATCTCCGTTGCCGTCCTCCTTTTGGCGCGGGGCCCAGGAGCGTTTCTTCGGCAAGGTGGTACGGGAGCAGAGCCGCCAGCAGAAACGGGAATCGTGCCCACTTCGCGGCGGTCAGCCACGCTTCGTAAAGCGTCAAATCAAACCATGTGGTGCTGAGAAATAGCAACAAGACACCGGCGAACCCCAGTGCCATCAGGCGGTGCGAAGAATTCTTCATTACTTTCCGCACGCAACTCCAATGCATCGCAACCAGTAAGGCTCCAAAAAGAAACTGCAAACTGGCAAGATAATCGCCCTGAAAAAGTCGAATGGCCTTCAAGGGAATCCAGAATCGCAAGAGAATCACGACCATCGTCGATCCCACTGCAAATTCCAGAAAAAGCCGCGGCACTTTGACGACCGGGCCCGTTCTAGCGACTTCCTCCTCTTTCTTTTTCCCCGCCGCTTCCCTCAAGAATGGTCCTGCAAGTAACACAATCCCCGCAAAACCAGTCAGCGCGCCGATGAGCGGCCGGTGCGAGGGCAGCGCGGCCGCCGAAGCTAAATTCAGGATGTGAGCCCCCCACTCCTCGGCGGAACGCATCGCCACCGAATTGAAAAGTATGCTGACGTGCGTGGCCCCTGGTACCTCCATGTACTTGGTCGTCCCGTCGCTTCGCGTCGCAAGCAGGTCGGAAGCGTTTAAGCGCATGGACTCCAATTCGAGCGAGCCAACCATCAGCAGGGAATTCGGTGGCAGCTCCGGACGATTGCTGAAAAGCAGCTTTTCCGCCGTAAGGCCTTTGGCGGTGCGCATCGGCGCCGGCGAAATGGCGATCAAGCCCGCGACGGGAACGCGTGTCGCAACGCGCTCGGCAATGGCCCCGCCCATCGAATGCCCCGCCAGAATCGTGCGGTCGCCACTGATCATTCCGCGCCCGAGCAGTTCGCGTAGCAGCGATTCCGCGCATTCCTCCGCGCGCGCGGGAGAAAACGGCCCTGGCGTGCGTCCGTGTCCCGGCAAATCCGGAACATACACGCGCAAGCCCTGCTCGGCAAATCCCCGCGCCAAATACGACATGATTTTTTTGTTTGCCGAGATTCCATGGAACAGCAACACCGATCCTGGCCCGCCGCCCGCTTGCTTTTCCACGATGGTGGTTTCCAGCCGGCAGCCGCCAGCGTTAAATATATAGGTCCGTTCCCGATATGGCGTCGGCAGCGCCAGCCACAACCCCGCGCCGCAAAGTAGAACCCCCGCAATCGCCCGGACCGCCTGGGGCGACTTCATCGCCCGCCGCTCGCCCTCGGGCGCCGGACCTCCTGTGCGTGATAAACTAACTTTTCACGAATATCACTTTTTCGTTTTCGGTTCCCCATGGAGATCCTTTGAATTCAGCAGTCCTGACACTTGAGGAAGCGATTCTGCGGTTTGCAGGCGAGAAACGCAACGGCCGCCACATCGTTTTCACCAACGGGTGCTTTGACCTTCTTCATCCCGGCCATATCCGCAGCCTGGAACTGGCGCGCGCATTGGGCGACGTGCTCGTCGTTGGCCTCAATAGCGATTCGAGCGTTCGTCAGTTGAAAGGCGAAGGCCGCCCGGTAATATCTGAAGACGAACGCGCGGAAATTCTCGCCGCTTTGGAATCCGTCGACGCCGTCGTGATCTTCGACGACTTGACTCCCCGCGAAATAATCGCCCGCTTGCTTCCCGATGTGCTCGTGAAAGGTGGCGACTGGCCCGGCGACCAAATCGTGGGCCGCGAGGAAGTGGAAGCCGCCGGAGGCCGCGTCGTCTCCGTTCCCGTTGTTCCGGGTTATTCCACCTCGGCCATTCTCCAGAAAATACGCGAAGGGGCACGCGCCTCTCGCGCGGAATCCTGACCGGCCAAGCATGATACTTCCTGCCGTCCGCGAGAGATTAGAGGCCGTCCTTCGCCACGCCGCGATGGAAGGCGCGCTGGCCGCTTTGCGCTCCGGCGCAAGCCATGTCTCGCTCACCGGCTTGCACGACGTCGCAAAAGCTCTCGTGGCATCCTATCTAACGCGCGAGTTGCGCCGCCCCGCTTTCTTCGTCACCGACTCCAATCGCCGCGCCGAAGCGCTCGCCGAAACCCTGCGCTTCTTCAGCGCCATTTTCCCGGGAGCCACCGGAGGCGTCACCACGCTCCCCGCTTTCGACCGCCTTCCCTGGGAATCGCAAAGTCCGCATGCGGACATTCTCGAACGCCGCGCTGCCGCTCTCTTTCGCGTCGCGGACGGGCAGATTTCCCTGATGATTGCCCCGATTGCCGCCGCCCTTTGGCGCTACCAGGATCCCGCCGCTTATCTCTATCTCACCCGCACGCTGGCAAAAGACACTGAAATTCCTCACGAGGAATTGCTCACCCATCTTGGCTCCGTGGGCTATACGCGAACCGAGATGGTCGAGCTGCCCGGCCAATTCACCGTGCGCGGCGGCATCATTGACGTGTTCTCCCCGGAAGCCGCGCGCCCCGTGCGCATCGAGTTGCTCGGCGACACCGTCGAATCGGTTCGCGAATTCGACGCGCGCACGCAGCGCTCGATTGCCCCAGTGCAGCGTACCGCGCTCCTGCCCTTGATGGAATGGGCCGTTCCGCCGCCCGAAAAAGCGGATCTCAACGTGGCCGCCTGGGCGACTCCGTCGTTCTTTGGGCCTACCGCCGAACCGGGTTCCAGCACGTTGTTCGAACTGGCGGAGAGTTCTCTTCGGCCCATCGTCTTCCTCGATGAGCCGCAAACTCTTCGCGAAGCGGCCGCAAAACATCTCGCGTTTGCCACGGAAATTTACGAGCGTCACGGCCGCGCCAACTCGCCGGCCGCTGCTCATTACTTCTGGTCCGAAGCGGAATTTGTCGCCGCCCTGGAAAAGACCTCGCAAATTCACATCGAACAACTTTCGCTGGAAATCGGCTCCATTCCCCAATTCCAGCTTTCTTCGCGGCCCAGTGCGCGTTTCCACGGCGACGTCGTTGCCTGCATGGGCGACGTGAAGTCCCAACTCGCTTCCGGTGGAACGGTTTTCCTGACCGCCGCGAGCACCGGAGAAATCGAGCGTTTCGCTGACATTTGCCGAGAGTACGAAGTCCCTTACGTCCTCGGCGAATCCGAAGATGCCGCCGCCGGATTCACCGCCGAAGGCGCGCATGAGTCCGCGGCCATGTTGCTGATTCGCGCGCCCTTTGCCGAAGGCGTCACCTTTCCCGAAGCGCGCCTCACCCTCTTTGGCCACTCCGATCTTTTCGACGTCACTCCCACCGTCGAACGTCCCAGCCGCAAGATTCGCACCTCCGGTTTCTTTGGCGATTTTGCCGAGTTGAAGCCCGGCGACTATGTCGTCCACGTCGATCATGGCATCGGCCAGTTCGAAGGACTTCGCCAGATCGAGTCCGGCGGGCACAGCGGCGAGTTCATGCTGCTGAAGTACGCCGACGACGCACGCCTCTACGTGCCCCTGGAGCGCATGGACCTGGTCCAAAGTTACCGCGTTCTCGAAGGTACGCATCCATCGCTGGACAAGCTCGGCGGCACCGTTTGGAACGCCCGCAAAACGCGCGCGCGCAAATCCGTCGAAGATATGGCCGACCAGCTTTTGGCCCTCTACGCCCAGCGCAAGGCCTCCGAAGGTTTTGCTTTTTCACCCGACAGCAACTTCCAGCGCGAATTTGAAGATGCTTTTGAATTCGAAGAAACCACCGACCAAATCACTGCCATCCGCGACATCAAGCGCGACATGGAACGCGCTGAGCCCATGGACCGCTTGCTTTGCGGCGACGTCGGCTACGGCAAAACGGAAGTCGCCATGCGCGCCGCCTTCAAGACTGTCATGGACAATAAACAAGTCGCCGTTCTCGCTCCCACTACCGTTCTCACGTTCCAGCATTTTGAAACCTTCAAGAAAAGATTCGCCGCTTTCCCCGCGCGCATCGAAATGCTTAGCCGCTTTCGCAGCGCTGCCGAGCAGAAAAAAGTTCTCGCGGACCTCGAAGCCGGCAAGGTGGACGTAGTCATCGGAACGCACCGCCTGCTCTCGAAAGACGTCAGATTTGCCGACCTCGGTCTCCTCATCGTCGATGAAGAGCAGCGCTTCGGTGTCGCCCACAAAGAGCGCCTTAAAGAAATGCGCAAAAATGTTGATGCTCTCGCGCTCTCCGCAACCCCCATTCCTCGCACCTTGCACATGTCCCTTGTCGGTCTTCGCGATATGTCCGTCATCGAAACCGCTCCGCGAGATCGCTTGGCCATCCAAACCGTGGTCGCCCCCTTTCAGGAAGAGCTGCTGCAAAGCGCCATCGAAACCGAACTTGCTCGCGACGGCCAGGTCTTCTTCATTCACAATCGCGTCGAATCCATCTATTCGCTCGGCGCCATGGTTCAGAAGCTAGTTCCTAAGGCGCGCGTAGTCGTGGCTCACGGCCAAATGGCCGAAAAAGAACTCGAGAGCGTGATGCTGAAATTCATCCGCGATGAAGCCGACGTCCTCGTTGCCACCACCATCGTGGAGAACGGTCTGGACATTCCCCGCGCCAATACTATTTTGATCAACCGCGCCGACCGCCTCGGCCTCGCCGAACTCTACCAGCTGCGCGGGCGCGTCGGACGTTCCGCACAGCGCGCTTACGCCTACCTCCTGGTTCCCCCGGACACTTCGCTTTCCGACATTGCCCGCAAGCGCCTTGCCGCCATGAAAGAATTCAGCGAACTAGGCGCCGGGTTCCGCATCGCCGCGCTCGACCTCGAACTCCGCGGCGCCGGCCACATGCTCGGGCGCCAGCAGCACGGCCATATCGAAGCCATCGGCTTCGATATGTACTGCCAGATGCTGGAGCGCGCCGTCTCCAAACTGAAGGGCGAGGAAGTCGCTCCCGACCTCCGCGCCACACTCAGCCTCGGTTTTGATGTGCGCATCCCGCAGGATTACATCCCCAGCGAAAACCTCCGTTTGCGCACCTACAAACGCATCTCCTCGATTGCTTCCGAAGCCGACAAACAGGACGTCCGCAAAGAGCTTGAAGACCGCTTCGGCAAGCCTCCTTCCTCGGTGGAAAACCTTTTGGAGTATGCGGCACTGAAATCCATGTGTGAACGCCTGCGCATCTCCGCTGTCGAGCGCCAGGGGATGCGCATCGCGGTCCGCTTCCACGCGGAAACCGCCTTGGACCCGGCTAAACTCGTCTCCGTGGTACGCTCTCGTAGTGGCATAAAGCTTGATCCCAGCGGCGTGCTTTGGATGGAAGTCAAACGGGGAGAATCGATCCCCGTCGTTTTGAGAAACGTATTGCTCGGCCTTCAGGGGCAGGGCTAAACTTTACAGGTGAGGGATTTAATGCGAAATCTAGTTGTGATCGTCGCGCTTTCGGCCGCTTTACTCCTGGCGGGCAAGCCGCTAGCGGCGCAAGACCAGTCTCAAGGCGCTCCGCCGAAGCCAGTGCCCGCTCCAACTCTTGAGAAACCGGGTATGGCCGCGCCTGACTCCACGGCCGACAAGACTCTGAAGCCCGCAAAGCCGGCCGCTCCGAAAGTATCCAATCCGGACACCGGAAAAACCGTCGAAGAGATCATCGCCCGCGTCAACAATGAAATCATCACTCGCTCGGAGTACGACAAGGCTCGCCAGACCGCCGAAGAAGACGCCAAGGCCGAATGCCAGAATCGCTGCACCCCGGAACAGCTGCAGAAGGATGTCGAGGATCGCCAGAAGAACACTTTGCGGGATCTCGTCGATCAGTCTCTATTGGTCCAGCGCGCCAAAGACATGGGCTTAAGCGTAGAAGCGGAAGTCATCAAGAAGCTCGATGCAATTCGCATTGACAACAAGCTGGACAGCATGGACGCACTGGAAAAGGCGGTTGCCAGCCAGGGACTGAACTTCGAAGATTTTAAGAACAACATTCGAAACACCTTGCTGACCCAGAAGGTGATCGGCAATGAAGTCGGCTCCCACATTAACGTCAGCGATGACGAAATAACGAAATACTACGAAGCCCACAAAAACGAATTCGTGGGGCCCGAACAGGTGGCCCTGCGGGAAATCGTCGTTAGCACGGAAGGGAAGAAGCCGGAAGAGCTTCCGGAGCTGAAGAAAAAGGCGGAAACGGCCCTAAAGCGCGTTCAGGATGGCGAAGATTTTGGCGAAATCGCCAAGCGCTTTTCCGACGGCAGCACCAAGGCCCAGGGCGGTCTCCTGGGCCAATACAAACGCGGGGAGCTTTCCAAGGAACTCGAAGACAAAGTCTTCAAAATGAAGCGCAACGAACTGACCGAAGTCATGGAAACCAAGCAGGGCTACTTGATCCTACAAGTTCTCGAGCATTACGACGAAGGCGTGCAAGCGCTCGACAAAGTTAGAAATAGAATCAACGAGGAACTCTACAGCCAGCGCATGGAACCGGCGATGCGCGAATATCTCAAGACCCTCCGCGAGCAAAGCTACGTGATCATCAAGCCCGGCTACCAGGACCTCGCCGGCGGTGGCGGAAGCTCTGAGATTCAGGAAGTCAGCGCCACCCCGGAAGTCACCAAGAACAAGAAGAGCCACAAGAAATTCTTGCTCTTCGGCAAGCGCTCTGGCTCGGCTTCCACCTCATGAAGACGCCTTTTGTCACTGATCTTAATTCTGAGCAAACCATCACTACTTTTTTCCTCGTTCACGAAAAAGAAATTCGCAGCACGCGCGAGGGAAAACCCTATTTGCGCCTCGAGCTCGGCGACCGCAGCGGCACCATTGAAGCCCGCATGTGGGACCAATTCGAAGTGGCGGCGAAGGATATTAGCCGCGACGATTTCGTCAAGGTCAACGCCCGCGTCGAGATCTATCGCAACAAGCCGCAGCTTTCTCTTCAGCAGCTTCGGCTCGCCAAGCCTGAAGAAGTCGACCTCGCTGATTTTCTTCTCCACACCAAGGAAGACGTCGGCAAGCTTTACACCCAGCTTTTGGAATACGCGGGGTCGCTCGGAAATCCGTGGCTAAAGAAACTAGTGACTGGAATCATTTCCGATCCGGCGATCGCCTTGAAGTACAAACGCGCCCCCGCCGCGAAAGTGATGCACCACGCGTATCTTGGCGGTTTGATCGAGCACGTCATCGGCTTGTGCGGCCTCGCCAAACAGATCGCCGCCAACTATCCGGAGCTGGACGTCGATTTGTTGCTCACCGCAGCAATCTTGCACGACGTCGGCAAGCTCGACGAACTTTGTTTCGAACGCGCCATCGGCTACACCGTCGAAGGCCAACTCCTCGGCCACATCATGATGGAATTTGAAACCGTCTCGAAAGCCATGGACGTCATCGAAGGTTTTCCGGCCAACTTGAAAACCGTCGTCCAGCACCTGCTCATCAGCCATCACGGCCAATACGAATTCGGCTCCCCCAAGCTCCCCATGATCCGCGAAGCCCTGGTCTTCCACTATATGGACGATCTCGATTCGAAACTCGCCGCCGTCCGCGCCGCCCTGGCCGTCGACACCGGCGAGCCCGAATGGTCCGCCTACTCGGGCGCTCTCGGCCGCAAATTCCTCCGTCTGGACCAATTCCTGAAGTCGACTAATGCCAAACCGGAAGAAAACGTGTCCAACGCAAAGCTGTTTCAGTGATGATGATGAAATCCGGGCAAAAACCGCACCCTGAAAATCGCAGAGATACGGCACCGGGCACCCGCTGCTTTCATTTCGGGTTGGCGGGGAACTGAGGCGAACTGCGAAGTCTGGTCATCAATGCCATCAGACGCGGACCGTCTTTCTCCGTCAGCGCGGTGAATTTTAATCCCAGCCCACGGCCGGGCTGGACGTGCCGGACAACAGCTTCGGCCCTGATTTGTCCTTCTTGAACAAGAAAGTCAAGCCTTATCGTCACGTCCTCGTCACGCGCCTCTTCTGTTTCGACAAACAGACCTCCCATACTCAGGTCTCGGACTTGTGAAGTATCCTCAAGGCCTTTGCAATTCCAGTACACCCAGACCCCGTCGGGCGTCGCAACTCGCGGGTAGTGCCTCCTCGAGGGGATGCTTTGAGCCGCCAAGAAGTGCTGATCGCCGCCCACGTGCGTCCTCTCAAGATCAGGTTAGGTTCCCCATGCTGCCTGCATTAGCTCTATCCCAATGGCGAAGCCGCCGCTCTCGTTGCGCTGGCAGTAAGCAACCCATCCTTCAGACCGAACGTCATCCCTTAGAAAAGTCACCCGTACGCGGGTCCCCACTTGCCAGGGTCGCGCGGCAGTGACGCGTGCACCGTGAAGACTCACGTTTTCTGTAAACGTCATTTCTCTAGGCAGAGATTCGTCTGGGCGTGAAAGCTCTGCGGTCAATCTCTTCGGGATACGTTTTCCGAATCGACCGCCGGAACCACTGGTTGGAATGGATACAGCCATGAGCCCTGGAAACCTCGCGGAGGCCACGGCGGCCCAAGTGCAATCAGACTGAACCTATAGGATTCGCAACACTTAAAATCAATCAGGTGTCCATCCTAAATTGCAGGGGTTAAACACCTGACTCCCGTGGCCTTCGTAAAACGTACCAAATGATTTGCCTCGGTCGGTCCGCGGGGTCGCTAGCTGGACGGGCTGTAGCGGGTGTCTAATGATGGAGGACGACAATAATGAGGAAATGGCTCTTGGTGCTCGGATTGGCTGGGGCCGCCTGGATGACCTTTGTTTTGTACCTAGGGTCCCTGCGGCTGGCAATGATCACCAATTACCCTGGTTTTTTCTTGGCGAGGTGGTGCGTACACTACGGAGGTATTGCTCCATCTTTGTGGACTCTGCGGATGTTTGATGGCTTGCTCGTGTTGACGAGTTCTCTGGAGTGGATAATTGTGGGCTTCCTTGCGAAGGGAATAGCACGGCGATTCTCAAAGTAGCTTCTGGGGCGTGCTGTCTTCCGGAGTCACGTGATTCAGAGTCAGAAAGGGAGGCCAAGGGGATGCTCTTCGAATTCGTGGATTTCGCTAACTCCCGTCTCGCGGCTGCGCTGGAGGTTTTCCCTTTACCGACCGGGATCTTCTGGCTGTATTCCTCTGGATTGATACTGCTGGTCGTCCGGTCAAGCCCTAATTTAAAGAGATTGCATGTAGTCTGGGTAGCTGGAACACCGGTCACGCACGGTCTTGCTACCCTGGGCGCGGCGGCCTAAACTGAACTTATGATTCCCGCGAGCTTCGAAATTCGTAACTTGACCATCCGCCCGGCGGCGGTGCTGGCGCCTATGGCTGGCGTGACGGACACGCTTTTCCGCCGCGTGATTCGCGCACTCGGCGGGTGCGGCTTGTTGATGACGGAGTTCACCAGCTCGGAAGGCATCACGCGCAGTGCGAAAAAGACGCTGCGCTATCTTTATTTTCAGGAAGACGAGCACCCCATCACCGCGCAGCTTTTCGGGGCGAATCCGGCCGTCATGGCGGAAGCCGCGAAAATGGTGGAAGACCTGGGGTACGACGCGGTGGACATTAACCTTGGCTGCCCGGCGAAAAAAGTGGTGAAGTGCGGCGGCTCCGGTTTGCTGCGCGATTTGCCGCTGCTCGAGGATATTTTCAAAGCAGTGCGCGGCGCCGTCAAAATTCCCCTGACGATCAAGCTGCGCGCCGGCTGGGACGAAAATTCCATCGTTGCCGTTGACGTTGCAAAAATGGCGGAAAGCGTCGGCGTCGAAGCTGTCGCCGTGCACCCGCGCACCCGCGAGCAGGGTTACAAAGGTGCGGCCGACTGGAGCCTCATCGCCGCCGTCAAACAAGCCGTGAAGATCCCCGTGATCGGCAACGGCGACATCAACAAGCCGGAAGACGCCGCGCGCATGGTGCGCGAAACCGGCTGCGATGCGGTGATGATTGGCCGCGCCGCCGCCACTAACCCGTGGATTTTTTCGCAGATGCAGCAGCTTGTCGAAACCGGCCGCTACGAAATCCCCAGCGACGAAGTCCGCTACTGTTTACTCATGGACTACTATAGGCAAATTAATGCTGCCAGCCTGCCCGATGGCGTAGGCAAAATGAAACAGTTCGCTTGCTGGTTTACGCATGGGGTGGGAAACGGCAGTGAACTTCGTGGCTTGGTACACGCGGCGCGCACGCCCGTAGAGATCCTCGAAAGTGTGGAAGGATTCTTCGAGGGCCGAGCCGCTGCGGTCACGGGAAAAGGCGGCGCCGACCCACTCGGAGCCGACGGAATCGTTGGCCGCTCTGCGGTCACCAGAATCGAGGACCCAGCCCATGGTCCCGCTCGCGAGCACGACCGTTGCGAAGCAACGCTCGGAACGTAGAATCGCTGTCCGCCTGCCGCTGAAAATTAGCGGGCGCGATTGCCACGGTTTGGCCTTCGAAGAAGATACCTCCAGCGAAAATCTTTGCCGCAGCGGCGCGGCTTTCGTCACGCGCTTCGACGTGGCCATCGGCTCGGACCTGGAAATCCGCATCCCTTTTTCGCACTACGGAGCCCGCCGCGCCGACCGCTTTCTAAGCGCCAATAACAGCGGCCGCTTTGCGGATGCCGATGGCTACAACCGCTCGTCGGGTCCGGGCAACAACGTTCGCGCGGGGATTGCCAGGGGCAACGATACAGACTTTTTCACTCGCGGACGCGTCGTGCATGTGACCGATTCCGAATCCAAAAGCGAAAAGTTGGTCGGCGTGCAGTTCACCGGACCGCGTTTCCAGCGCGTCTTCCGCTCCGAATCCGCCGCCTAGGCTAACGTTTAGGTAAATACAGAACGGAAAAGAACGGGTCTGAAAGACCCGCCACTAGAAAAGGCAAGGATGGCGGCGTAAAGCCGCCTCGACACGGGCGAGGCGTCATTGTCCCAAGTACGTCGCAATAAACCAGCTGTTGCCCCACGCAACTTTCGCGCCCGCCGTTGGGCGGCCCTAGGGCGATACCGTCCGGTGATTTGTATTGAGCCCCTGGAGTTGGGGAGTCAAGTGCCGACTCCACGAAAGAGCGAAATCCCGACAAGACCGGAGAAGTGGTTGGCAGCACGGCGATGCCGCTGTAGGATGAGACCCGTTCCAACGGGAAGACTGGATGGCAAAGGGAGGAGACTATGGCGAAGAAGGGCAGGTTGACGCAAGTGGCGGTAAAAATTGGATCCGCGATGGGCCGGGCGGATCGCAAGGCGCATCAGATTGTTAAGGCCGGAAAGCTGGCGAAAAAGGAGTTGGCGGACCTATCGAAACAAGTGGATGGATTGAAGCGCCAATTGCAGGCGGCCGCCAAGCGCTTGAAACGCGCGCTGGGCTAGGCAGTGGTTGGTTGTTCGTGATTAGTTTCGCGGAGAAGAGAGATCTCATCCCAGAAAAGGTGCCGGATGAAGGAGATGTTTCTCTACGCAAGCTGACCGCTCACTTTACTCAGAATTCCTTTATGGCTGTCACCAGAGCGTAGTCCAGAAGCAGATTTCCGAAAGGAAAAACCAGGGACGTCTTACTAACCCCAGCGCGGGAGCGAAGGCGTACCCTTCCCAAAATGTCGCTATCACAGTCACATTGAAATAGGTGAGAGGGAAAAACAATTTCGATTGGAATACGGGCCATGGTAGAACGGGCAAGAATCAGCAACAACTTGGGGATCGCTAGTTTTGCGATGGCCCTATTGCGAATTTCAGCTTTTTCATTCTCATGTCACTCCCTGGCCGTTTTCGCAGGATGCTTCCGTTTCCCTCACGTCTCTTCGTGCTGCGCTTTGGCATCGACAATTTGGGAGTAGGCATCGTGGCGCGAGAGGCCCCGCTCTTTGGCGGCTAGCTTGAGGGCTTCTTTGCGGTCGAGCTTGGCTTGGCGGATGAGTTCTTCGACGCGATCGGCGAGGCTTTGCGTGGAATTGGCCTGGGTGCGAGCGTCGGCGGGAGCTTCGGGGCCGATCAAGAGGGTGATTTCGCCGCGGGCGGGGCGTTCTTCGAGGGATAGGGAGAGTTCGGAGAGTTTGCCGCGGCGGAACTCTTCGTGCAGCTTGGTGACTTCGCGGGCGATGCAGGCGCTGCGGTTGCCGAGGACTTCGCGCGCTTCGGCAATACACTCCGCTATGCGGTGCGGCGCTTCATAAAGGATGATGGTGCGGTCTTCGATGCGCAGACGTTCGAGGGCGCGGCGGCGTTCGCCACTGCGTGCCGGCAAGAAGCCGACGAAGAGGAATTCTTCGTTGGGTAAGCCGGAAGCGGAAAGAGAAGCGAGCAGCGCGGATGGTCCGGGAACCGGGACGACGGGAATATGGTGCCGCAAGCAGAGCGTCACGAGGCGGTGGCCGGGATCGGAAACGAGCGGCATTCCAGCATCGCTGACCAGGGCGATTTTCGCGCCTTGCTCCAGCGCGACGACCAGTTCCGGGGCGCGGGTCAATTCGTTGTGTTCGTGGTAGCTGACGAGCGGCTTGTGGATGTCGTAGTGGGTGAGGAGCTTTTGCGTGTGGCGGGTGTCTTCGCACGCGATTTGAGCGACCTCTTTCAGGATGCGCAGGGCGCGAAGCGTGATGTCCTCGAGGTTACCGATGGGGGTGCCCACAAGATAAAGACATCCGGCGGCTGCCGGATTCGCGGCTTCGTCAAGATTGCGGGGAACTGGCTTCGCTTTCATGCCGTCGAGTCTAGCACGCGGTCGCGATTACCATTCGCGGTTGTCGCGCGAACCGGGCGCGCGAAGCAGGGAAGGAGCCGGCAAGGGTGCCGGCGCTAGAGAAGATAAGGTCCAAAGCACGGGTCTGAAGACCCGCTACTACTAACGGCGCGCCGGCGATAGAGCGATTCCTGCCAAGGGAATGGAGCCCGAGGTCTCTCCGGCGTAAGAGCAATGCTATACTTTGAGTTTTGAGCACCACTTGGGAGGAGCGTCAGTGCCCCTGTACGACTACAAATGCTTAAAATGCGGGCGCAACACGGAAAAAATTGAAAACGTTTCCGGTCCGTACTTGAAAAAATGTCCACACTGTGGCGGCAAAGTGGAACCGGTAATCACCGCGCCAGCGATTCAATTCAAAGGCGCGGGCTGGTACGTTACAGACTACGGCGGAAAGAAGCCCAGCAGCGGCGACGGCGATAAAGTGGACCAGCCCGCCGGGGAAACGAAAGAATCCGCGAGCAAAGGGAAAGATTCGGCGAGCAAGGAAGGGACTTCAAAGGAAACGACTTCGAAAGAAACGTCCTCCAAGGAAACAAAAAGCGAGAAGCCCGCAAAGAAAAAGTAAGTCCAGCGAGGAAACCGATGGCTGACCTATCGCAAACGAAGAGCGCCGTTGGACGAACAGTACGCAAAGCCGTGTTGCCTGCGGCGGGACTAGGGACGCGCTTCTTGCCGGCCACAAAAGCGCAGCCTAAGGAAATGCTGACGGTCGTCGACAAACCGCAAATTCAATACGTCGTGGAAGAGTGCGTGGTGTCAGGGATCGAGCACATTATTATCGTGACCGGAAAAGGGAAGAATTCAATCGAAGATCACTTCGACCATTCGCCGACATTGGAGCGCTTCCTGGAAGAAAAAGGAAAGAAAGAGCAAGCCGCGATGGTGCGGCGCATCAGCGACATGGTGCAGGTAAGCTACACGCGGCAAAAAGAGCCTCTAGGCCTGGGGCACGCCGTGCTGGTGGCAAAAGACTTGGTAGGTGACGAGCCGTTCGCGGTTCTGCTCGGGGATGTGCTGATTCCCGGCGCCAATCCAGCCACGAAACAGCTCATCGATGTGTATGCGGCAACCGGTGTTGGAGCGATTGCCGTGGAAGAAGTGCCGAAAGAGAAGACGCATCTTTACGGAATCGTGGATTGCGAACCGGCGCCGCAAGCGCCGTTCGGCGCGCGGCTGTTGAGGATCCGCGATCTGGTGGAAAAGCCCAAGCCGGAAAAAGCACCGTCCAACCTGGCCATTACCGGGCGCTACGTTTTGCCGCCGCAGATTTTCGATTGTTTGGCGCGCACCAAGCCGGGAACTGGGAACGAAATCCAATTGACGGACGCGCTGCGCATCCTGGCGCAGGAAGACGGCCTATGGGCCTACATTTACGAGGGTGTCTCCTATGATGCGGGCGACAAACTGGGGTTCCTGAAAGCGACGGTAGAAATTGCGTTGCAGAATGCCGAGTTTGGCGGCGACTTCCGCGAGTACTTGAAGAATTTGAAGTTGTAGAGAGTGAAATTCGATGAGCACGCGCATTCTGGGGATTGAATCTTCGTGCGACGAGACGGCGGCGGCGGTGGTGGCCGACGGACGGGAAATTTTGTCCAGCGTGGTGGCTTCGCAGATCGCCATTCACCGAAAGTATGGCGGAGTAGTTCCCGAGCTGGCGTCGCGCGAACACTTGCGGCAGATTGTGCCGGTGGTGCGGGAGGCGCTGGAGCAAGCGGGAATGAAGCTGGCTCATGTCGATGCGATTGGCGTAACGCAGGGGCCGGGCTTGGTGGGAGCGCTGCTGGTGGGAATTACCTATGGCAAAACGCTGGCGCAAGCGCTGGGGAAACCGCTGGTGCCGGTAAATCATCTCGAAGGGCATGTTCATGCGGTTTTTCTGGAGGCCCATAAGGCGGGTCGTGTTGCGAAATTGCCGGCGGTGTGTTTGATTGTTTCAGGCGGACACACCGTTCTCTATGAAGTGAAGCTGCAAGATGCGGACCAGCAGGATGCTGGCGCGCGATTGCTTTACAGGAAAATTGGTCAGACGCGGGACGATGCAGCCGGGGAAGCGTATGACAAAGTAGCGAAGCTCCTTGCGCTCGGATATCCCGGAGGACCGATTCTCGACCGGCTGGCGGCCGTCCCCAATGGCGCGCCGGCGCCAGTGAAATTCGGGCCGACGAAAATGAAAGGAAATGCGCTGGATTTCAGTTTCAGCGGGTTGAAGACGGCGGTGCTTTATCATGTGCGCGAACAAGAGGAATATGCAGAGGAGATTCGCGTGCGGGAAGAAGCGCTGCAACGCGGGGAGAGAAAATTCGAACAGTTGCTGCCCCTGTGCTCGGCGAAAACGCTCGCGCTGGTGCGGGAGTTTCAAAACGCAGTGGTGCGCGATTTAGTCGAACGTACCATGCGCGCCGCGGAAGAGCTGAGTGTCGAAAGCGTGCTGGTTTCCGGCGGGGTTGCCGCGAACTCGCAACTGCGCGCCAGGTTTGAAGAACGAGCGAAATCCGCTGGCGTCGAAGTATTTTTTCCGAGCCGGGCGCTTTCGACCGACAACGCGGCGATGATTGCCGCGGCGGCGTATCCGCGATTCCGCGCCGGCATTGTCGCCGACACAAACCTCAACGCCGATCCTAGCCTCGCCCTGGCCTAGACAAGCCGACACTTGGGCACCGAAATTCGTTCTTATTCCGTTTTTTGGGGAGGATGCAGTTCGATAGGATTCGGGCCGCCGTCTAGCCGGCGACGGGGTGGTCAGCGGTAGGCGGCGGCTTGGATGCTATACAGCTCAGAGTACTGGCCGCGCTTGGCCATCAGTTCATCGTGAGTTCCGACCTCCACGAGCTTAGCTCCATCGAGCACGACAATGAGATCGGCCATGCGGACGGTCGAGAAGCGGTGGGACACCAGGATGGTGATGCGGCCGCTGTGGTTTTCGCCGGTGCCGCGGGCCATTGCGGAGTAGCGCTCGAACAAGGCGTGTTCTGTCTCCGCATCCAGGGCGGCGGTTGGTTCGTCCAAGACCAGCAGAAGCGGCTGATCGCGCATGAAACCGCGCGCCAGCGCGAGCTTCTGCCACTGGCCGAACGATAGCTCGACGCCGGACGGCCACGTCGGACCAAGCTGCGTATCAAGGCCCAGGGTCAGGCGGGCGACGACCTCGTTGGCGCCGGCGCGATCGACAGCCGCAACTACGGCGGGCTCGTGGTCCAGGCGAGGAACGTCTCCCAAACCAACGGTGTGCCTGGCGCGAAATTCGAAACGGAAAAAATCCTGAAAAGCGCCCGCGAGACGCTCGCGCCATTCGGGAGCCGGGGCCCGCGCCAGCGGCGTGTCGTCCAGAAAAATCGAGCCTGACGAGGGCTCGTACATTTTCGCCAGCAGTTTGACCAAGGTCGTCTTACCGGCGCCGTTCTCACCGACGATGGCGACGACGGCGCCCGCGGGCAGGGTTACAGATATATCGTCCAGCACCAGACGCGACGTGCCGGGGTACGCGAAGGATACATGCTCGAGCCGCAAGCCGCGGTGCAACACGGCAGGGACTGGCAGATCGCCCGACCGAGCGACCGAGGCGGCGTAGTCTTCCAGCCAGGCAAGCCGGCGCGAGCCATCCATCCAGAATCCTCGCAAGAATCCAATCTCGCCGACGGTGGCGCCGATATAGGCCGACAGCCGCGCACCGGCGGCGAGCACCAGGAGTACGGCAGACGCAGGCGCGTGAAGTCTGGAGGACACAAACACAACCGCGCCGACATACGCCAAGCCGAAAATCGCCCAGGCCAGCGAGTGCCAAAGGGCCGAGCCCCAGCGGGCGCGAGCCACCGGCCGGTACCAACGCTCCCACGCCGACCGACGCTCGGTAATGAGCATCTCGCCGATGCCGGTGACGCGGACTTCCTTGCCCGGCGCTGCAGTCGTGGCCATGGTGAATAGATGACGCGCGAGCCGGCCGCTTTGCGCCCCTCGTTCTTGAGCAATCCGCTCGACGGCGGGCCGCCAGGTCGCCGTCAGTACCGTGGGAATCGCGAAGACTGCGAGCAGGAGGAGAGCGGGATGAATGGAGGCCAGCAGGGCCATCGTCACGCCCAGCCGCAGGATCCATCCGGTCGTCGAAAAGACCGACATGTACATGTGGTCAAGCACGAAAACCTGGTTGCGGAGCATGGACAGCCGATCGAGATACTCGGGGCGTTCCTGATGCGCGATGGTGGCGACCGATGCTTGCAATTGAGCGACGTGGGACTCGAGTGCGATGGTCACCTTGTCGCGGAAACGACGCTGCATGCGGGTGCTAACCGTGCGGAGAAACCAAGTCGCGGCGGCGGACACCGCGAGGCCGATTGCCGCGCCTTGCATCAAGCCTGGGCGGTGCTCGAGGACTCCTTTGCCGAGGAGCATCAGCCACAAAGCGAAGAGCGCATCGGGCAGGGCCGCGAGCTGGGACAGCAGGAAAGCCACGAGCATCAAGCGCGGCTCGTGGCGATACCCCAGCTTGCACAACCGCCACATCGAGGAAAGCGCCGGAGGCAGCGGTTCAATCTTTGTGGAAGTCACGGGCTTTGCGGACGTTCCAGGTGCTGCGGGCTTCCCGGACGCGCGATTAGGAGAGGACGTCATACGTTTTCCCCTCCTCCTCTTCGGGGACAATGAAGCGCTGCGCTTGCAGATCGAACATGGTGCGATAGCGTCCGCCAAGCGCGATCAGCTCGTCGTGGGTGCCAAGCTCGATGACCCGGCCGTGCTCGAGCACGCAAATACGATCGGCGTGACGCACCGTCGAGAAGCGATGCGAGATCAGGATGGTCGTGCAATGCCGCGTGGCGGCAAGCAGGCGATCGAAGATTTCCGATTCCCCGCGCACGTCGAGTTGCGCGGTCGGTTCGTCGAGCAGCACTACTCCCGCGCCCATCCTGACGCCCGCCAGGGCGCGCGCGAGAGCGATGCGCTGCCATTGGCCGCCGGAGAGGTCGGTGCCGTCGTGGTACCCGCGTGAGAGCACGGTGTCTAACGAAGCTAGGTTCGCCGCTCCAGCGGATTCTAGCGTGGCGCGAATGATATCGTCCGGCGCGCCCGCAGGCGCCACGTTGTCGCGCAGCGGCAGCTCGAGGCGGATGAAGTCCTGGAACACAGCAGCGACGCGCGAGCGCCATGACTCGAGATCGAACTCACGAAGGTCGAGGCCGTCGATCTCGATAGCACCCGACTGCGGATCGTACAAGCGGCACAGCAGCTTTGCGATCGTTGTTTTGCCGGCGCCATTCTGACCAACGATGGCGAGCGAAGAACCAGCGGGAATCGTTAGATCGAAGTGCTCCAAGACGGGCGCGCCGCCGGGATATGCGAACGAGACGTCGCGAAGATGAATCTCGCGCGCAGGTTTCGCATCTGCGGAGCGATTGCCCGACGGCAACGCGCCTTTGGGACGCATCGCCGACTCCAGCCGCAGGACTGCCGCGACGGGTGCTGCCGCTCCATCGAGGGCCCAACTAAATCCGCCGAAGGCGATCATCGACACGCCGATGGCGCACTGGACGTAGACGACGGCTTCTCCGAGACTGATGCGCCCGTTGGCGGCGGCGTTCGCCAGCATGAAAAACACCAGAACGTTTGCCGAGACCACGAGAAGCATGCTCCAGATCACAGGCCGCTCGCGCAGACGGGTGGCGGCGTACTGCAGCTCGTGCAAGCGAGTGCGTCTGGCGATGAAGCGTTCGATGGTCCACTGGGTGAGACCGAACAGACGCAGCTCCTTGCTCGCAGGCGGGTCAACGGCCAGGCGGTAGGCGTAGTCGGCGTCGCGCTGCGCCCCGCGCACTTCTTCGGTGTTGCGATCGCGCCAGATGGCGCTCTCGCGGAGAAGCCAATGCGTGGCCAGCCACGCGCCTAGAAGTACGATGGGCGCCCACCAAGCGTATCGGAAAAGAATCACAGCGGAGGCGACGCCGCCAATCATCTCGACCATGCCGCTAGCGATGAAATCCATGGAGATCGAGAGCGGCGGGCCGGTCATCCCGAGGTCGAAGTCCCGCGCGACGGTAAGGTCGCTCGTGAGCGCCGGATCTTCGAGGTGGCCCATGCCCGGCGGGCGCACGCAGGCCTCGGTGAGCCGGTCGTAAAGCCATGCGGCAGTGCGGTCGCCAAGATTGGTGCTGACGGCTTGATGAATCGGGCTGAGCACCTGAAGCAGCACGAAGATGGCACCCGCAAAGGCGAGCGGACCAGTGAGAGGATGACCGTGCTCGACGGCGGCGACGAGCACGCCCATGGCGATCGCGAATGCGGCTGGAAGGATGCCTCTGAGAAGCAGCGTGGTCCACCAGACGGCGGAGAGAAAAGGATCCGCCTTCGGCAGGACGGCGAAGAACTTCCATTCTTTGCGCGCTGTCAGCGATTGGAGCACCACGGCATTTTGCCATAGAACACTGCAGGTGCGGGGGACAGAATCCCGCGGCAGAGGCTTCCGGCGTTGGTGCGTGAGGTATACTTTCGCGGGCATGGGCACTTTGGCGGACCAGAGCGCGCGATTTCAGTTTGCGAGCGATCAATCGCTGCTGGTTTATTTTGGGGACCCGGGCGGGCAGGACCTCGAAGGCCGGGTTGCAGCCCCGCCTCTACACGGTCAGATCACACTCCAGGCGAATGAACAGGTTCGCCGGCTGCTGCGATTGCTGGAATTGGAGCCAGTGGAGGGAGTTCGCAATTTGCATCCAGCGTATTGTTCGTTGCTGGTCAAATTTGACGCTCTGAAGCTGCGGCATGAGGAAGTGGAAGAGATTCTGCGCAAATATCTCGAGCGGCTGGAAGAGGTGAAGTTGCCGGAGGCGCGGCGGGTGGAAATTCCGGTCTGCTATGGCGGAGAGTTTGGTCCGGATTTGGCGGAAGTGTGCGCCATGCGTGGACTGACGGAGGCGCAAGCGATCGAGTTGCATGCCTCGGCCGAATATCTCGTTTATTTCTTGGGATTCGTGCCGGGTTTTGCCTACTTGGGTGACTTGCCGAAAGAGCTGGTGACCCCGCGGCTGGCGGCGCCGCGGCGAAACGTGGCGGCGGGCAGCTTGGGGATCGCGGGGAATCAGACGGGCGTGTACCCGTTTGCCACGCCGGGCGGGTGGAGGCTTCTTGGGCGCACGCCTATAAAGATGTTCCGGGCGAACCGGAAAGAGTTGAGTTTGCTATCGATTGGCGATCGCGTGCGATTCAGGCCGATTGGTGCGGAGCGATTTGCCGCGGTGGAGAAAGAATGGGCGTGATTCGTGTGCTGGACCCGGGACTTTTTACGACCGTGCAAGACTTGGGGCGGGAAGGGTTTGGTCCGATGGGAGTTTCGCCTTCGGGTGCGGCGGATGCGATTTCACTTCGCATGGGGAATCGGCTGGTAGGGAACGCTGAAGGAGAAGCCGGGCTGGAAATGACGCTGCTGGGGGGGACGTTTGCGTTTCCGGAAGGCGCGGTGCTATCGCTGGCGGGGTCGGATTTCGGCGCGACGCGGGAGGGAAAGCCAGTCGAGTTGTGGAAGGCGTTGGAAGCGAAGCCGGGGCAAGTGCTGCGGGTGGGGCCGACGCGATCCGGAGCGCGGTGTTATTTGTGTGTGCTAGGTGGAATCGAAGTGGAGCTTTTCTTGGGAAAGGCGTCGACACATATTCTGAGCGGGCTCGGCGGGCATGAGGGGAGAGCGTTGCGGAAAGGGGATGTCCTGAAGATCGGCACGCACAAGTGGAAGGGGGCAGGCGACTGGTCCGCGAAGTTTCGAGAAGGGGAGTGCATGCTGTCACCGCGAGTCATGAAGATTGTGGAACCTCGAAAGGTATTGCGCGCCACGGACGGCCCGCAGAGCGGCTGGTTTTCTCAGGGTGCTAAAGAAATTTTCTATTCGAGCGCGTATCGCGTGGCGGAGGACTCCAACCGGATGGGAATTCGACTGCAGGGCCCACCGATTCAAGGGCCCGCGGGCGGAGAGATGATTTCGGAAGGCGTTGCGCTGGGAACCATTCAAGTTCCGGAAGGTGGAATGCCTATCATCCTTTTTGTAGAGCAGCAAACCACGGGGGGATATCCCAAAATAGCGAATGTCGTTTCGGCGGATCTGCATCATTTGGGCCAGCTTCGGCCGCGCGATGAGATTCGATTTGAGTGGGTCGATTGGAACACGGCGAGAGAGCTGCTGAAAGAACAGGAAGAGCTGATGGAGTGGTAGGAGCTGATTTCGGAATGAAGCTTGGCCAGCTAAAGATTGACCTGAATTGCGACCTGGGCGAACTGCCGGAAGCGATTGCCGACGGCACGCAGGAAGCGATGATGCGCTCGATCACGTCGGTCAACATCGCTTGCGGCGGGCATGCTGGCGACGAGCAGACCATGAAGACGACGGTCGAGCAAGCGCTGCGCTGGAAACTGGCGATTGGCGCGCATCCGGGTTATCCGGATCGCGCGAATTTCGGGCGGCTGGAGTTGAAACTGCCGCCGCAAGAGATCGGCGCTTCCGTATTCGAACAGGTTCACGCGCTCGCCGAAGTTGCCAAACGATGCGGTGCGCGCGTCGTTCACGTCAAGCCGCATGGTGCCCTCTACAATCAAGCGGTAGGCAATCGCGAGCTTGCCGAGGCCATTGCGGCGGGTGTCGGGCGATGGAACCGCGACGTTGTGCTAGTGGGCTTGGCCGGATCGCTGATGCTGGCTGTCTTTCGGGAAGCAGGATTCGCGGTAGCTGCGGAAGCGTTCGCCGATCGGCGGTATGCCCCTGATGGCACTTTGCGCTCGCGCAAGTTTGCCGACGCGCTGATCCACAATCCCGAGGAAGCGGCTCGGCAAGCCCTTGGCATCGCGGAGCGAAGCATAGTGATAGCGAGCGACGGCAGCGAAGTTTCGGTTGACGCGCAAACCCTCTGCATTCACGGCGACACTCCCGGGGCGCCAGAGATCGCCGCTACGGTTGCCAGGACGCTTCGCGAAGCTCAAGTGGCGTTGACCGCGCTCTCCCCGATATAAAGAACGTGGGACTTCAAAATGAACAACGCATTGGAACACATCATAAGCCGCTCCCGGCAAGCCGATAGTTGAGTATGTATCCAAGACCCGCATGTTGAATAGGCGGCTTAGGGAGGCGCAACGTCGGGCCTTACATTTAACGGGGCGAAAAAAAGCGGGCAGCTAAGAAAGCTGCCCGCTCGGGGAAGGAAGTGCCGCCGAAGCGGCAAGGGCTACTCAAATTTTTCGGTCATTACGGGAAACGTGAGCTTGGCTTTGGCCAGGGACTTCACGACAGTGGCCTCGGCGTTTTCCGCGGTAGTGTTGCGGGAAGTGGCCATCTCGCTGACGAGCAGGTACTTCGCGCGTTCGAGCATTTTCTTTTCGCGGAAAGAGAGCGGCTTGCTGCGGCTGAGGGAAACGAGACTCTTGAGGACGACGGCGACTTCGAGGAGGGACCCGGTGCGCATGCGCTCCGAATTCTCTTTGAAGCGGTGTTTCCAGTCGTGGTGAGAGTTGAGTTTGCCGGTTTCGAGGAAGCCCAGGACTTTGCTGGATTCCGCGGAACGAATGACGGAACGAAGGCCAACGGTCATGGCGTTGGACTGCGGGACCATCACGCGCAAGCCGCTGGAAACAATGCGAATCATGAAGTAACGTTCGGTTCTGCCGTTCAAAACTCCGTAGCTAATCTGTTCAACAATGCCCACACCGTGATTCGGGTAAACGACCTTGTCACCGATCTTGTAGTCCATAGATTTTTTGGATTCCCCCTCAGGAGATGCAGGAGGAGTGTATAAGAGTGTGTTGGAAGAGTCAAGATATATCCAGTGGAATCAGGGGGTTAGCGAAATTTAGGTACTAATTTGGCAACAGAATTGCTGTAGGAGGGCGAATTTCAGCTGTCGTTCGACGTGCTTTATCGACACTTTAAACCTAAAAAACGACCGTTCGCTGTACCAAAACTCGCTATTTTTTCAGGCGAAGCAGAGGTTTGCCGCTGAGAAATGAGCAAATTCCCGAGGAATCTTACCCGTTCGGAGGGACGGCTGTCCTCGCGGGGACTATCGGGGTGTGTTGGCGAACTGTAGAATACGGATGTGATTGTTCTAGCCGCCAAATGTGAGGTCCTGGCGCCCATATGATTGTACTGGCGATAGATACGTGCGATTCGCGGGGCAGCGTCGCGTTGCTCCAGGGTGCGGAGGTGTTCGAAGTCGTAGTACATGACGCATCGGAGGATTACTCGTCTTGGCTGCTCCCGGCGGTGGACGAAGCCCTGGCGGGCAGCAAAATCAAGATGGAACAAGTTGGTGTCTATGCCGTGGCGGCTGGACCGGGGTCGTTTACCGGGGTACGGGTAGGGCTTACGGCCGTGAAAGCGTGGGCAGAAGTATACGGGAAACCGATCGTGGCGGTTTCGCGATTGGAGTCCTTGGCGCGGGAAGCTTCCGAGGTCCACGGTTGGATAGCGTCGTTTTTCAATGCCCAGCGGGAACAAGTGTTCGGAGCGATCTACCGTGGCGATGGGAAGGACTTGGCGCGGGTGGGAGACGAGATGGTGATTGCTCCCGGGAAATTCGTGGAAGCAGCAGCGGAAGTAGCGAAAAGCGCCAAAATCTCATGGGTTTCGATGGATGCGGAGTGCGTAGAATCGCAAGCGGCTTGGAGGGCGCGAGAAATGCTGGGAGAGAGGCTTGAGAGCGTTTCGAGCGTGCGCGCGCCAATGATTGGCCGGCTGGGCTTGGCAGCCCTAGCGGAGGGGCGGTTTACAGACGCGCTGGCGCTCGATGCCAATTATGTGCGGCGGTCGGACGCGGAGATTTTCTGGAAAGGCAACGCCGCGCATGGCCGCTAAGCCGCAGGTGGACCGGGCCGGCGCGAGGATTCGGGCCTTTGGCGCAGCGGACGCCGCCGCCGCGCGGGAAATCCTCAGGGGTTCACCGGAGGCGGCCCAGTGGACGGAGCTAGGTTTCAAGGAATTGCTCGGTTGGCCTGGCGTCCTGGCGCTGGTTTCGGAAAAGGAAGGTAAAATCACCGGCTTTTTCGTCGCCAGGCAAGTGGGAGAGGAAGCCGAGATTCTGAACCTTGCCGTGCACCTGCTGAAACGCCGCATAGGAGAGGGCCAGAGACTCCTGAAGGCAGCCATGGAGGAATTCCGGGTTCGCGGGATTACCCGAGTCTTTTTAGAAGTTCGCGACTCCAACGTTAGCGGCATCGCGTTCTATACCAAGCACGGCTTTGCCAGGAAAGGGCGCCGCGCGGGCTATTATCGACACCCGGACGAGGCGGCCGTCCTGATGGAGAGGAAACTGGAGCACTAGCATCCAGGAGAGCCACGGGACTTTGTGACTAAGTCCGCAGCAAACAGGCAAAACAGGTGATGTCCCGCAGTTCGATCGAGCCCACATTCGTGAGTGAGGACACCGCAGGGATTCTCCAGTCGCCGGGAGACGCAGGAGCGGCTCCGAATCTGGTAGTGTTTCCTCGCGCTAGAGATCTAAGGAGACAAAGATGTTTCATGGAAAACTGGAATATGGCCCGGCGCATCTTCGGTCGAGAGGAAATCGCACCCTCGCGAAAGCTGCGTGGACTGTTTTCGTCGTCGCCGCAGTCATTGGCGCCCCGCTTACGGCCGAAGCCGATCAAAGGCAGGCTGCGGCGAAACTGCTGGCGCGCACCATGAACAATCCAGAATTCCGGATAAAGACCTTTCGTGGCGGCGCCTGGCTGGGGAACGGAGATTCCTATCTGGATCTTGAATCTTCAGCCAAAGGGCCGGGCAGCGACATTGTGCGATACCAGACGGCAACGGGCGCGCGGGAAATTCTGATTGCGGCAGACCGCTTGATTCCCAGCGGCGAGAAAACGCCGTTGGCTGTTGAAAGTTACCGGATTTCTCCGGATGGACGCAAGGTTCTGGTGTTCACAAACTCAAAGACGGTCTGGCGCCAGAACACGCGCGGAGATTATTGGGTTCTCGACTTGGCGAACGGCGCTTTGCACAAACTCGGAGGCGATGCCCCCGCGTCGAGCTTGATGTTTGCGAAGTTTTCGCCGGACAACAGCAAGGTCGGATACGTTCGCGGGAACAATGTTTACGTCGAGGATCTGGCCAGCGGAAAAATTGCGCAATTGACCCGGGACGGCTCTGATACGATTATCAACGGGACTTCCGACTGGGTGAACGAAGAAGAGTTCGACATCCGTGACGGTTTCGAATGGAGTCCGGACAGTCAGGCCATCGCGTTCTGGCAGTTCAACACCAGCGGCGTCGAGAAATACACACTGATTTACGACCTCGGAGCTCCGAGAGGCGAGGTGGTCACCGGAATTCCCTATCCGCATACGGGAGTCTATCCGCAAACGCTGGAGTATCCGTATCCGCTGGCAGGAACGGCAAATTCCGCGGTTCGCATGGGAGTAGCCAACGCCGCGGGCGGGCCAGTCATCTGGATGCAGACGTCGGGAGATCCGCACAACAATTACATCCCCGAAATGGGGTGGGCGGATTCCAGTCATGTGCTGCTTCAACACATGAACCGCTTGCAGAATAAGAATGAATTTCTGCTGGCGGATGCCGCCACCGGTGTTTCACGAGCGGTCTTTGTGGACGAAGACCGCGCTTGGGTGGATGTTAACCGTGACGTTTCTTGGATCAATCAGGGAAGGGAATTCCTGGTGCTGAGCGAGCGGGACGGCTGGCGGCATTTGTATCGCGTGGCGCGCGACACCGGCAAAGCCCAGCTGGTCACGCGTGGTGATTTCGATGTCGTCACCTTGAACCATATCAGCCGGGATGAGAAGTGGGCTTATTTCACAGCCTCGCCAGAAAATCCAACGCAGCGTTACCTGTACCGCGCGCGGCTGGACGGCAGCGCCGCGCCGGAACGTTTGACGCCGAGTTTGCCAGCCACGCACTCCTACACTATTTCGCCGAACGGCGAATGGGCGTTTCACAGCTACTCTTCGTTCGATGCGCCGCCCGTTTTTGAAGTAGTGCACTTGCCCGATCATCGCGTGGTGCGAAACACGGCGAATAACGCGGCGATTGGCGAGCGCGTGAAGCTGCTATCAGGCGGACCTGCGGAGTTTGTGAAGGTGGACGCGGGGAAAGGCTTGATGGTGGACGCGTGGCTGATCAAGCCGCCGGGTTTCGACCCCGCGAAAAAGTATCCCCTCATTGTGAATGTGTACTCCGAGCCGGCCGCACAAACCACCGCGGACCGCTGGCCCTCCATGTTTGACCGGACTTTAACCAGCGCCGGGTACCTGGTGGCCAGCTTTGACAACCAGGGTACTCCCGCTCCGCGGGGCCGCGAATGGCGCAAGATTGTATACGGAAACGTTGGGCCGCTATCCTCGCAACAGCAGGCGACCGCCCTCGAATCTCTCGAAAAAACTCATTCCTATATTGACCCGAAACGTGTCGGAGTGTGGGGATGGAGCGGAGGCGGAACGGAGACGCTTAATTTGATGTTCCGCTATCCCGAAGTCTATAGCGTGGGAGTAGCCGTGGCGTCGGTGCCCGACCAGCGGCTGTACGACAGTATCTATCAAGAGCGGTACCTGGGACTGCCGCAAGATAGTCCGAAAGCCTATGAGGAAAGTTCGGCGATTAATTTTGCTTCCGGCCTGCGCGGAGACTTGCTGGTGATGCACGGTTCAGGGGACGACAACGTACACTTCCAGGGCTTCGAGTTGCTGGTAAACAAATTGATTTCCCTCGGCAAGCAGTTTGATATGCGCGTCTATCCTGGCCGCACCCACGCCATCTCCGAGGGCCAGGGCACCAGCGTTGACGTGTATACGAATATCCTCGGGTACTTTGAAGAGCATTTGCCGACGGTGGTGGTGGCCGGCGCTTCGCACTGAGACACCGGCTAGTATCAAATTCCCACAGTTTCCCCCTTGACGTGGAACGCCAGAGTGCTATCTTGCGTTTATGTAGTGCTCATATCCCATTCACAGAAACGTCAGGAGGAACGCATGGCAAGCGCGCAGCGGACACCTCGGGACATACCCTTCGAAACAGACGCCGAGTATCAGCGTCTGGCAGAGCAGCATCGGCAATACGAAGCAGAACTTCAGAAAATCTCCAAGTCGCCCTACCTCAATTCGGAAGACCTCCTGGAAGAAATCAAGCTAAAGAAAATGAAGCTCCACTGTAAGGATGAGATGGAGCGGATTGCCGCGCGTATCGTACGCGCGAAAGCCAGTTATAGCCAATAACGCTTTATCGCGGGCGAATCTGTCGTAGAATGACCATGCGTGCACGCGGTGCGAAGCCGCGCGCTGCAAATGCTGAAGCCTACTCCGGAGAGCATGGTCAAAGAAGGCTACACTTTCGGCTTGCCGCTGCTGATTCTGGGCGGCGTTTTCTATCTACTCCAATGGAATATTGCCGCCGTCGCGATGGCCTTGCTTGCCATTTTTGTCTTCTCTTTCTTTCGCGATCCGGAGCGCATGATTCCCACCGAGCCTGGGGCTGTGGTGTCTCCCGGCGACGGCCGCGTGGTCGTCGTCGCGGAGGAAGTGAACGCGGGGAAGCCCGGAAAACGTGTGAGCATTTTTCTGGCGGTGTGGAACGTACACGTGAACCGGTCGCCGGCGGCGGGAACGATTACGCACCTGGAATACCGGCCGGGGAAATTTTTGGCGGCAATGCGCGAGCGGGCTTCCGTGGAAAACGAACAGAACGTGTTTACGCTTTCCACCGATGCGGGCGAAATCATGTTCAAGCAGATTGCGGGTCTGATCGCTCGGCGGGTAGTCTCGTGGAAGAGAAAGGGTGATAAGGTGGCTCGCGGCGAGCGTATTGGACTGGTGCGATTCGGCTCGCGGGTGGACTTGTGGGTTCCGAAGGACGCCGAGATTCTGGTGAAAGTGGGAGAGAACGTGAAGGGCGGGTCGAGTGTGCTCGCGCGTTGGCCGGCAAAACCGGCGGCAGTTAAATTGGGAGTATCGAGTTCAGCAGAGACGGACGCAAATCTGACAGCGACGGGGAAACGATCGTAACCATGGGCGAACGCGAACAGCACGAAATACCCTTCAAGGAACGCCGGTTTAAGAACGCAAGGCTCCGGCGCGGGATATTCCTTGTGCCGGCGTTATTCACGTCGGCGAATTTGCTTTGCGGGTACTTTGCCGTTGTTGCCGCGCTCATCGGGACCACCGCGGATTTTGATCGCGCGGCAAAAGCCATTGGCTTTGCGATCTTGTTTGATTCGCTGGACGGACGGCTGGCGCGGCTGCTGGGAGCGAACACGGATTTCGGAGTGCAGTTTGATTCGCTGGCGGACGTGGTGAGTTTCGGGATTGCGCCGGCGGTGGTGGCCTTCGCCTGGGGAGCGCGCAGCCTCGATATTGCCGGGACGCAGCAGGGACAGCTTCTTTCGGATATGGGCTGGGTATGCTGCCTGGGATTCCTGGTTTGCTGCGCATGGCGCCTGGCGCGGTTTAACGTACAAGGGATGGCTCCGGGCAGCTCTAAATTTTTCGTGGGCATGCCGACGCCCGCGGCGGCCGGAATGATTGCGGCCGTGGTGCATGGCTTCAAAGCGCCGCTGCACGGCTGGCGGTGGTCGGTCGCTTGGTTTCTCTTGGCCGCGTCTCTCGGTGCTTTGATGACCAGCACCATTCGCTACTACAGCTTCAAGGATATTCCCTGGACGCGAAAGCAGCCGTCGCTCTCCATTGTATTGTTGGTGGTGATCGTCGGAGTGATCTGGCGGTATTCTGAATTTGCCCTGGTGCTTCTGGCGGGCACCTATGCGGCCGTGGGAGTAGCTCTGCACCTGACTCGCTTTATTCGCCATCGTTTGGTTTCGCGGACCACGTGATTCATGCCTTCGTTGGAACGGGAATCCCATCGCATTGTGATTGCCGGGGCGTCTTCGCTGCTCGGAGCGGAGCTGAAATTGTTATTGGAAGAGAGTAGGTTCGCGGGATGGGATTTGCGGCTGGTGGACGAAGAAGTAGCCGCGGGGACCTTGACGGAGGCAGGCGGAGAACCGGCGGTGATTCAGCCGGTGGAAGAAGGAAGCTTCGAGAAGGCGCGGTTGGTTTTTTTTGCCGGTTCACGCGAATTCGTCGAGCGCAACTTCAAGGCCGCGCTCGCAGCCGGAGCGGTAGTAATCAATTTCACGGGCAAGGTGAGGACGAAGGAGGAGTCGCAACTTGCGTACTTCCCCAAGCTCGATGAGTTTCGGGGCACACCCTCGACACCCGGGGCGCCGCATTTCTGGGTAATCTCGGCGCCTGGTGTTGCCGCCGCCTCACTTTCACTCGGGTTAAAGCCTCTCGGTTTAAAGAGGATGAGCATCACTTTTCTTCGGCCGGTGTCCGAAGCGGGACGCCCAGGAATAGAAGAATTGGAAAGCCAAACAAAGCAACTGTTGTCTTTCCAGAACGCGGGCCAGACCGTCTTTGACGCGCAGGTCGCATTCGCCGTTTCGGATCGCTTCGGAGTTGGAAGCCGCGAAAATCTTTCCGCCTACGAAACCAGTCTTCGCGAGGAAGTCTGGTGTTGTACCGGCACTCCGGGCGGAATCCAACCGGCGATTCGCGTGCTGCATGCGCCGGTGTTTTACGGATATACGTTCTCGGCCAGCGCTGAACTTGATGGGTCAGCAACAGCTGAACAAGTGCGTTCCTCATGTGCGGCGGCGGGATTCTCGTTGGCCGAGAAAGGCGCCATTGTTGGCAATCTAACGTCCGCTGGAGAGAACGCCATTCAGCTTGCGCAGCCGGAGGCCGACCCCTCGCGGCCGGGGAGTTGGTGGTTCTGGGGAGCGGCGGATAATATTCGTTTGCCAGCTTGGAATGCGATGAAGCTGGCGGAGAAATTGCTGCCATGAGGCGGTGTATTGCATTTGTGTTGATGGGTGCTGCGATATGGACCACAAGCTGCGGGTACCACGTGGCGGGGCGAAGCGACTCGCTGCCGAAAACGATCCATGTGATTGCCGTGCCGGCGCTGGAAAATAAGACGACCAGCTATCGCATGGAGCAGCGATTGACGAGCGCTACGGTGCATGAATTCTTGGCGAAGACTCCGTACAAGGTAGTCTCCGACCCGGCGAATGGCGATGCGGTGCTGCGGGGCAAAGTGCTAAGCATGGAAGCCGTGCCGCTGGTGTTTGACACCACGACGGGCCGCGCGACGGCCATGCTGGTTACCGTGAAGTGCGAAATCACCTTCGAGGAGCGCGAGACGGGAAAAATTCTCTATCACACGGACAATTTTATCTTCCGCAACCAGTACGAAATTTCGACGGATCCAACTAATCCAAGCAGCATAAAGAGTTTCTTTGAAGAGCAGGATCCCGCCCTGGACCGCTTGGCGCGAGATTTTGCAGCGCGGCTGGTGGCGGCGGTGATCGAAAATTATTGAGGCCGATGAATGTGCCGGGTAAAAGCCCGGCCTCTACAACGGAGAAGAGTAGATGGCGCGGATTTCGGCGGAAGAATTCGTAAGGCGGCTGGAGAAGGGCAAGCCCGTTCCGGCAATTTTATTGCTGGGAGAAGAGCCGTACCTTCGCGACGCGTGCCGGTCGGCATTGATCGAAAGATTTGTGCCGGAGGCTTCGCGGACTTGGGCGGTGTCGCGGTATTCGGCGGATCGCGGCGAGTCGCAAGCGGCGCTGGACCAAGCGCAAACGATGGCGATGCTTTCGCCGCAGCAGGTGGTTTTTCTCGAGGACGCGGAAGCCATCGAGAAGTTTGGGGACAAAAATCGTGACGAGACCGTCGCGCAGCTCGTTGCGTATCTTGAAGATCCCGCGCCGTTCACGGTGCTGGTGGTGGAAGCCACCGGTCTGGACCAGCGAATGAAATTGGGCAAGGTGCTGGCGGAGAAAACGCTAGTGGTGGAATGCGGGCTGGGCGAAAACCCCGGGGAACGCCAAGCGGCGGCGGTAGCGTTGGCGCGCGCTCTTGGGAAAGAACAGGGAGTGGAGTTCGAGAAAGGAGCGGCGGAAGATTTGGCTGAGTTTGTGGGCGCGGACTTGATGCGGCTGAAAACGGAGATCGACAAGCTGGCGACCTACGCGGCTGAGAAAAAAGTGATTGGGCGGGCGGACGTGAGCGCGCTCGTGATTTCCGAGAAAACCACCACGGTTTGGGAATTGGCGGACCTGCTGGCGGCGCGGCAGTCGAAGAAGGCGCAGGAATTCCTGGATCGATTGTTGCGCGATGGCGAAGAGCCGCTGCAAATGCTCGGCGCGATTACGTGGATGTACCGCAAGCTGATCGAGGCCAGCGAAGTAAAAGGCGTCTCGAATGGCTGGCAAGCGGCGCGAGCGCTGCGCATGCGTCCGGAGCAGGCGGAACTGGCGTTGCAAAACGCGCGAAAGATTTCGAAGCCACGCTTGCTGGCGGGTTTGCACGCGCTGCGCGCCGCTGACGACCGGCTGAAAGGCGGCGGAGCAAAGCCGCGGACAGTGATGGAATTCTTAGTGGCGCAGTTGACTGGCGGAGAAGCCCAGGCCGCGCGCGGATAAGATTAACCGCGAGTCCCAATCATCAAAATGAGTTTGCCCGGCGGGGCTTAAGAGCGGTCGGCCAAGGCTATTTCGGAATGGCAGACGCGGCGGCCAAAGCTCGTGAGCAAGGCGGCGGCTTCCTCGGAAACGACGGCGGCTTCCAGGTCGCGGCCGGCGAAGGCGCGAATCGATTCGAGGGAGCGCCAGGTAGTTTCGACAACGATTTCGACTTCGCTTTCGAGGCGGCTGAGGGAGACGTTGGCGCCGATGTAGCCGGAGACGCGGCGGAGCTCGGGCACAACTTTCTTCGAAAAGTAATCCAGATACATTGGCAGTTGCGCTTCCGTGGTGCGAGCGGACCACCGGCGCAAAATCGTTCCGGGCGCGGATGCTACCGCGTTTGTGTTAACGGAAGAAGTTGAATTTTCGTTGCCGACGACGACATTCCAGGGGCGAACTTCCCATTTCTTCGCCAGCCCGTTCAGGACATAAGGATCTTGGCGAGCGAAAGACTCGACTTTGCTTTTGTCGTCCACCAGGAAAACGAGCAGAGCGCGATCGACGGGTTCGCCGAACGCGCCGGCTAGAACGAGTTCGCCGCTTTCGCGGGCTTCCCGTGCCAGGCGGAGGTGCTCTTCGCGGAAGGGCAAGCGGCGATTGACCATGTCATCGACGAGTTCGTAAAACAAGGCATAGTAGTTCATCGAGTGTCACCAATCATTCCGAACGAGCACACGAACTTAGACGTGCAGGAGCCAATTGTGGGTGTCCGGTTCGCGGCCGGTTTGAATGGCGACGAGGCGGGAGCGGAGCCGGGCGGCAACCGAGGAATCGGTTGCAGCCGGGAATGGCAAGTCGCGTTCGCGGTAACGGATGCAGGCGATGGGCGCGACGATGGCGGCGGTTCCGGCGCCAAAAGCTTCGGTGAGTTTTCCGGTAGCGTGCGCGGAGAGGATTTCATCGATAGTGATCTGGCGCTCTTCGGCGGGGATGCCCATCTCGCGAAGCAAAGTGAGCGCGGAGTTGCGCGTGACGCCGGGCAAAATCGTGCCCGCCAGCGGCGGCGTAATCGCTTTGCCATCCAACACGAAAAAAACATTCATCACGCCGGACTCTTCGACGTAGCGGCGCTCGACGCCATCGAGCCAGAGCACGTTGTGAAAACCTTTTTCCTGGGCGAGACGCGCAGCGAGCAAGCCTCCGGCGTAGTTGCCGGCGGCTTTGCTGTCGCCGGTGCCGCCGGGGAAGGCGCGGACGAAACGCTCTTCGGCGAGCAAGCGAATGGGCTGCGCGAAATAGGGACCGACGGGGCAAGTCATCACAATGAGGCGGAAACGATTGGCGGGGCGAACTAGAAGAGTGTCGTCGATGCCGAAGTAGGTGGGCCGCACGTAGAGGGCACCTCCTTCGCGATGGGGAATCCAATCGCGATCGAGGCGAACTAATTCTTTCACCCCTTCGAGGAAAAGCGGCTCCGGAATTTCCGGCATGGCCAGGCGCGCCGCGGAACGATTCAAGCGAACGTAATTTTCGCGTGGGCGGAAGAGCGCGACGCCGTCTTTGGGCGTGCGATGCGCTTTGAAGCCTTCGAAGATCGCTTGGCCGTAGTGGAAGGGAGTCAGCGCGGGAGAAAAAGAGATGGGGCCGAAGGGAACGATTTGAGGTTGCTTCCAGGCGCCCGCCTCCCAATCGGCGACGAGCATGTGGTCGCTGAAGGTGGCGCCAAATTCGGAATTTTCGCGCCGGGTTTCCGTGAGCCGCGAGGCTGTTACGCGGGTGATGGGGATCGGTGTTGACATCGGGCCTCAAAAAGAAGGGACGGGCTAAAGCCCGCCCCTACATCACCGACAAAACCGAAACGCGAGAGGACCTCTTGCTACTTCACGGCCTTGGCTTTGATGCCGTTGTAGGCCAGCGTAAGGCGTGATTTGTAGCGGTTGGCAGTGTTCTCGTGCAGCACGTTTTTGGCAATGGCCTGGTCAATCGCCGACATCGTGGGTTCGAGAAGATTGCCCGCGGCGGTGGCGTCACCGGCGGTGATGGCGGTGCGCAATTTGCGCATCATCGTGCGGACCCGGGTGCGGTTGGCGCGGTTCACTTCGGCGCGTTCGAGAGATTGCGCCGCCCGCTTCAAAACTGACTTTTTCTTCTTTTTGACTTTAGTAGCCTGTCCCTGCGCCATCTATTGCTCCTTGTGTGTATCACTCAAACTTCTAACGTTAAACGAGCCTTCCAGCTTTGTCAAACGAGCTGAAAGTTCGGTAGTGGGTCAGTTTGAAAACGGACAGTCGGTAGCAGAAAATCAACTATAGGTGAGGGTGAATGCGTATCAAAGAGATTGACCACGTACAATTGGCGATGCCATCGGGTAGAGAAGCCGAAGCGCGCGCTTTTTATGAGGGTGTTCTCGGCATACCAGAAGTTTCAAAGCCACCAAATCTAGCGAAACGAGGCGGCTGTTGGTTCGTTCGAGACGCATTAAAGGTTCATTTGGGCGTGGAAAATGACTTCCGACCGGCCCGCAAGGCTCACCCCGCCCTTCTGGTAGAGGATCTTTCTGCCCTTAAGACGCTCATTGAATCTGCCGGGTATACCGTCAAGACGGACGAACCTCTGGAGGGCTATGACCGAATCTACGTTGAAGACCCCTTCGGAAATCGAATTGAACTCATGGAACCACTCTCAAACTGACCGACTAGCGAAAGTTCGCTAGTCCGAGTGCTATCCGCTAGCTTCCTCATGAAGCTGTGCCCAGCAGAACCACGCGGGGATGGGGTGCCCGCGCTCACCCAGAAAATGAGCCAGCGCCCGGCCGCTGGCACGATTTCAAGTTGGTCCGCAATTGCAGCGCGCTGGAGGCTGTTTGGCCAGCCCTAGGCGCGAAAGAAGGGTACGCCGTCGCACGGGCGCTTCCCCGGCGGCTTGCGTGGCTTCGGCTGCAGCAAGTAGCGCTTTTCCATATTGATTCAGAAACGCCCCACGGAAACTCGCTTCGTCGGCCCTCCCGAGTACAAGCCTCCGTGAGAATACTCGGGCACGCCATCGCATTCCACAAGCTGCACGACATAGTAGCCTTCGAACTCTTTCAACACAAAAGCTGCGTCTTCGGGTTTTTTCGCTTTTCGCGCTTCCAGGATCCATTGGTTTGCGGCGCTATCGTAGGCAACCCGTGGTGCGCCGATCTCTGATACCTCTTCATCTGCCTAAGAGCCCAGGCTTGGGGCAGCCCTCCACAAGCAGGTCGCGACCCATGTCGAACACCTCGTAATCTTGACTGCCGAACGTTCCTAACCCAAAAACTACCTCAATCGACCAGCTTGTCGCTGAGCCAGCGGGCTACGGCGTTGACACCGGCCTGGACCAGGCCGTAGGAGCCGGCATCGCTCCACCATTCAGGAGTGCGATCATGATCGGCCAGAGAGGTTTCCAATTCCATCTTGGCGGTAGCGAGTTTAAAGGGCAGCGTGGGATCAAGCGGCTTGGGTTCGGCAGCTTGTTTGAGCTGGTCGAGCATGCGCTGCGGCTGCTTCATATCGAGCATGGAGATGGGCGAGTGGCAGTAGGGGCAGGCAAAGTTGGATTCGAGGTTGATGGAGGCGCCGCAATTGGAGCAATTCACAAACTGAACGTTCTGGCGCAACTCCTTGATCTGCTCAGCCGACAGCGGATGGATGAAATTCTTTTCTTTCAAGAACTCGAAAAAGGCGATGTAGTGGCCTTCATCGTTCGGGCACCGCCAATAGGTGAAGGGCATGTTTCGCTGCATGTTGTGCGCGAGCCGCAGGGCAGTGGCGCAACGCGGACAGGAGAGCGTGCCCGGCAGCGTGGGCTTCCCCGATGAGGAGTGTTCACCGATATACTTCATGAGCTTCAGCGTGGAGCCCGCGGAAAGCTGTAGGCTCTCGAACTGATCGAACCAGAAGGCCTGGCAAGTGGCGCAGACATCGATGGTGACCGGTTTGGCTGAGCGGCCGTCGAGCGACATGGTAGTCATTTCGGTTTTGCAGCCGGGGCAGTGCATGTAGCAACATTGTAGCTGGGGGCCTGGAACGGCGCCATGCGAGGAGAAGGAAGGGAAGACTTCGCTGAAGAATCAGTTACCCCCCACCCCCTGTGTTTTTGAGGAAAAGTTTCAGAAACGGCTGAAAACAATGACGTTAGCTTTTTCTCTGGTGCAAAAGAGTTTGCAAGAATAGCAAAACAAAGGGGACGAGCGGAAAACCTGGTCGCTGTTGGGGAGCGAAACATGGTGGAGCACCGATACCCGAGGATTTCTCAAGAATATCGTAACAAAGCAAAGGGCTTACAAATGTCAAGAGGACAATTATTCTCCGTGAGACCTTTTTAGGGGGAGTTTTTTGTGACCAAGCTGTAACTTGACCGGCGAGGAGTGCTGCGTTAGGGTGTAAAGAGTTTCTCCGTGAGTGAACCGCGAAGCGGTCAGGTCCGCCCTTCTTTGTAGTAGGCAAGCTGTGGCAGGCACAAGCAGGAGGAATCCCATCGGCCACCCGGTTCCTGTAGCTGGAAGACCTTCCAATTGGATGCGACGTACCGTTCACATTTCCGGACAAATTGAACCTTTCTTTGGCACGCTGGATGAAAATGTGCGCTTGCTCGAGGACGTGCTGCGCGTGCGCACGCACTTGCACGATACGCGGCTAACCATCGAAGGCGAGCAAGACAGCGTGGATCAGGCGGTGAAAATCGTCGAAGAGTACAACCACCTGACGCGGCACGGGAAAGCGCTTTCGGCCGCGGAAGTCAAATCGCTGTTGCGGGTGGCGACGGAAGAACCGCACGAATCGCCGCGCGGGATGTTTGAACCGGGGCGGACGCGCTCGTTCGGGAAAAAACAAGTCACGCCGAAAAACGCCAGCCAGAAACGCTACATGGAAGACATCGAAAAGCACGACATGATGTTTGGCATCGGCCCGGGCGGAACGGGGAAGACCTACATTGCCGTGGCGATGGCGGTAAGCGCGCTACTGACCAAGCAAGTGAACCGCATCATCCTGGCGCGGCCCGCAGTGGAAGCGGGCGAGCGGCTGGGATTCTTGCCCGGCACGCTACAGCAGAAAATCGATCCGTACATGCGGCCGCTATATGACGCGCTATACGACATGCTGGACGCGGACAAACTGGAGCGTTTTTTGGAGAAGGGCATTATTGAAGTGGCGCCGCTGGCGTTCATGCGCGGGCGCACGCTGAATGATTCGTTTGTGATTCTGGATGAAGCGCAGAACACCACTAGCGAGCAGATGAAAATGTTCCTGACGCGGCTGGGCTTCAACTCCAAAGCGGTGATTACCGGCGACGTAACGCAAATCGACTTGCCGCAAGGAAAAAAATCCGGGTTGATCGAAGCGCTGGAAGTTTGCGGCAAAATCGAAGGGATCGGCGTGGTGCAATTTGGAGAGAAGGACGTAGTGCGGCACAACCTGGTGCAGCAGATTATCCGGGCTTATGAAGAGTATGATGTTACGCAACCGCAGCGCGGCGGAAACTCCGCGAATGGCAAAGCGGGAACGCCGGCAAGAGAGTCCGGCAAGGAACGAGAAAAAGAAATCCAGCAAGGATGAGCTTCCCTCAGAACGAGCGCGGAGCGATTGTAAAGGAGTGCGATCGCCAAGCGATCGACAACCGGCAGCGTGCGGTGCGCCTGGCGCGGCCTGCACTTGAAAGCTTTCTGCGCCGCGCGAAAAGCGAATTGGGGCTGCGGGAAGCGGACTTAACCGTTCGCTTGGTCAGCGATGCCGAGATCGCGCGGATGAACGAGACGTTTCGAAAGAAGATCGGTCCTACCGACGTGCTTTCCTTTCCTGCGGTGGCGAGGCGAAGACCGCGACGGCCCGCCTCGGAAGGCGGGCCCTACAAGAGAATGAGAGCGGGCCAATACTTGGGCGACATCGCCATCTCTCCCGCGACGGCGCGGCGCTACGCGAAAAAAAACGGGCGAAAACTTTCCCGTGAACTTCAAGTGTTGATTCTTCACGGAGTGTTGCATTTGCTGGGCTACGACCACGAAACCGATCGCGGCGAAATGGAGCGGGTGGAACGGAAGCTGCGAAAACGGCTGGGGCTAGCGTGATGGACCTGAGCTGGCTCTACGCACTGAGCGTTGTCCTGGTAGGACTGAGCCTGCCCATTTTTTCCTACTTGACTTTGATCTACCGCGAGCTCGGGCGCATGACCACGGGCCGGGTCCACGAACACCTGGAAATCTTCGAAGCGGAAATCGAACCGAAACTAAAAATCAAGCGGCAGAGCGGCGGCCGCACGTTTCGCATCCTGGGGCACTTTTGGCTGGCGTTTCTGGTGCTGGAAACGACGCGCGGGGTGGTGTACTTCGTTCGCGGCACGTGGGAATCGTTCGTGGAGATCACAGTTTTCGTGGTGCTCGAAGTGGTCTTCGCGATGCACTTCATTCCGGACATGCTGCTGTACCGCACGACGGGACGGTGGCTGCGGCCGCTCCTGCCGCTGATTCGCGTGGCCATGTGGTTCGTGTGGCCGGTGCGCGTATTTCTGGAAGGCGCGGAATCGCTGGCGCGCATCTCGGAACATGAGGCCGAAAAAAGCGAGGAGCAGCGCACGGAAGAGGGAATTGAAGCCCTGGTAGAGGCGGCGGAAGAAGAAGGCATCATCGAGCCGGAGCAAGCGGATTTGATCGAGCAAGTCGTGGAATTCAGCGACAAACGCGTGCGTGAGGTGATGACGCCGCGGCCGGATGTTGTGGCGATGCCGGCGGACGCTACTCTTGAGGATTTGCACGCCAAAGTGGTTGCGACCAAATTGAACAAGATTCCGGTGTATGAAAAATCGCTCGACGATATTTTCGGCGTGGTTTACTCCCAGGACCTTTTGCAAATTGCGGACCTGGATTTGCTGAAACGCAAGGTGCGTGAACTGGTCAAACCGGTGCTGTTCATACCGGAGACCAAGGTAGGCTCGGAACTGCTTCGAGAAATGCGGCAGAAGGGCCAGCCATTGGCGGTGGTCATCGATGAGCATGGAACGGTGGCGGGAATCGCCACCGTGGAAGACTTGGTGGAAGAGATCGTCGGCGCAAGTGGCAACGATGGAAAGCCACCGTCGCCGGATGTGGTGCGCGAAGCGGATGGCGGGCTGGTCATGCGCGGGAGCATGCCGATCGCAGACGTCGAGGAGTTGCTAGGCGTAAAGTTCGGCGACAAAACGGACGAAGCGGTAACCACGCTTGCGGGTTTGCTGAGCCACGTTTCCGGCAAAGTGCCGGCGCCGGGCGACAAGATCGACCTGGCGGATCATCGCTTCGAAGTACTGGAGGCGAACCAGAGAAAAGTGCTGCGCGTGCGGATTCGCAAGCAGATGAAAGCCGTTCCCACAAAGCGATAGACTTTCGGATTTGCGTCAAGGGCCATCGATCAAAAACAATCAACAAAAGCGGGGGAATAGATGCTCGGTATGACGTTTAAGAAGTTTTGCACGGCCGCGGCAGGGTTGGCGCTGCCCCTCTTAACGGGAGCGATCGCGGCTGGCGCGCAGCAAAAGCCTGCCGCCGAAGAACCCACCATGGACATGCAATGGGCAGTGAAGATTCCGGCACGGGACGGCGCGAAGCTGAACGCGACGGTGTTTACGCCGCATGGCCAGAAAGAGAAGCTGCCGGTTATCTTTACCTTCACGCCGTACATCGGCGATTCCTACACCGACCGGGCGGTGTATTTCGCGAAGCATGGCTACGTGTACGCGCTGGTGGACGTGCGGGGCCGTGGAAATTCAAGTGGAGAGTTCGAGCCTTTCGCGAATGATGGCAAGGATGGATTCGACGTGGTGGAATGGCTGGCGAAGCAGCCGTATTGCAATGGCCAGGTGGCGATGTGGGGCGGCTCGTACGCGGGATTCGACCAGTGGACGGTCTTGAAAGAATTTCCACCGCATCTGGCGACGATCGTTCCCGCGGCAGCGGCACATCCGGGCGTGGATTTTCCTTTTCAGTTCAACATTTTTGCGCCGTACGACATGCAATGGCTGAGTTTTACGAGCGGAGTCACTAGCAACGCAAGTCTTTTCGGGAACAACGCTTTCTGGACGGCGAAGTCGCGCCAGATGTACATGGCGCACTCGGCGTTTCAGGATTTCGACAAAGTGGTGGGGAACAGTTCCACAGTGTTTCAGAAGTGGATCAAGCATCCGGCTCCGGACGCATACTACGATGCGATGGCGCCGTCGCCGGAGCAGTACAAGCAGATGAGCGTGCCTATCCTGACGATTACGGGAGATTACGACGGCGATCAGCCCGGTGCATTCACGTTTTACAAGCGGCACATGCAGTACGGAACGGCGGAAGCGAAAGCAAAGCACTATCTGATTATCGGCCCGTGGGATCATGCGGGAACGCGCACGCCGAAAGCAGAAGTGGGTGGACTGAAGTTTGGCCAAGCGAGCCTGCTGGACCTCAACAAATTGCACACTGAATGGTACGACTGGGCCATGAAGAGCGGAACGAAGCCGGAATTTCTGAAGAAGCGGGTGGCTTATTACGTGGTGGGAGCGGAAGAATGGAAGTACGCGGACAGTCTCGAAGGCATCGCGAATGCGACGAAGACGCTGTCTCTGGGCTCGAATGGCGAGGCGAGCGACGTGTTTCGCTCTGGAACGCTGACGGAGGAAAAGGCCGACATTGGCGCGGCGACGGATTCGTGGGTCTATGACCCGTTGGATACCAGGCCAGGCAATGCGGAACCTGAGGACGATGGAAATTCGCTGACTTCGCAACGGGGAGTATTAAATTTGTTTGGGGAGGGAGTGATCTACCATAGTGCACGATTCGCGGAAGACACGGAGATCGCGGGATTTGCGAAGTTGACGGTGTGGCTCAAGATGGACGTCCCGGATACGGATTTAGATGCGGATCTTTACGAGATTACGGCGGACGGCGGATCGGTGTCGTTGACGAGTGCCACCATGCGCGCAAGATATCGCGAGTCGCTGAGGGAAGCGAAGCTAGTGACAGAGGGGAAGATTGAAAAATACGTGTTCGACAATTTTACATTTTTCGCGCGGCGGGTTGCGAAAGGGAACCGGCTGCGACTGGTGGTGCACAGCATCAATTCGCCAGGCGCCGAAAAGAATTACAACAGCGGCGGAGTTGTGGCCGCGGAGACAAGCAAAGATGCCAAGACGGCGCACATCACGCTGCTGCACGACGCTGAGCATCCCAGTGTACTGGAATTGCCGATCGTGAAGCCTTGATGTCCGTTAAAGAAAACAACGCGGCGAAAAAGGATTTTCGCTCGGGATTTGTGGCCATTGTCGGGAGGCCGAATGCCGGGAAGTCGACGCTGGTGAATCGGCTGGTAGGGCAGAAGGTCGCCATCGTGACCTCGAAGCCGCAAACGACGCGCAACCGCATCCAGGGAATTGTGACCAAGCCGCAAGGGCAGATTGTGTTTATCGATACACCCGGTTTGCATGAAGCGGATTCGGCGCTGGGACGACAGATGATGCAGGAAGTGGCGGCGGCGCTCGAAGGGATCGACGTGCTGTTGCTGATGGCGGATGCCAGCGGCCTGCATTCACATGCGGATGATTTGCTGATGGACAAGGCCAAGCGATTTCGAGGGAAAACGATTCTAGCGCTGAACAAGGTCGATCGCCTGCTGAAGCCGAAGTTGCTGCCGCTGATTGAGTCGTTTTCGAAGGCATTTGAATTCAACGCCATCGTGCCCATTTCCGCTTTGCAGGGCACGGGGTGCGAAGATCTGCTTGACGAGATTCTGAAGCAGTTGCCCCGGGGTGAGCCGCACTTTCCAGAAGACCAGGTGACCGACCAGCCGGAACGATTTCTGGCCGCGGAAATCATTCGAGAGAAAGCGATTCAGGCCATGTATCACGAAGTGCCGTATGCGCTGGCGGTGGTCGTTGAAAAATATGAAGAGAAACCCAACCTGCTGCGCATCGCAGCGGTGATGAATGTGGAGCGTGATTCACAAAAAAAGATATTGATCGGCCACAAGGGCGAAATGCTCAAAAAGATTGGAACGGAAGCCCGCAAGGAGCTCGAGGGGATCCTAGGCAGCAAGATCTATTTGGAGTTGTTCGTGAAAGTCTCGCGCGATTGGCGGGAAAATCCGCAGAAGGTGCGCGAATTGGACTGGCGGTACCAACTGGAAGGGCTCGCCGAAACCAAGGAACCCCGCGAGGACTAAAACGCTTTGCATTCAGCGTCAGAGAAATGCTTCCGGTAGCACAAGACTCCTCGGAGCAAGGTAAAGCCCCGACGTAACTGCGCGACGATGCTCGAACTTGCTGACGCTGGTAGACGGTAAGGGGAAGGCTAATCTTACCTTCGGTGGCCGCGAGCACGACGCGGCGGGTGAATATTAGCCCGTGCAGGGCGACGCCGCAATCTCTCGTGCCTTGGGGTCTTCACTTTCAGTATTCCGGGGAAGCCGATTGGCTTCCATACCCGCCGAAAAACCAGCGCACTCCTAAGGTAGCATAAAGACCGTAAGGGCCATTGCTGTGAAGGTCCGCCGTGCCCAGGGAATTGCTGTAACGCCCGAGCCAATCGAGTTGGTGTTGCGTGGCGCGCAGTTCAAAGTGTTTCGGCAATTTGAAACCGATTCCAACCGAACGATCGTAAGCCATCGGCATCATGGATGCCGTGTAGGTGAGCTGGGGGATATTTCTTCCGAAGGTGAATTTCGGTTCGAAGAAGAGAAAGAAATGCCGCGCCGGCGTGCGGCCCACGGGCTGAAATTCGATGTACCCGCTCAACAGATAACGCGCGTAAGCGGTGCACAGGGAAGCCGTGCCGCCGGCGCTGGACGGCTGGGGAAAAATGCAACGGCCAAGGTCGGGTTCGTTGTGAGAGGGAGCCACCGCGAAATCCGTATAACCGCGCACCCAGTTGCGGGGAAAAAATGTGCGGGCTTGTGCCGGGGGTTGAAATGCCTGGCCGGTTTGGACCGTGCTGGTCTGCGACTGGGAAGCGAGAACGAAGACCGTCAACAGCGCAATGGAAAGGAAAATAGCTTTTTTCAAGAGCCCTCGCATTTCATGCGAAATTTGTTGAAGCAAGCAATGACCTTTGTATAGCAGTCAGAATTTCGATGAATGAAGCGGCGGTGGACGAAAGCGTCCGCGCGGGAACCGCAGATCCAGTCAATGCCACGAAATGAATGACCAGGTTTTTCGGATTTTACACGAATTGCGCTGTGGCGTGGGAAAAAGAGAGCGGGGCCAGTTTGCTAAACACTAATCGGGGGCGGCGATCCCCAAAGACTTCATTTTGCGGTAGAGGTGGCTGCGTTCAAGGCCCAGGGCCGTGGCCGTTTGCGTCATGTTCCAACGGTGTTCCTGCAATTTGCGCAAGATGAATTCCCGCTCGTAGGCGCTGCGCGCTTCATGCAGCGTGGAGTAAGGATGGTGCGGGCTTTCCGCGGCGCCGCGAAAGAGTTCGGGCGGGAGGTGATGCGGTTCGATGCGCGACTGGGGGCACACGATCACCAGGCGCTCGACGAGGTTGCGCAGTTCGCGGACGTTTCCCGGCCAAGGATAGCGAATGAGGATTTCCATGGCGGAGTCGCTGAGTTCGCGCGGCTTCTTCGCGTATGCCGAGCTGAACTCGCCCAGGAAATATCTTGCCAGCGTGGGGATGTCCTCCTTGCGGTCCCGCAAGGGAGGGACGTAAAAGGGAATTACGTTGAGGCGATAGAAAAGATCCTGGCGAAACGCGCCACGCGCGATCTCTTGTTCGAGATGCTTGTTCGTCGCGGCGATGACGCGCACATCCACGCTCAGGGTTTCGTTGGAACCTACGCGCTCGAAGCGCTGTTCTTCGAGAACTCGCAACACTTTTGATTGTGTGCGTAGGCTCATGTCACCGATTTCATCGAGGAAGAGCGTCCCACTGTCGGCCTTTTGAAATTTGCCGATTTTGTCTTCCGTGGCGCCGGTAAAGCTGCCTTTGAGGTGCCCGAAGAGCTCGGACTCAATCAGCTCTTCGGGAATGGCCGCGCAATTGACTTCCACGAAAGGTCCCTTGCTGCGGAGGCTGGCAGCGTGCAGCGCGTGCGCAACGAGCTCTTTGCCAGTGCCGCTCTCCCCGTAGATCAGCACGCGGCCGTTGGTCGGCGCGGTGACGGCAATCTGCTGACGCAGCGCCTTCATGGGGACGCTTTCGCCAATCACCTGATAGCGGTAACCGAGTTCGCTTCGCAGCAGCTGGTTTTCGTCCTGAAGGCGCCGCTGTTGAATGGCGTTACGGACCAGAACGATGATCTTCTCAAGCGAGAGGGGTTTCTCGATAAAGTCGAAGGCGCCCAGCTTGGTGGCGCGCACGGCGGTCTCAATCGTGCCGTGACCGGAAATCATGATGATCGCGGGCGGCCGCGGGGAAGCTTGCAAGCGGCTCAACGCTTCGAGGCCGTCCAATCCGGGAAGCCAGACATCCAAAAGAACGACCTCAAATTGTCCGGTGGCGGCTCGGTCCAAAGCCTCCTCGGCGGAACCTACCGCTTCCACATGATAGCCCTCGTCTTGGAGAATCGAGGAGAGTGATTCACGAATGCCAACCTCGTCGTCGACGATAAGGAGATGCGGTGCCAGAGTCATCGAGCTGCGTCCGATCCATTGTGGTCGGCAAGAGAGGCAGGCGTCAATTCCGCGGCCGGAAGTTCAATGAGAAAGCGCGATCCAATCGGAGAATTGTCCTCGACGTGAATGCTGCCGCCGTGCTCCGCCACAATGCGGGCCGCGATAGCCAGGCCAAGGCCCGTTCCGCGGTCCTTGGTGGAAAAATGCGGCAGGAAAAGTTTGTCCTTGTCTTGCGGTGAAATGCCTGTGCCGGTGTCGGAAACGGAGATCACCACAATCTCGGCATCCAAATGAGCTACGGTGGAGACTAGGATTTCCCCAGAAGCCGAATTCTCAAGCGCTTCAGCGGCATTATCGATGAGATTGACGATGACGCTGCGGAGCAGCCCGGCGTCGGCGCGTACCGGTGGCAGATTCTCGGCCAGTGCCGTCTTAAGGATGATGCCATCGAGCCGCCCGGAGAATACTTCCACGGCTTGATTGACGATGGTGTTGGCGCTAGCGGGCACTAACTTGGCTATGGGGAAGCGCACAAATTGCGAGAATTCGTTGACTAGCTCGGCGAGCGTGGCGACCTCCCGCTCGATCAAACGAGAACATTCCTGAACCAGCTTGGCCAATTCCAGGTAACGAGTCGCAACCGGCTGGGACGGGTCACTACGCTCCAGGAATCTCAACAGGCGCTGGGCGGAAAGCTGAATGGGAGTCAGGGGATTCTTGATCTCATGGGCGATACGCCGCGCCACTTCTTGCCAAGCCGCCGACTTCTGTGCTCGAAGAACTTCCGTCAGATCGTCGAGCACCAGGACGTACCCGGTGTTGGCGCGGCGCGGCCCCAGAGAACTAACGGTGACGGCGAGGTGTAACACACGCCCCGTTGCGACCGTTTCGATCTCCCGGGAGACTACCCCCATGCGCAGGGATCTTCGCATCAGATAGTTCACGATACGTGCTGCATCCACGCCGAGGAGACCTTCGAGCGAGTGAGATTCTGAGCTGACAACTCCAAACATCCTCGATACAGAAGAATTGACTCTAAGCATGGTTCCCTCGGCGCTCAGCGAGATGACGCCCGTCGGAATATTTTCGAGTACCGTCTCCATGAGCTGGCGGCGCCGTTCGAGTTCCTGCACGGCCATCTGCAAGTTTCTGGTGAACTGGTCGATTTGCGAACGGCTGTCGCGCAACTGCGTGGTCATGGTGTTGAAGGAGCGCACCAGGATTCCCAGCTCATCTTGAGCTTGCTCCGGCACCTGGTAATCAAAGTTACCGGAGGAAACCTCGCGCGTCCCTTCCGCCAGCGCCTGAATGGGAACGGTGACCTGCTTGGCCAGAAACAAGGCCACCCACATGACCGCCGACAGCAGCAGCACCGTAAAAAGCAGAAGAAACATCAGCATCTGAGTCTTCAATGCCCGCAGCTCCTGTTTTTCCTGATAATACTCGCCGGTCTCGGACTGAATCGTGGCGAGGCGGCCGAGAATGTCGGGGCTGGTTCGATAGGCGGCAACGACAAATCCGTCTGGCTGATTTCCTGGTGCTGCGGGAACGCGAGCAGCGAAGTAGCTCCTCCCGCCAGCCACCCAGACTTCCACTCCACTCTGCAACGAGCGCAAATATTGTCCGGGAACATCCGGCTGTACGCAGATGGCTCCGGTGCGATCTTCCGGCTGGCTGTCACAGACGATGCCGCCTCGCAGGATTTTGCCGTCGCCATCCAGAAACCAGACGGCGTCCGCGCCTCTGGCGAAAATATGTTCCAATAAATCTGCGCTGGAACGATGCGCCTCCGCTTGCGCTTCGAGAGCCATGGCGCGAAGTCGCGGTAATTGCGCCCGGCCCAGATCGTTCAGAAGTTTTTGGGTTTCATCGGAAGCGACTTCGAGCGGTTTGGGAAACCATAGCAACAAGCTGCGATTGATCAGCGAATAGCTAACAATGAACATGAATACGATCGGCAGGAGAGAAATGGCCATTGCGCCAACCACCATCTTGGTCTTAAATCGAGTGCCGAGTTGTTCTCTGCTGCGTTCGACCCAAAGACGAAGAACAGTCCGCGCTAGGATGAGACCAAAGATGAGAAATGCAGCGGTGATAAAACTGGAGACGGCATAAAGGACCATCACCTCGCGCCAGCTCTTCGGCTCAAAGGGGGCGTTGAGAGATCCAAACGTGAAAACCGCAGCGAGGAGCAGCGTCAGCAGTATTCCGCCGATGGCCAAACCCCAGCGCTGCTTTTTGTCCAAACGGCTCATAATTCAGCTATCACGAAGACGACCGGGTGATACGCGCGCGGCCTTGGAAAGACACAGGTGTCATATTCACCATAGCCATTTTTCGTCAGCGACGCCCAGCAGGGGCGGAATCTGCCTAGGTCGCTCGCTCAAACATCTCTTTGGCACGATAGCCAGCGTAATGAGGCAAGTCAAGATTTCTACCTGCCCTCGTCACTGGCGAACCTGCCCTTTTGGGCAGGTATTAGCCATTTCAGAACGGCGCGCGAAATTCTGCCTGCCTTCCCTTCGTGCATTTGTTAAGGTGAGCGTTGGGTGCAAACCCGTCGGGAGTACTCTGGATGTCCGTCCGTCTGGGCGAAATATTAGTTAAAGAAAGCCTCATCACGCAAGACCAGCTCCAGAAAGCGCTGGAGTTTCAGCGTGCCAATGGAGGCAAGCTGGGAAGCTGTCTGACGAAGATGGGCTTTATCACCGATGACGACATCACCGGCGTGCTATCCCGCCAATACGGGGTTCCCTCTATCAACCTGAAGTATTACGAGATCGATCCCAACGTCATCAAATTGATTCCGCAGGACACCGCCGCACGCTACCAAGTTATCCCCCTTTCGCGCGTCGGCTCCGTTCTCACCATCGCCATGACGGATCCCACCAACGTCTTCGCGATGGACGATATCAAATTCATGACCGGTTTCAACGTGGAGCCGGTGGTGGCCTCGGAATCAGCCATTGGCGACGCCATTACGCGCTTTTACGGCGGGACGTCCACGAACCAGGAAGAAATCAGCAACTTGATGAAGGACCTAGTCGACGAGGACCAGGAGCTGGAACTGGCCGCCGAAGAATCGGAGCTGGACACCGCCACGCTGGAGAAGGCCGCGGAAGAAGCTCCCATCATCAAGCTCGTCAACTTGATCTTGACGGACTCCGTTAAGCGCGGGGCGAGCGACATTCACATCGAGCCGTACGAGCTCGAAATGCGCGTGAGGTTCCGCATTGACGGGCAACTCGCCACGGTCATGACCCCGCCTTTGCGCTTGAAGGACGCCATTACGAGCCGCTTGAAGATCATGGCCAAGCTGGACATTGCCGAAAAGCGTTTGCCGCAAGACGGCCGCATCATGATCAAGTACAAGGCTGACGGCAAGAAAAAGGAATTGGATTTTCGCGTATCGACGGTGCCTACCCTGTACGGGGAAAAAGTCGTCATGCGTTTGCTGGACAAGGAAAACCTGCGGCTGGACATGACCAAGCTCGGTTTCGAACCCGAGTCCCTGAAGAAATTCGAGCGCAACATCTTGAAGCCCTACGGCATGGTGCTGGTCACCGGCCCAACCGGTTCGGGCAAGACCAACACGTTGTATTCCTCCGTCGCGACTTTAAATACCGTGGACACCAATATTATGACCGCGGAAGACCCCGTCGAATTTCAGCTGGCGGGCATCAACCAGGTGCAGATGAAGGAGCAGATTGGCCTGAACTTTGCCGCCGCGCTCCGAGCCTTCTTACGGCAGGACCCCAACATTATTCTGGTCGGTGAGATTCGCGACTTTGAAACGGCGGAAATCGGAGTCAAAGCCGCGCTTACCGGCCACTTGGTACTATCCACTCTCCATACCAACGACGCGCCTTCGACCATCAGCCGCTTGATGAACATGGGCATCGAGCCCTTTCTCGTGGCCACCTCGGTCAACTTGATTTGCGCTCAGCGTCTCGTTAGACGCGTCTGCAGCAACTGCAAGGAAGAGTTGGAGGTACCCCAGCAGGCGTTGATCGACGCCGGTTACACCCCCGAAGAAGCCAAAACCACCAAGATCTATCACGGCAAGGGTTGCACCACCTGTAACAAGCGCGGGTACAAAGGCCGTACTGGCCTTTATGAGGTGATGGAAATCAACGATGAGCTGCGCGAATTGATTCTTGTCGGCGCTTCGGCCCTGGAATTAAAAAAGAAGGCGATCGAACAGGGCATGATCACGCTGCGCCGCAGCGGCTTGACAAAAGTGGCGCTTGGACAGACCACCATGGAAGAAGTCCTGCGCGAAACGGTTTTATAGAATTGAGGTTGTGCGATGGCTGGCATCACGCTAAGTGAACTACTGAAGAAGATGATCGAGATGGGAGGCAGCGACCTGCACATCACGACGAACAGCGCGCCGCGCGTGCGCGTTCACGGCCGCCTGCGGCCCCTGGACATGCCTCCTCTGACGGCAGCGGACACCAAGTCTCTCGCTTATAGCGTTTTGACGGATGCACAAAAGCACCGCTTCGAAGAAAACCTGGAATTGGACTTCTCGTTTGGATTGAAAAACCTGGCGCGCTTCCGCGGCAACGTTTTCAATCAGCGAGGCGCCGTCGGCGCCGTCTTCCGTACCATTCCCTGGGAGATCAAAGGCTTTGACGCTCTTGGCTTGCCCCTGGTCGTGAAAGGCTTGTGCGATAAGCCCCGCGGACTTGTCCTGGTGACGGGACCAACGGGCTCCGGCAAGTCCACCACGCTCGCCGCCATGCTGGACAAGATCAACGGTGAACGTGAAGAGCACATGATCACCATCGAGGACCCCATCGAGTTTCTTCACAATCACAAGAAGTGCCTGGTGAATCAGCGCGAAGTCCATGCCGACACGCATTCTTTCGCGAATTCCCTGCGCGCCGCTCTTCGTGAAGACCCCGACGTTGTGCTCATCGGCGAAATGCGCGACCTCGAGACCATTGAATCAGCATTGCGCATCGCGGAAACCGGGCACTTGACCTTCGCGACCCTGCACACCAATTCCGCTTCTTCCACCATCAACCGTATTATTGACGTCTTTCCCTCGCACCAGCAGCCCCAGATTCGCGCCCAGCTTTCCATGGTTCTCGAAGGCATTCTGTGTCAAGCGCTGCTCCCGCGTGCCGATGGACGAGGGCGCGCCATGATTATGGAAGTACTCGTGCCCACGCCCGCCATCCGTAACCTGGTTCGCGAAGACAAGATTCACCAGATCTATTCCGCGATGCAGACCGGCACCGGTCAGACGGGCATGCAGACGTTTAACCAGGGTCTGGCAAACGCTTATTTTCAAAAGATGATCACCCTGGACATGGCTCTTTCCCGTTCATCGAATGCCGATGAATTGCAGGACATGATCAACCGCGGCGTATCAACGCCCGGCGCCGGATCCAAGGCCCCGGTGCCCAGCAAGCGGTAGAAGAAATGATTTGGCTGAACGGCCATAGGCCCAAGGGATTGAAAACTTGAGGAGGTAGTCCAATGCCAGATTATAAATATCAAGGAACGAGCCGTACGGGCGGCAGCGTCAGCGGGGTGATGACCGCCTCGAACAAGGCCGAACTCCAGAGCCTGCTGAAACGCCAGCAGATTACTGCGACGAAAATGACCGAGAAGGGCAAGGAATTCAACATGCCCACTTTCGGCGGCGGCGTCAAGTCCAAGGAACTCGCGATTTTCACGCGCCAGTTCTCGGTCATGATCGACGCTGGTCTTCCGTTGGTGCAGTGCCTGGAGATTTTGGCCAGCCAGCAGGAAAATAAGTTCTTCCAGAAGGTCTTGACGAACACGCGTAGCCAAGTCGAAGGCGGCGCGACGCTTTCAGCCGCCATGCGGAGCTCGCCGAAGGTTTTTGATCCCTTATACGTGAACATGGTCGAGGCGGGCGAGACTGGCGGTATTCTGGACACCATTCTCCAGCGGCTCTCGAGCTACATTGAAAAGAACGTCAAATTGCAGCGCGCCGTCAAATCCGCCCTGGTCTACCCGGTGGGAGTCTTGACCGTCGCCGGTGGCGTTATCACCCTGCTGCTCTGGAAGGTGGTGCCGATTTTTGCCACTTTGTTCGCCGGCCTCGGTGTGGATCTTCCGCTGCCCACGAAAATCGTCATTGCCCTCAGCAATTTCATCGGAAGCATTTTTGGCTTGCTCATCCTTATCGCGATTGGCGCCGGCATCTTCGGATTGAAGGTCTGGTACGGCACTCGACAAGGCCGCTTTGTGCTAGATACCATCGTACTGAAGCTTCCGGTCATCGGCGTTTTGATGAGAAAGATCGCCGTGGCGCGGTTTACGCGAACTCTGGGCACATTGATCTCCAGCGGCGTGCCCATCCTGGAGGGCCTAGACATCACCGCCAGGACCGCCGGCAACGCGGTCGTGGAGAAGGCTTTGCAGCAGGTGAGAAGATCTCTCGAAGAAGGCAAGTCCCTCACCGAACCTTTGAAAGAATCCGAAGTGTTTCCCGGCATGGTCACGCAGATGATCGCCGTTGGCGAACAGACCGGCGCAATGGATGCCATGCTTCAGAAGATTGCCGATTTCTATGAAGAAGAAGTTGACGCGGCGGTGAAAGACCTACTGACCGCTCTCGAGCCCATCATGATCGTCTTTCTTGGCGTGGTGGTCGGCGGCGTGGTCATTTCCATGTACTTGCCTCTGTTCTCGCTCATCGGCAAACTGAGCTCGATGCACTAATCGGGCTTCTGTCCGCCCGGCAGTGTCCTGTTTGCGGAAGACGGAGCGACAATACCGTCTTCCGTTGATCCTGCCTGGATTTGGGGATGCCCGGATGAAAGCGCGGGCGTGCAATGGATAAGAGTTTTGCCACAAGGGAATGGCTGGACTGGTTGACGCGTGTCCGTCTGCTCACCATCACGCTCATCCTGACCATTGGCGTAGTTTGGCCCCAGTACATTCCCGGCTTCAGCACCAACCGGTTTTTCCTTCCGCTTATCATCTTCTGGATAACTCTCGGAATCCTGCATCTGATCCTCTTGCGATGGCTGCCGCAGGCGCAGTGGCACGGTGGACTGCAGGTCGCCAGCGATGTTTTGATGGTTTCGCTTCTGGTGTATGCCACCGGCCTTCAGGAGAGTTACTTTATCTCGCTCTATCTGCTGGTGATTATTGTCGCCAGCATTTTGTTTTCCCGGCGGATTGCTTTCCTGACGGCGGCGCTCTGTTTTCTGCTCCTCGTAGGTATGACCATGATGGCTTACGCGGAGAAAATTCCGCGCACTTTCTCCACGCTGCCCACGACGGAAACTCTTCGCATTTGGCTGGTCATGAACTTGCTGGGTTTTCTGGCGGTGGTTTATCTGGCCAGCTTTCTGGCGCAATCTCTGCGAAGAAAAGGTGTGGAGCTTGAAGAAAAGCGGGAGGAACTTCTTAGCCTTCAGGACTTCACGGAAGACATCATTCACTCCATGCGCGGCGGTTTGATCACCACGGACCTGGCGGGACGCATCCTGCTGCTAAATCGTACCGGCGAGGAAATCCTTGGATATCAATTTGCCGAATTGCAGGGCAAAAGCCTCGAAGAGCTGAATGACGATTTCTGGCTCCCTGGTCATTACGAAAATTGTGAACGGCTCTCGCTCCGCAAGGAGATTGACTTTAGAACTCCCTCCGGAGACGTCCGCTATTTGGGCATCAGCATTTCGCCGCTGCGCTCGCGCGATGCAGAGCGCGACGGCTACGTGTTCAATTTCCAGGACCTGACCGATCTTCGCCGGCTGGAGCAGGAAGTCGCCACCAAGGAACGTATGGCCGCCCTCGGACGCCTCTCTGCCGCTATCGCCCACGAAATTCGGCAGCCCTTGACGGCCATGGCCGGCGCGGTGAAGGAATTGGCGCGTCTCGTCCCGCTCGAAGAAGACGAAAAGCATCTGGTCAATATTGTCAGCAGGGAATCCGAGCGGCTCAACAATATCATCACTGACTTTCTCAACTATTCGCGTGAAAAGACCTACGAGTTTCATCATGCGGACGTCCGCGGCTTGCTGGATGAAACACTCATGCTGATGGAGAAGAAACCGGAGATCGGCTCCAAGTACCAAATTGTGCGCGCCTTCAATGGCCAGGAATTACGAGCGCGCGTGGACACCAACAAAATCAAGCAGGTCTTCTGGAATCTCTGTGACAACGCCCTCCGCGCGATGCCCGAGGGCGGCACCCTGACCGTGAAACTGGAACAGCGTCCTTTCTGGCTGCGCATCGCTTTTCAAGATACGGGTATCGGTCTCGACCCTAAGCAGCGCGCTAAAATCTTTGAGCCTTTGCAATCCGGTTTCGAAGGGGGCACTGGGCTGGGGCTGTCCATCGTCTATCAGATTGTCCAAGCGCACAGTGGAAAGATCAGCGTGATATCTGAAAAGGACCGCGGGGCGGAATTTATCGTCGAATTGCCGCGAGTTGCGTGAGGCGCCATGCAAGGCACAAAAGCCGCAATCAAGGAAACCGGACGCGAGATGCCGCATATCCTCGTCGTCGACGACGAAAAATCCATCTGCGAACTTCTGGAGATTACCTTTCGCAAGGAAGGCCATCGCGTCGAAGTAGCGCACAATGTGGAGGCCGCCAAGCGCAAGCTTGAATCACAGATCTACGACATCATCATTTCGGATATCCGCATGCCCGGGGCGGGCGGCGTGGATCTGCTCAAGTTTGCCAAGGAGATCGCGCCGGGATCCTTCTTTCTTCTCATTACCGGCGTCCCTACCATTGAGACGGCCATCGCCGCGATCAACTCCGGCGCGGATCGCTATGTCGTCAAGGATCACGAGCTCGTGGACCAGTTGCGCCGCGCCGTTCACGAAGTGTCTGAGAGCTTGAAGTGGAAGAAGGAAGCGGGGTACTTGCGCCGGGAGCTCCGCCGCCTCACCGGACTCGACAATATTATTGGACAGAGCCCCAAGATGCGCGCCATCTTCGACATGATCCAAACCGTTGCTCCGCAAACCAGCCGCGTTCTGATTACCGGGGAGAGCGGAACCGGTAAGGAACTCGTTGCTCGCGCCATTCATGAGAATAGCGCCCGGGCGCAAGCTCCGTTTATCACCATTAATTGCGGCGCCTTCCCGGAAGCTCTTCTGGAGTCCGAGCTGTTCGGGTATATGAAGGGCGCTTTCACGGGCGCCAACGAAAACCGCCAAGGCCTCTTTCAAGCGGCTCATGGAGGCACGCTCTTCATGGACGAAATTGGCAACATGAGCCTGACCATGCAAGTGAAGCTCTACCGGGTTTTGCAGGAAGGCAAAGTCCGTCCGATCGGGAGCACCGACGAGTCAGACGTGGATGTCCGCATCATCGCCGCCACTAACAAGGAGTTCGAGAAGGAGATTGCCGAAGGACGCTTCCGCGAGGACCTTTACTACCGGCTCAGCGTGATCCCCATCCTGGTTCCAGCGTTGCGCGAACGCCGCGAAGATATCCCGCTTCTCGCACGGCATTTTCTTGAGAGTTTCCGTAAGACCATGGAAAAACCTATTGAGGGCATCTCCCCTGAAGCCATGACCCGCCTGGAATCCTACGATTGGCCTGGTAATGTCCGTGAACTCGAAAACACCATGGAACGCGCCGTGGCCTTGGAGTCCAGCAGGGAGATTTCGCTGAGAGTGCTGCCGGATCGCATCGCCGGTTATTCGGGGACTTCTTCCCCTGGGGCGCCAGGAGTTCAGGCTGAGGATTTTCCAGCCGAGGGTGTGGACTTTGAGCGAGTAATCGCGGAGGCGGAGCGCAGATACTTGCAATTCGCGCTCGAGAAGGCTGGTGGGGTTCGTACCAAAGCCTCCGAACTGCTGAAGATCAGCTATCGATCCTTTCGCCATTACGCGAAAAAGCATAACCTCTAACGAATCGGCGTGCCTGGAATTGAGCAAACGCCCCTAGCGATGTCCATTTGACAGAATAGGAAGCAGCGGAAGGGTGAGCTCAGAATCCGCTTGTGCGACAAAAGAAATGCCGGATTCACGGGGCAGGAAATTAAGGAATCAGAATGTTTCTCGCTGCAGAAAAATGCATCTTTCTTGCGCCTTGCCGCGACCGAATACACCCTTTTGAGGATGCTCGCGAACCCATCCGCTGTGACGCTTTATGTTTTCAAAAGCAGCCAAAAAAGGTCAATATTTGATGTTTTTGCCCCTTTTTGGGCAGACCCGTATTTTCGTCCTATGAGAAAAACCTAGTTATACCTAGTATTATCAACGAGATACGAGAAATGTTGCCCCCCAACAGCCCTATCCCCAAATTGGTCCCCCGCTTGCGATAAGGTATGGCGTGCTCTGGCACCAAAACAAAATTTCTCAAGGAGATCTAAGTATCATGAAGAAACAGAAGGGTTTCTCTCTTATCGAGTTGCTGATCGTCGTGGCGATCATTTTGATCATCGCGGCTATCGCTATCCCGAACCTCCTGCGGTCCCGTATGGCCGCGAACGAGGCTTCGGCGGTGGGCTCGCTCCGCACCATTAACACCGCGGAAGTGACCTTTTCCACCACGTATCCTACGATCGGGTTCGCCAATCTGGCCAGCCTCGGCGGAGCCGCTTCGTCCTGCGCGGGGTCTACTTATGCAAACTCGACCAATGCCTGCTTGATTGACAGCGTCCTAGCTCAGGCCGTGGGAATCAAGAGCGGTTATAACTTTACGGCCTCGGCCGGCAGCGGTACGCCAGCGGTTACCTATTCCTCGTTGGCCGTGCCCACCGTCAATGGCCAGAGCGGCCAGCGCGCGTTTTGCTCCGATCAATCTGGCGTCATCCGTTTCAACGCCGGCGGCACCGCTTGCGCGAATACGGACAGCGCACTGTAATAGTTGCTCTGCGGCCTGCTTTTGGCCACAGCCGAAATCAAGAAGCACGGGACGAAAGTCACGTGCTTCTTTTTTTTTGCGCTGCAATCGCCTGAGTCAGATGCTCAAGAGGTCCTTTGGAAAACCGTTTCCTCTTTCAGCGCCGTCTAGTGTCCGAGAAAGCATATTCAGTGACGATTTTTGTCAGAAATCCGGTTCCGTGCTTCGAAGCAAAGCATTCAGAATCAATGTGTTATGCGTACGCATGCGAACTGAGATTGGTCCATGACTTGCTCATTATAGCTTGGGGTGATTGGGCGTGATGCTCTAGCGAGCGGGTGAAGTGGTGCGGAAATCAAAATGAAGAATAGAACACAAAGCGGCTTCTCACTGATTGAGCTTCTTATCGTTGTGGCCATTATCCTGGTTATCGCTGCCATTGCCATCCCCAATCTCATGGCCTCGCGGATGGCTGCGAACGAATCCTCGTCCGCTCAAGAGACACGGGCCGTCACTACCGCCGAAGTTGTCTACTCAGCGCAATACAATATTGGCTTTGCCTCTGCGCTGACCGATCTTGGCGATGCCGGTGGAACCGGGTCGGTATCCTCCACCAACGCTTGCTTGATCGATGCCGTCCTTGCTGCCGGGATCAAGAGCGGGTATTCGTTTACCTACGCTCCCACGAATGCGGATTCCGCGAATCACTACCAGGGTTTTACTCTGAACACTAATCCGTTGAACCCGGGCTATAGCGGCCGCAAGTATTTTTTTACCGATCAAACAGCCGTGGTTCGAGTGAACCTCACCGCTGCTGCCACGATTTCCGATCCTTCCATATAGAGCGGCCATCGGTGCTAGCATTGGGATTTTTCCTTTGTATCTAAGCCCCGCGCGATCGCTAGGGCACCACGCGACGCGCTTCCTGCTAGAATCATCCAATGACTCCGCGTTTCCTGCGCTTTGCTTCCAGCTTAACGCTGCTTGGCTGGATGATTTCGAACCTTGCCATTGCCGATGTCACCCCCGATGTCAAGCCTTTCGTTGAGCTATTCGAATCGCGCTACCGGGCGGCACACACTCTCGAAGCTACTTTTCTGGAGCGCTACACGGAGGGTGGCCGGGGGGTTCGTGTGGAATCCGGCATCGCTTATTTTCGTCGTCCTGGCAAGATGCGTTGGGAATACCAGGCCCCCGAGAACAATCTATTCCTTGTCGACGGCAAAACCGCTTGGTTCTATGTTCCCGCCGATCACACGGCTACCCGCATTCCGGCGAAGGCCAGCACGGATTGGCGAACCCCTCTGGCACTGCTCGCTGGCGAAATGAAGGTATCGCGCGTCTGCTCCCACGTCCAAGCCGCTCCAGCGGAGAAAATGGAAAGCCCGGGCGACATCATGCTCAATTGCAAGCTCCGTGGCGATGCATCCCAATCACAAAATCCAAGGACTTCCGCAACCAGGTCACTCGGTGAAGATGCCGCCGAAGCCGTATATTTTGAAATCGCCAAGAAGACGGGCGAGTTAGTCGTCATTAAAGTCAGTGATCCCGGAGGTGTGGGCATTGAGTTTCATTTTACTGGCTGGCGCGTCGACCCTCCCGTCGATGATTCCTTTTTCCACTTCCGTGCTCTTCCGGGCGTGGCGATCGTGAACGGAGAGTTACCCGCTCCGAATAGCTGCGCCAGGCCCTAGAAATGCCAGAATTCTCTTTCCCCGTTGCTGTTGGACGCCGTCCTTTGCCGCGACTTGAGCAGGCCTACCGGATGGTTGACCAAGAGGAGAAGCCTTCCTGAACCTTAGATTAGAAGGCCAGCTTGGAATGGTAGTCTTACCGATATCTCGCGCTGGAAGCCGTGGTTTGGCAACTCGCGATTTATAGCCGACCCGTAGCAGGGGAGTTTAGATAATGCGCTCCGCTATTTCTTCCATGGTTCGTTGGGCGGCCACTGCGGTTGCTTTGTTCATCGCGCCTTACTACTCGATTCGCACGTGGGCTTCGGTCGTGGATCCGGACATCTGGTGGCATATCCGCACCGGGGATTGGATCCGCGCGCACCATGCTGTGCCGCATTACGCCATTTTCTCCCAGCATATGGAACGCCCATGGGTTGCTTACAGCTGGCTTTTTGATGTGATCGTTTCCCGGGTGGAACATGGCTTGGGCTTGGGCGGCATTCCCGGATTTCTAATCTGTCTTCAGGTTTTGATTTCTCTGGTATATCTCCTGGCCATCCGGCACTTTGCTCGAAGCTTTTGGTGGTCGTGGCTGATTGGTGTGCTGTCCATCTACGCGTTTTACGTTAATCCTCTGCGCTCGCTTCTGTTTACTTTACTTTTCTTTACCTTTGAAATGTTGCTGCTCTTCGAAGTCGAGCGTAGAGCCGATGATAAACTGCTGTTCTGGAGCGCGCCTCTGTTTTTTCTCTGGGCCAATTTCCACATCCAGTTTATTTACGGCCTTTTCGTTCTCGCCTTGTACGTTCTGACGCGAATCTTTGCCATGCTCGCGCGAAAATGGCTGCCCCTCGAGTCGCGCGAGGCCTCTCCCAGCAGGCTCCTCACGGCGCTTGCGACGGCCTTCGCCGCTTCTTGTCTTGGGCCAAATTGGGCATCTCCCTACAAAGTGGTGGCCGCCTACGTAATACACACCGCGCAATACCAATTCAATCAAGAAATGCTGGCCATGAGCTTCCGCAGACCGGAACATTTTGCCGAGCTTCTCCTGCTGATCGCTGCCGGGTATGTGGTTGGACGCACCAGCGGCAAAGACCTTTTCCGGCCAGCGTTGCTTCTTGTAACCGCCTTTGTTTCCTTTCGTTCTTTGCGCGATGCCTGGTTTGTTTCTATCGCCGCCGGCTTTCTGCTGGCCGAAGCCGCGGGCCAAAGGCAGCCAACGGCTGACCCTGAGGGCCTGCCGCGTGCTCGTCGCTTGATGAACTTGAACTACGCTGCGGCAGGCGTTGCGGCTCTAACCTTGTCCTTTGGAATGGCCATCCGCCAGGGCATGAGCGATTCGGCATTGATGGCCATTATTGATCAGGTCTACCCGGTCCGGGCCACGGAGTTCGTGCGGGATGCTCATCTGGCCGGGCCGATGTACAACAGCTACAATTGGGGTGGGTTCCTGATTTTCAACCTCCGGGAGCAACCGGTTTCGATCGATCCCCGGGTAGATGCTTATGGGGACGATTTAGCGACTCGCTCTGTGAATACCGTCAACGGGCTCGGCTGGCATGACGATCCCGATCTCGCCCGCTCCAATTTTGTGCTGCTCGAGCGCGCTGTTCCGCTTGCTTCCGCCCTGCAAAGCGATCCTAGATACCGGGTTGCTTACCAAGACCATCTCGCGGTGGTATTCGTTCGCAACCAGTTCCGGTGATCATTGGGAATACGTCCCCTTCCCCTGAAACGCCGAAGAGGTTTCTTGCCGTATGTGGGCTACTTTCATTTGGGGAACAGCCAACCCCCTAGCCCTTGCCCGCATATCAGTTATCTGAGGTAAACTGAAGCCTATGGGTCAATTCCTCTGCCGCGTAGCCGATGCCGATGGGCGGGTCTTTTCGCACGTCGAACCCGCGAGTTCGGTGGAAGAAGCGCGCCAGAAACTCGTAGACCGCGGATTGTTTGTCTACTCCGTGCAATCCCGCGGCGGTCGTCTGGCTGATCTGCTTCGTCAGAAGAGCGTTCGCCAGGTTGGCGGTTCGGAATTTCTTATCCTCAACCAGCAGTTCAATACCCTCATCAAAGCCGGTTTGCCCATCCTGAAATCGCTGGAGCTTCTCGCCACCCGCGCCTCCTCGCCCAAACTTCGGCCTGTCATCGCTCAGGTTCGCGATCGCGTCCGGGAAGGGAAGTCGCTTTCCGAAGCGATCGCCGAAGCCGGCGTGTTTTCCAAAGTTTATTCGACGGCCATTCTCGCCGGAGAAAAAAGCGGCAACTTGCCCGGCGTCTTGGACTATTACATCGCCTATCAGCGCGTGAGTACCGGCGTTCGCAAGAAAATTCTGGCCACGCTTGTTTATCCAGTCTTGCTGATCACCGTGGCGATCGTCATCGTCACTTACCTGGTTACCGCGGTTATTCCGAAGTTTGCTATTCTCTACCGCGATTTAAACGTTGAGCTTCCCGCACCCACGCGATTGCTGATTGCTTTGACCGTTGACTATCGCTTCGTGTTTCTCGGGGCCGTCGCGCTCCTGGCCGCAGCGGCAGTAGGCGTTTTTCTCTGGTCCCGCTCCGAAGAAGGTGGAACGGCTTTCGATCGTTTCAAGTTCCGCCTGCCGGTGATTGGCGACACGCTCCTCAAATTCCAAGTCGCGCAATTCTCGCGCACGCTTTCGACCCTCTTGACCGGCGGCACGCCACTGGTGGCCGGCTTGCAAACGGCGAGCGACGCCATCACCAGCAAATTGCTGCGCTCCACAGTGGGCCAGGCTACCCAGTCGGTCCGCGAAGGAGAATCTCTCCACGCCGCGCTGGCTTCCAAGGGCGTCATGCCGGAGCTAGCCTTGGATATGATCGAAGTTGGCGAATCGAGTGGCGCGCTTTCTCCCATGTTGGTAAGCGTGGCTGAGTTTTATGAAGAAGAGGTTAACTTGCGTTTGACCGCGCTCGTTTCTCTTATTGAGCCGATTCTATTAATCTTTATGGGAATGCTAGTCGCATTCATTCTGATCTCCTTGTATCTGCCCATCTTCTCTTTCTCCTTGATGGGAGCGACAAAGTAAGGGTCTCATGGCCACTATTGAACAAATTCCTCCCGCGCCGGGGCTGCCCGGCGACGAGAACGAACAGAACGAACGCGAGTTTGCGCGCAAACTCGCGGAACGATACCGCTTCGCTTTCATTGATCTGCGGGAGCAGCGTATCGATGCGGAGTTGTTTCGCACGATTCCCGCCGATCTGATGTTCAGATACAACTTCGTGCCTCTGGAACTGCACAACAATATTTTGGCCATCGCCGCCGCGGACCCCGGCCAGGTGCAGATGAGCGATGAGCTGCCCCTGCTTCTCGGCAAGAAGCTTTTGATCCGTGTCGCTACGGCCCGCCAGATTGGCGACCTCCTGAAGCGCACCGAGCAATCCCAGCGCGTCCTCGAGCAAGCTACGGAAGCCTTCACTCTCCAGACCTCCAAGGATGAAGACGAAACCGACGAAACCATTTCCGGCGACCGTCTGACCCGTGATAGCACCGCCAGCCCGGTGGTGCGCCTCGTCGAGACCATTATCTTCACCGCTCTCGAACGCCGCGCCAGTGATATTCACATCGAAGCGCGGGACTTCGAAGTCGCCGTCAAGTACCGCATTGATGGCGTGTTGCAACACGCCATGCAGCCCATCGCCAAGGAATGGCATTCCACCGTGCTTTCGCGTATCAAAGTGCTAAGCGATCTGGACATTGCCGAGCGCCGCGTTCCCCAGGATGGCCGCTTCCGCGTGAAATACAAGGGTCGTTTTATCGATCTTCGCGTTTCCATCATGCCTGCCAGTCACGGGGAAGACGCCGTTCTCCGCGTCCTCGATAAAGAAACGCTTTCAGAAAAGTTCCAGAGTCTGACTCTCGATGTTGTGGGATTCTCGGGAGAAGAAACCCGCCGCTTCCGCCGCTACATCCGTGAACCCTACGGCATGGTCTTGGTAACGGGTCCCACCGGATCGGGCAAAACTACGACCCTCTATGCGGCCATCAACGAGATCAAGAGCGACGAAGATAAGATTGTCACTATCGAAGATCCCGTCGAGTATCAGCTCCGCGGGATTACCCAGATTCCGGTGAACGAAAAAAAGGGTCTCACCTTTGCCCGTGGCTTACGCTCCATCTTGCGTCACGATCCGGATAAGATCATGGTCGGCGAAATCCGCGACCAGGAAACCGCCCAAATCGCCATCCAGTCGGCTCTTACCGGCCACCTCGTTTTCACCACCGTCCACGCCAATAACGTCACCGACGTCATCGGCCGCTTCATCAACATGGGTGTCGAGCCTTATAACTTTGTATCGGCCCTCAACTGCATCATGGCCCAGCGCCTTGTCCGCGTCATCTGTCCCAATTGCACGAAGCCCAAGCGTTATTCTGTTGACGAATTGAAAGAAGCCGGGCTCGACCCTGCCGTGTGGGGAGAGATCACGTTTGCCGAAGGCGCCGGGTGCCTCGAGTGTTCCGGCACCGGTTATCATGGCCGCACGGCAATTTGCGAATTGCTGGATTTGACCGATCGCATCCGCGAAATGATCGTGGATCGCCGGCCAACTTCGGAGATTAAGCGCGTGGCTTGCGAAGAGGGCATGATCACTTTGCGCGAAAGTGGTCTGGCCAAGATTCGCGAGGGCATTACTACCGTGAAGGAAATTAACAAGGTGACTTTCGTTGAGTAGCAGCACCGCATTCCGGCAGGGAATTTACCAATTCGCATGGGCGCGTCGTGTCGCCCTCTGGCTCGAGGCCATGCCCTACACTGCCTTGGCCCTCGAATTCGCTCCCGACCGCGTGGCGGCCGCGCGCTGGAGCCGCACCGGTGCTTTGGATGGATTCGCCGTGGAATTGTTGCCTCCGGGCGCTCTTATCCCTTCCGCCGTCGAACCCAACATCGTCAACAGCGCCGCCGTCAAGGCCGCTGTCGCCGCCGTCTGCGAGCGCCTTCGTTCCCGGGATGAAGATGTTGCTCTGATTCTTCCCGATACCGTCATTCGCGTTTTCGTCCAGCACTTTGAGGAGTTCCCCCGCTCCGCCGCCGAAGCCGAGCCCATGTTGCGCTGGAAGCTCAAGAAAAGCGTGCCTTTCGAAGTCGATGAAACGCTCATTTCCTACATGCGTCAGGCGCCCCGCGAATCAGGCATTGATGTTGTAACGGCGCTCGCGCGTCTTAGAATCATTCGGGAGTACGAGTCGCTCGCCGAGGGCATTGCGCTTTACCCCGGCGTGGTGATGAGCGCGTCGCTCGCGGCCCTTTCCCTGCTGGAAGATGAAAAGCCGGCGCTTCTCGCGCGCGTCTCGGGTTCCTCGCTCACCACTGCCATCCTGCGCCGCGGCGTCTTGTGCGGTTATCGCTGCACCGATCTCCCGGCCCAGGGCGCCAGCCTCACCCCGCAGATGCTTCTCGAAGAGGTTTTTCCGGTGGCCGCTTATTATCAGGATACCTGGCAAGAAACCGTTCAGTCCGTCCGGGTAGCGGGATTTGGGTCCCGTCTCGCCGAATTTGTGCGCGCGCTTGAGGACGAATTCCGATGCGAGGTTCGTTCGTTGCTGCACGCCGCGGTTTCCGAGGAACGCCTCAAAGATGATGCCCTTCCGCTGGCGGATCGTGAGCTGGAAGGTTTGATTGGCTGGATGCTGCAACGTAGCTAGAATGGGAAGTGCACCGGGAAACAAAAGCGTATGAAAGTCCGGCTTAACTTAGCGACTAAAGTGCTGACCACCCACCGGCGGTTCATGGCGGGTACTGGACTCACCGCTGTTTTCGCTCTTCTGGCTTTTCTCGGCCTCGGATGGCACGTGTATTCCGCGCGCAAAGTGCATGCCGAGCAGCGCGCGCGCACCGAAAGAATGCGATTGGAGATGGCCAAGCTCGAAGCGCAGCGCCGAGATCTCGAACGGTATTTCAGCCAGAAGGGCATTGCCGATTTGCACGATCGCGCCACCTTCATCAATAACATTCTCGACGCCCGCAGCTTCAATTGGACCCTCATGTTCATGGATCTCGAGCGCCTCCTTCCGGGGGGCGTGCGCGTTATCAGCATCGAGCCCAAGCAGGTTGGAGGGCACGTAGAAGTGAAATTGACTGTGGGAGCCGCTAACGAGGAAGCCGAGCTAAAATTCGAGCATGCCCTTGAAAGCTCCAAAGTGTTTTCGGAAGTTCAAATAGAGACTACTCGTATGTCCAATTCGACGGGTAACACCGCCGGCGATCAGAAGGTTGTCCAGCTGACTACCGTATATTCGAGGACTTGATGCGGCGCGATTTCACCTTGCGGAAACGAATCATTCTCGTTGGCGTGGTCTCTCTGGTCCTCGCCGATATCGGCCTGGCGGGTTACAGTTGGCAGCTGGCTTCTGTTCCGCACACCCCGGAGCAGCAGCTTGCCCTCGAAACAAAACAGCATAATCTCCTGAAAGCCGATATCAAGCGGGCCCAGGATATTCGCGATAACATTCCCGCCACCCAGAAAGATTGCGATCGTTTCGAACAATCTCTTCTGCCGGCCAGCTCCGGCTTTTCTGCTGTCACCGCGGAACTCGGCGCTACTGCTAGGAAGACCGGAATCCTGCTCGAAGGTCTCAATTTCAAGCCTACGGAAATCTCCAATCGCGGGATGAAGGAAGTGGCCATCGATGCCACTGTCAGTGGAAACTATAAAAATGTGATCGCATTTTTGAACGGCTTGCAGCGTTCCAACAATCTTTATGCTGTGGATGCCTTGTCATTGGCTCCTGAGAATACCGGTCAGGTATCCTCGAACATGATCAAGGTGGCCCTGCACCTTAGGACTTACTTCAGGACCGCTCCGTGAAGCAGAAGAAACAACTCGCCGTACTTGCCGTGCTCCTGCTGATCCTGGGCGCCGTTGGCTTTTTCTATTTCGACAACGATAAGCCGGTGGTGACCGCCGATACTGGCTCACCCGCCCCGTTGCTTCTCGTGGACAATCTCAGTCTCCACAACGACAGTGTCGACCGGGCTCGCAAGACCGAATACAAGAGCGGTGGCCGCAATATCTTCAGCCGCGAACTTCCTCCCCCGCCGGTGCCCAAGCCTGACAAGGAGCATCCTGCGCTTCCGCCTCTCCCCCCTCCACCACCGCCTCCGCCGACAGTGGCGCCGCTTCTTGTGAAATTCTTCGGCTACGGCACTGTTCCCAACGGCACCGTTCGCCTCGCGTTCTTCACGGATGTGGATGCGGTATACGTCGTCAAAGAAGGCGAGCTTTTAATGAACCGTTTCCGCATTTTGAGGATTGGCAACAACAGTCTTGAATACGAGGATACTTCCACCGGGCTCCGCGGCACGGCCATCCTCGAGGATCAGGGAGGCCCGTCCGCACCATGAGCACACGGCGCATTCGAACGGCACACCAGCGCGGCCAGCGCGGCTATGCTTTGCTGGTAGTGATCTTCCTCACCACCATTCTGCTTCTTTCCACTATCGTGCTCGCGCCCAACGTCCTCACCGAGGGCCGCCGCGAGAGAGAAAAGGAAATGATCTGGCGCGGAAAGCAATACACCCGCGGCGTAAAACTCTACTACCGCAAAATGGGCCGCTTTCCTACTACCCTCGACGACCTTACCCAACCCAAGTTGGGTTCCCTCCGCTTCATGCGCCAAGCCTACAAGGATCCTATGAACAAAGAAGACGGCTCCTGGAGACTTATTTACGTTGGGGCGGCGGGACAGCTCATTGGCAGCCTTAAACCTCAGCAAAATATTCAGATCCCGGGGAACGGCGGATTTGGTATTCCCGCGGGAGCTTTGAATGGTCCCAACACCCCCCCGCTGCCGGGCGCGGCGGGCATCCAAGGCGCAGGTGGGCCGCTACTTGGCGGCGCACAGCCGGGTGGAGCACTGTCTGCCACGAATCCGCCGGCCACCACCGGAGCCCCGGTGTCAGCCGATCAAGGCGCCCCCGGATCCGACTCGCAGTCGGGCGACACGCCGACGATTATTGGCGGAAACATCGTCGGCGTGGGGAGCAAGATCAACAAGTCTTCCATCATTGTGTACGAAAAAGCCACAAATTACCGGCTGTTCGAATTCGTCTGGGATCCCTCGAAGGATTATTTCGGCGTGGGGCAGCCCGGGTTGCAGACGGGAACGGGTTTGGGCCAGCCGGTCTATGTCGGTAGTCCCGGCAGTCCCGGCCCCACCACGCCGCAAGCGAATCCTCAACAGCCGCCGCAAAATCCGCAACCGCCGCAGAATCAGTAGCCGCAATCGGAGGAGCTATTGGGGCGGGGAAGTCGGAGGAGCAGCAGCTCCGGGAGCCGAGGTGAAAGGTAAAGCGGCCCCCGGCGGCGCGGGAAAAGGCGCGGCCGCAGTTCCGGCTGCTGGCGCGGCCAGCGGCTTCGCGGTCGGCGTCTTTGTGCTTGGCACACTCGCTGCCGGATTATTCGCAGGCGCATCCGCGGCTGGTGGATTCGCAGCGGACGTTTTCGTAGCCGGAGCTTTCTTGGAAGCTTCCGACTTGCTCTTTTCGTAGCCGCGCTTGACGCGGCGCACATAGGATATTGTTTCGGCAAACGGAGGTACGCGGCCATATAACTGGACTTTGTCTGGTCCGGCATTGTAGGCCGCGAGCGCCAGCGCCAGATCGTTGTTGTACGTCTGCAGCAAGTCCCGCAGGTAGCGCGTGCCTGCGTCGATGTTTTCCGCCGGGTCGTCGATATTTTTCACCCCAAGTTGCACGGCAGTTTCCGGCAGAAGCTGCATCAGCCCGCGCGCATTCTTGCGCGACACCGCTTTGGGATCGAAGTTGGACTCGACGGCGATTACGCTGCTGATCAGGTCAGCGTCCATGTTGTAGCGTTTTGCCGCCGCTTCCACCAAATCGCGGTAAAGCGGTTGCGGATCCGGCTGCACCGTCGCCGGCGGCCCAAAAGTGTCTTCCGGCTCGATCGCCACAACTTCTTTGGCGGCAATCTCCACCTTGCCTCCGGCCATTTGCAAGTGATATTCGTCTCCCACAAGCTGGTAGCCCGTTATCCTCAGCCGTAGCCCGCTGCGAAGCACCACGTACTCCGCGCGCAGCGCTGGCGCTACTAGCAAGAGTAACGGAAGCAAGAGTGCGGTTCGCGTCAGACGCACGACGGCGCCTCCGGCAAGGCGAACTTTTCTATGGCCAGCGCCACGCCGTTCTCGTCATTCGTGCCAGTTTCGTGCCAGCCGTAGGTTTTCAGTTCGGCGACGCTGTTGCCCATTACCACCGGGATGCCCGCGAAAGAAAGCATTTCCAAATCGTTGTGATTGTCTCCGATGGCTAGAATGTCTTCGCGCGCGATTCCGCGCAACGTGGCCCATTCCGCCAGCGTCGAGCCCTTCGAGCAGCCGGGAGGAATCACATCGATCATGGCGAAATCTTTTTGCGCGTAAGCAGTCACGGCGAGACGGAACTTTTCCATGAAAGCCGAGCCGCGCAGGCAGGCTTCGGCTTCGCGCATGGCTTCCATCCTGCCGCTTAGCATCACCTGAATGGGATCCTCCGTCAGGCAAGTCTCCAGTGGCCGGGCCAGGCCGATAAACTCCAAGTTGCGCGAATAGTAGGCATAGCGCAGAGAATCATCCGGGTCCAGGGATTCCAGCATCAGCTGATTTTCGCGTTCCCGGTCAAAAATGACAGCCGCGCCTTCTCTCCACTCGCTGGTGAGATGCAAAACCTGCGCTGCCGTTTGCTTGGGCAAAAGGTGCCGCAGATGTGTGTGGCCGTCTTTCGAGCGGATGAGCGCGCCGTTGCTCACGATCATGGTCAGGGCGGAATGGAGTTGATGGGCCACGGTCATGGCAAAGTCATAGCGCCGCCCGGTGACGAGGGCAACCTCGATGCCCCGGCGAGTGGCTTCCGCGATAGCCGCACGATTGGCCTCCGGTAGCTGCCAGCGGCTGTCCAGCAGCGTGCCGTCGATGTCCAGGGCTATGAGTCGCACCGCCATCTTTCCATTATAGCGGAGGAACTGGAGATGGGCTGTTCTGTTCATGGGTTGTTCCCTTTTTGTCGAGAGGGCTGAAAATTGGACCTAAAGTAGCTAGATGAGTAAAAGAACAAAAGAGGTAACGCTACGGCAGCCGAAGCCATGAACAAAAATGGGAATTGTTGGCACCCCTCGGCAGTATTCCTAAGGGCAAGCAAAAGAGCTACCGGATACGGTGCTGGGAGGAGTCTAGGAATGGTTTTGCAAAGAGAAAAAAACAAGGGGTAGAGTTCACACTAGGTAGAAAATAGAGACGGAAGGCCGCCGGGACGGGCCGGGGAGTGGGTCTACTAAAGCGGAGCACTTGCGCTGGTGCAGGCCGTGCCGGCGGGCTCCAAGCGGATCAGACCACTTTGATCCGTGCAATAGTTGTTCTGGCCGGAAGAACCCGGCACCTGGGGAGTGGCAGTGACCGTGAAGGTAACCGAAGGCACTAGGCCGTCCCCCGTCCAAACGAAATTGTAACCGCTCTTTGTGCCGGCCGCGAGAACCTCATCAATCAAGCAAGCTCCAGCCGAGGTGGCCAAGGAGGTGGTGCAGGGAGCAGGACCGCCCAAAGCTGACAGGGTAGCCGGGAAATTGACGTCAGGATAGGTGATGGAATAGGTCACCGCAGCGGTGTTGATGGCGCGTAAAGAAGCCACCGCGCTGACCTCATTGGCGCGCATACGGGAGCGCATAAAATTGGGAATGGCGATGGCTGAGATAATGAGAAAAATGGCTACGACGATTAGCAGTTCGATGAGAGAGAAACCCTTCTGCTGGTTGCGCATGTGCGTTAACCGCCTAAAGTGGACTTCCCATCTTTCGTTTCAAGTTCGTTCTGGGGGTCTCAACTTCGCCAGTGTGCGTTTAAGTGGACAGGCAGCGCAATGGTCCTGAGGTCGCAATCTCGGACAGGGCGCAAATCCGGTCCTTAAGACAAATTCCTGTCCCAAAGTGCTGGTACCCGCCTTTGGCTCGGCGGCTCTTAGGTGGGACAAGCAACGGGGCGCGGGAGTGCGCTTGCGGGGCGGCAGTGAAGCTATTGATCGATGAATGTTTACACTCATCGTTGGTGGAAGTAGCGCCTGCAGCAGGTTCAGCGGCGGAGCATGTCAATTATGGCGGTCTTGGCGGTTCAAAAGACTGGCGCCTTCTGCCCACCATCGGGCAGAAGGACTTTACGTTTGTTACGAACAATCGCTGCGATTTTCTTGCCCTCCACGGAACGGGACCATGGCATGCCGGAGTAATCATGATTATTCCGAACATGCGCCGGCTCCTCAGCGAGAACTTTTCAGCGCGGCGCTCCAGCCTATCGGCGCGCGGGACTTGACCAATACCGTTATTGAAGTCAAATACGCAGGGAACCGGATGGTGGGCACGGAGTACGCCCGGCCAGAAACAGACGAAGAGGACAAGGGCTGAAATGATCGGCCGGATGCGGCCTGCAGGATATTGAACAGGCTTGGCGGTCTTTACATTGCCACTTAAGGGGCGCTGTGGCCGGCGCATTGGAGGACGCCAAGGTAGGCGCTCCAGGGGCCGACGGCTTCGCGGTATTGGTGGGCCATGACCCTGGAGATTTGGTGGAGATGAGTTAAGTCATGAGCTGCCCAGGTCGCGAGAAGTTGCGAGAGGGTAACTACGCCGAGGGCGGGATGGCGTCCACGGCGCGCGAGGTCTTCGGGTCGCAGATTCAAGGCGCGCAGTTCGTCCAGGCTTTCTGAGCGCACGCGGGCAAATTCATCCAGCAACTGCGGGAGCGACTTATCATCGGTTTCTCGTTCTTGTCCCCAACGATCAAAGGGCGCAAAGGCTTTGGTTTCGCCAAATTGCAGGATCATCCTGGCGCGCGGCATCCAATCCGTGCGTTCGCCGTGAATCAGATGGCCAACGATGTCGAACACATTCCAAGTGCCTTCTCCTTCATTGCCAAAGGTCCAGTTTTCTGGCAGCTCACGGAGAAGCGTGTTGAGAGCAGCGGGAGTGCGGGTGAGAAGGGATACGGTTTGCGGCAAGCTCGGTGGCATGGTACTGCTCCATTCTGGGCGTCGTGGGGTTTTGGTTAGTCCGGGGCGGGTTGTTCAAGCCTCAGAAATTTGCGGGTTTCCGCGATCGTTCGGACCACCGCAAGGTTTGGTTTCGTTTTCTCGGCGAACACTTGAGACATGCGGGCAAGTCCAAAGACAAAGTCCTGGGGAGCGACGATGACGTGGATGGAGGCGGGGTTGAAAATGCTGGCACGCTGCGACAACTCCTGAACCGCAAAGGTTGAGATACGGCCAGCGGTGATCCCGCTGAAATCCACAATTTCCGAACAGCTGGGGTCAAAGTCCGGTTGGGAGCCAATCACGGAAATATGGTCCAATACCTCGGCGTCATTGATTTCGCCGGAGAAGGTCGAGACCACCAGCCGCTGCTTCACGTCTATGGTCAACCGGACGGCCACGTTTTGAATTGTAGCAAAAAGCCGTCACATACTCCCCGGCCTGAAAGGACGGGGTTTTACGCCCCCACGGATAAATGGACGCGGGGTAGAGTGGGTAGACTTGGCACAGACCCAAGTAAGAACCGCTCATGCACATGGCTTAGGCCGAGGTCTAGCCAAAAGGCGTGTGCTAGACTTTCACGGTGATCACCAAACACTTGCATGTGCTTGAGCTGGAGTGCTCGGCTTGCGGGAAGAAATACGATGCCTCGGTCGAGCAACATCTGTGTAGCTGTGGGAAACCGCTCTTGGCGCGGTACGACCTGCGGCTGGCCGCGGCGACCCTTACACTCGAAAACTTAAAGAGCCGGCCGCGTACGCTGTGGCGCTACGCGGAAGTGTTGCCGAACGATTCGCCGGTTACGCTGGGCGAAGGGATGACCGCACTGGTACACGCCGAGCGGCTAGGGGCCTCCATACTTTGCGGGAACCAGGGGTTGCCGCGGCTGTATATCAAGGATGAGGGACTAAATCCCACGGGGTCGTTTAAAGCGCGCGGTATGACGGCAGCGGTGTCGCGCGCCAAGCAGTTGGGCGCAAAAGCACTGGCGGCTCCTACCGCCGGCAACGCCGGCGGGGCGCTGGCAGCGTATGCGGCGGCTGCCGGGCTGCCGGCGGTGATCGTGATGCCGGCGGACACACCAGCGGCCAACGTGATGGAGTGCCAGGCGTTTGGCGCGAAGGTCGTCAAAATGAACGGTTTGATTTCCGACTGCGGCAAGTACGTGGCGGAGCACAAGGACCGTGAAGGCTGGTATGACGTGTCCACCCTCAAAGAGCCGTACCGCGTCGAGGGCAAAAAGACCATGGGGTACGAGTTATGGGAGCAATTCGGCGGAAAGCTGCCGGACGTGATTTTGTATCCCACGGGAGGCGGAGTGGGTCTAATTGGCATGTGCAAGGCTTTTGATGAGATGCAGGAGATGGGCTGGATCGGCGCCGAGCGGCCGCGTATGGTGGCGGTGCAGGCGGAAGGTTGCGCGCCGATCGTGCGAGCGTGGGACACGCATCAAAGCTCGGCACAGTTTTTCGCGAACGCCGCGACGGTAGCGTCCGGGCTGCGCGTTCCGGCGCCGCTGGGGGATCAGTTGATCCTAAAAATGCTTTGGCAGACGAATGGCACGGCGCTGACGGTGACGGACGAAGAGATGCTGAAGGCGGGAAGGGAACTGGCGTCGATGGAAGGCATCTTTGCGGCACCTGAAGGTGCCGCGACGGTGATGGCCACAAGAAAGCTGGCGGCGTCCGGATGGATTAAGCCGGAGGAAACCGTGGTCCTGTTTAACACCGGCACGGGGTACAAATACGCCGAAGCTTGGCAGCGCGCGCTGGCGTAGAAATGGAAATTGCAAATAGAAAAACTGAAAAAGGTTGCACAGGAAACACGGAATTTCGCATGAGCATTGTCGCACGGCGAGGAAAAGCCGGAGGTCAGAAATAAGGTGACGACTCGAAGACTCTATTACGACAATGCCTATGAGAAGGAGTTCGAAGCGCGCGTGATGCACTGCGAAGTGCTGCCGCCGGATGTGAAATCAGGAATCACCGGAACGGTGTGGGGGCTGCTACTGGACCGCACGGCGTTTTATCCGACCTCCGGCGGACAGCCGCACGACTTGGGCAAGATCGGGGATGCCAATGTCCTTGATGTGCGCGATGAAGGCGAGGAGATTCTGCACCTGGTGGACCGCAAACCCGCTGATCCGGATGTGTTCGGTTGCATCAATTGGCCACGGCGCTTTGACCACATGCAGCAGCACACCGGACAGCATCTGCTGTCCGCCATGTTGCAGGAGCGCTTTGGCTTGCCCACGGTTTCGTTCCATCTTGGAGGCGAGGTTTGCACCATTGACCTGCGCGGGCCGGAACCAACGGAAAAGATTTTGGAAGGAGCGGAGCGCGCGGCGAACCAAATTGTGTTCGAGGATCGGCCGGTCAATGTGCGCTACGGAACCGCGGACCAATTGTCGCAGCTGGGGGTGAGAAAAGGAGTCGACCGACCAGGCATCCTTCGCGCTATTGAGATTGAGGCGGCGGATTTGCAGCCTTGCGGCGGGACGCATGTGAAGAGCACCGGCCAAATCGGCACGATTCTGGTGCGGTGCCGCAGCAAAGTGCGGCAGGATTGGCGGGTGGAATTTGTGTGCGGAGGGCGGGCGGAGCGAGCCGCGCGCCATGATTTTCAGTTGTTGCGGGAGGCCGCGGAAAAATTGAGTTGCGCGCCGGAAGACCTCGCGGCGGCGGCGGCGCGTGCTCTCGCGGAACGGGAAGCCAGCTTCAAGAATCTGCGTGCGGCGCAGCAACGCCTTGCTGAAGCAGAGGCTGGCATCGCCTTGCAAGCTGCGAAGCCCGGGGCGCGCGGCTTCCGCGTCGTTTCCCGCGTCTTTGAAGGTGTTCCTGCCGATTACCTCGGGTTCTTCGCGACGGCATTCGCAAAGACAGAAAATGCCATCGCGCTCCTGGCGACGGAGGAGGATGGCCATGTGCTTTTCGCCCAGCATCCTTCCGCCGGTGTTGATATGAATGCTCTTCTTAAACAGGTCTTGGAAAAATCTGGCGGCAAAGGCGGCGGAACACGCGATTTCGCGCGCGGCAAGCTTTCCGATCCGGCCAAGGTCCGCGAAGCGCTTGCTGCCGCCATGACGCTGTTATAGCGTTGCTTAGCGTGCAAGATGGTTTGCCCACCGGCAACGCAAAACTGTCCTTACTCGACGAGGGGCGAGATCAGAAGAAACGCCTTCGCACGCGGTCCGGAAGCCGGCGCAGATCGATCAGCGTGAGAAAGTCGATGGTTTTGAATTCGCGGTCAATGGCCGGCGGCCCGCAAACGCGCGCGCCGATATCCAAGTAGGCCTGGAAGAGTCGGGGAAGCACAGGCAGCGGCGCAATTGAATCGCCGGAACGGCATCGGTGCCCAGTGGTCGGAGCGGTTCTTAGCGATGGCTCGACGAGGTGTTTTTTCCGCAGCATTTCGTAGACGGCCATGCCTTCGGCCTGGTCCTGAGAGGAAAGGGAACTGCACCCCATCAGATAACGGGCGCCACAGCTCTTCGCGTAGCGCGCGATGCCCTGCCAGAGCAAATGCAGCACATTGCTGCTGCGGTATTCCCCATGAACGCAAGCTCTGCCCAGTTCGAGAACTTCCGCGCGCAAGCTCTCGAAGGGGCGGAAATCGAAGAACTCTTCGCCGTAATAGCCAAGGTTTCCCTTGGCGCGGTAGCCGCTTTGCATGCGGTAAGTTCCAGCCAATTTGCCGGCGAGCGCATCCTGCACCATCAAGTGATCGCAGATGAAGTCAAAGCGGTCGCGGTCCAATCCGGTCTTGACGGAACTTTCCAGCCCTTCTCCCAGCTCGCAATTAAAGACCAGATAGCGCAGGCGCTGGCATTGGATGACGTCTTCGAGCGTCTGGGCCATTCCCACGCGGAATCGTTCTGTGGTGGCAAGCGGATTCTCGCAGTCATGAATCAGGACAGCGGCCTTGGGCATGCCTTAGTGTCGAGCGAAGCAGATTACAGGAATGTTTCAGGAGTATGATTTAGAGGCTTCTGGGGGCTGACTGATGCGTAACAAAGAAAAATCCAATTCGTGGGTATTGTAGAAGACGGGAAATATAGCAGCCTCACCGAAGATCCACAGCCGGCAATCAGCGCTTATTTGATTCATCTTACCGGGAACCGAGCCGTTCCGGGGCTATGGTTGTCTTTTGCAGCCGTGTGCGGGATTGTGGCCGCGCTCTTAGCCAGGTCGCAGCAGGATCCGGCAGGTGCTTGTTAAAGCGAGCGTGCTCATTCTTGTCTATAGAGAAATTCTGTCGCTAAAGCACCTTTAGAGAACAGAACAACGATCCGGGCGCAAAGCATGTTTTTCGCTTCGGGCAGCCCTGACTCTCTCCGGGTGGCTTTCGTAATGGATGCGACCCGCCGCGGTAAGGACAAGGGAAGTTTTGCCCATTGTGAAATACGGTTTTCACCTGATTGTAACAATCGGCCCCCGCGAGTATTTCAAAAAGGGCCCTTTTGTATTTGTATCCATCCGGAGACCCAGGCGGCCGCGCAGCTCTGGGCAAGGAAACCTATGATCGCCGAGGGCAAGCAGCATCGTCAGCACCCAGCCCTATCGGGTCGGAGGATTAAAATGATTGGTGGCGCAGATGTTAGCAACGAGAAAGCTAAATTCATCAAGGTCATTCTCGAAGCAACTTCGAAACCCTAATGCGCGATGCGCAGGTGTTCCTGCGGAACAGTTTCCTAATGCAATCGATAAGAGTTCTGGGGATGGTCATGTCTCAAGCAACGGACGCGAAGAGCCACATGAAGCGGGGTTTCTCCTTCTGGATGCTTCCCTCCGGCCCATCTACACGAGCGAAGAGGCTCTGGCCATCCTTGCTTATCCAGGGGTTCCCCTTAAAAACAAGGGCTTGGACAATTGTTTGCAAAACAAGATCCGATTGCTAACTTCCAGCAGTGCCAACGCTCTATCTCCTGCTGAATTCCAGAATGCCGTGGCCTCCGGAAGGAGGTGCTACCAGTTGCGGGCATTCTCTTTGAAATCGAATCTTGGGATTGGGCGAGGACCTGCGATCGCTCTCTTGCTGGAAAGAAATCGCAAAGACGTGTTCAATCTCGAAAGCATTGCCCGGAAATTCCGTCTGACCCAGCGGGAAATGGAAGCAGTTGACCTTCTACTCCGGGATCTCAGTACCAAGCAGATCGCCAGCCGGATGGACATCAGCCCAAACACAGTAAAGGCCTTCCTAAGATCCGTGATGATCAAAGTCGGAGCGGAGAATAGGACGGGAATTATCGGAAGAATTCTTCAGGCGTCAAAAGCTGTGAACGGGGAAACCTGTTTTTAGAATCATCCGTTGTTCGTCCGGTGTTCATTCTAGAGTCTTGATGGGTTTTCTAAGGTAAGCCGGGTCATCGTGCGGACGGGATCACAGAAAAAACGGGTTCGACTGCGCTATCCAACGGCTGGGCGGTAGCCAATGGCCATTCCATCCCAGCAATCGGAAGTCGCCGTCTTTTGAAGATCTGACGGAAGCGATGATTGCTTCCGTCTCTCCTCAGGTGTTCGCCGCAGGAAAGTGCTAACCCACGGGTTAGCTCGATCAGCGAATTGACGCGGCCCCCGCTGCATTAATACCGTGTGAATGCGATATGCATGGCGGCCCAAAGACGGGCCGCGTTGCAATGTACTCCAGTATTGCGATCTCCGCCCCAGCGGACGCCGTGGCGGAGATTTTCATTTAATGGAGGGAGGATACGAATACTCGTGATCGTTGGGAGGTGGCGGCGTTACACAGCGCTGCTCACGCCATGAGCGCGAGTGTCGCCCCGCCAGTGGCCACCACTTGCAATCTTGCAAGGCGGCGCCTCCAAATACAATGGGAAAGTGCAAGAAGAGGCGAGCGAGGGGCCAAGATCCCCTTTCCGGATAGCTTCATCTGTACTACTCCACGAGTTGAAGGTTTAAGGCAATGCGCACACCGTTAACGAGGATGAAGCTCTCATCCAGTAGCTGCTGGTTCGTAATTTCGGCGTCTGCGAATTGTTTGAGGCCCGACCGCGGGCAAATGAATTCAATCGCTTCGGAAGTCCCTTTCGCGCCGGGCGAGAGTTTGTTGAGGACGGAAAAATCAAAAAACTGGAATTCCATGTCGGATGAAATCCTGTCCAACATATCCTTGAGTTGCGGTGCTAGAAACAAATCAAAGCTCTGCGCCGCCCGCTTGTAAATGGAACTTTTCCCGAGCTCGAATGGCATGGAATTTCGCAGGCTTATTTGGAGGGCCAGCCGATCGTGGAAGATCATGAAAGCGGGCGGAGCGTAATCGACAAAATGAAATTTGGCTGCGCCTTCCTTGGCGAGGGCCTCAAGCTGAGCTTGATACTTTTCGTTCAGGCGGTCGGCTTCGGCGGGCACGGCCGGAGGAACCGCGGGTGGAAGGCCAGCACTGGGCGCTGCTGGAAGAGCTGGATTCCCGCCCGTAGAGGCGGCATTGGAGTTTGCTGGCGGGGGATCCAGCGGAGCCCCCGCTGGAGGGGAGGCGGGCGCCTCAGAATGATTCGACTTGAGCAAAGAAGAGTGGGCGACCAATGTCGTAGAACGCGCCGTGGAAGTGGCGTCCGGTTTGGCAGGAATGGAACGCGGCAGGGCTTGCACATTGAGGGGATCGCGTTCGACGAGCGAAAGGCCAAAGTCGATGCCACTGACAAAAACTTTCGAGCGGTTCAGAATTTCTTGGCGTGCGGCATCCGTGGCGGCGCTAGAGAGTTCCCAAGCATCGGTGCGGTCTACCACCACGACCAGGTTTTCTTTTCCTTCATAATCGTAGCTGCGCTCCCGCGTATGAGCGTGATGAGAAATCTCAAAGCCGATTCCATCGCAAGCGAGATCCGGTGGGAGAGCGGCGGTCATTAAATTCAGGATAGGAAGGAGCACAGTGCGAAACGTAGCGGCAACGCGTTCATTCTGGGTCATGCGAGCCGTGTCATAGGCCGCGTTGTAACTCCCGGTGACTTTCAGAATCACGCGATCTTGGAAGCGGACAAACTCCAATCCGCGAGAATCGGCTTCCGCCTGCTTTGCGGGATCAATTCCTACGTAGCGGCTGAGATAAAACGGAAAGGGAAATTTGAGCCTGGCGATCGATTGGTTGAGGGCCTTCAATTGCGGGAAATACGATTCTTCCAGCGCTTGCAAATCCGGATTGAGGATCTCCGCCGGGCTCACCTGCGCCGATACGGATGGCGCCCAGAAAGCGACGAGGACGATTCCCAGCGTGGGAAGGAGAAAACGGCGCCAAGCGCTGTTGGCCATTCTGAATCCCCTCTTTCGCAAAGTGAGTATCTCCTATTTCGAAGAATACTGCGATGCCGGGCGAGCTGGGGGCCGGTAAGGCGGCTGGGCCATGGCGCGCGTGAAGGCCATGACGAACCGGATTTCCTCCGCCGAAAGCATTTTCCCGTAAGGGGGCATCATCGCGGATTTGCCCATGGCGCTACCGCCCAGCGTGACGATGTTCTGCATGAATTCGTCGCTCTCCGCGTTCAGCGTTGCGCCATCGTTCAGCAAGGGTGGGACGGGCGTCAGGTTCGAGCGATTCGAAGGGCCGGCGGGCGTGGAGTCCGCGTGGCACCACACGCATTGCTGGTAAAAGACGCGTTTTCCTTGCGCTTGCTCGTAGCTCAAGGGAATGACCCGCGCCGCGTCGTTCCAGTCGGCTTCAGTATCATAGGCCGAGAGCAGCGTATCGACTTTGGGGCTTTCGGCATGTTGGCGGCATCCGGAGAAGCCGCCAATGACCATCATTACGAGAGCGCTGGCGCAGAGGCGGAGTTTCATCGGCTGGCCCCCTGAGCCGCGGAGTGGGTTGTATTGCTGCTCGCGGTTTTTTGCGGCTTGATGCTTTGGCGCAAGGTCATTAGGTAGGCGGTCAGGGCCTGGACTTCAGGATCGGTGAAATTTCGCCGGGGCTCGATGGTGCCGGGAACGAGCGCTTGCGGATTATTCAGCCAAGCTTCGATCCATGCGGCCGTCAACCAGCCGCCGGCATTGTTCAAGTTGGGGCCGACGTATCCGCCGGCGCCACCGATGGAATGGCACGACTGGCATTGAAACTTCATTTCGTAAAGCTGCTTGCCCAGAGCAGCCATAGCGGGTGTGAATTGCCGGGCGTCAACGGCCGCGGGATTCGCGGCCGGATGCTCGAAGACCATGGTCATATAATCGGCGAGTGTGGTGGCGTCTTTGTCGCTCATATTGAGTTGTGGCATGCGCAAGATGAGCGTGGGGCGCAGCGTTTGCGGGTTTTTCAGAAAATCGACTATCCATTGGCGTTGCGCGCGGCTGCCTTCATAGGTGAGATCGGGCGCGAGGTCACCGCCGAAACCGTTGAATTTGTGGCAGGCGTAGCATTTGTAGCGCTCGTAGACTTCGGCAAACGCCCCGGTGGGGTGGAAACTGACTTCCTTGCGGGGCACCACCAAGTTTTGCCAAGCGCTGGTTGGCGGCGCGCCTTTCAGGCTGAGGAGCGCGGTGGTGATAGCGTCGAGGTCCGCCGGGTTCCAATTGTATTGCGGCATGCGCGCCGCGGGGTTGACGGAGGCCGGGTCTTGCAACTTCGCCTGAATGTAGGCCACCAGGTTGTGCGGAATTTTCGCGCCGCCGAATTCGAGTTCGGAAGCGTTCTTTCCGCCGACGGCACTGAGGTCCGGTCCAAAGTCTTTTTGGGGATTCAGGCCCTCGATGGAGTGACAGCTCGCACAACCTTTTTCCACAAAGAGGCGATGGCCGAGCTGAATCTCCTCTTCCGTTGGGTCCCCGAGTTGTGGAGCGCTCGTGAGCAAATCGGAATCGGTAAGTTTTGTCGTGATGTACTGCGTGACGGTGTAGAGATCTTCATCCGACCAGCCATAGCGCGGCATGCGCGTATGCGGCAGATAACTCTCTGGATCACGGAGCCAAGTCACGAGCCAATCCGGATTGACTTTGCTGCCGATTTTGGTCAGTTCCGGGCCGATGTCTCCACCAATCAACTTCGTTTCACCGGCGCGTGTGACCGCGAGCGAGTGGCATGTGGAGCAGAACATTTCTCGGAAGCGAAGTTCGCCTTGAGAAACTAATTCTGGATTTTTGCTCCAGGCGGCAACGACGCGCGCAGCGATCTTGTACGGCGCGAAAGCTTTGGTTTTTTGAACGCTGAGATAGGCGGAAAGACCGCGGAGTTCAGTCTCGGTCAGGCGGAACTTCGGCATACGCGGTTCTTCTTCCGTCTCGTAACCATTCACCGCGACATTGCCGTCTTTGTCGAGAGTTGTCCATGGCTCTTTCAACCATTTGTAAATCCATCTGCGTGTGACTTTGGCGCCGACGTTCGTGAGATCGGGACCGAGCATCGCGGGACGCGCGATTCCTGGCAGGCGGTGGCAACCCTGGCAATTCAACTCGGCCAGAAGCTGGCGTCCACGCGTGAGTTGCGGCGTCTGAGGCAAATCGGCGTAGTGGCACGTGCCGCAAGATGCTTGGATAAAACGAGTCGGCAAGATCGGTTGTTCCCACGCCAGGGTCGATTCGTGCGCTTCGGCGACTTCCGTGGCAGGTCCCTGGCCGCGGTGGCAGACGGTGCAACCCCAATCGCGAACATTATGGGGAATGGGAGGATGAGCGCGGAAGGGCTGGGGTACCGTTTGATCCCCGAGGCTGGCCTGGGTGATTCCCTGATGACAAGTGGTGCAGCGATCGACAACATTATTCATTGCCGGCAGCCAGATTTGATCGATGTCGGGCCGGTAATCGGCCACTAGTTTTTTTGTGTCAGGACGGGTTTGCGCAAACCGTAAGTAAGAGCGCTTGTATTGCTTCCACTCGCGGCGATAATCCTTGAAAGGCGAAATCGCCAGCACGGCCAGGAACAGCAAACTGGAAATCGCGAAGACCAAGCGAGTGCGATTCGTCACCTTGCCCATTTCTTCAGCCGACATGAGTTCTCCACGGCCAGACCCAAGACCAACCCGGGCCCCGCAAAAATGTCCCGACGACAGTCAAACAGAGAGCGACAGAAATGAACCACGTCATGACCCACCAGGAGATGGGCTTTCTGGCCAGTGACGGGAGCAAGCCCTTTTCTGCTGGCCTGGCGGTATAGGAAAAAAGCAAAAGAACCGAAACGAGCGCCGTGGGAAGGAAAATCGTCCAAGCATCGAAAACGGCCAGAAACACGAGCAGGAGGAACACGATGACAAGCACAGCCCTCAGATTTCGTGCCGGCCGCGACCAGATCGCTGCCCCTTCAATATTCACGTTGAAGTAAGGGATGACTACCAGGCCGATGACAACGAGAGTGGGGATCAGGATGCCGGCGACGAACGGAGGGAAGAAGTGCAGCAGTTCCTGAAGGCCGAGGAAATACCAGGGGGCCTTGGCAGGATTAGGGGTGAGCAGGGGATTTGCCAACTGCTCGAGCGGTGCATCCCAGAAAAGCGCGACGAGCACCATGGCGATGACCAGCACCTGAAAGGCAATGGCCTCGCGGATCAGCAGGTGAGGATAGGTCATCAGCTGCGGGCCGGGATCGCCGACAACCTTGGCGGAGGTCTTCTTGGTCACGAAGACGATGCGGCGCGGATCCTTCTTGGCGTCCGAGCTGAGTCCGGTCTCGATTTTATTCTTCTCCATCTTCATCCTTGTGCTTCACGGTCAGGCCACCATCCTTTTGCACACGCCAGAAGTGAATTCCGATGAGCAAGAACGCGACGAGCGGGAGAATCACGACGTGCAAGACGTAAAAACGTAGCAAAGCGTTTTCTCCAACGATGTTCCCGCCGAGCACCAAAAATCGAATTTTGTTGCCCACCACGGGCATGGCGGAAATGATGTTGGTGCCCACGGTCACAGCCCAGAACGCGAGCTGGTCCCACGGCAAGAGATAGCCGGTGTAACTGAGGAACAGCGTCACCAGAAGAAGCACCACACCAATCACCCAATTGAACTCATGGGGCGGTTTGTAGCCGCCGCGGTAGAACACGTGAAACATGTGCCAGAAGACAGCAAAAACCATCAAATGCGCGGCAAGGCGGTGAAGATTGCGAAGAAAGACGCCGTTCGAAACGACGAACTGAAGATCTTTCATGTCGCGATAAGCATGAGGCGCTGCCGGGTGGTAGTAGAACATCAGCAAAATGCCGGTGACAAAGAGAACGATGAAGAGCAGGAAAGAGATCGAGCCCAGATAGTAGGAGGCGCGCACGCGGAGGGACTTCTCGCGAACCTTTACCGGCAGCCAGTGAAGGAAAATATTGCCGAAGATGGCAAGGCTTCGAGTGCGATTGGTGTTCGCGGGGCCGCGCCGGAAGATGGACTTCCAGACTTTCGTCTCGCGAATATTTTGCAGCGCCGATTGAAAGGATGTTGCCATCTTCTCCCTCAGACTTTCAAGACTTGCGCGGGGTTAATGTTTTGCAGCTTATCGACCAGCAATTCGCCGTCCGCGGTCAGCGAGATCGCGAAATGCGGGAGCGGTCGTGGCGCCGGGCCTTCAACTTTTGAACCGTCGTCCCTGAATTTGCTGCCGTGACATGGACATTGAATCTGCCCCTGGCCTTGATCAGCGTCCGGTTTCCATTGCGTGACGCAGCCAAGGTGGGTGCAAACGGCGGACACCGCGAAGAAGCCTTGCGGCAGACGTACGATGTAAACCTGCTGGTCTTGGAGAAACGTCACGGAATGGACGGGATAAAGATCGGGATGGCCGGCCCAGAATGTGGTTGCCGGCTCAAACAGCACGTTGGGCGAAAAATATTGATAAGTCACGGCGACTGAGCCGAGGCCAGCAACTCCGAGGGCGCCCAACGTGATTTCATTTAGAAAATCACGCCGGGTGATCTCCTTTCCGGCTCCTTCGGAGCGGGGTGTTGAGGGGACGGAGGAATTCTTGGATTCGCTCATGGGTGTAGAACCATCTCCGCAATTTGGACTAGATTTGGTTCACGATCGAACACTTCAAAAGCCTCCATGGTGATCGTTTTTACGGGGCACCGCTCGGCGCACAACCCGCAGCGGATGCAGATCGTTTCGTCTTTTACCATCACAGAGCCTTCCACCGAAGTCAGTTCTTCCGGCGACAGGTGAAGAAGCTCAAGCCGGCGCGAATCGGAAGTTGCCGCGAGTTGCTCGCGCGTTTCTTCGGAAATAGCGAACTGGCTGAGGGGCACGAGTTGCAGGCAGTTCTCCGGGCAAACGTCAACGCATCCGCCGCACAAAATGCATTCCGTCCCGTCAGCTTCATTGCCCTCAAAAATCGTGTTGATCCAGCATTCGAGGCAACGAGACGCTTCGCGGCGTGCTTGCTCTTCCGTGAAGCCCATCTCGACTTCGGCCACTCCCGTGCGTCGTTCAAGGGGAATTGCCGGCACTCTCAGGCGCGAATACTCGTCGTACTGCTCGGCCATTTTGTGATGGTCCAATACCGTAATTTGCACGAACTGGTTCTTGGGCTTCCACTCCGGTCCCCGGATAAACTTGTCGATCTCTTCGGCGGCTTTTTTGCCGTCCGCGACAGCATTGATGATCAAGCGTGGGCCGAACGCAAGGTCCCCGGCAGCGAAGATTCCCGGCGCGGTGGTCATCAGTGTTGCGGGGTCAATCTTCAGCGTTCCCTGGCGCGTGGTTGCGATGCCATCTCCGGGTTTGAGGAACGAAATATCGGAGGCTTGGCCGATGGCGAGAATCACCGTATCGCAAGGAATGACGGATTCCGAGCCCTCTGCAAACGTCGGGCTGAAGCGGTGCTGGGTATCAAAGACGGAGGTGCAACGAAGGACCTCGAGGCCCGTCAACTTACCATCCTTCCCGACAAACTGCTTTGGCCCGAGCGAAGGATGCATCCTTATCCCTTCGAGCAAACCTTCCTCGATTTCTTCTTCCGAAGCAGGCATTTCTGCGCGCGATTCAAGGCAGACAAGATGAACCTCGCGAGCTCCCATCCGCAGCGCCTGGCGGGAAACATCCATGAATTCTTTCATCGCGACATCTTGTTCGCTGGAGGTCAACTCATTCGGCAGGACCACATCCGCGATGTCGGTCATCAGCTTCTGTTGCTGTTCGCGCATCGCCGAGCGCGCTACGTCGATGGCCACGTTTCCGCCGCCGATGACAACCACTTGCTTTCCGATGGAGAAGCGGTAGCCAAGATTTACGTTCAAGAGAAAATCGATGCCCTTTACGACGCCGTCGAGTTCGTGCCCGGGAAGATTGAGATCCCGGCTGCGATGCAGTCCAAACGCCAGCAGCACGGCTTTGTAGCCTTGGTGGCGGAGGTCTTCGAATGAAAAATCGCGGCCCAGCCGGGAGTTGAGGCGAAGTTCCGGCCCCAGGTCGAGAATCTCTCGAATCTGTGCTTGCAAAACGTCGCGCGGCAGCCGGTATTCCGGAATGCCCAGATGCATCATCCCGCCAGGCACGGCCGCGGCTTCAAAAACGGTTACGGGATAGCCGAGCAGCGCCAAATCGTGAGCAGCGGACATGCCCGCAGGACCGGAACCAATGATGGCAATCTTTTCAGGGCGAGTGACCTGAGGCCGCTCGGGAAAAACGTCGACGGGATTGCGCGATTCCGGTCCATGACGTTCGGTGACAAAACGCTTCAACGCGCGAATGGAAATGGGCGAGTCCAGTTGGCCGCGTCGGCAGGCCGGCTCGCAGGGATGCCCGCATACGCGACCGCAAATGGAGGCAAAAGGGTTGGGAACCCGGGCGTAGCGGTACGCTTCCTCGTACCGCCCCTCGGCAATCAGAGCGACGTACCGCCCGGCCTGGGTGTGGACGGGGCACGCCTGCATGCAGGGGAAGTTGGACTCCAGCCATCCAAGGTCGACTAGTTTTGTCCGCGTGCTCAATGGAATGGCCCTCCGGGGTCCCCAATCTTTACTTTTTGACCGTCAGGTCCACGGTTGCCGTCTCGCCATTGAGGTCCACGGCTTGAGTGGTGGGCTTGCCGTCTTCGCTCCAGGTCTTCAGCGTATATTTCCCGGCCGGCACATTCTTGATTTCGAAGTTGCCGTCTTTGTCCGTCACTGCAAAATACGGCGTAGGAACGACGACGACGTAGCCGGACATTTCCGGGTGAACGTTGCAGAGCAGGGAAGCGACGCCGAGATCCTTGAACAGGAAGGGCTTCTTTTCGCCCTTCGGCCAAGTGCCGAGATTTCCCTTTAGCGCTTTGTTCCCGCTGACCGACGGCCAATAAACGTTATGGCCGACAGGGTCACTATTCAGAAAATCCACTGTAGTTCCCACTTCGACGACCGCCACATGCGGAAGGAAAGCCATCTTCCGCTGATCGATTACCACGTGGTCTTTCGGAGCATCGAACTTCTTGTCAGGGATCACATCAACGTACACGGCGATGCTCTCCGCGGACTTGATCCCCTGTACGCTGACCTTGCCCTTGATGTCGTTAGCCCGCCCTGCCACTGCCAAAACTAGCGTGACACTCACTGCAACGGCTGCTTTTGCTGCGATTCTCGATAGATTCATGTCATTCCTCTCGTATTTGATTTGCGTGCGACTCCTATTTCCAAGACCAATCTTTCTAGAAGACGTAGTCGATGCCGGTCTGAAACGTGTTCGGACGAAAGTAAAGGGTATTGCCTGTGAGGGGATCCGTGTAAGGACGCCCATACGTATATTGATATTCGCCCACCACCTTGATGTTGGCGCGCACGAGGATCTGAAAGCCGGGGCTGAAGCGGTTCCGGGTGTGGTAGTTCAAGGGCAAAGAACTGTTCACGAAGTCCGCATGAGAGTTCACGGCGTCGTAGTGGAACGTTCCGATCAGCCACGGATAAAACCAGTAATTGGCGCCCGCGAATCCGCCAGAGAATTTCACCGCTGGTGCCGCAGCGATGGTCGGTGGTGTTCCGCCAGTGACCAAGTGGTTGTCGTGATGGCCGAACATGCCTAGTCCGAAGAGTTCGAGCTGACGATACTTGAAACGGATGTCGGCGCCCACCCGGTAGAATGGTTCCTCAATAGTAGCCAAGCCCGGGAAGAGGACGCCGTCCTGGTTCTGCTGGTTCTTGCCATAATAGTAGAGGAAGCCTACCCGGACTGAGGTGTGGTCCCGAGGGCCAGTGGGCCCGGCCGCTTGAATGGCATTGCGGCTCTCCGGATCGCGTTCCAGGTTGAATTTCTGAGAGAGTCGAACATAAACGTCCTTCGAGCTCCGCGTCGCTGTTCCGGTATTGCTGCCGTTGGTGATGGCCACGGACCAGTCGAAATTGCCATTGTTCGGCGTGCCGCCGAACTCGATACCTCGTTGCGGTGAACCAAAAATCGTCGGATTATTGGCTGTCTGGCATACGGTCGCGCCAGTAACACAGGGACCGCCTATCCCCACCGCGCCTTCGCTATAGATGTCATAGGGCGAGAGGTAAATGCTCTTTGCCTGTGTGAAGGGCAGGTCCAATTCAAATTGTCCGAAGCGAACATTGAGGGCATTCTTGGGCAGCCCAATACCGTGTCCCAGATCACTGTATTTCAACCAGCCATCACCCATGCCGCCGTTGGCATTGATCGCCCCAACGGAGATGTCATCATCGATCCAGAACGAAAAGTTTTGCCCGAAGCTCCCGACAGCCAGAATGGTGAAGGTGTTGGGAGCAAAAAGGTCTGTCCGCGGCGTGAATCCGTTTTGCGCGATAAACCCCTCAGGTTGTTTCCTGTTTAGGGTGAAATTTCCCTCGTACCGGAAGGCCACCGGCAGGAATCCGGGAATCTCGCCCGGATAGACCGCGCCCGGGAAGGCCTCTTTCTGCGCCTTTGAACCCAGAAGTACGGGAGGCTCCTTAACAAAGACTTCGTCGTCTTTCGGGAACTTGAAGCCATTCTTCTTAAATGCTTCTCCAAAGTCATTCAATTCGGGGTAGTTGTTGTGGCAAGTGGTGCAAGAAGTCTGGTATTTCCTTGAAAACGCAGGAATTGCCGAACTCTTGGGCGCCGACGCCAGCAACGCCCAAACCACGACCACGAAGACCGCCAGACTCCCCAACATGCTGCTATTTAGCGTGCGACTCTTCATTCCTTTACCCTCCAGATCTTGTCTAAAGAATTCCGGACCACGTTCCCGAACTCGCCGCTTAGGATTGAACGGTGACCATTGTCACTTTTGACAAGGCAAACCTACCGTGACCCTTGTCACAGATGAATGTGACGGTCATCACACAGCTTGCCTAGAAGGAGGAAATCTAGGGAAACACTCGCCGCTACGCGCATTCCTGTCCACCGGGCGGAAAAAGAAATGAGGGCAGACGCAGGTCCTGGTTGGTCGAAAAAGCATTACTGCCGTGACGCCGTTGTTCCGGTAGACTAGGCTAGACTAGAACATGTTTCTTCTTCTGCTCAGCCTACTTACGTGGTCATCAGCGCCTCCGTCCCAGCAAAGCCCTATGGCTAAACCCATCGTTAGGCCGTGCGCCGATTCTTGGAACGATTCCAGTTTAAACAAGAAGAAAAACAGGCAAAAGGGTTCTAAGAAAGGGGCTTTTCAGGGAGCTGGAGCTTGCATTGAACTGGCTTTTTCGACGCTGGATATCCAAGAATACCTGCAGTCCCGTGCACGAGCCGAACAATGGAAAATTGGCGGAGACCAGATTAGCGAAGATTCCTGGACATTTTCCCGGGACCTGGAGAAAGACGAACTCTTGCGCGATACCACGGAAGAAGCAAGAAATAAGAGGGTGGAATGGACCAGTGGGACCGTTCGGGTCCACGTGAATACGGCGCTGCTGCCGGATGGCTACACGCGTACGATTGTTCGAGCGAGTTTTCGAGGCTACGGCCGAGGTGCGGATCAGTTTGCGGCTCAGAAGGCCTACTGGGATCTGGAGTCCAACAGCAGTTTTGAGAACTCCATGGTCTCCGCCCTGCAAACTCATTTTGCCGCAGTTTCGTCTGAAGGAACGCCGCAAGCGCAGTGAGGCGGATGATTTCATTGTCATCTTTTCCATGGAATAGAAAAGAGCGGCTGCCCGGTTTAGTGTTTTAGAATAGGCACACCTTCCATTTCGCTAGCGTTGCGCCTTCTAAACGTGATATTTTTTCAGACGACCGAGCCCCCAGTTGTTGCTTTGAAGTACTAAGACGGAGAACATCTTGGTCTTCCGCGAACTCGCTGTCAGATATGGCAGCAGTAAAAGGCGACGATCGGCAGTGGTGCGGAGTGTCCTTTTTTTCTTTTGGGCTTCGTTCCTCTTTGCGGCATTGGCATCCGCGCAAATCTCTCCGGGCCCGCTTGCGAAAGCCCATCAATCTCTAAGCGGAACCACGCAATGCACGAGTTGCCACCAATTTGGAACCAGCACACCCACGTTCAAATGTCTTGATTGTCACAAAGAGGTGGCGCAACGGCTGGCCTTGAATCATGGCTACCATGCACGGTTGGGGATGGCAAATCCTAATAGCAAAGACTGCGTACGGTGCCATCTGGATCACAACGGGGAAAACTTCAGCCTGATTCACTGGGAGCCGTCGCAGAAACAATTCGACCATAAGCTCACCGGGTACGTGCTCGAAGGTAAGCATGCTGGCATAGCCTGCGAGAAGTGTCACATGCCCGCTTATATGGTTGCCGATGAGCGCGCGCTCATCAAGATGAAGGATCTTTCGAAGTCCTTTTTTGGATTGTCGCAAAACTGCGTCTTGTGCCACAAAGATGTGCACAAAGGCCAGCTCGGAAACAACTGCCTGCAATGTCACAATTTCACGGATTGGAAAGCAGCAAAGCAGTTTGATCATTCTAAGACGCGTTACCCGCTCACCGGCCAGCACCTCCAAGTGGCTTGCGAGAAGTGCCATAAGCCTGACGAGCCAGGCGGGCCAGCGCGCTACAAGGACATGAAATTTCAAGCCTGCCTCGACTGCCATGTCGATCCGCACAAAGGTTCCTTTAAACAGCGCTGCGAGGAATGTCACACCACCGCCGGGTGGAAAAAACTTCTTCCCAAGTTCGAGTTTGACCATTCGAAGACCAAGTACCCACTCCTCGGCAAGCATACCCAGGTCGGTTGCGCGGAGTGTCATCTCAAGGGTGAATTCAAGAAACCTCTGCCATTCGACCACTGCAATGACTGTCACAAACCTGATCCCCACAAAGGACAATTCGAAGCGCGTCCGAAGAAGGGGGAATGCGCCGAGTGTCATACGGTTGAGGGATGGAAACCTTCATTGTTCGGAGTGAAGGAGCATGACACCTCGAAGTATCCGCTGAAAGGCAAGCACATCTCCGTCGAATGCGATAAGTGCCATCTACCCGCCGGCAAGGACACGATTTACAAGGTGAAATTTGCGCTTTGCACGGATTGTCACAAGGACGCGCATGACGGCCAATTCGCCGCCGCTCCGCACTCCAACAAATGCGAGGATTGTCATACGGTCCGCGATTTTCACCGCTCCCTTTTTACCGTCGCCCAGCATCGCAAAACTCGTTTTGCATTGGCGGGAGCGCATGCCGCTGTTCCGTGCGCTGATTGCCACAAGGTGGGGGCTGCTGGGAGAACCGATAAGATCCTACCCTTCCGTTGGAAGGACATGAGCTGCACCGCCTGCCACGAGGATCCGCATCACGGAGAATTCAAGGATCGCATGGCCGCGAAGCGCGCCGACGGCACGCTTCTGGGGTGCGAAGCTTGCCACAACGTGCGCTCGTGGGCCGATATCAACGGCTTCGACCACTCGAAAACCAAATTCCCACTTCTTGGGGCGCACCGCGTAGCCCTGTGCGGCGATTGCCACAAGGCGCCTGTCGGCTCGAAACAAGTCCAGTTCAAAGGCACCTCGCAGATCTGTGAGGACTGTCACAAGGACGCGCACGCGGGTCAATTTGCGAAAGCCGGGAAGACCCCTTGCGCCGATTGCCACAATTCACAGCGCTGGGTGCCCTCTACGTTCAATCACGACACCAGGACGCATTTTCCCCTACAAGGCGGCCACGCCAATGTGGCTTGTGACAAGTGTCACAAGCAGACGGTTCTCGCCGAAGGCAAACCTGTGGTTGTTTACAAAAAAGCGCCTGCAAAGTGCTCGGACTGCCACGGGCCAAATGTTCGGCCGCTTTAATAGCGCTCCTTTCCGCTGTAAACCTCTGACAAGTAAGCAGCTAGAAGTGTCTGATCCAATGAGCGTTAGACCGTAGTCTCTGACCTAAATCTGTCCATCAGTACAGTTGCCTTAGGGTGCTGACAAGAGCACCCTGGCTCCAGAACTCTTGGTACTACTAAACCACCCTTCGACCAACGGGGACTGATCGAGGGAGCCGGGAGTTAGGGGGCCGTTACGCGAAAGCAAATTCAAATCGTATTCTGGCTCTTGCTCTTCTTGCTTGCCTGGGAGCCGGGTGTTTCTCGTGCGTTTCCCGATCAGCGCGAGACGACGCGAAGTCCGCACGGACCGCTGGCGGT
>DATKHV010000072.1:0-12791 GCA_035510055.1 Candidatus Cybelea sp. | reverse complement strand
TCTGGTGAGGATCGTCAATAGCAGGGGATCAAGGCGAGGGCCTTGCCCATAAGGGCTGCCCATAGCCTTCACCAGCAGCCCCGCGTCTATTCCGCGAACCGCCGGACGCTGAAAGAAATGGGCAGCCCGACCACCACCAGGGGCACCAGGACATCGAGACCGTGCCGCGACTAGGGTATCGGCTGGTGGCCACGGTTCGTCCTGGGGTTGACGAGTCCTTTCCGCAGACGGGCGAGCATCCCACCTGGTCGGCTACGGATGCGCCCGATTTACCGAGCGCTTCCAGAAAGCGGCAAGCCTGCGAATTCTTGTGGCCGACACGGGAATTCTCTTACAATCAGGTCGCGTGGGCTGGTGACCCTGATTTGGCCCAACGCCGTCACACTCGGGGAAGGTCATGCTGAAATGTTCTTCTGCTTTGATTATGTCTGGCGTCATTGCGCTAAGTGCGATATACGCGCCGGCCACCGCCGCCGACGCGCAGTTCGGTCCCGCGAACCCGTTTTATGCGCCGAGTACCTTGGCGTACCACGCTCCTTCTTTTGACAAAATCAAGGACGAAGACTATCAGCCGGCCATCGAGGCGGGCATGGCGGAAGAACTTTCCGAGATGCAGGCGATTGCCGACAATCCCGCGCCGCCGACTTTCGAGAATGTGCTCGTGGCCATGGAGAAGTCCGGGCGGCTCTTTCGGCGAGCGATGCTTGCTTTCCGCGGCGTCTCCCAGGCGAATACCAATCCCGTGTTGCAGAAAGTGCGGACCACGGAGGCCCCCAAGCTGGCGGCGCATCAAGATGCTATCTACCTCAACGCAAAACTCTTTGCTCGTGTCGCGGCTGTCTACAAGCAGCGCCAGTCCCGCAACCTTGATCCGGAATCGCTTCGGCTGCTCAATGTTGCTTACGATAGGTTCGTGCGCTCCGGCGCCAATCTCTCCGATGTCGACAAAACCGAGTTGAAGAAGCTGAACGAAGAGATTTCGACGCTTTCGACCGATTTTTCCAGCAAACTCCTGGCGGGCACGAAGGACGGGGCCTATGTGACCAAGGACAAGAGTGCTTTGGCCGGCTTGAGCGACGCGCAGATTGCCGCGGCCGCCCAGGCTGCCCAGAGCCGCAAGCTGGAAGGTTATGTGATCCCGCTTCAGAACACCACGCAGCAGCCGGATCTTGCTGCTCTCAGTGTCCGGGCCACGCGCGAAGCCCTCTTTGAGAAATCCTGGAATCGCGCCGAGCGAGGCGACGCCAACGATACGCGCGACGACATCTCACGCCTGGCACAGCTGCGTGCTCGGCGTGCGCAACTTCTCGGCTATGCGAACCACGCTGCTTGGAAGCTGGGCGACCAGATGGCGAAAACACCGGAGGCCGCGTTGAAGTTCATGGATGCCCTGGTGCCGGGCGCCAGCGCCAAAGTAGCCAGCGAAGGAAAAGGTATTCAGGATTTGATTGACGCTCAGATGGGCGGTTTCACTCTCCAACCCTGGGATTGGGAGTTCTACTCCGAGCAGGTGCGCAAAGCGAAATACGATCTGAATGACGCGGACGTCAAGCCCTACTTCGAACTGAACACGGTGCTCGAAAACGGCGTCTTCTATACCGCGAATCAGCTCTACGGAATCACCTTCAAAGAACGAAAGGACATTCCCGTCTACCAGCCGGATGTCCGTGTCTTCGAAGTCTCGGAAGCGGATGGCAAGCCGCTGGCTCTTTTTTATTGCGACTACTTTAAGCGCGACAATAAGAACGGCGGCGCCTGGATGAGCACTTTCGTGGATCAGTCAAAGCTTCTGGGCACTTTGCCGGTGGTCTACAACGTCGCGAACCTTCCCAAGCCCGCCCCTGGAGAGCCGGCGCTCATCAGCTTTGACGATGTCACCACCATGTTCCACGAGTTTGGTCATGCGCTGAACGGCATGTTCGCGAATACCAAGTATCCAAGCTTGTCGGGCACGGCGACGGCGCGAGACTTTGTCGAGTTTCCCTCGCAATTCAACGAGCACTGGGCCCTCTATCCCGCCGTTTTTGCCCATTATGCCAAGCATTACAAGACCGGCGCGCCCATGCCGGCCGATCTGGTGGCCAAGATCAAGAAAGCTGCGAACTTCAACCAGGGATACAAACTCACGGAGTTGGTTGCGGCTGCCGAGCTAGATATGCAGTGGCACACACTGCCGGACGGTGCGCCCCTCCAGCAACCGGACGAGTTCGAGAAACAAGCGCTCGAGAAAACTCATCTACTGCTCAACGCCGTGCCGCCGCGCTACCGCTCCAGCTACTTCAGCCATATTTGGGACAGCGGCTATTCTGCTGGCTACTACGCCTATCTGTGGTCGGAGATGCTCGATGACGACGCATTCCAATGGTTTGAAGACCACGGCGGGTTGACGCGCGCCAATGGCGACAGGTTCCGCCAGATGGTATTGTCGCGCGGCAACACGGAAGACCTGGCCAAGATGTATGCCGCCTGGCGTGGCCAAGACCCCAGCGTCGAGCCCATGATGAAATACCGCGGTTTGCGCGACGCCGCACAATAAAACGTCCGGCCCGGCAATGCCCGCTACCACCGGATGGAACTCACCAAATGGTTTCGATTCCAGCGGCTTGGAGGCGGCGATCGCGGGTCACCAGCGGAAGCCCACGCTGTAGCCGCCATTTCTCGAGGAGCTTGGCAGAAGGGAATGAAGTTTTTTGGAATTGGGAGTTTTCTTTCGGCATTCGCGCGATCAGGCGCCCGCCACGGAACACCGGACACGGGTCACGCTAATCACCACTCTAAGGTTGCTAGCCGACGCCGACTCCGGCGGGTCACTCGGCTATCCCGCAATCAGCAGGTTTTGTGCGAACGGCCACTGTTGGTCGATCCACTGGCCATCGCAACGGAATCCCGTGCGCTCCGCCATCTCCGCAATTTCTTCGGTCTGATACTTGTGCGAACTCTCCGTCCAAATCGTTTCGTCTTCGTCCAGCATGAGTCGCAGGCTCGCCGCCGGTATGTGTACTGTCTGCCGCCGCGTCGAGCGCAAATGCATCTCGATCCGCCGTTCCACCCTGTTCCAACGTGCGTGGTGCTCGAAGCAGCTCAAATCAAAATCCGCGCCCAGTTCCCGGTTGATGCGCGCCAGCAAATTCCGATTGAACGCCGCCGTCACGCCCGCGGGATCGTCGTAGGCCAGCAATTGCAACTCGACGCTCTTCTCCAAGTCCGTGCCGAGCAACAAAGCATCCCCCGGCTGGAGAATCGCTCTCATTTCCCGCAGGAATGCATCGCCTTTGTCGCGATCAAAATTGCCAATCGTGCTTCCCAGAAACAACACCAGCAAATGATCGCGGTCCCCGCGTCCCTCGGCAACCGCCCGCAGCCCTTCCAGGTACGGCTGCTCGTACCCCACGATGCTTACCATATCAATCTGCCCGAGTTCTTTCGCCAATGCCGCCAGCGCTGAAGGCGAAATCTCAATGGGGTAGTAATACGTCTTTTGCCGCCGAGAAAGCGCCTCCAGAATCCAGCGCGTCTTTTTTCCCGAGCCGCTGCCAAGTTCCGCCACGTGAACCGGCGAAGGCAGCCGCCCCACAATCTCGCCAGCATACTTCTCCAGCAGCCGCGCGTCGGCCCGCGTGAGTCCATACTCCGGCAAGACGCAAATCGTTTCGAATAGCGCCGAGCCCACTTCGTCATACAAATACTTTGACGGCAGCTCTCTCTGTCCGGATTTAGTCAGGCTCTCGCGCACTTCCGCCGCGAATGCGGACACGTGCCGGAGCGATAATGACAGTGCGGGCGTCGCCATGGGGGGTCTCCCGAGATTGGGCTTGATTAGTCCTCGACGCAACGGAAAGTTGCGTAGACATACGGATAATGCGGCTGGAACCAGTTTCGGAACGACCGCCGCAGCATGCACGCGGCGGTGCGCGGCGAGCCACCCTTCATTACGTAGTGCTTGCCGTCAAAGAAATTCGCGGAGTAGCCCGGATAGAAGGGCATCGACGTAAATCCCGGAAAGGCCGCGAACTCCGTCCGCGTCCACTCCCACCCGTTTCCCACTAGATCGTGAACGCCAAAAGCGCTAGCCCCCGCAGGGTGCGCGCCCGCCGGCGAAGGATCCCACGATTTGAAATTGAAATTCCCCTTGGCCGTGCTGGGCCCTTCTTCGCCCCAGGGATAGCTGCGCTCGCGTGTGCCATCGGCCGTTCCATACGCCGCGCGATGAAACTGCGCTTCGGTCGGCAATTTGCGACCGAGCCATTTCGCATAGGCGGCGGCCTCCGCTTGGCTTACGTAAACCGGCCATTCCTGCGGCAACCGTATTTCACCAAACATGGTGCGATAAATCCAGAGGTTGCCCTCGCGCCTCCAGAACATCGGATGCTCGATGCCTTCTTTCTCTTTCCAAGCCCAGGCTTCCGCGCTCCAGAGAGCGCGGTTCTGGTATCCTCCCGCTTGCATGAAGCGCAAAAAGTCCTGATTCGTCACGTTGTATTTTTCGATGGCGAATTTATTCACCGCGACTTCGTGGGCGCAAAATTCATTGTCCCAACCGAATTCATCGCCGGAAATGCGATCCAGCCCTAGCTTTGCGGTCCCCGCTGGTATTTCCACCAAGTGCGACTTTGCCCGGTACGCCCTCCATCCCGCGTTCTCCGTCCCGCCAATCTTTCGGTCACTCGGCAGTCTGTGGAGCATGTACGCCAAAGTTTCGGCGTGCATCAGCCGGTGTTCGATAGCCACTTCCAGCATGGTAATCAGTTGTGGATGCCCTTCCTCGGGCCTTCCCAGAGCGTGCTCGACCGCGCGGTCCAGCTCCTCGCGCAAGCGCCGGTTGTAGCGCTCGACTTCCTCGCGTGCCGGCCAATCCGCCGGCGTATCCGCCGGCAATCCGCCATCCACGGGGTCAATGCCAAACGCGAACAGATGGTCGAATGTCCGCTGAAAGGGGCGCAACCCAAACGCGCGCTCGGCCAGCAAATTCCAGTCAAACGCCTCGACATGTCCCACATAGAAAATAAGGCGGTGGCGCTCCGGGATGGGCCGGTCGTAAATGGCTTCTTGGCGAACCACGCGAAAGACTTCGTCGGTGCGCGCGCGCGCGTCTAGTAATCTACTGTGAAGGTCATGACGAATCCGGACCGCTGAAGCGACAGCTCCCATGGCGACTTACCCCTTCCGTTGGATGCAACTTCGGCGTGAAGGATACGCCAAAATTCGGCGTAGGGAGGCTAGGTGCATTAAGATGGTCGCTCCCGGTTTTGTTGCTGTCAATCGAAATGAATACGAAACCAACAATTTCTTTTAACAAAAATATAGAGTTCCGGGGAGTCTCATTCCACATAAACGATATTCTTAAACGCTTAATCGTTTTCGGCATCTCTTTAGAGATTCCTGAGGGTGAAACTCTTGTGCTCCTAGGCCGCAGCGGCAGCGGGAAGACCACTTTACTCAAATTGATCAACGGAATGCTATTTCCCTCAGAAGGGGAAGTCTTCGTCGAGGGGCGCTCGACCTGCGATTGGGACCTCATCCGCCTCCGCCGAAGCATCGGTTACGTCATTCAGGAGGCAGGCCTTTTCCCCCATTTCACGGTGGCAGAAAACGTCGCCCTCATTCCCGTTTTGGAACATTGGGACTCCGGCCGCACCGCTGACCGCGTCAATGAAATGCTGCGGCTTGTTGGCCTCGATCCCAGCGAATTTGCGCATCGGCGTCCCCGCGAACTCTCCGGGGGACAGCGCCAGCGCGTTGGCGTGGCTCGGGCCCTTGCCGCCGATCCTCCCATCCTGCTGATGGACGAGCCTTTTGGCGCGCTCGATCCGGTTACTCGGGCCGAACTTCAACGCGAATTTAGCGCTTTGGCGCGGCGCCTCGGCAAAACGATCGTGTTCGTCACGCACGATTTGCGCGAAGCCCTGCTGCTGGCCTCGCGCATCGTTCTCCTTGAGGGGGGCCGTATCGTCGCCAGCGCCACTCCACAGGACTTTCTTCGGCTGGACCATCCCGAAGTTCGAGCTTTCACTTCATCTCTCGGCATAACTCCCGGAGTCTCCGTGTGAGCCCCCAGACCACTTGGTCTTTCTTTGCCGAGCATCGCGCGGAAATTTTCGACGCCACGCTCGATCACCTAGCGCTCGTCGTTATCGCCATGGTCATCGCTATTCTCATCGGTGTTCCCCTCGGGATGTTCATCGTCGAACGCCGCGCGCTGCGCAGGATCGCGCTTGGCATCGTAAGTATTTTTCAAACCATTCCCAGCCTCGCGTTATTCGGATTTCTGATTCCCATTCCGTTCATCGGCGGCATCGGAAAGCGCACTGCCATCGTTGCGCTTGTTCTCTACGCGCTTCTCCCTATTCTGCGCAATACCTACGTCGGCTTGACTGGCATCGACCCGGCTGTTCTCGAAGCAGCCGAAGCCATGGGCATGACCGGTGCACAAATTCTCTTTCGCGTGCGCTTCCCGCTCGCCCTCGCTGTCATTCTCGCCGGCATTCGCACGGCAACGATTATCACCATCGGCGTCGCCACCATCGCCGCCGCCATCGGCGCCGGCGGTCTTGGCACATTTATTTTTCGCGGCGTCGCTTTAGTCAGCGATGCTCTCATCCTCGCCGGTGCTATCCCTGCCGCGCTGCTTGCCTTGCTTGCCGACTTCAGTCTCGGCTTGCTCGAGCGCAGATTGAAAGTCTCCTAAGATGCGCCGCCGCACTTCCCTCCGAATCCTTTATTTCCTCTACCTCCTTAATTTCATTTACTTTCCAACTGCTTGCCGTCAACCTGCGCAATCCGAAATTACCATCGGGTCAAAATTTTTCACCGAGCAAGTAGTGCTGGCCGAGCTTCTCGCCCAGCACATCGAAGCCCAGACCGGCATTCCCGTTATTCGCAAGACCAACCTGGGCGGCACGCTCCTCGTCCATAAAGCGCTTCTGGCTGGCGAGCTCGATCTTTACGTTGAGTACACCGGCACCGCGCTTACCGCCGTCCTCAACGAATCTCCCCAGGGTGATTCCCACGCGGTCTACCAACGCGTCAAGCAGCTATATTCCGATCGCTTTCATCTCGAGGTTAGCGAGCCGCTCGGCTTTGAAAACACTTTCGCCATGGTCATCCGCGGCGATGATGCGAAGAAATTCCACCTGCAAAAGATTACCGACATCGCGTCCTACGCACCCCAATGGCGCGCCGGTGTCGGCTACGAATTCCTGGAACGTCCCGACGGCTTCCGTGGCTGGAGCGCCCGCTACAATCTCCATTTCGCCGAATCGCCGAGAGTCATGGACCTCGGCCTTATCTACCGCGCCCTTGTCGATCATCAAGTCGACATCGTCGCCGGCAACTCCACCGACGGCCTCATCGACGCGCTCGGGCTTGTGGCCCTGGAAGATGATCGCCATTATTTCCCGCCCTATGACGCTGTCCTCGTCGTGCGCCAATCCACGCTCGCGCGATTTCCCCAGCTCCGCGCAGCCTTGGCTGATCTCGGGGGCAAACTCTCCGCCGCCGACATCCGCCGCCTTAACTACGCCGTCGACGCGCAGCACCAAGACGCCGCCGCGGTCGTGCGGGAGTTCCGTTCTTCCAGAGGGCTGTAATATTTTTCCACTTGTCTGGCGGTTGGGATTTTTGTTGGATTGTGGAAATAAGATGCCAGGTTTGCGGGTTTACAAAGCTGGGAGCAAGCGCAAGCCTGCCGCAAGAGAGCGATGATCATGAAGCATTGGAAGAAGACTCTTCTTGTTTTTGCCGCACTTGGAGTTCTTGTGGCCGTTTACGGGGTGGTCTTGATTCGGCGCGGCTTCAGCGCTTTCGACGAGCCAACTGCCCTGGAAAAGCTGGTTGCTCGCGCGGTCCGGAATTTATCCATTCCTTCTAGCGCGCGGAAGGAAAGCAATCCCCTAAGACCTACTCCGGAGATTCTTCGGGAGGCCCGCGACAACTTCATCGACCGCTGCGCAACCTGCCATGGCAGTGACGGCAGCGGAAAGACTCAGGTTGGCCGCAATCTCTATCCTAAGCCGCTTGATTTGCGGGCCAGGGAAACGCAGGACCTTACGGACGGCCAGCTTCACTACATCATCAGGAACGGCGTTCGCCTGACCGGCATGCCCGCCTGGGGGAATCCACATGACCAAGCGGACACTGACGGCTGGAAGCTCGTTTTGTTTATCCGCGATCTTCGCCCACTTTCGCCCGCGGAGAAATCCGAGCAGCAAGCCACCGCGTCCACGGCTCGTTACACCGGTTCCGAGCCTTGCGCAAAATGCCACCAGCAAATCTACGAACGCTGGAAAAAGACGCCCATGGCCAACGTCGTCCGCGATCCCCGCGAACATCCGGAAGCCATCATCCCCAATCTCACCACCAATCCTCTAGGCAAATTCACAAAGGAGCAAGTCGCGCTGGTCTACGGCAGCCTTTGGAAGCAGCGCTACTTCACCAAAATTGGCGATGACTATTTTCCGGAGCCCGCGCAGTGGGACGTCACCAACCATGTGTGGCGCCCGTATTTTGTCGCTAAGGGGTCGGATTGGTGGGAACCGTTTTATCCCGCCGACAACATGCAGCGTCCTACCGGGCCCACCTGCGACGGCTGCCACTCCGTGGATTACGACATTCACACCAAGAAAGTGGTGGAGTGGAACGTGGGCTGCGAGCGATGCCACGGTCCCGGCAGTGAACATGTGGCGCATCCCACCCGCGGAAACATTCTCGATCCCGCGCGTATGGAGTACGTAGAGGCTAACGACGCTTGCATCCAATGCCATTCGCAAGGGCGTCCGCTCACCAGTCCCCTCGAAGGGAAATATTACGATTGGCCGGTGGGCTACCGCGTGGGGCTGCACCTCCGCGACTTCTGGCAGCTCGAGGACCACAAGCTCGGCGAGCTTAGCTTCAGCCATTTTCCCGACGGCACGGCTCACAAGAACCGCATGCAGGGCAACGACTTTGTTCAGAGCTTGATGTATCGCCGCGGCGTCACCTGCTTCACTTGCCACGACGCCCATGGCACCGAGAATTACGCGCAACTGCGCAAGCCAGCCGACAAACTCTGCCTTGATTGCCACGGCCCGCTTTCTCCGAATGGTCCTCGCACCGCTACGATTGAGGAGCACACTCATCACCAAGCAGGCACGCCAGGGAGCCAGTGCATTACCTGCCACATGCCGAAGATCGAGACGACCCTTGCGGATGTCAAAGTGCGCGCGCACACGTTTGCGTTTATTTCTCCGGCTTTCACCGACAAATATAAAATCCCCAATCCGTGCACTTCCTGCCACACGGACAAATCCACCGCTTGGGCTTTGGAGGCGCTTCGCCGCTGGCCCGAGCGCTCGCCCTGGCGCGTTGACTAGTTCACCCTCGAAACCTAGCGTGGGATTCAAGAGCGTGTCAGACCAGCAGTACAGGTGTGCTGGAAAAATGAAATTAGAAAATGGAAATTGGCGGTGCGAAACGGTGAACGAGTAATGCCGTTCGCACTAGGGGGGTGATGGCTGTCACATGGAATCGTGACAAGGCTTACTGCGGGTCTCCGTTCCTGGGCAGAGACTTCCCATAGCAGCAAGGGCACTCGCCAAGGCCCTGCGGAGGTAGCTCCCATGATGCCGCACGCCATCACCGAAGTTCCTCTCCCTGAAGTGCAACTAGAGCAGGTCATCAAATTGCCGCCGCGCCCATCTTCGCCGCACGCGTGCTCTGCTGCCGAAGAGAACCGCGCGAGCGGGGGCGCGTTTCTGAAAGGCGCCTTGCTGGAGAGCCATCGTGTGAAAAGTTCCTCCCAGGCCTTGGATCTATTGGTGGCCTTCACGCTTCACGCCATCGTCATCGGCGTACCTATTCTCGCGGGGCTCATGTTCACTGCCACCTTGAGTCCGAAAGAGTTTGCGACCATGATGCTTGTGGCGCCGCCTCCCCCACCGCCACCGCCTCCTCCCGCCGCAGCCGCGATCGCCGAAAGACCAGCACCGCGGCGTGTCTTCACGAATGAAGGGAAACTGCTCGCTCCTACGGTCGTGCCCAAGGAAGTTGCCATGATCAAGGAAGCGCCGCTGGAACCCGATGCCATTGGCGGGGTGGCTGGCGGTGTGCCGGGCGGAGTGCCCGGCGGCCAGATGGGAGGAGTGCTTGGCGGAGTGCTCGGCGGAATCCCGTCAACGGCAAAGCCCATCGCGGCTCCGGTCGCTCATTCGAAGGTGCCCGTGCGGGTCGGCGGCAGAGTTCGTCGGCCACAGGCGATCAGGCAGGTTGCTCCACGTTACCCGTCTCTTGCCCGCGACGCGCATGTGACCGGCGATGTGGTGATTGACGCCATTCTCGATGAACGCGGCAACGTCACGGAGATGAAAATCATTTCCGGCTCGCCGCTTTTCTATTCCGCCGCGCTGGCGGCCCTAAGGGAATGGAAATACGAGCCGACTTACCTGAATGATGAGGCGATTTCCGTCCAGCTTATCGTCACCATTTCGTTCCGTCTGGAGCGCGAGTAGAAGCGGACCTTGAGGATCTCACCGGCCGGGAGTCCAGCATCGTGCGTCTGCCCACTGCTTCTACAGCGATGACCAAAATAACAACCAAGGAAATTCCCAGCGCAGGGTCGCTAAGACTTGAGCGATCATCAAGCCAGGGCGGGCACATGGCGGAAACGCAAGCAGCCGACTATCTCACTCTGAAGTTCCGGGCACTCCGCCGGCTTATGGGGAAATACGCCTCTCTTGGGCATTCACTTCCGCTACCTTGGATCCGAACGCACGATTTACGCTAAGTCGGAACAGTTGAACATGACTGGCAGCATCAAGGACCGCATGGCTCTGCATATCCTCAGAAAGGCCTACGCGGAAGGGAAGATCCATCCGGGCGACATCATCGCGGAAGCCACCAGCGGCAACACCGGCATTTCTTTTGCCGCCATCGGCTCCGCTTTGGGCCATCCCGTCTCGATTTTCATGCCAGACTGGATGAGCCGCGAACGCAAGGATCTGATTCGCAGCTACGGCGCCAGGATTATCTTGGTGGGCCAGGAGCAGGGTGGATTTCTCGGGAGCATTCGCATGTCGGAGGAATTTGCCGCCGGCCAGCCGGGCGTATTCCTTCCGCGCCAGTTCTCCAATGACGCCAATGTAGAAGCGCATGAAACGACGACGGGTCCCGAGATCAGCGCCCAGCTCGAGTCCGCTGGTCTTCGCCCGGATGCTTTCGTGTCCGGGGTGGGCACCGGTGGAACAGTGATGGGTGTCGGCCGGTTCCTGCGCTCCGCAAATCCACGAATTAAGATTCACCCCGTCGAACCCGCCGAATCGCCCACTCTCTCCAGCGGCCGCAAACTCGGCAAGCACCGTATTCAGGGAATCTCCGACGAGTTCATCCCTGCTATCGTGAATCTCTCATGCCTCGACAAAATCATCGCCATCTCTGATGGAGATGCGATCTTGATGGCCCAGAAGCTGGCGGCAAACCTGGGTCTCGCCGTGGGGATCTCCTCCGGCTGCAATTTTTTGGCTGCTGTGAGAGCGCAGCAGCAGCTTGGCCGGGGCGCGGTGGTGGTCACCGTGTTCCCCGACGACAACAAGAAATATTTGAGCACCGACCTACTTCGCGAAGAAACTGTCAGAGATGGCTACGTCACTCCCGAGATGGAACTCCTGGGCCTTGAAACTTTTCAGCGCGATTGCGGCTTTTGCAAAAACATAGACTGACTCACCGGCGTCACGGCGAAAGAACCTGAAAAAAATGCTCTCGTGGAACCTGCTTAGTGGAGTTCTACGCGTTTGCTTAGTGGTGTGCTCGTTCCAGCCAGGGGTGCGCATGGTGTGCAATTTTGAACAGACGTGACTGGGGTTGCCGCCTTAGCTTTAATCTCACAATGAAAATGGAGGAAAGGCCCGCGATGACTGTCGTTGGAATGCCTCCGAGGACAGCATCGCGGGCGGCTGATTTACTCCAGGCTGGGGCACTTCCTTCTCGAGCAACAAGGACAGTGCCCCTACTTTTTGCGACGGCTCGATAGAGTCCGGCTTTTGGCCGGCGACTTCGCTGTTCTGACCCTCCAAATGGCGCAAGACTTTTGCTAGAATCCCTGCCATGGGTGCGTCCGGAAAGACGTGCATGGCTTGAGGGGCACCGGGCTACCCAGCGCAAACCACAATTCGACGATCATCGTTAAGCCGTATCCCGGAAAACGGCGTGTACGGTTTGAAAGGGGGGCACATGGCTCAGGGCCGCCTTAAAAGCGCTACCTCGCCATGACCTAGCAATGAAAAGACGCACCTTGCTTCAGTCGCTTCCCGCGGCGGTGTTGCTGCCAAAGGCCACCTGGCTGGCTACGGTCCAAGAAAAATCGGGATCCGGACAGCCCGCAACGACTGTCTACGAACTCCGGATCTATCACGCCTATGAGGGCAAGCTAGACGACCTGCTCCGCCGCTTTCGCGACCACACCACAAAATTGTTCGAGAAGCACGGCATGAAAAACGTGGCCTACTGGACGCCCACTGACGATCCCCTTAAGGGCAGGACGCTTGTCTACATCCTGGCGCATCCCAGCCGCGAAGCGGCCACCGCCAACTGGAAGGCATTTCGCGACGATCCGGAGTGGCAGAGCGTGCAAACTAAGTCCGAAGCCAACGGCAAGATCGTGGAGAAAGTGGATTCCACGTTTATGGCCATGACGGACTTCTCCCCCCAACTCCCCTAGTTTTTTCTAGAAGAAGTTCCCGCAAGGCGGTGAAAGCCGGTTCCCGGGAAGAGAAAGGAGCCACCAAATGAAGGGAGAATCCTGAAAGAACCGAACGGAGGAGTAT
>DATKHV010000071.1:0-158064 GCA_035510055.1 Candidatus Cybelea sp. | reverse complement strand
ATTGCGATTAGAATTACTGAAAACCGGACAAACGGAAGGTCTGTGCCCGTGTTAGCTCTTTCTGGGGCGGATTAGCGCCAGAAACTCGTCGCGGGTTTGCTTATTGTGGCGGAAAGCGCCGAGCATGGCGCTGGTAACGGCCTGGCCATGCTGCTTTTCGACGCCGCGCATCTGCATGCAAAGGTGGCGGGCTTCGATGATTACGCCAACGCCTTGCGGAGCGATTTTTTCCTCGAGGGACTTGGCGATCTGGCTGGTCAAGCGCTCTTGAATCTGCAGGCGGCGGGCGAACATGTTAACCACGCGGGCGATCTTGCTGAGCCCGAGAACGCGCTTATCCGGGAGATAGGCGATGTGGGCTTTGCCGAAAAACGGCAGCAGGTGGTGTTCGCAGAGGCTGAAGAACTCGATGTCCTTGACGATGACCATTTCGTCGTAAGCCACGCTGAACGTGGCGCCGTTTAAGACGTGATCCAAATTCTGGTGGTAGCCGCTAGTTAAATACTTCAGCGCTTTCTCGAAGCGCTCGGGCGTCTTGCGAAGCCCTTCGCGATTGGGATCCTCGCCGAGCAGCTTGATGATTTCGCGCATGTGGAAAGCGATCCTGCGCTCATCGATTTCCTTACGATCGTTCTCGTTCAGCAGAATTTCTTCGGTTGGCTTGGTCACGGCCGGTTCCCTTCTAGGTTGTCCCTACGTACTCGAAGCTGTTGTTTCCGGTTTCCTGGACGCGGATGCGCTCCAGCTTGGCCTTCGGGAAAGATTTCAGGCGCTCGAAAATTTCGATGCACAAATTCTCGGTGGTGGGCACTTTCCCGCGAAACGCAGGTACATCTTCATTGAGCGACTTGTGATCGAATTCCTCGAGCACCTGGCTTTCCACGAAAGCGTCCAACTCGGCAAGATTCGCGATCATGCCCGTGGCCGGGTCAACATCTCCTGAAACGCTGACTTCCACGACGTAGTTATGACCGTGCCCAAAGGGATTGTTGCATTTACCAAAGACTCGGCAATTCTCTTGTTCGCTCAGATGCGGGCTGTGCAGTCGGTGCGACGCGGAAAATCGATAGCGCCGGCCAAGTTCGATTTTGAGATCGCTGCTCATGACTTCCCTGCCGCGCCGCCGCCGTTGCGGTAGCAATCGGCGAAGAGGTCGGGCGACTCATAAAGCCGTACGCGATGCAACCGGCCTTGCGAAATTTTCGGTTCGAGCAATTGCCAGATGACGCGAGCGATGTTTTCGCAGGTAGGAATCTGCCCAGCCAATTCCGCGACCTCGTAATTGAGATGGCGATGATCCATGCGCTGCATGATTTCGCGTTCGAGAATGTCTTTCAGTTCTTTCAGGTCCAGCACCATGCCGGTCAGCGGATCGGGCTCGCCCTCCACGGTGACTTCCAGAGTGTAATTGTGCCCGTGGCCGTGGGGATTGTTGCACTTTCCAAAGATCCGGCGATTCTCCGCCGCCGAAAGATTCGGATTGTGGTAGAGGTGCGAAGCGGCGAACTCGATTTTTCGCGTGAGCTGAACCATGAGCCTTCGCTTATTTTACCGGTTCGGGAGCCCCAACGGAGTATTCCCGGCCTTTCCATTGGATTCTTCCATGGACATGGCTCCGGTAGGACGCCCAGAGCACGGCAAAGTACAACCCCACGGCGGGCACATAATAAAAGATGAAGGAAAACGGGTATTGGTTACGGACTAGATCGAGGCCGTAGCTGGTTTGGCGGGCAATCAGGAGTAAGACTCCCAGGAAAAAGAGAAAGGGATACTTTAGTCCCAAAGCCATCACTAGAAGTGGAATCCAAGGCAGATTTGATTCTATCTCGCGAAATACTGTCCAGGGCGTGCCACCCATCAGGCGATAGAGATTTTTCTTCCAGCCCTGCCACATCTCCTGAAACGAGCGGTACATGCGCACGCGGACGATGCCCTTGCCGGGACCGAAGTAGATTCGGTGCCCAGTGGCCTTGACGCGCATAGCCAAGGCGACGTCTTCGAGGACCTCGCCGGCGACGCCGGAGTGGCCGCCGATGGCATCGTAAACGTCGCGGCGCATCATTAGAAACTGGCCGTTGGCAGCGGCGGCGGGCGACTTCGGATCATTTACCTTTTCGTAGGAAAAGCGCCTCGTTAGGCGCAGGTAGATAAATGGTATGAGGGCCTTTTCGTACCAGGTCTCGGTGATTTGCTCGGGGGAAAAAGAGACCAAAGTGGCGTCTTGCTCTTGCGCCATTTGCAGGGCCTGGGAAACGGAGTCTCGCTCATGCTCCGCGTCGGCATCGGTGAACAGGAGCCAGGGTGATTTTGCCTCCTGCACACCGACCCAGAGGGCATGGTTCTTGCCAACCCAGCCATCCGGCAATCCACCGGACTCCAGAAGGCGCAAATTGGGGATTTTCTCCACGAGGGCATGCACGACACTGGCGGTGGCGTCGCTGGACTGATCGTTGACCACCAGGATTTCGGAAATTTCCGGCTGGTTCGCCAAAGAGGTGACACACGCGGCAATCACCTCCTCCTCGTTGCGCGCGGGGACAATGACCGCGACCGAACCCGCGCTCGCCGACGCGACGGGAGTTCCGCTAGATGGAATGTGTGCGTTGCTGGACATGGTAACTTGCGCGCGGAACAGGAGTTTCCCGGATGCGAAGATTGAGTTAGTATAGCATTTGATGAGAATCCTACAGAAACTAGCAGCTTGGGGGGTCCTGGCAGTGGCCGTGGCGGTGGTATTCCTTTTTGCGATGCCGAGCTACCGCCAAGGCGAAGCTTCTATTGCCGGCACCACGGCGCGAGACTTCCCGGTGGAGATCGCGGGAAAGCCGGGGCATCTGACTGATCTGAAGGGCAAAGTGGTGGTCCTGAATTTCTGGGCCACCTGGTGCCCGCCGTGCGTCGAGGAGACTCCGGCGCTAAATCATTTGCAGAGATATATCGCGGGGCGCAACGGCGTCATCCTTGGTGTGGCTGCCGACGAGGACCCTGACGCTTTCGAGAAATTCCTCCGGGAACAAGGCATAGTTTTCCTGACCTTCCGCGATCCGTTCACTACCGACAATCATTCGCCTATCGCTAAGTCCTACGGCACGACGATGTACCCGGAGACGTATGTGATCGACCGGCACGGCAAGATCGCGCGCAAGTTCATCGGCTACCAGCAGTGGGATTCGCCGGAAATGTTCGCATATTTTGATTCCATCCTCGGGCAGAGTTGATCTTCTCCTTAAACCTCTCGTCTGAACTTTCCTTCTCAGCTCAATCTTCAACTGAGGTGCAACTGTGGTTCGGAGATCCTTCGCTGCGCTCACGATGACAACATGGCGCGGCGGACGCGAAGCGGTCGAAGCTCCGCTAGATCGCGTTATTCGTAGCGGAGAGCTTCGACGGGGTCGAGTTTGGCGGCTTGCATGGCGGGGAGCCAGCCACTGATTACGCCGACGAGGACAAGGATTATCGTGGAGAGCATCATGGTGACGAGCGAGAGAGTGAGGTGAATGTCCACTTTGCCGGAGTCGTCTTCGTAGGCGGGGCCGAGGAATGGCAGCGTGCCGATCGCGGACGTAATGGCTGCGGAAAGCAACATGCCGATCACGCCGGCGGCGAGCGTCATCACCAGGGCTTCCAGCAAAAACTGCCAGCGGATGTGGGATTTCTTTGCGCCGAGGGCGCGGCGGAGGCCGATTTCGCGGACGCGTTCCTCGACGGAAACGAGCATGATGTTCATCACGCCTACGCCGCCGATCCCCAGCGTCAGTGCCCCCACGAAAAAGAGCAGCGCTTCGATGCCCAGCGTGATCCCTTCGTAGATGGGCTTGAACTCTTCGCGGCCGAACATAGTAATGGCGCGCTTGTCGCTCGGCGAGAAATGCTGGCGGTTGGCGATGGACGCGCGGAATTGCTGCATAGCGTCGGCTTCAAAATTTGGCGCGACGGGCTCGAAAAGCATCACGCTGGCGTAGCGCGCGTCCCACAAATCGCCTGCGGTAGTGTACGGAATAAAGACAGACTCATCGTCGCTCGTGAAATAGTTGCTGTCAGAGAATTTGGTGTCCATGGAACCGACGACGGTAAATTTGACGCCGTCGATGCGCACAGTTTCGCCGATGGCGGGAGTGCCGCTGAAAAGCTTTCTGCGCAGGATGGCGCCGAGAAATGCTACGCGGCGGCGTTCCTCGATATCTTCGGCACTGATCCAGCGGCCTTCCATGGGAATCTCATTGCGCATTTCGCCGTACTCGGGATAAACGCCGCGGATGGCGGTTTCCGAGAGGCGTTCGTCGTGGGTGATTCCCTTCCAGCGCACGGTCTCGCGGGTGACGCGTTTGACGAGCGGCGATTGCGCTTTCACCCAGTCGGCGTCTTCTTGCTCGAATCGTACGGCTTTGCCGGCGCGTTCGCCGCCAGCCTGTTCACTGGTGGTGCCCGGCCAGCAAACCACTGCGCCTTTGCCAAACACCTCGAAGGTGTACATCAGGACGCCGCGAAATCCGGAACCGTAGCTGAGCAGCAGCGTGACGGCCACGATGCCCCAAGCGATGCCCGTCATGGTCAGCAAGCTGCGAACAGGATTGCGTCCGAGCGCCGCCCACGCTTCTTTGAAGATTTCGGTAAGCATCTAGCCTCCGGCCTCGAAACGCAGGGCTTCGATGGGGTCGACAGAGGCGGCACGATTCGCTGGATAGAGCGCCGACAAGACCGCAATTAGGCCAAGCAAGGAAATCGAGAGAAAGCCTAGTTTCCAGCTGGTGAGCAGGCCGGCGAAAAACGGCGGCATGGGCAAGAGATTGACCAGGGCACAAAAACCATAGGAGAGGAGCAGGCCCGTGCCCCCGCTCAGGGCGACGACGATGATGGTCTCGAGAAAGAATTGGCGCAGGATGGATTCGCGCGTGGCGCCGAGCGCTTTGCGGACGCCGATTTCACGCGTGCGTTCGCGGACGGAGACGAGCATCACATTCATCACGCCTAAGCCGCCGAGGAAAAGCGTTGCTACTCCCACCGCGCCCATGAATACTTCCATGCCTACGATGATCATGCGGTTGGCTTCGGCGTTTTTAACGGTGTCCCAAATGCTGGCGGCTTCTTTGTCGCGCGGATCGAAGCTGTGAAGCCGTCCCAGCGTGCGGCGGACTTGCTTCACGCAGTCTGGATGGGTCGCGAGGGACCAGGGCGCGACCAGCAAACGGTCCACGCTGTGCTCGACCGCGGGAGGCTTGTTCGGGAAATCGCGGCGCATGGCATTGAACGGGATGAAAACTTTGCGCACATCCGCGCCGTCGTAGCTGGAGTTTTGCTCCTTCGGCTTCATGATTCCAATGACGGTATAGGGTTTTCCGTTCAACGAAATCGTATGGCCAAGGGCTTCGCGTTCGGCAAAGAGCTGCTTCTTGGCGTCGCTGCCGAGGAAGGCCACGTTGCGGCCTTCGGCGTTATCCTCTTCGTTGTAGAAGCGGCCCTGCGCGACGGCGATGCTGCGAATTTCGGTGAACGGCGGCAGCGCGCCAACCACTTGAAGACTTCCGCTGTTGAAGAGGTTGTGCACCTGCACGTCGTTGCCAAGTTCCGGCATGACGTACTTGCATGCCGGGGCTTCTTTGGCGACCTGGAGATAGTCGTCTTCCGCCCAGCGGATGATGCGCCCGGAGCGCGTTCCGCCGGCCTGCATGCTGGTACGCCCCGCAAAAACGATCATCACGTCTTTGCCAAAAGTTTCCTGATTGTTTTGAATGCCCTTGCCGAGTCCCTCGCCCGCCGCGACCATCACGGTAATGGAGATGATGCCCCAGGCGATGCCGAACATGGTCAACATCGTTCGGCGCTTGTGCGCCCAGAGGGTGGCCAGCGTGTCTCGCAGTAGGTCCTGGAATGACATGGGGCTCCGCGGTCGACACAACTATTGCAGTATGACTTCTTGCTTCTCTTGGAGGCCGTCGAGAATTTCCGTCTTCACGCCATTGGAGATGCCGAGCTTTACGCTGAGTTTTTTCTTGCCGTTTTGGGCTTTGCCGTCGGGAATTTCGACGGAAGCTTTACGCTCTTTGTCGTAAATCAGCGATGCTTCCGGAACCATCAACACGTTTCTCTTTTCTTCGAGAAGGATTTCGGCGTTCGCGCTCATGTTGGCTTTGAGCTCGCCGCCGGGATTGGAAATGGAGACGCGTACTTCAAACGTGGTGACGTTGTCCTTTTCTTTGCCAAGCGGAGAAATCTTGGTGACCTTGCCGGTGAATTTCTTTTCTTTGAAGGATTCCACGACGATGCGCGCGGGCTGGCTCAAGAAGACTTTACCGATGTCCGCTTCATCGACTTTGCCTTGCACGTAGACCTCGCTGACGTCGCCCAGGGTCATGATCAGCGTGGCCTGCGAGCCGAGCACCAGGATGGAGCTAACCGCGTCGCCGATGTTCACGTCGCGAGAGAGCACCAGTCCGTCAATGGGACTGACGATGGTGGAATTGCGAAGATCCTCTTGTGCGTTTTCCAGCGAAGCCCGCGCTTGCGCCACTTGCGCTTCGCATTTGGCAATTTCCGCCTTGGAGACGGCCAGCGTGCGTTCCGCGCTCACTTGTTTATTCAGCGCCAGTCGATAATTCTTTTCCGCGTCTTCGACCAGGCTCTTGGACATCACGCCGTCTTTTAACATTTGTTCGGCGCGCTCCATATTGAGCTTCAGAAATGGCACGTCGGGACCTTCCGCATCGACTTTGTTGCGCTCCAGCGTGGCTTTGGAAGAATCCAGCGCGGCTTCGGCAGCTTGCAAGTTGGCGCGCGACGCGCGTTCGGCCGCTTCCAGCTGCACTTTGTCGAGCTCCGCAAGCAATTGGCCCTGCTTGACTGTCTCACCGTAGTCCACATAGAGCTTTTTCACGATGCCGCTGGCTTTGGACTTGATTTCGATTTTGGAAAGCGGCTGAATCTTGCCGGTGGCTACGACTACGCGTGCCAAGTCACCACGCTCTGCGGAAGCAATCTTGGAGGGGTCAATCGTGCGGCTGGGGCTGAGCGCCGCCTTGACACCATACCCGCCGCCGCCGAGCACTACGATCGCAACCGCGCCCCAAATGATGCGGCGCCGCTTCTTGCCATTTTTCCCGTTGGCTAAACCATTGCCATTGCTGGACATACCGACCCCCGCTGTTCTGATCTCGCCGCTATCAGTAAATACGCAACCGTTGAAGAAAAGTTCCCTAGCCCTGCCGTTTTTAGACGACGCGCGGTGCCTTTGGTCAGGTCAGCCTTTAGAGCGGGGGACCTACCAGGAGTCGGCTAAAATATCGGAGTAAGAACAACCGCAGGTGAGTACCGACTACCGGATTGCTTTCGCGGAATGGCCAGCCAAAAAAATTGAGGGCGCAACCGGTGTTTAGCCTGTTGCGCCCTCTAACTGAGCCGTAAAGTTTCTAACCCTACCGATTCCTTCTGGCCGCGCAACCACCGTGAGGCTGTTGCGCGCTCCAACCCGATCCGTTCCGGCTGCTCACTTCGCGGTTCCATCTCGCGGCGCAACCGGCTGTGAAGCTTGCTGCGCCCCTTCAACGAAACTGTTCAGTTGCTTACCTTCCCGAATCAACCTGGCGACGTGACCGCGGTTAGGCTAGTCACGCCCTCCAAACGAAACCGTTAAGGCTTCGAGCTTCGACGATTCAATCTCGCGGCGCAACTACGGTTAAGTTTGCTGCGCCCTCTAAATTGATCCGTAAAGTTCTTAAGCTTCCCGGTTCAATCTGGAACGCAAAATAATCCTTCCTCTTTTCGGCGTCAATCAAAATCGTATCGAATACTTGTGCAAATCTGTGCACGCTTGTGCAAAATTTCCAGCTTGCAGACGGCGCTTTCCGTTCGAGTGCGCACATCCCACACCCCATCACTTCGTTTCCTTTGCGAACTCGGCGTCTCGGCGTTATTCTCTTCCGGCATTGCTTACTGCCAATCGGGCTTTCCCAAACCTTTTCGACTGGAGAGCGCCATGAACAAAAATGAAATTCGGCCAATGATTGCCGTCCTGCTGGTCGGCTGTGCCCTCGGAGTTGTTTTTTTCGTTCACTCTTCCCGCGTGAAAGCCGCTCCTGCAGACCCGCCTGCGTTCAAAGTCGATCCGTCCTGGCCCAAGGAATTGCCTAACAACTGGATCATGGGCCAAGTGGGAGGTATGGCCGTGGATCGCCACGACCACATCTGGGTTTTGCAGCGCCCCGGCTTGGACACCGTCGATGAATTGGGGGCCGCGCAAACTCCGCCGCGCTCGATGTGCTGCCTGCCCACGCCCCCGGTCCTCGTGTTCGATGCGCAGGGAAACCTGCTGCAATCCTGGGGCGGTTCCGGGCCAGGATTTGATTGGCCAAAAAGGGAGCATGGCATCTACGTGGACAAGGACGACAACGTTTGGATCGGCGGCGCCGATCCTCCGGATCGCCATCTGCTGAAGTTCAAGAGTGACGGGCATTTCCTCATGCAGATTGGCCATCCTTCGACGGACCCACCAAACAGTTTGCGCACCGACATTCTCGGGCGGCCCGCCGGCATCGAAGTGGATGCCGAAGCGCATGAGGTCTACATCGCCGACGGTTATATGAACAAGCGCGTCATTGTCTACGATTCGGACAAAGGCACGTTCAAGCGGCTTTGGGGCGCATACGGCAATCAGCCGAACGATGGGGATCCCGGCACATACGATCCCCATGCGCCCCTGGACCAGCAGTTCCGCAATCCCGTGCATTGCGTGCATATCTCGCGGGATGGCTTGGTGTACGTTTGCGATCGCGTGAATGACCGGATGCAGGTCTTCACCAAGCAAGGCAAGTTTGTGAAGGAATTTACGCTGCGGCCGCAGACGCTGGGCATGGGCGCGGTCTGGCAATTTGCGTTTTCCATCGATGAGCAGCAGAAATTTCTCTTTGTCGATGATGGCGAAAACAATGTGATTTGGACGGTCCGGCGCGAGGACGGCACGGTACTGGGCCAAATGGGGCACAGCGGACGAAACGCCGGCCAGTTTCACTGGGTGCATCAGATCGTGTCTGACTCGCAAGGCAACCTGTATACGGGTGAGGTCGACACGGGCAAACGCATTCAGAAATTTGTTTTGCAGCACTAAGTTCGAAACCGGTGTTGCATTGACTTTAATTGTGGTTAGAGCCGTGTTTTTCTCAGGCGCAGCGCGTTGGCAATCACGGAAACGGAGCTGAAACTCATCGCCGCGCTGGCGAGCATCGGGCTGAGCAGCCAGCCGAAAATCGGATAGAAAACTCCCGCCGCGATGGGAATTCCAATCGTGTTGTAAAGAAATGCAAACGCCAGATTCTGTTTGATATTGCGAATCGTGGCGCAGCTCAGTTTTCGCGCTCGGACGATTCCGCGCAAGTCGCCCTGCAGCAGCGTGATGCCGGCGTTTTCTATCGCCACATCCGTCCCCGTGCCCATCGCAACACCCACATCGGCGGCCGCCAGCGCCGGAGCATCATTGATGCCGTCGCCTGCCATGGCAACAACGCGCCCTTGCTCACGCAGCCGCTTCACGATTTCACTTTTTTGCTGTGGTAGAACTTCGGCTTCGACATCTTCGATGCCCAACTGTTTTGCAATGGCCCTCGCTGTGGTCTGCAAATCGCCGGTGAGCATCACGATTCGCAGGCCCTGTTCTCGCAACGCTTGCAATGCTTCTGGCGTCGATTTCTTAACAAAATCCGTCAAAGAGATCATTCCGGCTAAACGTTCGTTCACCGCTACGAAAACAAGACTCATCGACGCCGTTCGCTCAATTCCAAAATCCACCCCCGGAAGCGTTTCTCCGGTCGCGCCCTTCACACCGCGCTCTTTCAAGAATCGCAGAGTCCCGACGAGAACCCGTTCTCCAAGCACGCGTCCTTCCGCGCCATCGCCCGAAGTTGCACGAAACTCGGCGACTTCGGCAAGCTCGACTCCCTTATCTTTTGCCGCATCCACGATGGCGCGCGCCAGGGGATGCTCGCTAGCTTTCTCGACGCTGGCGGCAAGCCGCAAGAAAACCTCTTTGCTGAAGGCGCCTCCCTCGAAAACATTTATCCCAGCGACTCTCGGCTTGCCTTCGGTAAGCGTGCCAGTTTTGTCCACCACCAATGTGTCGACTTTGGCGAGGGTTTCGAGGGCTTCGGCGTTGCGAACGAGGACGCCGGCGTGGGCGCCGCGGCCTACGGCTACCATGATGGACATCGGAGTTGCTAGGCCGAGGGCGCACGGGCACGCGATGATGAGCACGGATACGGCGGCGACAAGCGCGTGGGCGAAACGCGGTTGAGGACCGAAGAAGAGCCAGGCGAAGAAGGCCAAGGCGGCGATGAAAATTACGGCGGGAACAAAGTAAGATGCAACGAGATCGGCGAGGCGCTGCAAAGGTGCCCGACTGCGCTGGGCTTCGCTGACAAGTTTTACGATTTGCGAGAGCGTGGTCTCCCCCCCGACGCGTTCCGCTTCCATGACGAAACTGCCGCTGGTGTTCAGCGTTCCTCCGGTGACTTGGTCGCCAGGAGATTTTTCAACGGGCATCGGCTCGCCGGTCACCATCGATTCATCGACGGCGCTGGCGCCGTCGCGGATCGCGCCGTCGACGGGAACGCGCTCGCCGGGGCGGACGCGTAAGCGCTGGCCGCGCTGAACTTGATCAAGTGCGATGTCCCTTTCGATTCCATTCGAAGCCAGCAAGTGGGCTTGCTGAGGTGCGAGATTCAACAACGCGCGGATCGCTCCACTGGTGCGCTGCCTGGCGCGCAATTCCAGGACTTGTCCAAGGAGAACTAAAGTGGTGATGACCGCGGCAGCTTCGAAATAAACGGGGGCGGCGCCACCCATGCCGCGCATGGAAGTGGGGAAAATCCACGGGAAGAAAGTAGCGGCGACGCTATCGAGATAAGCAGCGCCGGTACCGAGCCCGATGAGCGTGAACATGTTCGGGCTGCGATTAACGAGCGAGGACCAGAAGCGCTCGAAAAAGGGCCGGCCGCCCCAGAAGACCACGGGAGTGGCGAGAAGAAATTCGACGCCATTTCGGACGATTGGGGTTAGACGAACGCCGAGCGACTCACCAAACATGGAAAGCAGCAGGACCGGAAGCGATAATGCGGCGCTGATCCAGAAGCGCAAGCGCATGGAGTCGTATTCCGGATCGGCTTCGACTTCCGCGAAAATGTCCATGGGTTCGAGAGCCATGCCGCAGATGGGGCAACTTCCCGGTCCCGTCCGGATGATTTCGGGATGCATCGGGCAGGTATAGCGAACATTCTTTTCACCAACCGCTCGCTGCGTTACGGTTGCCAGATGGTCGATCGCTCCGTGTTCAGCGGCGTCGTGGCCGTGGTGCATTCCGGCGGTTCCAGGGGTAGCTAGAAACTTTTCCGGCTCACTTGAGAAGCGTACGGCGCAGCCCTTCGAACAGAAATAGTAAGTTTTTTCCGCGTGCTCCACTTTGGCGGCGGCTCTTTCAGGGGCAACGGCCATTCCGCAGACGGGGTCCTTGTGCTTTGGCTGTTGCGGAACAATCGGAAGCGCTGTTCCCCCGAAACCATGCGAACTCATGGAAATGTTCTCCTCTTGTCCTCGCAGAGCTATCGCAGATGCGCGTAGATCAATTCGAGAAGCTCGTCGTACATGGCTTCGGTCTCTGCCTTTTTCCCGCTCTTCAGCGCCTTGGCGGCGCAATGGTGCAGATGGTTCTTCATCAGATTGCGCGCCACGCCACGCAACGCTTCTTGCACGGAAGCAACTTGCGTGATGATGTCGGCGCAATAGCGGTCTTCCTCGACCATTTTTTGCAAGCCCCGAATTTGCCCCTCGATGCGGCGGAGTCGGTTCTGATTGGCTGCCTTCAGGCCAGGGTCGGTGCCGATGGCCTTGCGTATGCCGGGGCCAGTAGCGCAAGCGCAATTTGCCGCTGCCGCGTGCCAATTCTCTTTCGCCGCGCTGCGAACGGTCTTTTTTGCCGTTGCGGGCATGATACCCTCCATCCCTATTTATACCCCTACTCCCTATCTCCGGTCAAGCCGTCGCGGCAGCGCTTACGGCTGAGCTTGCCGCAGACTGCTATAATGGCGTCATGACCCTTGTCGAAATTACTTATGAATTGCAGTCACCGCTGACCGAAGAGCAATTGCGCCATCTCGGCCAATTCGCGAACACCTATGGATTGCGCAGCTTCCGCATGGACGAATCCAAGAAGCAGTTGTCGTTTGAATACGACGCTTCGCGCCTGCGCGAGACGCAAGTGGCGCATGTGCTCGGTCAGGCGCGCATCGCGATCAAGAACAAACTAAATTGAGCTGATTCCCAACAGGTTGTTGGAAGTGAGATGCTGGGAAAAGCCGGCTCCAGCGATCCGCCGCAGAAAGCGGGCCCTACATGGCGTTCAGAAAATCACCGAAGCTCTTGGAAAAATACAACTCGTCATTTAAAACGCGCCCACGCATTGCTGTAATGCGCAATGCGCCAACGCAAGTTTTGGCCGGACACTAAATAAGCGCTTTATTATGTGGAGGTTGCGTTTTGGGAGGAGCACAGCGACCTGCCAAAATTCGCACTCCAAGTTCAAATCGGAACGCTCTTCCGTCTCAATCCGGAACTAGCCTCTTTCCGCCCACCCTGGAGTACAGCCCTTTCGAGCTAGTTCCAGGACTCCGGTAACAGAAATTTCGAACTTGCAGAACTATCGGTTTTTCTTCACGGTCTCTGCAAAATGCCAAAATGCGCTGGCTCTTCGAGAAAGCCAAATCGTGGCGGCGTCCGCTGCACAAACTCCGCCTCTTGGGGTTCATTTTCCTGGCTTGTGCCTTTACGCTTTTCGCGGACACTCCCGGGTTGCTGCGAACGGTTCCGGCTGGCGGGTGCTACTGTCATTGTGAAAGAGCGCACCAGCAGGGCGGTTGCGTGAAGCTGTGCGATTCCAAGCGCTATGCTTCGCGGCGCCGGGCTACAAATTGCACGAAACCCCACATGCAGACGCCAGCCCGTAACTCGCATGCCGGTCCCAGATTTCCGCATCCCGGACGCGCGGAACACGCCCAATTGAACCAGTAGTTTTCGGTTGTTCGTTTTCGGTCTTCTGTCTTGAGAGCTGTGGGCAGAGGCGATCGTTTCTTTTTGTGCGGTTGTTCGGAAGGTCATCGAGTCTCGGCTTCCACCGGTACTTGCGCGGTGCGCGGGGTGACTGAATTTGCTGCGCAGAGGAGCTTTGCGAGAATTTCGGGGATTTCGAAGACGGCGCGGTTCTGTTGAGCGCACACATTCTTGCGAAACTCGGCAAAGGCAGTTGGTTCGAGCATGCGCTTCACACCTTCCGCTACATCCTTAAAACTTTTCAATACGATGCCAACGCCTTTTTCCTTCACCCACTCGGCGTTGTAGCGCTCTTGGGGGAGCGTCCAAGCGTTGCACTCAATGAGGACCGGGAGTTTCTGAACCATGGCTTCCGCGATGCTGCCCGGGCCGGGCTTGCCGATCAAGAAATCCGCCGCGCGCATCAGCTTATGCACCGCTTTCGTAAAACCGACAATGTGCACCGGCATTTTCCATTCGCCCGAACGCAATTTTCCGGCGAGCTCATCGTTGCGGCCGCAAATCAAAATCAGCTGCAGCGGCAGGCCCGCGGCGTCCAGCTTTTCCGTAATGTCCAATATCACTTTCGAGCCGTGGCCGCCAAAGAGCACGATGGCGGTCGCCAGGCCTTCGCGCAAACCCATTTCGCGGCGGAACGCCACGGGGTCGGAATCGTCTTGGACATAAAAATCGGGGCGCAGAATCATTCCGGAAGTCAGAAAGACGTGGGCGTCGTCGTGGCCCATGACGCGCGCTTGCTCGGCGGCTTTTTCCGTGCCGGCGATCACATATTGCTCCTTCATGGGCTCAATCCAGAATCGCGGGGGAAAGTCCGCCAGGTCCGTGATGATGGTGACGAACGGCCGACCCGGGTAGACTTTCGTCCAGCTTTCGCAAATCTGCCTGTTGAAATGGGGGATTACGGAGATGAGCAGGTGTGCAGGCTTTTCTCGCCAGAACTTTTCAAGAAGATTCACGAGCGGCTTGTGAAATATCCGTATCGTGGCTTGGAGAATGCGGAGAAGCTGGGTGCTGCCAAGTGTCCAGCCGTTCTGCAACATCATGTTGTACTGTTGCTGGATACGCACGCCGGTAAGTTTACGAAGGACATCCAGCCTGTCTGTAAGGTCTTGAAACTGAATGAGTTCGAGCTGCCAGTCGCGCTGCTGCTGAGAAATCACCGTTTGCAGAGCGACGGCGGCGTTGCGATGCCCTCCTCCACCATCATGGAAGACGACGTGAACTTTTTTCATTGGAGCTGATTCTGCCACAGGTTTCAGGCTTCTTGCTAGAGCACACTCCATGCCATGTGGATAAGCGAGTAACCTATTTGTGCTCAATAAGTTCCATGGGCACATTTACCTAGAATTCGCCACCTCTTCACAGGCTGTTCATATCGGGCGCGGAAAATGTCGACATGCGCTGCGACCTTCATGTTCACTCGATCGCATCCGGAATGTTTACCGCTCCCGGGCTGGACCGCATTTGCCGAGAGTCCTACAACGAACCAACGGAAGTCTATGCGCGGTTGAAGCGGATGGGCATGTCCATCGTCACGATAACCGACCACGACTCGCTCGACGGAGCCGAAGCGCTGCGGCGCCACCCGGACTTCTACTTGAGCGAGGAGGTCACCGTCCGGATGCCCAGTGGCACGGAAATGCACATGGGCGTTTACAACATTACCGAACGCGATCATGCGGAAATTCAGCGGCGACGAAACGATTTTTTGGCTTTGCTAATGTACCTGACGGAGAGGAAACTTTTTTTCAGCGCCAACCACGTGTTTTCCGGGTTGACGGGCCGCCGGGAAGAGGAAGATTTTCAATGGTTTGCATCCTACGTTCCGGCGTTTGAAACGCGCAACGGGCAGATGTGGCCGGAAGCCAATCGAAGCGCGGCGCGGCTGGCAGCGCGACTGGGAAAAATCGCGATTGCCGGAAGCGACTCGCACACGATCGCCGGTGTGGGGCACACCTACACGGAAGCGCCTGGGGCGAGAACTGTGGATGAATATTTTGCTGCGCTGCGGTCGGGCCGCGGGAGTATTTACGGCCTGCACGGGAGCTGCGGGAAGCTCACGGCAGACGTGTTCAGCATCGTGCGGTCGCTTTTCTGGGACAAGCCGTGGACACTGGCGCTGTCGCCGTTTGCGCTGCTGGTGCCCGCCTTTACGGCGGGACACTGGATGAACGAGATTCGTTTCTGCCGGAAGTGGTCGACGATGATGGAGCGCGGTGAGAAACGGAAGCGAATGCTGTGGGATTTGGACTCGAACTTCGAGGCCAATTGGGCAAGTTGAGGAACGCGTGGGCAAGCTCTGCAATCCGTCAAAGCGAACGAAGGCGCGTGCGATTTGGACGCGAGAAATCTTTCTCGCTTACGTGTGCATCTTTCTAATTGAAAGCGCTTGTTTGTTTCCGGTGGTTTGGGTGAGGTAAAGCGATGGCAGTCGCACGCGACCTCTGGGGATATATCGATCGGCGGGATCACCGTCTGATGCGGCGAATGAATCGCTGGCGCGCGCCGCGCTGGATTCGCTTCTGGATGATCGCGGCTACACGCATGGGCGATGGCTGGATTTGGTACGGGCTGGGACTGATGCTGCTCGCTTGTGGCGGCCCGCAGCGTTTTTCGGCCATCGGCGCCGCCGGGGCGGCGGCGGTTCTGGGGATTTTTGTATTCAAAGCGCTGAAGAGATTGAGCCAGCGACCGCGGCCTTGCCAGATCGAACCGCATTGCTGGTCCAAGGTGCTGCCTCCAGATAAGTTTTCGTTTCCATCGGGCCACACGATGACGGCGTTTTCGATTGCGCTGGTGGTTAGTTACTTTTATCCCTCGCTCGAAGGCGTGCTTTTTTTCCTGGCTCTGAGCATTGCGGTATCACGCATCGTGCTGGGAATGCATTTTCTGAGCGACGTCCTGGCGGGTGTGGTCATGGGCGTGGCCTTGGGGTGCGCTTCGATCACGGCGTTTGCTTCGCTGGGCCTGATCTAGGACGCCGCACTTCTTCCTGCTTACTAACGCTTCTAGCCACTGTTCCGCGAAAGGTTTGCACTACACCAATCGATTCATCAAATTGCTAGAGTTTGCAGGCCAGAAGCGGTCTGAAGCGCGCTATAGTGGGCCAGATGGCCGAAGCCGCGCAAGCTTCTCCAATTGCCGCAAGTCGTCAACAGTCTCATTCCTATTTGGTTTTCTTATTGCAGGTTTCACGGCCTGGATTGTGGAGCACGACGGCCATGTTTTACTTGATGCCGCTCGGCCATGCGGACCTTTTACATTCCGGCAAACTCTGGCTGGGATTATTCTTCGTGCTCTTCCCTCTCGGGCTCGTGCTTTATGGCGTCAATGACATCGTAGATGCGGAGACCGACGCGCTGAACCCGCGCAAGGGCACCTTCCTGTTTGGGGCGCGGGGTGCGCGCGAACAGCTTGCTGTTTTGAAATGGCACATCGTTGTAGTGCAAGTTCCGTTCGCGGCGGCGTTCTATTTCTTCATCGGGCCGCGCATTTTGTGGTGGTATGCCCTGCTCTTGCTGGCCGTGGGCGTCTACAATGCGCCGGGGATCGCTTGGAAAGGCCGGCCTCCGTTCGATGTGTTGATTCAAGCGAGCTACTTGCTCGTTTTTGTGCTGAGCAGCTGGCTGAATCATGTTCCGCAACTCCCGCGGCAGACTTTCTTGTTTGGCGCGATGTTTGCGATGCACTCACATATTTTCGGCGAGGTGATGGACATCGAGCCCGACCGCTTGACCGGCCGGAGAACCACAGCAACGATGATCGGAAGGGTGCGCGCGAAATTCCTAATTGCCTCCTTCTTAACTATAGAAACGGCCCTAGTGCAAATCTATTTTCGCGATTGGATCGTCGCGAGCTTCCTCGCTTCAGGAGCGCTGTGGTTCTTATTGGATGCGACTTTGCTTTGGAGAAACCGAGCTTACACTCCAAAACAAATGCGTCTCTTCTTGTGGGGCTGGAACGCCGCCGCGCTGTTGGGAATGTTCTGGAACTGGACACGCGGCACGCTCATGCATGCTGCTTGGGCCGCTGGACTTCGGAAATGAATCGGAAATACTTGCTCGAAATCAGTGTTGAAACAGTTGCAGCGGCGCTGGCGGCAGAGCGCGGCGGCGCGGACCGCAGCGAACTCTGCGGAAATTTGCCCGCTGGCGGAGTTACACCGGGCGCTGATCTCCTTCGCGCGGTGCGGGCGCAACTTCGCATTCCTATTTTTTCCATGGTGCGGCCGCGCCCGGGAGACTTCCTCTATTCAGGTGCTGAAATTTCAGAGATGCGGCGCTCGATCGCGGACGCCAAAGAATCTGGAATGGATGGCGTCGTACTGGGCGTCTTAACGCAAAACCATCGCGTCGACGTTGAGCGAACGCGGGAGCTCGTTGAGCTTGCGAAGCCGCTGCCGGTGACGTTTCACCGGGCTTTTGACGAGGTCGCCGATCTGTGCCAAGCACTCGAAGATGTGATTCAAAGCGGCGCGAAGAGAATCCTAACGTCCGGCGGCACGAAGACCGCCCTGGCAGGAGTCGCTATGCTCGCCGACCTGATCGAAGCCGCGGGGGAACGGATCATCATTGTGCCGGGAGCAGGAATCAGCGCGGCAAATATTCGCCAGGTTGCGCAGCAAACCAAGGCGCGCGAATTTCACTCCGGGCTGAGCGCCGCCCTTCCCTACGGGAGCCACGACTACAAGCGGTTTGCAGAGGAAGTACACAAGCTGGCCACCAGCTTGCGAGATTCGACGAACTGATTCCCTGATCAGAAATCTGGTTAACTATAGCCGGTCGCGTCCACTTGGCTGTCACCGCGCGTGTCCGCGAGATCCAGGAGCGTCCAGTCCGTGACCTGCGGTACATCGATATCCGTTTTTTTCAACGGCAATTTTCGAAGATCGATTAGATGCTGATTCTGGTCAATGACCGCTACCACCTCGCAGAGTTCTATATCGGATCCAATCCGGTGTGAGTAGTAGGCTTGGGCCACCGACCAACCAACCCGTGATTCCAACACCGTGAAGTAAGTGTCGCCCGCCCCTTTGGCTGGCACACCCGTTGAATGATGCAAATAAGAGATCAGATTTCGATGCGCAATGCGTTAGGCTTTCTGGGCTTGCCGGCGCAGAAACGTTGGGACGTCCAAGTCGTCGGCGGGGACGTCCTGGCTGACTTCGCGGACGTTCTGCTGGACTTGATGGACGACGTTGGGCAAGGCTTGCTGGGCGGGCATGTCTGGCATTTCGCGGCCGGCCTTCCAAGTCTTGGGCAGGAACGATTGCTTCTGGTGGATGTTTTTCTTGTTGGCGTCCTTGAAGCCCGCGGCGATGACGGTGATCTTCACGGAGTCCTTCATGTTGTCGTCCTGCACGGCGCCGAAAATGATGTTGGCATTTTCGTGGGCGGCTTTTTGGATAACGCTGGAAGCTTCATGGACTTCATGCAGCGTGAGGCTGGAGCTGCCAGAAATGTTGATCAGGATGCCTTGCGCGCCCTGGATGGAATTGTCCTCGAGAAGCGGGCTGGCGATGGCGCGGTTGGCGGCGTCCACGGCGCGATTCGTGCCGGTAGCAACGGCGGTGCCCATCACGGCGTAACCTTGGCCGTGCATGATGGCTTTCACGTCGGCAAAGTCGCGATTGATGATGCCGGGCACGGTGATGATATCCGAAATGCCCTGAACGGCCTGGCGAAGAATGTCATCGGCGATGCGGAAGGCGTCGAAGAAGCTGGTGCCGCGCTCGACGGTGTCCATCAAACGCTCGTTGGGGATGACGATGACGGTGTCCACGGCCCCGATAAGTTCCTGGAGGGCTTGTTCGGCTTGCATCATGCGGCGCTTGCCTTCGAAGGCGAAAGGCTTGGTAACGACGGCAACGCTCAAAGCGCCCAGTTCGCTGGCGAGTGAAGCGACCACTGGCGCGGCGCCACTGCCGGTGCCTCCACCGAGGCCGGAGGTAATGAAAATCATGTCCGAGCCTTCCAGAGCTTCAATAATTTTTTCCGTGTCTTCGAGCGCGGCTTTGCGGCCGACCTCGGGATTGGCGCCCGCGCCGAGGCCCTTGGTGAGCTTCGCACCGAGCTGCAACTTCACCGGCGCTTGCGACAGTTTCAGCGCTTGAAGGTCGGTATTGGCGGTGATGAATTCCACACCTTCCAGCTTGGCGCGAATCATGCGATTCACCGCGTTGCAACCGCCCCCGCCCACGCCGATGACTTTGATCTTCGCCGGTTGCAGATCTTCACTGAAGCTCATGCGAATTCCCGCTTCTCTCGTCGTCATAGCCTCTCCAATCTTCTCCAGTTTCGCTTGCGGCTCTCGGGCAAGGTCACGAAGCGCCGGCGAACATGGCTTTCAATTTTGAAACAAGATTCCCCGCGCGCTGGGGCGCGGAGCGCCGCGCTTTTGCGGCACACAACACCAGTCCGACCACGGTTGCATATTCCGGCTGTGCCACCTGGTCCGGCAGATCAGCCAAGCCCTTGGGTTCCGCGACGCGTACCGGCAGATGAAAGGACTGCTCGGCAAGCTCATCCAACCCGTTGAGACGCGCCCCACCGCCCGCCAGGACAAATCCAGCGGGGAGCTGGCCGTCAAGCCCGGCGCGCTGCAAATCGTCGCGAATTAGGGAAAGCAATTCCATGGCGCGCGGCTCGATGATGTCCGTAAGCATGTGCGCGAAGATGGTGCGTGGCGGGCGGTCACCCACGCTGGCGATCTCGATGGCGCCGTTTCCCTTCATGAAAATGGAAGCCGCGCAGCCATGGCGGCGCTTCAATCTTTCGGCTTCCGGGATGGGCGTGCGCAAGCCGACGGCGAGATCGTTGGTGAAATGATCGCCGCCAATGGCAACAGCGCTGGTATGACGCACCACGCCGCCGCCAAAGACGATGAGTTCCGTTGTGCCACCGCCGATGTCCAGCAGGCAGCATCCGAGGTCGCGCTCATCCTGCGTGAGGCCGGATTCCGAGGAGGCCAGCGGCTCGAGCACCGTGTCATTGATGAGGATACCGGCCTTGTTCGCGGCCGTGACGAGATTTTGCGTGGCGGCGACGGAAGCTGTGACGAGATGGACGTTGACTTCGAGACGCTGGGCGACCATGCCAATGGCGTCGTGGATGCCACCCTGCGCGTCCACGATGAATTCGTGCGGGAGGACGTGCAAGACTTCGCGATCCTCGGGAAGCGTGATGTTGCGGGCGGCTTCGACGGCGCGGCGCACGTCTTCGCGCTCGACGTCCCGCGGCCGCTGACCGAGAGTGATGCCGCCGCGGCTGTTTACGCCACGGACGTGGCCGCCGGCCACGCCGATGAGCGCTTCTTCCACAGGCACGTTCGCGACGCTTTCGGCTTCTTCGACGGCGCGGCGGATGGAACTCACCGTGGAATCAAGATTGACGATCAGACCTTTGCGCAGGCCCTTCGACTCGGCCGCACCGAGCGCCAGAAACTTGACCAGTTCGCCTTCGAGTTCCGCGATCAGCACGCACGTTTTCGTGCTGCCGATGTCCAGTCCCACCAGGTATTTGTCTTTCTTCGCCAAGCCGCCGCTCCCGAGATGGAATCTATTTTCTTCTTGCCGTGGCCGTGACCGAGCTGGTTTCGGGATTCACGACCACCTGCCGCGAATACTGCAAATCGATGGACTGCACACGGCCGGCATTCGCCTGCCACTGCGAAAAATTGTCGACCAGCATTTTGTATTTGCCGGTGAATTCGCCTGACCCGAAGTGAATGGTCACGGCTTGCGAGTCGCCTGCGCTGGACAGTCCGGTCATCACCACGCGCAAATCTTTGGGATTGGAGAGGTCGAACTCACTCACGCGGTCGGAGGAGCCGCCGCGGACCAAATCGACGTCTTTGATGAATTCCTGGTAGGTTTGCATGCGCTTTTCGCGCTGGTCTCTTGGCACTTCTTCGGAAACGCCGGAGGCCACCGGGAAATGAAAGTCCTCGCCTTGAGGGCGGTCCAAGATGACGCCATGCGCGTCAATCAATGCCAGTTCGTTGCCACTGCGGGCAAACGCGACGGGAGTACGCTCGGTCAGCTGGATGCGAAGGCGGTTTGGCAAGATGCGCCGCACGCTGGCGGATTCAACCCAGGGAATCTGTTCCAGTTGATTGCGGCGCGCGTCCAGCGGGATTTGCAAAACGCTGTGATTGCGGTCGTGGAAAAATTGCTGGAGCACCGCTTCGCGGCTGACGATGCGATTGCCGCTGACTTCGATCTGGTCCGGCTTCAGCAGTAGCACGACGGGCGAATACAGAAGAAACCGCGTTCCATAGACAGTCGCGGCGATACCGGCAACTCCTACAACACTGAAAACCAGCACGCGACGATAGAACGGCCAGCCGCGTCCGCTGAACTTTTTGCGGCGGATTTCGACGGGCTTTTGGCGGCGGAGGTAACGCGGCTCGTCATCGGCAAGCAGCTCGGGCCGGTAGGAATCGGCATCCGCCGCCGAGGCCGCGTTCCGCGGTATGGCCTTTAAGCGTTCCAAACGACCACCTCGTTCTCAAGTTCGACACCGAAATTTTTTTGCACGCGTTCGCGCACGTCAGCAATCAGCGCCAGCATGTCCTTGGCGGAAGCCTGGCCAGCGTTCACGAAAAAGTTGGCATGACGGTCGCTGACGCGAGCGTCGCCAACGGAGAGACCCTTGAGTCCCAATTCATCAATCAAGCGGCCCGCAGAGTCGCCGGGAGGGTTCTTGAAAATGCAGCCGGCACTTTTTTGGCCGAGAGGCTGGCTGGATCGCCTTTTTTCGTTGCAGATACGAATACCTTCTAGGATTAACTTGAACGGTTTGGAGGGTAGTTCCAGAATCACCGAAAGCATCATATCATCGGGCGCAAAAGAAGTGTGCCGGTATTCGAAAGAAATTTGATGGCCTCGGAGGGTTTCGAGCTTCCGGGTGGCCGCCCGGTAGAGCTTCACTTGCCGGACGTGGCTGCCGATCTGCATGCCGTAAGCGCCGGCGTTCATGCGTAATGCGCCGCCGACGGTGCCGGGGACGCCGATGAGTCCTTCCATGCCGCCGAGATCGTTCTTGGCGCAGAAGGTGATCATGCGGCCGAGGTCCGCCGCGGCGTCAACGTGGGCAAAATTGCCATCGAGGACGACGTGGGGCTCCGGACGAACGAGTTGCAGGACCGCCCAAGGCAGTTCGCCGTCGCCAACAAGGAGGTTCGAGCCGCCGCCAAGAAACTTGTGAGGAATATGGTGGGCATCCAGCAGATTGAGGAGATCCGGGAGGCTTTCGTGCTTCTTGATGCGCAGCAAGTCCGTCGTGCCGCCGATGCCGAGCGAGGTAAGTTCCGCCAGAGCCGCGCCATGCTGCAGCTCGACGTTCATCTCGGCGAGACTGGCGACTACCGTGGGTTCACTGATGCGCATGCGGCGTGGGATGCTCCGTTCCCAAAAGAACCATGAATTCATTGCTGGCGCGGCTGATGTTGCCCGCGCCAATCGTAAGGATGGCGTCCCCGGGACGCGCTTGCTTCAGGAGATACTCGATGCCTTCCTGCATGGAATGGAAATAGTGGACGTTTTTATGGCCGGCTTTGCGAATGGCGCCGGCAAGCGCTTCGCTGGTCACGCCAGAGATAGGTGCTTCGCTGGCTGCATAGATGTCCAGGAGGGCAAGAATATCGGCTTGATTGAAGGCGCGGCAGAATTCGTCCCAAAGGTGCTGCGTGCGGGTGAAGCGATGGGGCTGAAAGAGGACCAGTAGGCGATTGAACTTGCAGCCGCGGGCCGCTTCGAGAGTGGCACGAATCTCGGCTGGGTGATGGCCGTAATCATCGACCACGGTGATGTCGTTGACCACACCCTTGATGTCGAAGCGGCGGCCAACGCCGGCAAATTTGAAGAGGCCTTCGCGGATCAGGTCAGCAGGAACATTTAAGTAAAGCGCGACCGCTGCCGCCGCCGCCGCGTTGCGAACATTGTGCATGCCCGGAGGATGCGTCAGGCGGAACAGCCCGAGGTCCTCACCTTTATAGGTAAGCCGGAACTCGCTGCCCAAACCTTCCAGCTTCACATCAGAGATGACCAGATCGGCTTGGCTTGACGTGCCATAGGTAATGATGGGGCGCTTCACGGTGGGAAGGATGGCCTGCACGTTGGGCTCATCGATACAGAGAATTGCCGCACCGTAAAATGGCACACGATTCACAAACTGGATGAAGGCATCCTGAATGTCTTCGAGGGAGCTGTACTGGTCGAGGTGCTCGCGATCAATAGTCGTCACGACAGCGACGACCGGGGCAAGCATCAGGAAGCTGCGGTCGCTTTCGTCGGCTTCCACCACGAAATATTCGCCCTTGCCGAGCCGAGCCGTCGTGCCGGCTTGTTTGACTTTGCCGCCGATTACAAATGTGGGGTCGAGATGAGCCGCCGCGAGCACGGACGCTACAATCGAGGTCGTGGTGGTCTTGCCGTGCGCACCGGCCACGGCAATGCCGTACTTCAAGCGCATCAGCTCGGCAAGCATCTCCGCCCGCGGAATCACGGGAATTTTCATTTTGTGCGCTTCGACGACTTCGGGGTTGTCGGCCTTCACAGCAGAGGAAGTCACGACGACATGCGCGCCATCGGTGTTGGAAGCCTTGTGCCCTTCGAAGACCGTGGCGCCAAGATTCTGAAGGCGCTCGGTTATCGGAGAGAGCTTGGTGTCTGAACCGGACACCGAATAACCCAATGTCAGAAGCACTTCGGCAATACCGCTCATGCCGATGCCGCCGATGCCGACCAAGTGAATGCGTTGAAAATTCCGGAAAGAAACCATCATGGGTTTGCCCTCTGCCGAATTGCTTGCACGTTGGCGGCCTCTTCGATGAGATTGACGATATCGCGCGCGGCATGAGGGCGGGCTAATCCGCGCGCAGCGGTCGATAACTTTTGGATCTCTTGTGGTTGGTCGACGAGAGAAAAAATTTCGCAGGTCAGTTTTTCGGCAGTGAGTTCGGATTCGGGAATCAGGCGGCCTGCGCCTGCGCGGGTCATTTCCTGCGCGTTGCGCAATTGATGGCTGTCGGTAGCCCTCCCGTAAGGGATGAAAATGGCGGCTCGGCCCGCCGCGGCGATTTCCGCCGCGGTGATGGCTCCGGCGCGGCAAACAATCATGTCCGCCCAGGCAAAGCGTTCCGCCATGTTGGCGAGGAAGGGGACAACCTCCGCTTTGATTTCCCGCCGCGCGTACGCGGTGCGTACCGCGTTGTAATCGCGCTCGCCGGTCTGATGAACGATGGCTAATTCGTTCTTGCGCGACGCCAGACGGTCCATGGCATCGACGAATGTCCGGTTGATCGGCAAAGCCCCCTGGCTGCCGCCGGTGACCAGGAGCCGAAACGGCTTCCCGAGAGGCCGCGGAGTGATGGAGAAAAACTCCGAGCGTACCGGGCATCCCGTAACGATGGCCTTTTTTCCCCAAGCCCGTGCAGAAATTTCATAGCCGGTGGCAATGCGCTTAGAGATCCCGGCGAGCACTTTGTTGGTGAAGCCCGGCTCGGCGTTGGGCTCAAAAATGACATTGGGCACTCGGCTCAGCCAAGTGGCTAGCAGCATCGGGCCAGCCGCGTAGCCGCCGACGCCAAACGCAGCGATAGGCTGGTGCTTCCGCAACACACGCCGCGCGTCGAGCATGGCCGGCGCAAGCATGGCCAAATTCTTGAACAACGTGGCACCACCCTTCCCTTTCAAGCCGGCTACGCGCAATGTTTCCAGCGGCAACACGGCCTGCGGCACCAGCTTCATTTCGATTCCGCGTTCTGTTCCGACCAACACGACTTCCCTTTCACCTCCTCTTGAAAGCCATTCCTGGGCAATCGCTAGCGCGGGAAAAACATGGCCGCCCGTGCCGCCGCCTGCGATTAGGAGCTTCATGGCTGACGCCATTGCTTCATGGGGGCGCAGCATGCTGCGGCCCTAGGAAGACAAATCTTTAGGACCACAGAGACTCCGGGGCCCGCTGCGAAATATTCAGCAGTACACCGGTGGCCAGCAACATGACCAGCAAACTCGAACCGCCATAGCTGATGAACGGCAGCGGAATTCCTTTTGTCGGAACCATCCCGAGCACCACCGCAAAATTAATAAGCGCCTGGCACAAAACCATCGCGGTGATTCCTATCGCCAGGAACCGACCGAACCCGTCCGGCGCGCCCAGCGCGGCACGGATCCCTCGCCAGCCATAAATGACGAAGAGGGCAATCACGATCATCGCGCCGATAAAGCCGAGTTCTTCGCAGATCACCGCATAGATAAAGTCCGTGTGCGCCTCCGGAAGGTAGAAGAGCTTTTGCTTGCTCTCCATCAAGCCTACGCCGGTGAAGCCGCCGGAGCCGACGGCGATGAGCGACTGCAACAGTTGGAATCCCGCGCCTTGCGGATCGGAATCCGGGTGCAAAAACGCCATCAACCGGGCTTCGCGGTAGGCCACCTGCGTGATGAGCAGGTAGACCAGGGGAATCGCGCCGGTCAGACCTACCGCTATCCATTTCCATGAGAGACCAGCAACAAACAGAATGGCGGCGGCTACGACAAGAATATCGATGGAGGTCCCCAGATCAGGTTGCAGCAGAATCAGCGCAACATAGACCAGAATGGGCCCAACCGCTGGAAAAAGAGTCTGCCAAAAATCTTCTTTGCAAAATTCCATGCTGGCTTTGGTGCGGCGCTTCTGGTCGAGAAACCATGCCAGATAAAGGATGGCGGCGAGTTTCGCCAGTTCCGACGGCTGGATGTTCGCCGGGCCGATCTTGATCCAGCGATGCGTGGCATGGGACTTGTCGAGGAAAAATGTGCCGACAAGCAGCAGCAGTACGAGACAAATGGCGGGGTAGACGACCGCGGGCTCGCGCAGACGCCGATAGTCCGTCTTCATCAGCGCAAACATTCCCACAAGTCCGATGAAGAGCCAAGCAGCTTGGCGGGCGAGGAAAATGTAGGAGTGGCCGTACTGTTGTTCCGCGGTGACTGCCGAGGCGCTGAAAATCATCACGGCGCCAAGCAGGCAAAGCGTCAGCGTCACTCCGAAAAGCCAGCGGTCATTTTCCAATCGTCTCGGCACGTTCTATCACCCTCTAGCGGAAGTCGTACTTGCGGCTTGGCGCTCCAAGCTATGCACTAGCTCCTTGAAGACGCGGCCACGATGTTCGTAGTTTTGAAACTGATCGAAGCTGGCACAAGCTGGCGCAAGCAGCACCACGTCTCCAGGCCGCGACGCCTGCGAAGCAATCTCCACGGCGCGTTCGATGGTTCCAGCCCGCTCGATGGCTACGCTGCCGGCAATCTGCTTTTCGATTTTGTCCGCGGCCGCGCCGATCAACAGCGCAAGAATGGCTTTTTCGCGCAACGGTCTTTGCAGAAGCGTATAATCGTTTCCTTTATCTTTTCCGCCGAGAACAATCAGGATCCGTCCGGGAAAAGCATCCAGCGCTTTCAGCGTGGCGTCGACGTTGGTAGCTTTCGAATCGTTGTAATAACGCACGCCTCTGATTTCCGCGACAAACTCGAGGCGGTGCTCGACGCCCGCGAACGAGCGCACACCTTTGGCGATGTCCGCGGAGTTGGCCCCTGCAAGACGGGCCGCGCACACGGCCGCGAGAGCATTTTCGACGTTATGCGCGCCCGCCAGCGGAATGTCCCGGACGCTCAGCACCGTGTCTTCCTCACCGTCAAGGCGAAAAACAATTTCGTTTTCCCTGACGAACGCCCCTTGCGCGACGCGCTGTTTGCGGCTGAACCAGTAGACGCGCGGCTTCGCGGGTGCCAGCGGAGTGGTCGCCGGATCATCCGCGTTCAAGATGGCACTGTCCCTTTCGGTCTGATTCTCGAAGATGCGCGCTTTAGCGCGGCCGTACGCTTCCAGTGTGTGATGCCGGTCGAGGTGGTCGGCAGTGAGATTCAAGAACACGCTGATGTTGGGGCGGAAAGTTTCAATGAGCTCGAGTTGAAAACTGCTCAACTCCGCCACGGTTATGGTGTTGTCGTTGGTTTGCTCCACGCGCGCGATCAAGGGAGTGCCGATATTCCCGGCAAGAATCGTTGGAAATCCAGCATTCCGCAAAATGTGTTCGAGCAGCGCTGTCGTGGTGGTCTTTCCATTTGAGCCGGTGATCCCCATCAAGCGCCCGTGGAGAAAACGGCCGGCCAGTTCCACTTCGCTCCAAATGGTGACGCCCTTGGCGCGCGCCGCCTGCAGCTGCGGCGCATCGGCAGGTACGCCAGGACTCGGAACGATCAGGTCTGGTGCGAGAAATGTATTTTCCCGGTGCCCGCCAAACTCGAGCTTTACACCTGCACTGCGAAGAGAGGAAACAGCTTCACCGATTTCGTTTTCAGTCCGGGCATCCGTGGCCGTCACAATAGCGCCCCGGGCGGCACAAAAAAGCGCGGTGGCCAAACCGGTCCTGGCCAGTCCCACGACTAGCACGCGTTGGCCTCGCAATTCGAATGGATGCGCCATTTTCCCTGCAAAAAAACCCGCGACCAGAAAAATTCGTTACCTCAACTTCAACGTCGTCAGTGCGAACAATGCAAATACCAGCGCCGCAATCCAAAACCGCACGATTACTTTCGATTCGCTCCAGCCCAGCAGCTCGAAATGGTGATGAATGGGCGCCATCCGGAAGATACGTTTACCGCGCAGCTTGAACGAGCCCACTTGCAGAATCACAGAAAGCGCTTCGATGACGAAAACGCCGCCGACGAAAAAGAGCAGGATTTCCTGCTTGATGATGACGGCGACAGTGCCCAGTGTTCCGCCGAGCGACAACGAGCCGACGTCACCCATGAAGATTTCCGCGGGATGCGCGTTGTACCAGAGAAATCCGAGCGAAGCTCCCACAAGCGCGCCGCAGAAGACGGTGAGTTCACCGACGCGCGGAATGTACTGAATCTCCAGATAGGTAGCCCAACGATAGTTGCTGCTCACATAGGTCAAAACCGTAAGCGCTCCAGCTGCAATGACGGTGCAGCCGATCGCCAGGCCGTCAAGCCCATCGGTCAGGTTCACCGCGTTAGAGGAGCCCACAATCACGATCGCGGTGGCCACAAGAAAGGGCAAGAACGCCAGCGGCCAGAGATGCCCTGAAAGATGCGATGGGTCAAGTAATGAATGGAACACCAGATCGGGATGAAATCGCTTCAAGAACGGAAAGACGAATTGCGTTGAGTAAGCGCTGTAAGTGGCCAGAACTAGAAGCACGACGCCGACGATCAGGCTGACGAATACCTGAAAATAAATTTTCTTCTTCGCGGTGAGGCCGAGATTGCGTTGTTTCGAAACTTTCGCGTAATCGTCGATGAAGCCAATGGCGGCAAAACCGAACAGCGCAAACAGCGAGAGCAGAATAAACGGATTGGCCAAGTCGGCCCACAGAAGCACCGGCACGGCGGTGGAAAGAACGATCAGCACCCCGCCCATGGTTGGGGTGCCCGCCTTCTTTTTGTGCTCTTCGGGGCCTTCCTCGCGGATGAACTGGCCGATCTGCAATTCGCGGAGCCGCCGTATGAGCCACGGGCCAAAGACCAGCGCCAGAAACATGGCCGTGAGACTCGCATACACGGTCCGCACGGTGATGTAGCGAAAAACATTCAGCGGGCTGAAGTAGCGCTGCAGCGTGTGGTAGAGGAGGTAATAAAGCATCTCAGTGCCGTACCTCCTGGCCCGTTACTTCACCGAGCGCAGCGTGCCGGCCAATCAGCGTTTCCACAATCTGCTCCATCTTCACACCCCGCGAGCCCTTCACCAGCAGCAGATCGCCGGAAGCGATAAATCCTGCAAGAAATTCGGCGGCTTCTTGCGGCGTTGCGAAAAATTTAGCGCGCGCGCGCGGGAGCCCTCCGGCCACCGCGCCTTCCACAATCTGCGCCGCGTGGCCGGCAACGCCGATGACCCAATCGATCTTCCCGGTCTTCGCGGCAAACTGTCCGGCTTCGCGATGCAGTTGTGGTGAAGCCGTCCCGAGTTCGCGCATTTCCCCGGCGGCGAGGATGCGCCGGTGGAAATTCGGCGTCGCTACGAGCAACTCCGTCATCGCTTGTAACGCCGCTGGACTCGAGTTGTAGCTGTCGTTGATCAGCGCCGCCCCATTTGAAAATCGCAGAAGTTCTCCGCGCATGGCTGGCGCGCGTAGCGAGCAGAACACGCTCTGGGCTTCGGCAGCGCCAATTCCCCATACGCTCGCCGCCGCTAATGCCGCCACGGCGTTGGCGATAGCATGACGTCCGGGAACGTTCAGCTCCAGCCGCACTCGCCCCTCCGGACTTACGTAGTCAAACGCGGATCCCATCGCTCCGCGGTCTTCTATGTCTTGCGCCATGAAAAAGGCTTGCTGATCGATGCCATAAGTCAACACCCGTCCCGGCGCGAAAGCCCCGAACGCAGCGACGCGCGGATCGTCCGCATTGAGCACCGCGGTCGACTCGCGCCCGTTCAATCCTTCAATCAGCTCGCGTTTCGCCAGCGCAATCTCATCCACAGAAGCAAAAAATTCCAGGTGCGCCGGGGAAACCCGCGTCACCACTCCAACGTCCGGCCGCGCAATCGCCGCCAACCGTGCCAGCTCGCCGCGCCGAGACATCCCCATTTCCAGCACCGCGGCTTGATGCGTTTCTTCCAGCCGAAACAACGTCAGCGGCAGCCCGTACTCGTTATTTAAATTTCCTTCCGATTTCAGGACCCGCAGCTTCGCGCCCAGCAATGCCGCCAAGATCTCCTTCGTGGTGGTTTTGCCGACCGAACCCGTGATGCCGGCAATTTTCCCAACCCAGGATTGGCGCACGGCGCCAGCCAGCTGCTGGAGCGCTTCGAAGGTATCGGCCACCGCGATGCACCGGTTGCCGATGGGGCCCGCATATCGCGAAACCTGCGCTTGTGCCACCACTGCCGCAATAGCCCCGTGTTCCAAAGCGCTGGCCACATGGTCGTGTCCATCGTGACTCGGTCCGTGGATGGCGATAAACAGTTCTCCGGCACGAATCGTGCGAGAATCAATCGACACGCCGGCCACCCGGGCCAAGGGGTGGAGTCCCGCCCCCGTCCGAGCACCCAAAGCATCAGCCACTTGTGCAATCGTCCACCGCATAAGTTCCTCAAAGGATTAGACTTACTCCAGTACCGATCGGCTCGTTGTGTTCTCAACGGTTTGCGGGCTCCTCCTTTCAAAAGGTCACGAATTGGCTCGCCTCGGCGCTGCCGGGGCCCGAGCGCCCTGGTCCCACCCTCCCAACCAAGCGCGCTAGGTGCCAAACCCTTAGCCGCTTGGCGGCTTACCAGGCAACCGATCGCCGTTGCCCGGCTCGATTCGCGGCCCTAGAAAGCCACGCTCCTGCAAGGCGCGGCGCGCTTTCTCGCGATCGTCAAATTCAAACGTCCGGTCGGCGAGAATCTGATAGTTTTCGTGACCCTTTCCGGCGAGCAGCACGATATCCCCGTTGCGGGCTTCGTCCATGGCCATGCCGATGGCTTTTTCCCGGTCGGGCTCGATCAAGTATTTGCCGGCGGTTTTCTGCAGCCCCACGATAATATCGCTGATAATTTTCAGCGGATCTTCGCTGCGCGGATTGTCGCTGGAAAGAATCGTCAGGTCGCTCAAGCGCCCGGTAACTTCTCCCATCACCGGCCGTTTCGTGCGGTCCTTTTCGCCGCCACAACCGAAAAGCGTAATCACGCGGCCTTTGGGATTCAGTTCGCGCGCGGTGCGAATCAGATTCTCCAAGGCATCGTCAGTATGCGCGTAATCGACGATCACGAAGAACGGTTGCCCCAGATCGATGCGTTGGAACCGCCCCGAAACACTTTCCAGCTCGCGGATGCCCTTCTCGATGATTTCGTTGGAAAGACCCAGAGCCTGTGCCGCTCCGATGGCCGCGAGTAAGTTGTAAACATTAATCCTTCCGACTAGCCGCGATTGCACGTGCACTTTTCCATTTGGCGTGTGCGCCAGGAACGTCAAGCCGTTAAAAGTTAGCTGGAATTTTTTTGCGGTGATGTCGGCACTGGATTCCAGGCCATAGGTGACTGTTTTCTTCGCTAGGCCAGACAGCCGTTTGCCGAATGCGTCGTCCGTGTTCAGCACCGCGACTTCCGGCGCGCCCGCTCCGGTGCCTTCGAAGAGCCTCTTTTTCGCGGCGAAATAATCCTCAAAAGTCTTGTGATAATCCAGGTGTTCGCGCGTCAGGTTGGTGAAGACCGCCGCTTGAAAATGACATCCCCACAGACGGTCCATCGCCAGTGAATGAGAGCTGGCTTCGAGCACCGCGTACTTTCCGCCGGCATCGCGAATCTCCCCAAAGAATCCCTGCAGGTCCACTGATTCCGGCGTGGTGTTCGGTGCCGGATAATCGCCGAGCGGCGTATGATAGGCAATCGTTCCAAACAAACCCGTCTTCGCGCCGGAAGCTTTCACGATCGCATCCAGGACGGAAGTGGTGGTCGTCTTTCCATTCGTGCCGGTCACCGCTACGAGTTGCAGCGCCTTGGCGGGATGCCCAAGGAAATTTGCTGCTGTGATCGCCAGCGCCTGGCGGGCGTGCCGTACCTGAATCCATGCCACACCCACCGGAATCTTGCCGGGAGATGGCTCTTCGCTCGCTATGGCTACCGCGCCTCTCTTGATGGCGTCCGGAATGAACTTGTTGCCATCCGCTTTCGCTCCATCGAGAGCAAAGAACAGCGCTCCGTCCCGGGCTTTTCGCGAGTCGCATACCACCTGGCGGATTTCCAGACTGCCCGCGCTTCTAGGCAGCGCCGCACTGTCAACGCCTTCAAACACTTCGCTCAGCTTTCTTCGGCGGTCCGATGCACTAGGGTGGGCAGAGTGCTTTCCTTGTCTGTCAGTCCGGTTCGTAGCGTCGCCCCATACCTGTTCTTTTGGGCTCAATCCAATTTTCATCCTAGCGCCTTGCTCCCGGCTTTGTAATCTTTGATGCCGGTGTCCCGAATTGCACGGTGACCTTTGCGCCTTTTCGGACTTTCGCTCCGGCGGCGGGCGTCTGATTGGTAGCAAGACTACTGCCGATGAGAACCGGGTCCAGCCCCAATCGCAGACAAATCTCGGTTACGTCGCGCATGGTCTTTCCAGAGAAGTCCGGCACTTGGACGTCGCCCCCTTCATCCACGGCAACCGTCACAGAAGGCGTCTGGCTGTTGCCCCCCGTGGGATTCTCGGACGCGGACTCTTTGGGAGGCTGCTCCGGCAATCCCGAAAAATCCGCCGGCGTGAAATCTTCGAGCATGGCGTTGTCTGAAATCTCGCGATTCTTGTAAGCGGCTCGGACGAGCCGAGGGCCGGTCGGCACATCGCGCGGCACGTCAAGATACGGCAACACCTGCTCGGCGATCCGCTTAAAAACTGGCGCCGCTACTTGCCCACCCTCATGTTGCCCGACCGGCGAATCCAGCGAAACCAGAATGGTCACCGCTGGATTACTGATAGGCGCAAACCCGGTAAATGACGCAATGAGCTGCGTCCGCGAATAACGGCCGGTTGCTGGATCAATTTTTTGCGCCGAACCGGTCTTGCCCGCGGCGGTCCAGCCATCAAGTCGAGCTAGCGGCCCCGTCCCATTCAATATGACGCCTTCCATAAGCCGGCGAAGTGTCGCCGCCGTTTCTGGACGAATGACTCGGCGCGGCTCTGCCGGCGCCAGCGGACCTTCAGCGGGCAATACTTGATCTCCGCGCTTTACTTCCGCAACCACATGCGGCTTATAAAGCAGGCCTCCGTTGGCAATCGCCGACACGGCGCTGATGAGTTGAATGGGCGTGACCCCCACTTCCTGCCCCATGGAGATCGAGCCGATGGAGACTGCCGACCAATTCTCAAGTCGTCGCAAGAGGCCCTTGCTTTCTCCCGGCAGATCCACGCCGGTCGGCTGCCCAAAACCAAAAGCGCGAATGTAATCGTAAAATTTCGGGGCTCCCAGCCGCAGCGCAATCTTGATCGCGCCAACGTCGCTCGATCGCGCCAAAATGTCGGCTACATTCAGCATCCCAAACGCCTGGTGGTCGCGGATACGGTGCCCGGCCACATACACGGCCCCGTTTTCGCAATCGAAGACTTCGGCTGGTCGGGTAACCCCCTGATCGAAAGCCGCTGCCAAGGTGATGAGCTTAAAGGTTGATCCTGGCTCGTACAGCGCCGTGACCGCGCGGTTCATCCGCGCTTCCGGGCTCGATTCATTCGCCGTGTTGGGATTGAACTTCGGCCAGTTTGCCAACGCGAGAATCTCGCCGGTATTCGGATTCATCACCATGACGGTGCCGGCCATGGCATGCGTCTTGCCAATCGCCGCTGCTAGTTCGCGCTCCGCGATGTACTGAATCTTTTCGTCTAGCGTAAGAACCACGTTCGCGCCGCGTTCGCGTTGTGCTTCCCCGCCGTCGAACCAGCGCTGCCGCGCGTCTGCCATCACAATGATCTTTTCGCTCTTGCCCCGGACCTGGCGATCCAATTCGTATTCGATCCCGGCCAAGCCCTTTTCATCGAGATCGACGAAGCCCAGCACGTGCGACGCCAGGTCGCGTTTCGGATAGATGCGTTGATTTTCCTTTTGAAAGTAGACGCCCTTCAGGTTTAGCGCCTCCACCGCCTCCTTCTTATCCGGCGGCAGCTTGCGCGCAATCCACACGAACGAGCGCGAGGATTCGAGCCGCGTTTCCAGAACGTCGCGCGGCATTCCCAGGACACCGGAGAGCAGCCGCGCCGCCAGTTGCTGGTCCCCGAGCTCAGAAGGCACAGCGAACGCCGAATCCACCGGGATGCTCATCGCCAGCGGATGCATGTTGCGGTCGTAGATAGCACCCCGTTTAGGCGTGATTTCGATCACATGCTGTTGCTGCCGCTGCGCCCGGGCCAGGTACTCGCGGTGACGGAAAAGCTGCAGGTATCCCAGACGCCCAAAAACAGCGGCCATCAGCACGAGCGTCACACCAGCGACGATCGCCAGCCGCTCAGTCGTCTTATGGTCAGCATCCCAAAGAGCCGTTCGGCGGTTCCGTTCGGAATTCACTGCGGTGCGGCGAGCGGAAGCGGCGTGGACGCGGTTTACCGGCATGGTCAATCAGAGAGACGAGTGCTCCGCCTGGAAGTTCTTTTGCTCGACAGAAAGCCGCTTGTTGGACCGAGGCGTCGAATAATCCGGCTACGGCGCTCGATTCTGCCGCACGAAACGTACTGCCGCCTCTTCCGCGCCGGCCGGAGCTTCGTATTCCTGCACCTGCATCGGCAGCGGCTCGGTTAGTCCCAGTTGGCGATGCGCAATCAGGTCGATGCGCATGGGATTGCGCAGCCCCGCAATTTCCAATTTCAAGGATGAATTCAGCGAACCCGCCTCCGCTTTTCTGGCTTTGACGTCCTCCAGCTGGAAACTCAAATCGATGCAACGGAAGTGCTGATAGATGTACAACATAAAACATACGGCGACCACGCCGCCCAGCGCAACCGTTCGCATCAGCCGGCGCATCTTCACCGGTTCGACATGGCGCACGATGCGCGAATTGTCAATGCGCTTGACGGTATGAAACTCCGTCATTGCCGATGCTTTTTTCCTGCGTGCCATACCGTTACCCTGCCGGTCCCTAAGCGGCCGGCATTCTTTCCGCACACCGCAGCTTCGCGCTTCGCGAACGCGGGTTGCCCATCATCTCTTGCTCCCTGGGCTGGATCACGTGTTTCGTCAGCACGCGGAGCGTTCCTTCTCGCTCTCCCTGTTGAAACGCATGCTTCACCAGGCGGTCTTCCCGCGAGTGGTAACTCAACACCACCCAGCGGCCTCCTGAATTCATTGTGGCGGGGGTCCGAGAAAGAAACTGCCCGAGTTCCTCCATCTCTCGATTCACCGCTATCCGCAGCGCCAGAAACGTTTTTGTTGCGGGATGCAGTCTCTGCCTTCCCCCTTGCTTTCGGGCCCCTGCCACAGTCGTTGCCAAGTGCGCGGTATCCCTGATGGGTCGCGCTCGTACGATGGCCTTGGCGATCCTTCTGGAATCGTGCTCGTCGGCTTCCCGATAGAGCAAGTCGGCGATTTCCCTCTCCGGCCAGCGATTCACAATTTCGTCTGCCGTCAATTCGTCATTGGCAGTGTCCATCCGCATGTCCAGAGCCGCCGCCTGGCGAAACGAAAATCCGCGCTCCGCTTGATCAAGCTGCATGCTCGAAACTCCCAAGTCGGCCAAGACCCCGTCCACCCCGGGAATCCCCCACTTTTGCGCGACCTCCGCAATCCTCGAAAACGGCGCGTGTACCAGTTTCACCTTCGCCCCAAAGATCTTGAGCCGCTCCCGCGCCAGCTCCAGCGCCTGTGCGTCCCGGTCCAGGCTGATCAGCCGCCCAAAGGTCAATTTCTCCGCGATGGCTTCCGAGTGTCCGCCCGCTCCCAGCGTTGCGTCGATGTAGGTTCCGTCCGGCTTTATGCGCAGCCATTCGAGCACCTCTTCCAACAGCACCGGCGTGTGCGGCGCAGCCAATCTTGCAAAATCCTAAATTCCCAAATCTTCCAGCGCCTTGTCGTCTTCGCCCGTGTACGGCGAATTCTTCAGGTCGTCCAGCACGCGCGTGTGGTTCATCACCTCGAGATAATCGAGGTGGCCGAACACGTCCACCTCGCCTTTCATCTGTGCCGACTCGCGCAGCACCGCGGGCACCAGCACTCTGCCCTGCCCGTCCAGCTCCACCGTTTGCCCGTAGTAGCTTGTTCGCATCAAGAATTTTCTCTTCGCCCGGTTCTGGCTCGATACTGCAGCCAGTTTGTCCTCAATGCCCGACCATACCTTCATAGGATAAATGCGCGCCGCTTCGCCGGTGGTGCTGGTGATGTAAAACTGATTCCCGTACTCTTTCAGGGCTTCCAGAAACACGGCGGGTATCTTCAACCGACCTTTCTCGTCCACCTTCGCCGGACAGTTGCCCCGCAGCTTCATGCGCCCCGCTCAACCCGACGCCACTTTTCGTGAAGTCAGACACGTATATGTGGTCTACAATGGTCAAAATGCCCACTTTCACCACAGATCTGGGTATCTGTCTATTTTGCCCCGATCCCTGCTACTTAATCCTACTATCACCCACTTTTCACCACTTTTCACCACATAATAGGCTGGTTTCCCCGCATGTCAAGAGGAATCATGCGCTTGTCCAAAAATAGAGGTGAAAGTAAAGCGAAGAACAAATATTATTTTTTTGCCGCGACTGCTGGTGGTTTCCTTTACCGGTTACAACAACTCTTGGTGGTGGGCTTCCAATTCTCGCCAACGGCGACTCCCACCTGGCATGCTGCTACTTGGGCGAAGCCTTGTTGCCCGCGCTCGAGGTGCTCGCTTCAATGCTGCGTACCGTGAGGACACTCGTCTTCGGATCCAGAGTTCCAATCACCTTTACCTTTAATCCGGCCCAGTGCTCCGCCAGAACTTGCGCGTCCAGTTTGTAGACCTTGTCCGGAGTCTGCAAAACGAATCTTCCGCCGCGCTCTTTCACGCAATACCGGGCGCATTCCGCTTTGTTCTTCACTTCCGGCTTCATTTTCGATCATTTCCTTGTGCGATTGGCTTAGGGAATGAACATTCAGCGCGCACTGCGTGTCCGCTATTTCACCCTTAAACGTCTTATCATCCCCTCCGCGAGCCAGCGAATAACTCAACACCATCCAAACCAAGGCCGCGATTCCCAAGATGGATTGAACACTTTTGGTTTTCATTTGTCCCTCGCTTCTTTGAACATTCACGCTTCCGCTATGTCTTCAAATCAGGGTAGTACAATGAATTTCATGCTCATGCCTTCGTGATCCTGGCTGCAGATCACGGTGCAAACAACAACGTATTCTCCCGGCTCGCTGGGGGCCGCCACGGTGAACTCCTGAACCCCGGGCTTCAGCAAGAAATCCCACTCTAAAACGGGCTTCCGGTCTTTCGCTCGCAGCAAGCTAAATCCATGGATGGAGCCATCTCTATTTAAGTTCTTGGCCTTCTTCGCCGTAATGCGCAGGGTGATTTCTTCGCCAGCTTTAGCGGTGATCGAGGGTTGTTTCTGCCCTTCCATCTTGTACCGGCTGTCATGATCCGCCAAGATTTCAATGACGCGGGGCGCCTGTGGGGAGTTCTGCGCCCAGTTGCACGGAGCCACGAGCGCCAGCATCGCCGCCAGGTAGCGCAAATTAATCCTTCTTTCGAAGAACCGCCGGCTCTCTGTCATTGCGTCAGGTACCGTAGGATAAGGCGCATGTCCTCATCAGTGATCAAGGCGCGAACCCTCATGTGCCGGATAGCAGCAGCCATCACTCGCGGCGGAAACTTATGCGGAGCCTGATGGCATCGCCCACAATTGGTGCGAAATCTTTTTTCTCCCTCCAGCCGCAGCGCCCGCTCTTCGGCTGGGTCGGAAGCCGCCCTCGCCCTAGGAGATGTGTGAGTCGCCGCTGAGGCCCTCGCCGTGCCCTGTGCCGGCGCTGCCGCGGCCTCTTTTGGCGCACTTGTTGAATCGGCTCGTTCCTGCGCAATCGCAGAGAACACCAAAACCGCCATTACGCCGAGAAAGCAAACGACGATGTAGCGCCGCGCCATCACTCGCTCCTTGTGGGCCCCAGAGGGATCACGAATCTGTAAGTAAGAGCCATGGTCCACACGTTTCGATTCCCTACGGCGCTGAATTGCCGCCCGTAGTTGGAGCTAGCCTTTACTCCATCGATGAAGTAATAGTTCAGCCCGAATTCGAACAGCTTGGTGTTGGCGGGCTCAAGCGCGTCACCGGCGTTGGTCCCCACAAAATACTGCTGCATCCGCGCCACCACTTGGGTCCGCCGGAATTCGTTTTGGTGGAACAGAATCTGATTCAAACGATAAGCTGCTTCCGTCCAGTAGCCGCTGCCGGCGATGGAGCGGGCATATTCGGATCGAATATCGAGCGGCAACGCCAGTGGTTGCCAGAGAGCGTGGAAGCCGAAAGCATTCGATCGCGCGTCCTGAAGTCCATGCTGGAATGATCCGCCGATTTCCAAACGCGCCGCCGGCACGAAGAGTCCACCGCGTGCCCCCGCGAAACGATCCGAATCCACGGGACTCACCGTCGAAAGCGTCGAAAAATAGACTGCATAGTTGACGTTGAATTTCGGATGCGCCTTGAAGCCGCCGCGAACCATTGCTCCGCTGCTCGCGTTGCTGGGGCCAATTCCAATCGGCAGGATCAGCGGGTCTGCCTGCAAGTTTCGAATCCATATCGGATAGAACCGTTCGTTAAAAATGCCAAACGGCGTCAGGAATCGTCCGACCGTCACTGTCATGTAGCGGTTGGCGATAAAATCGAGTTGCGCGTATTCGACTTCTTTCTGTACCGGCCCCCCGTGAAACCCGCTTCTCCCCGGAAATTGCACCATATCCGTTTCGAATGTCGCCCGCGTTTCGAACACCCAGCGCTGTCCGATGGGCACCAAAACGAGTGGCGTGACAATGGGGTGGAGATGTGGCTCTCCGCCATCAAACGTGCTGATGAAACCAGTGCTACCGGTAAGCAGAGGTACCGGCGCCACTTCCTCGTCTGACCGTGTTTGTGCATTCAGTTGGGTAGCCAGCGAGGCCGTGAGCATGGCAGCCAGGGCGATCCAATAGGTGATTTGCCGTGCGCGGGCGGTCCAAGATCGACGAACTTCCCCAACAGGGCGCGCTGGTCGGATTCCCGGTCTCGGATTTGCCACCATGTGTTTCACGTCCAGCCTGGAGGCGTAGATTTCCACCCTTGGTCAACGTTGGCTTCTCGTCTTGCTATCGTCAACTCAAGTTAATCGTGATGTGCTGCGATCGATAATTCCCGTTTGGCAATTTCAGTTTTCAGGCCTTGGCGGCGCCAATTTCGGCCGATGGGGCAGTTTCCCACCATCCCCGCCACTGGCTGGACCGTAGCCGCTTGGGGATCGCACCTGCTAACCCCAGCTAACCCGTTCCTTTCCACTTAATTCCATGCTATACTTTTCGCGTTGTCATTGAATTGACTCCCAAAGGAGCCTTCGCCATGGAATGGGTTACGCCTCAGCACGAAGAAGTCGACCTCAACTGCGAAGTTAGCTCGTACGCTAACGCCGAGCTCTAATCCGTCTGACCGCCGTAAGCGGTCATCCGTGAACGTGCCGGAATGCGCGTAAAAGTCCTCGGCTGCGCTGCCGGGGGCGGCTTCCCTCAATGGAATTGTGGCTGTCCAAACTGTAGCGGCCTCCGCAACGGCACGGTAAAAGCTCGTCCGTCGTCACAAACTCAGATCGCGATAGCGGCCGACCCCGAGTACGCTCTGCGTGCGTACTGGACTCTTGTCAATGCCTCTCCCGACCTTCGCTCACAAATCGTTGCCGCCCCTGAGTTAGGCCCTTTTTCCAGCACCAGGTCCTCCAGTGCCATCCAAGATGTGTATCTCCAGAGTGCTGATGTTGACGCACTGATGGGTCTGCTGCACCTACGCGAGTTTCAGGCGTTCAAGGTTTTTTCTACGCCCGCCATCCGGCGCATCTTGTCGGAGGAGAATTCCATCTTCCAGGTCCTGGGCCGCGCGAAGCCTCCGGTGCAATGGTTTTCTCTACCGCTCGCCTCTCATTTGAGCGCGGATAAAAAACATAATCCGAAAGAAGTCCCGAAATTCATTTCCCATGCCATCTCCCTCGGCGGAGAGTATCCGGATTACATAAGCAAAAAACTGCGAACAGCGCTGCCGCCGGAAGAAGCGGTAATCGCTTTGGCTTTCGAGTACGCCGGGAAACGCGTCTTCGTTGCACCGGCTCTGCCTGGTCGCAATACGGAATGGAAGAAGTGGGCAGAATCCAGCGACCTGGTGCTCATCGATGGCACGTTCTGGACCGACCATGAGCTGTTGCAGACGGGCCGCAGCCAAAAAACAGCCCGTCAAATCGGCCACCTGCCGATTTCCGGTCCGGGTGGATTAATGGAGCAGTATCCGAAGAATGCCAGAGGGCGCAAGGTCCTAATCCACATCAACAACACGAACCCGATCCTTAACGAAGACAGCCCCGAGCATCGCGCCGTGCGTGAAGCCGGCTGGGAAATCGCCTATGATGGGATGGAGTTCAACCTATGAGCCCATCCGCGAACCAGGTTGTCGAAAAGCAGCTGCTCTCGGAGTTCGAATTCATCGCCGGCTTTCACGCGATTGGGGAAGAGCGCTACCACCACAAGCATCCCTTTCATCTGCTCATGCACGAAGGCAAGCTCACGCGCGGCCAGCTACAAGCCTGGGCCCTCAACCGTTACTACTATCAGAGCCGCATCCCCATCAAAGACGCCGCTATCCTCGCGCGCAGCGAAGATCCCGGCTTCAGGCTGGCCTGGCGCAAGCGCATCCTCGATCACGATGGCGACGGCAGCAAACCCGGCGGCATTGAAAAGTGGCTGCGCCTCGTCGAAGCCACCGGCCTCTCGCGCGAGCACGCGCTTGGCGGCGAGGGCATTCTTCCGGCGACTCGTTTCGCCGTGCAAGCCTATGTCGATTTCGTTTCCACTCGTTCGCATCTCGAAGCCGTGGCTTCGTCTCTTACCGAACTATTCTCGCGCAAACTCATCGCTTTGCGCATGGACCGCATACGCCAGCATTATCCGTGGCTTTCCGGCGGCCTTGATTATTTCACCGGCCGCCTCACCGAAGCTCCAGAAGACGCCAATTTCGCCCTCGCTTGGGTTGTGCAGCATGCTCAAACGCGTCCGGAACAAGACGCCGCCCACGCCGCTTTGCTTGCCAAGTGCGACATCCTCTGGGCCCAACTCGACGCTCTCTATTTTGCTTACATCAATCCCGGCTGGCCGCCCCCCGGCGCCTTCCAGCCCGCAAAGGACTCGGCATGATTTCGGCGACGCATCCTGTAGCTCGGGCCTTCAGGCCCGAGGCTTTACTGCTGAGGCCCCCGCGAGGAATGGTCCCAGAGAGAGGGTAGTGGAATGACCCCCGAACTAAACAGCCGGCCCCGCCTCGCTCCCGGATGCCGCCTCGGCGAGAACAACCAGCAACGCGTCTTGCTGATGCCTGAACGCGCCCTGCGTCTGAACGGCCCAAGTCTTGAAATTGTCGAGCGCTGCGACGGCCAGCACACCGTCCAGCAAATCATCGCGGATTTGCAGAAGATCTATTCCAAAGCCGAGGCGCAGAAAGTCGAGCAAGACATTCTAGGTTATCTAGCGCGGTTGCAAAAAGACCGCGCCCTAGACTTCGATCTGTAGCTCACGCCTTCAGGAGTGAGACTTTTTTAGCTTGAGCACCCTTAGTTCTAAAATTCGTCTTGGGAGTGCGGGAGCACAGCTCCCGCTTTTCCGCAGCTAAGTGTTCCATCGTCTATGCCCAACGAGCTCTACAACCCGCTAGCCCTAATCGCCGAACTAACCCACCGCTGCCCCCTGCATTGCGTATATTGTTCGAATCCCCTCGAATTGCAGACCCGCACCAACGAACTTTCCACGGAACTCTGGTCCCGCGTCTTCCGCGAAGCCGCCGCTCTCGGCGTTCTGCAAGCCGATTTCACGGGCGGCGAACCTCTCGCCCGTCCGGACATAGTTGAACTAGTCCGCGCCGCGCGCTCTGCCGGCCTGTACGTCAATCTGATCACCTCCGGCCTGCCCCTGGACGAAGCAAAACTCGCCGCGCTGGTAGCCGCCGGCCTAGACCACATTCAACTCAGCTTTCAGGGCGCTTGCGAAGAAACCGCCAACGAAATCTCCGGCACAAAATCTCACGGGCAAAAGCTCCGGGTTCTCGATTGGCTCAAGCATCATCGCGTCGCCGTCACGCTCAATTTCGTTATTCACCGCCGCAACATCGAGCAACTCGCGGAAATGCTCGCCATTGCCGAATCTTCTTGCGCCACGCGCATTGAGTTCGCCAACGTGCAGTACTACGGCTGGGCCTTCGCCAATCGCGAAAACCTTCTGCCAAGTCGCGCGCAGCTTGATCAATCGCTCAACTTCATGAAGCAGGCCCAGGAACGCCTTCTAGGCAGGATTCGAATCGAATTCGTCGTCCCGGATTACTACGCGAAATATCCCAAGCCGTGCATGGGCGGCTGGGGCCGCAAGCTAATGCTCATTACGCCGAGCGGCGATGCGCTTCCCTGCCACGCTGCGCAAGTCATTCCCGGCCTCTCCTTCGAAAACGTGAAAGACCGCAGCCTCCGCGAAATCTGGGAACGCTCCACCGCATTTCAGAAATTCCGCGGCGAAGGTTGGATGCAGGAGCCGTGCAAAACCTGTGACCGCCGCGAGCAAGACTTCGGCGGCTGTCGCTGCCAGGCATTGCTCCTGGCAGGAGATCCCGCTGCCACCGATCCGGTCTGCTCCCTAGCGCCGCTGCGCCCAAAAGTCGACGCCATCCTCGCCGGACTGAGCGCCGCGCCACCATCGCAGCTCCTTCTGAAACCGTCCTGGCTGTATCGCCCCAATCCCGCCTAATCCGCAGTCGCCGTTTGCGTTTCTCCCAGCTTCATCACCACCCGAACAATGAATATCAGACTGCCCAGCAGCACCAGCGATCCAAACACCGTCAGCGTATTCGGCGCTTCGAAGTGCTTGGCCATCCCGCCGGCAATCAAAGCCCCTATCGGCTGGACTCCCATGAACATCGTCGCGTACACTGCCATCACCCGGCTGCGCAGTTCGTCCGGAACGCGATTTTGAATCAGCGTATTCGTGGCCGCCATTTGTGACGTGGCCGCGAATCCCACCACAAAAAGCACCGCCATGCACACCCAGAACGTCTTGGCCTGCGAAAAAAGGATCAAGAAGACCGCGCAAGTCGTCGATGTTATTGCCACCCACCGCGCCAGTCCCTTGTAATGCTTTCGCGCCGCAAAATGAAGCGCGCCGATCATAGCTCCCACACCCGCCGAACTCATCAGGTATCCCTGTGTCAAAACCGTTCCCTTCAAGATATCCAGCGCATAAATCGGCATAAACACGGAGTACTGCAATCCAAAGAGGCTGAGCACGCTCAACAGCAGCAATGTCGATCGCACCGGCAGATCGCTCATGGCGTAGCGGAAACCCTGCACAAAGCTCCGTAGCGGCGAATCCGTGGTCGGCTTGATCTCCCGAGGCTCGATGCGCATCATCAACAACGCCACAATCACCGCCACGAAACTCAAGCCGTTCAGGAAAAAACACCATCCTTCTCCCACCCACGCTACTGTAAACGCGGCGATCGCCGGCCCCACCACGCGCGCTCCGTTGAACATCGATGAATTCAACGCAATCGCGTTTGGCAAATCTTTTTTTCCCACCATCTGCACGAGAAACGCTTGGCGGATCGGCACATCAAATGCGTTTACGATGCCAACCAGAAAGGCGATGACGATCAACTCCCACTCATTAATCAAGTGCGTCAGCGTCAGTCCCGCCAGCACAAACGCCAGAATCATCGAAACCGTCTGCGTCACAATCACGCCGCGATGCCGGTCATAGCGGTCGCCAACGTACCCGCCAATCGAAGACAAAAACAGCATCGGCACCTGGCTCGCAAATCCAAACACGCCAAGCAACGCCGCAGAGTGCGTCAGCTTATAGACCAGCCAAAGCTGCGCCATGTTCTGCATCCACGTGCCGATGAGGGATATGAGTTGTCCCGCGATGAAAAGCTGAAAGTTGCGGTGCTGCATCGCGCGAAAGCGCGTGGAAACGGGCGAGGATTGTGTGGTCTCGGCGGGGCTGACCGCTGTGCGGTCACTCTTCAAAAGTTTCTTCCTCCACTCGTTGGATGCCAGCGTCGCCAATTAGTCACGATGCCGCGACTAGACGTGCCTTGTCAACGCTTGGCCGCCAGCCGAGCAGCCAAAATGGATCTGCACTTGCATTGTAGGGGCCGCAGCATGTTGCGCCCCTGCGTGCGAGATGTATTGAACGTGGAACCCTTCCTAAGGGCGGAAGCGGAACAAAAAAGTGCCCGTATTTCTCGGTAATGGCTTTTCTTATCTCTTTTGCACTAAAAACGAAGGACGAAAAGCTTCTTTACTCGCCCGGCGGTTCCGGCGCTCCGCCAACATGCATGTGGCTCAAATCTTTCAACGTCGCCTTATCCTCTTCGCTCATGCCTCGTGTAAAGTTGGCATCATTCAAATGTTGGTTGCGCGCCGATTCCGGCATATTTTGCAAAATTTGCAACCGCTGCCGGATAGCCTGTCTCCGCTCCGGCGGAAGCTGCCGCCATTTTGGGGCTATGTCGTTACGAATGTGATTTTGCTGCTCCGGCGTCAACTTATTCCAGGTTTTGATCCGATCATCTATGTCCCGTCTCTGCGCGGGAGTCAGGTTCTTCTGCTTGTTATAGTTCTCAACAACCTTTTGCTTTTCTTGCGGACTCAAATCATTAAACTTCCTCTGGGGCGACGGAGTGTATGCCGACGGCGGCCGGTTCGGATTGTTATTGGGCCCTCGACCGGTAGCCGCCCGATTCGCGTTTGCGTTTGGTGGACGGTTTCCGCCAGAGTTCTGCCGCTCGTTTTGGGCTGCCCGCGCCGGCTGCCGTTGTTGTCGTTGCTGCTGCCTTGGTGCTGGTCTCGGGGGCTGCGGCCTCGGCGGATTCGCGGCCGGGTGTTTCTGGGCGAAGCCCGGCGCAGCCAGGGCCGCGCATATTCCCAGCGCCATCAGCCATCCCGCGAGTTGGACTTTCAGCCTCATCTCTCGTTACATTGTCTGATTCTGATTTTGTTGCTGATTCTGATCTTGATTCTGGTTCGCATCGCTGTTGTCATCAGCCTGCACCGGCTGTGGCAACTCACTGAGGGCCCCAAAATCCGAGATCACATCGTAGTTTTCCAACACCGACATATTCTGGTTGATGTTGTCGATGTCGTCCGCGCTCAGGTTATTCTTCTGCGTTCGCGATCCAATCCACACCGTCGCCAGCAACAGCATCGCCGCCGCAAACGCCACCCTTGGCGCAGGCATAAACCATGCCCACCAGCTCCGTTTCGCCGGCTCTGCCGCCACCCGCGCCTGCATGCGAATATCAAACGCCGCCGACGGCTCGATCATCGGCAGTTCGTCCAGCAGCACATGCACAGCGCGGAATTCACTCACGCGCACGCGACAAGCCGCGCACGCCGCGAGATGCTTTTCCATCGTCGCGCGTTCGCCTTCTTTCAAGCGGCCGTCCACGTACGCCAAAATTTTGTTTTCCATCCGGCTACAACTCATTGACGTCCTTCCCTTCCTGGCCCAACTACTACTGCCCGCCCTGCTGCGCCGCGGTTGTAGTGGCCGGTCTTTAGACCGGTCATCCTAACTTCCCCGCTGCGCCACGAGGGGGGCTAATTCCACCCGCAGCGTTTCGTACGCCCGGAAGAGCAGCGATTTCAACGCGCTCTCCGAACATTGCAAAATTTTCGAAATCTCCCCGTAGTCCAGCTCCTGATACTTGTGCAGCAGCACCGCGGCACGCTGTTTTTCCGGCAATTTGTCGATCGCGTGCCGGATCATCTTCTTCCGCGTCTCCTCGATCAAGTGCTGCTCGATGTTCGGGTGCTTCTCGGCAACATCCAGCCCTTTTTCGTCCCCGTCTTCGCTATCCACGGTCACTGGCGCATCCAGTGAGATTTCCATGCGCTGATAACGGCTGTCACGCACCGAATTCAACGCCAGGTTCGTGGCGATTCGGAACAGCCAGGTAGTGAACTTTGCGCTCGGCACGTAATCTTCCCGCGCCCGGTACACTCGAATAAAGACTTCCTGCGCCAGATCTTCGGCTTGCTCCCGGTTCCTCACCATGCGGTACAGAAAATTAATCAGAGGACCCCTGTAGCGATGGAGCAGAAGCGCGAACGACTGTTCGTCGCCCGCCTTCACGTCCAGCATCAGTTGGACGTCCGACCTGGCCATAGCCGCCACACTGTATCAAACCCTGCTGGTCCGAGAAAGTTGCTTGTGGTTTCTCTCGTGAAGGGAACTCTAACCCATTGTAGCGGCAGCCTTTAGCCCTGCATCCGTGGAGCGGATCAAAGAACCGGAATATTGGGCTCAAATATGGAATAAGCGCTGCATTATCAACAAACTAGCTACTCCCACAAACACCAGCAACGCCATCCGAAAACTCGGCTCCCGGTTCACTTCCGGTAACAAGTCCGTCGCCGCCACGTAAAGTGTCACCCCTCCCGACAGCGGCAATGCATACCGCAATTGTCCCTGTAGCGCGCTTGTTAGGGCAACGCCCGCCACTGTCGCCACTCCTAACAACCCCGCCGCCAGAATGGCGTTGCGCTTCCCTTGCCCGCTTGCCAGCACCACCGAAGCCACCGTAAATCCCTCCGGCAGTTTGTGCAGGAATACCGCCACGAAAATCACTGCTCCCAGCCACGTCGAAACCAAAAACCCCGCCGCAATCGCCACGCCATCGAAAAACGTGTGGATCGTCAAGCCCAGCAGCACTGTCGTCCGCGCGTGGTGATGGCTCATCTCCTCCAGATGCGTCTCTTCTCCAAAATGAAAATGCGGCGCAACGGTGTGTTCGAAAAGGTGGACGATAAAATACCCGATCAGCACGTAAAGCAGGGCACCTTCCCCGCTCAGCCGCACCGACTCGGGTATGATGTCGATGAACGCCACCGCCAGCATGTACCCGGCGCCCAACGCCAGAAAATATCCAAGGAATTTTCTCGGCCAGTCCCTTCGAACCACAAAGTACCCGCCCAGCAAATTCCCCGCCGCCGCCACGAGGCCCAGCCCCGCCGCCAGCATGGTCCGAAATGTCAGATCATGTCCCATTTTGGAGTGCGGGAGAGCAGCTCCCGCTTTTCCGTCCGTCAAATTAAGTTCGCTGCTTCGCCGGCCGTGTCCTGTTGCAGGCCCCTGCTCCTCTGCGACCTCGGCGGGCTCTGTCCTCGCTCCTGTAAATTCTTAATCTTTGTTCCTTACGTCGTTATCTCATAGCTTCTCTACTTCACCCGCTATGCCGAAAAAGAATCACATCCCCTTCCTGCACAATGTATTCCTTCCCCTCCAACCTTACCTGGGCCTTCTCTCGTGCCGCCGCCAAACTCCCGGCCGCCAGCAAATCATTCCAGCGCACTACTTCCGCGCGAATAAATCCCTTCTCGATATCGCTATGAATAGCCCCCGCGGCTTTCACCGCCGTCGCTCCCTTACGAATCGTCCAAGCTCGCACTTCTGGCTCTCCCGCCGTAAAAAACTGGATCAGCCCCAGCAAATCATAAGTCGCGCGAATCAACCGGTTCAGCCCCGGCTCCTTCAATCCATACGACGCTAGCAACTCCGCCGCTTCCTTCTCATTCATCTCGGAGAGTTCCGCCTCCAACCGCCCACAAATCGCCACCACCGCGGCATTCGGTCGCCCCCGCAACGAACCTAATTTGTGCCGCTCCACCGCCGTATCCAGCTTGTCCGCCTCATCGTCACCCAGGTTCAGCACGTACAACACTGGCCGCGCCGATAAGAACAAAAACCCCGCAATCGACTTTCGCTCTTCCGGCGTCAACTCTAGCTCCCGCAGCGCTTTCTCCGCCTCCAGGTGTACTTTGCATTTCTCTAATGCCGTCTTTTCCAGCAAAAGCACTGGATCGCTTTTCTTTTTCAAATCCTTATCAACCCGCTCCAGCCTCCGCGTAATCTGATCATGGTCGGAAAGCATCAGCTCCAAATCCAGATTGGTCGCATCTCGCAAAGGATCAATGCTCCCCTCCGAATGCGGCACCGAGGGATCGTCGAACACGCGAATCACATGCGCGATCACGTCTACTTCGCGCAACTGCGCGAGCGCATCCCTCATGCGCTCTTTCTGCATGCCCCCCAGATCGACATAATTCACGGTCGCATACGTAATTTTCTTCGGGTTATACAGCTTCGCCAGCTCCACCAGTCGCGGTTCCGGCACCTTCGCCACGCCCACATGCGTCGCCGACGCTCCGCTCTTTCCCTCCACGTGCGCCTTCGTCAATATCTGAAACAGCGTCGTCTTCCCAACCTGCGGCAATCCAATAATCCCTGTCTGCACTCCAGCCCCTTCAATTCGCTAATTTCCACTCACACAAACTCATCATCCTAGCACACCAGTCCCAGACGCTGTCGTCGCGACTGTCACGCGTTGGGCCCCGATTCCCTTCACGAGGTAGGGGTTTCTTGCGCTGACTCCCTTGCCTCCGGAAGTAGTCTGCATTTTCCCATTTTGGGAATTTGCCCATTGACAGGCACTTCCCAAAGCCTTAGGGTCTCCGTTTGCAGCTTCCCTTCAGGAATTTACCTGTGCCTAATCTCAGGTATTGACCGGAGCTACATTTAAGGTATTTAGAGGAGGCAACCTCATGCCTGGTATAGCCTCTGCAAACAGAATTCACCCTCTCTGTTACGAACATCATTGCGAAATGAAGCTCAATGGTTCTTCTTCATGCGAAGATGGCCTCGACTACGCCTGCGATGAGCCGGATTGTCTCGTCCATTACAGCGGATCGGAGGGCTATTTCTTGAACAGCCGGGACCCAGTCCGGATCAAGCGCTGCCCGATTCCTCCCCATCAATACTGCTCGAAAGACCGCTATCCCATGTACTTGCTCGAAGTGCAGCCCAATCATCCCAGCTTTCGCCTCTGGAGATGCCCGAAGTGCAACATGACCCGCTGCAGCGGCACTCTGATTTAATCTTTTGCGCGCTTAGCCTGCTCTTGAGATTCACATTCTCCCAAACAAAATGACCCCTTCTCCCGTCATAATGGAGGGGGCGCGAACAGAAACACGATTCCTCGATCATGCAGCCGGCAAGCATAACGGTCTTGGATCTCTCTGCTTACGTTGGCCTCGCCGCCGTCGCCGCCATCACCTTGAACATGCTCCTGGGCCTGCTAATGGCTTTGCGCTACAGCCCGCATCGCTCCTGGCCGCACCACCGCTTCAATTATTTTCGCATTCACAACTGGACCGGCTACCTCGCTCTAGGTGTTTCCGTCCTTCATCCTGTCATTCTGCTCTTCAACAAGGCGCCGCGCTTCCGCATCCTCGACCTCGTATGCCCGCTCCACTCGCCCTCTCAGCCGCTCGACAACACCATCGGGGCCATCGCCCTCTATCTGCTCACCTTCGTCGTCGTCACTTCCTACGTGCGCGTCCGTCTCGGCCGCCACCTTTGGAAGTCCTTCCACTTCTCCATCTATTTCGCCACTGCCGCCCTCTTCTGGCACAGCCTCTTCACCGATCCCGCGCTCAAAAATGCGTCCATCGATTGGTCCGATGGCGGCAAACTCTTCGTCGAATCCTGCCTCCTGCTAATTTTCACCATCAGTCTCTTCCGCCTCCGTCACGCTCGCAAGCGAGCCCTGCACGCCCGCCAAGTCGTCCCCCAAACCGCTCCGCTCCCATAGGCATCGAGACCGAGTTGTAGGGTCCGCTTTCCGAAGCGGACCGTCTTTCTTCTGAACGGACCGCTTCCTTCTCTGCGGTTTCTGCGTCTCTGCGTCTCTGCGTTTAGCTTTCTTTTTCCCTCCCTCTTGTCCTACCCTATTTCGGCCATGCCAACTCCCACTCCGTGCTTTGACTTAGCTGAAGCCACCCGTCACCTCGCCGAACGCGACGAATGCCTCAAACGTCTCATCGCCGAAACAGTTCCCTTCCAAATGGACCAGGATCCCCTTCAGTCTCCCTACGAAGCCCTGCTCGAAGCCATTGCTTATCAATCCATCTCCGGCAAAGCCGCGGCCACGATTTACGGCCGCGTTAAAGCCCTCAGCTTCACCGGCCGTGCCCCCACCCCCCAAGAAATGTTGAAACTAAGCAGGTCCGCCCTCCGCAAAGCCGGTCTCTCCGGCGCCAAAGTCCTTGCCATGAAAGACCTCGCCCGAAAAACCCTTGACGGCGTCGTCCCCACCCTCGAACAAGCCGAAAAGCTCTCCGACGAAGAGCTCGTCAAACGCCTCGTCTCCGTCCGGGGCATCGGCGCCTGGACCGTCGAAATGTTCCTAATCTTCCGCCTCGGTCGCCCCGACGTTCTCCCCATCCACGATCTGGGCGTCAAAAAAGGCTGGTCCGTGGCCTACGACAAAAAGCATATGCCCAAGCCCAAGGAACTCCTAGCCTTCGGCGAACGCTGGCGCCCCTACCGCACCGTCGCCAGTTGGTACATGTGGCGTGCCTTCGAGCGCGCCGGCCACAAAGCCACCAACAAAATCCGTCCCCCAAGAGTCCACCCTAAGCGCAAGCCCGCTAACCCCAAACGTCCCGCCCGCCGCAAGCCTTCCTAGAAGCAGGCTTCAGCCCGGCTCCCGTCCGTCCCTTTGGGGCTCCCGTCTGGTTGTTGTAGTGACCGGTCTTGCGACGAGTTCTTTTCGGATTTTTGTCGGTGTCCCGTGCCAGCACCGTTCCGGCCCCACCCGAGTAATATACGCTGTAGGTCATTGATGCGTTCTGGAGTGCGGGAGCCCGGCTCCCGCTTTTTCATTTGAAGCTGACCCGTTGCCATTAGAAAAGGCCAGCCTTCTCCGGAGAGAGGTGTGAAGTATTCCCCAATTTCCGGCACCGTTTCAGCTGAACGCAACTACCTTTAGAAACTAGAAATCGAACCTTACTTCCCGGGCGCAAACTCTCTCACCATTAAATACAAGGCCGCCAATCCCGCCAAAAGCACACCGCTCTCCAGCGAAACAGAGATCCGGTGCAAACGGCTGAATTCCGCTAGTAGCGGACTGTCCGCCGCCGTCGCCTGGATCGATCCCATGTGCACCCGTAGCGCGGCCATCTTCGGACTGACGGCATGCTGCGACACAATGGTGAGCAAAATCATCAAGACTACACAAAGTGCCGCCGGCGTCGCCAGACTCGCAAACGTGCGTGCCCGCAACAATCGCGCCAGCAAAATCGCAATCCCGCACACGACTCCCATCATGTGCATCCACCAAAGGCCATACCCAACCATAGCCCCAGCCGAGTCCCGGCTCGCCAATATCCGAAACGCCCCAGGTGCCACCACAAAGCTCAAAAACACATCGCTCCCCAGCCACAAGCTCAAACCCAGGAATTCAACCGTGCGGAGTAAGTTCGACATGCGAGAACTATACAAGACCGCTCACTTCCCGGCCACCGCCATGCTTTTCAGATCGCCGGGCGTAAGGGAAGCACACCGCGTTTTCATCTGCTGCTAAATAGCAAGTTCAGCACAAAAACCGAACCTGGGATGCCGGTTCTTCAACGTTGTGGGAGAATCGGAAGGAATGGTGGGCGACAAAGGACTTGAACCTTTGACCTCTCCCGTGTGAGGGGAGCGCTCTAACCAACTGAGCTAGTCGCCCATTGCAGGTAACTGCGACGGCCACGATGGACATCTATTTGTAACAGGAAGGACGCGGGTTTTCAATACATGCCGACTGCCACCTCTCAAGTCGTCTCGCAGCTCCAGCGCTCCATCGCACGCGCCATCTATGGCAAAGAGGACGCCATTCAGCTTGCGCTCATCACGCTGCTCGCACGCGGCCATCTACTCATCGAAGACGTTCCGGGTGTCGGTAAGACCACGCTCGCCCAAGCGCTTGCAAAATCGTTTCATTGCAGCTTCCAACGCATCCAGTTCACGTCGGATCTTCTGCCGAGCGACGTGCTGGGCGTCAGCGTCTACAATCCCGAATCCCGCGAATTTGAATTCCGTTCCGGCCCGATTTTCGCCAACGTGGTCCTTGCCGACGAAATTAATCGCACCACCCCGCGCACGCAGTCCGCGCTTCTCGAAGCCATGAACGAATCGCAGGTCACCGTTGACGGCAAGACTCTACCCCTTCCTCAACCGTTTCTCGTTATCGCCACGCAAAACCCCGTCGAGCATCACGGCACCTATCCGCTCCCGGAATCACAACTGGACCGCTTCCTGATGCGCATCAAGATGGGCTATCCCTCGCACGAAACGGAAAGGGAAATCCTTCGCAAGCGCGTCGGCGACAATCCCATCGATTCGCTCGATTCCATCGCGGATATCAGTGATGTGATGGCCATGCAGAACGCCGTCGCACACGTCAAGGTCGATTCCAGCCTGCACGATTACGCTCTTGAAATCGTCAACCGCACCCGCAAGAGCGAGCAACTCGCCCTGGGCGTCAGTCCTCGCGGTACACTCATGCTCCAGCGCGCCGCCCAGGCTCGCGCCTTCCTCGATGGCCGCGACTATTGCCTGCCCGACGATTTCAAGCAGCTTGCAGTATCCGTTTTCTCCCACCGTGTCGTGGCCAGTTCCCGCCACGCCTCGCTGCAGAAAAAGTCGGAGACCACCGATTCGGTTCTTCGCGATATCGTCGAATCGGTTCCCGTTCCCCTGTGATCGCTAAGCTGTGAGCGTACTGCCGACCATCTCGCGACTGTGGGCCAAAGCCGACCGCTCGGCTGTCCGGGCGTTCCTCCTCGCCGTCACCGCTCTCGGCGCCGCGCTCCTTCTGGCGCTTTATTCCGGCGCTGCCGCCGAGGTCGGCCAAGTCGCCGTCGCCACCACTTCGGCGATGGCCGCGCTCCTCATCGCCGGATGGGTGGGCATTACGCTCGTCCCCATTCTCGCGAAGCGCACTCCTCTCCGCTGGATCGGTTACAAGATGGAGTACCGCGTCACATTTGAAGGCTGGATTTACCTTGGCGGGGTCGTTCTGGTGGCGCTAGCAGCTCTGAACACCGGAAACAATCTCCTTTTCCTGATCCTCTCGAGCCTCATCGCCATCGTGTTGATGTCCGGCATTCTCTCTTCCATCACGCTCACCGGCGTGGGCATGCGGCTCGTGCTGCCAGAACATATCTTCGCGGGCCAGCCAGTTCGCGCCATGATCGAACTCCAAAATGAAAAGTTGACACTGCCTTCCTTTGCGCTGCGCGTCGAAGCCACCAAGGCCAAGCACGCCCCCGCCGCCGCCCTGCTTGAAACACCGGTCTATTTTCCGTATCTCCCCAAAAATGATTGCGTGCAGCAAACCATTCCCGTGACGTTTCCGCGCCGCGGCGTCTATCGCCAGGAGACTTTCCGCATTGTCACTCGTTTCCCCTTTGGCTTTCTCCGCAAAGCACGCCAACTGAATTTGAAAACAGAAGCGCTCGTCTATCCCACCGTGGAATCCAGCCCGGAATACCTGGAAATTCTGCTAGGCCTGCAAGGGGCCATCGAGAGCGTCTCGAAAGGCCGTGGTCAGGATCTCTATGCGCTGCGCGGTTACGTCCCCACGGACAGCGCGCGCCACGTTCACTGGAAAGCTTCGGCGCGATCCGGTTCCTTGATGGTCCGTGAATTCACGCGCGAAGACGATTGCCGCGTCCTGCTCGTTCTTGACCCTTATCTGCCGGAGGAAGAATATTCCCAGAAGAACCGGGAGATCCCCGCGATTAACGAGCATTTCGAGCGCACCGTCAAGATCTGCGCCAGCCTGGCATGGCATTTTTATGAAAAAAACACTCTCTTGCAATTCCGCAGCGCCGCTCTGGAAACTCCTCTAGCCCCCGCCGACGAGCTCATTTTCGCGATCCTCCATTACTTAGCTCTGGCGCAGCCTTTGCCTCCCGACCCCGATCAAAAGCTCATGGCCGATCTCGCGTCCATGCCCGAACTCTTCAAGATCATCGTCACCTGCAAGCCCCGCGGCTCCGTTCCCGCCTCCGTGTGGAGTTCCTCCTACGTCATCTTCCTCGAAGATCAGCAGAGCTGATCTTATTTTGGAGTTTGGGCGGCGAGCCGCCGCTTTTCCTCCACTAAAAGCCTCGATCGCAGTCGCGACTCTCCCGAGAAAAGCGGGAGCAAGCTCCCGCACTCCAAATCGGTCTGGTATTGCGCCAGTGTGCGAGAATGTGCAGGCACTATGTTGCACGGCCGCGAACTCACCGCACTTCGGAAACAATTGCTCGGCTGGTTCCGCGAATTTCAGCGCGACCTGCCGTGGCGCCGCACCAACGATCCCTATCGCATCTGGCTGTCGGAAATCATGCTCCAGCAAACGCGCGTGGCGGCCGTGATTCCTTTCTACGAACGATTTTTGCGGCGATTCCCCGACGTTCACTCGCTGGCCGCCGCGCCGCAAGAAGAAGTGATGCGTCTGTGGTCTGGTCTCGGGTATTACCGCCGCGCGCGCAACCTGCAAAAAGCCGCCCAGCAAGTCGTGGCCCAACACGGAGGAAAATTCCCCGCGCGCGTGGAAGACGCTCTCGCCTTGCCAGGAATCGGAAACTACACCGCAGCCGCGATTCTGAGCATCGCGTATAAACAAAATCATGCCGTCCTCGATGGCAACGTTGCGCGCGTTCTGGCGCGCCTCGGCGCCATGCGCGGAGACCCACGCGAGACGGAACAATGGCAACTGTTGCATGAAACGGCCAACCGCTTGCTCGAACAAAAATCACCGGGCGACTGGAATCAAGCCATGATGGAGCTCGGAGCCACGGTTTGCACTCCGAAATCCCCGCAATGCCTGCTTTGCCCTGCTGCCCAATTCTGCGAAGGACGTAAACTGGGCATCGCCGAATCTTTGCCTGAAAAACGGAAGAAGCGCTCCACCGTGGAAGTTACGCTGGCCGCCGCCGTTTTCTCGGATGAAAAAGGCCAAACGCTGCTTCTTCCACCTCCCCAGGAATCAAAAGAGAAGGCTTTCGCCGCTCACGTTCCGTCGTTGGTTTCCAGAATGTGGCATTTCCCAACGCTATCGGTAAACTTGGAACCAGCCCGAAAGCTCACCGCGTTTCTCCGAAAATTGTTTCCAGGCGTTCCTGCGCGCAAGTGGCGGCTCATTCCGGCCGCCAAGGTCCGGCACACGGTGACCTATCGTTCACTGACGGTCTTGCCTTTCCTCATCGAACTAAGAAATCTCCCGCGCGGCTCCGGCGCCAGGCCGGTTCCACTAAGTGATGTTTCTCGTCTTCCCATATCCAACCTCACCAGGAAAGTTGCTCGCGCCGCGCTTGTTGCCGCTGCCCTGGCTTCGGCCTAACCTTGAGAGTTATCGTTTCGTCCCGCCTCGTTCCCGCCGGAGGCGCCAGATGCTACGATAAAAAGTCTGCCATGGCCGCTATGTTCACAACTCAGAACGAAACCGCTCTGCCCGCCGAGCGTTTCTTCCGCACTTCGCTCTCCCTGTTGATGCTCACCTCGACGCTTACGCTCGTCAGCACCGGGAAGCTCGACATCATCACCAGCTTCGCGGCGCCCCTGGTGGTGGTCTATAAGGGTTTTCGATGGTGGCACGGACGCCCGGCCGAACTGAGTCACCGGGCTGCAACGTGGTGCGTGCTTGCTTACTTGGCGTTCTTCCCTTTGGATGCCGCCGTTCTTTCGCGCTTCTCCGTTGGAAATTCGCCCAATCCGCCGCTATTCGCCACGCTGCTGGCGGCCGTGCATTTTTTGATTTTTGTCAGCATTGTGCGTTTTTATAGCGCGGTCACGGACCGCGACGCGCTTTTCCTTTCGATGCTCTCTTTCGCGGGGATTCTCGCCTCCGCTGTACTAACCGTCGACACCACCTTCTTGGTGTTTTTCTTCACCTTCCTGCTGTTTGGCGTTTCTACCCTCATTGGAATGGAATTGCGCGGCGGAGCCGCCGAAGCTGTCTGGCCCGCCGTGCACTTGCACACCGCTCGCGACCGGAAATTGAATGTGGCGCTTTGTCTTTCCGCTGTCAGCGTGGCCGTTGGATCGATCGCGCTTGGCGGGGTGCTGTTTTTCTTTTTCCCGCGTTTCAGCGCCGGGTACCTTGGCCGGGCGAGTTTCAGCTCCTCGCTGATGTCCGGTTTCACGGAAAATGTCGAGCTCGGTCAAATCGGAGAGATCAAGAAGAATTCCGAAGTGGTCATGCGCGTGCAAACCGGCAAACCGATTGCCTACGAGCGATTGCGCTGGAGAGGCATCGCCCTTACGACTTTCGATGGCCGACGTTGGACTTCTACCGCGCACCATGCGGATAAATTGCAGGCCGGCGAAGATGGCTGGATTCACACCGCCGATTCAGCTCAAAAACCGGAATCGCCCAAGCCGGGAATGATTTACACCGTATATCTGGAGCCGCTGGCCAGCGACGCCATTTTCATTCCCGGCAAAGTCATCTCTCTCAAAGGAAATTTCACCGGTGAGGGCGGCAATTCCTTTGGCGCGATTCGCCGCACTTATATTCTTCGCGATCCCTCCACCGATACCCTGCTGAATCCCTTTCACAACTTCGCATCCATCCGGTATGCCGGTTATTCGCTGTTGCTCCCCATGAACGCCGCAAAACTGCGGACCGCCGCGACGGGGTATCCCCGGGACATCACCGCGACCTACCTGCAGCTTCCGGCTACGCTGGACCCCCGCATCCCCGACCTTGCTAGACAGATCACCAAGGACGCGCGTACTCCCTTCGACAAGGCCCTGGCGATTGAAGGTTTCTTGCGCAGTCGTTACACGTACACCCTGAATCTGGCCGGGAAACCCGGAGACGATCCGCTGGCTCATTTTCTTTTCGAAACTCGCGCGGGCCACTGTGAATATTTTGCATCGGCAATGACCATCATGCTACGCACGCTGGGCATTCCTTCACGGGAAGTCAACGGCTTCCTGCCCGGCGAATATAACGATCTGGGCGGAGACTACATTGTCCGCGCCAGTGACGCGCACAGCTGGGTGGAGGTTTACTTTCCGGGGATGGATTGGGAAGTTTTCGATCCCACGCCGGCAAGCGCGGAAAACAATGCCAGCTTCATGACGCGGCTGGCACAGTACGCTGACTGGATGCAGCTCACCTGGAGCGAGTGGGTTATCGGCTATGACTTCGGGCATCAGGTGGCGCTGGCGCAAAACCTTCAACACAGTTCGCGCGATATGTCTGAATCGGCGCACGCCTGGTACGCCCGGCAGCAGTTGCGAGCAAGAAGATTGATGAAGTCCTGGCACGACAGATTGAGCCTGCTGATTCCGCTGGCGGTGCTGGCATTCCTGATCTTGCTGCGTTTCGAAGCGCTGTCCGCAATGCTTCAGCGGATATGGTTGTCGTGGCAGATTCGGTTCAAGAGGACGGTGCGCTCGAATCCGCATTTGGCTTCAAAGCTGTACGTGGAATTATTGCGAATGCTGGCGCGGCGCGGACTAATCCGGGAGGTATCGCAAACGCCATTGGAGTTCGCGGCCGCCGTGCATTCGCCAAATCTCGCGCCTGCTGTCCGGGAGTTCACGCAACTTTATGCCCAAACGCGCTTTGGCGGCGCGCCTTGCGATGTCACCCGTTTGCAGCAACTACTCGACCAGATTCGTGCGGCTTTGCGGGCGCGCTGAGGGTGGATTCGTTCCTGCCGAAAGGGGCGCAGCAATGCTGCGCCCCTAGAAATACGCGTTCGAACACCTCATGTTACAATTTAGAATTGCGCAAAGGCGCAAATTCATCGCTTATGACTAAGGTCGGATTCGTAAGCCTGGGATGTCCGAAGAACCTCGTGGATAGCGAGGTGATGATGGGTATTCTTGCGCGCGAAGGCTATGAACTGACGCCGCGCGCGGATGAAGCCGAAATACTGGTGGTGAACACGTGCAGTTTTATTGAAGCGGCGCAAAAAGAGTCGGTGGACGCGATTCTGGAAATGGCGGAGCACAAGAAATTCGGCGCGGCTAAAAAGCTGATCGTGGCGGGGTGCCTGGCGGAACGGTTTCGCGCCCAGATTCTGGAGCAGCTGCCGGAAGTGGATGCGGTGGTGGGCACTGGCGAAGTGGAACGCATCATGGAAGCAGTGGAAGGCGACCTTCGCGTGCTTCCCGCGCAGCCGCCGGCGTTTCTTTACCATGATTTGACGCCGCGGATTGTGACTACACCGAAGCATGCAGCGTATATCAAAATCGCGGAAGGCTGCGATCATCCGTGCACGTTTTGCATCATTCCGCAGCTTCGCGGGGCGTTTCGCAGCCGGCGATTCGAGTCGGTGGTACGCGAAGCGGAGAATCTGGCGAAAGCGGGCGCGCGGGAAATCACGCTGATCGGGCAGGACACGACGTCCTATGGCGAAGACCTCGGGCTGCGGGACGGGCTCGCGCAGTTATTGGAGAAACTGGCCGAGACGGATGATTTGCTGTGGGTGAGGTTTCTTTACGCTTATCCGAACGGCGTGTCGCAGAAACTACTGGATACCATTGCGGCACATCCGCGGATGGCCAAGTACATGGACATGCCGCTGCAACACGCCAGCCGCAAAGTGCTGGCACGGATGAAGCGGGGCTCGAATGGCGAGGCGTTCTTGAAATTGCTGGAGCGCATTCGAGCGACAATTCCCGGCGTTTCGCTGCGAACTTCATTCATTGTGGGGTTCCCGGGCGAGACGGAAGCCGATTTCGAGGAGTTGTGCGATTTCGTGAAGGCCGCGAAGCTGGACTGGATGGGCGTGTTTGAATACTCCGACGTGGACAACGCCGGGAGCTACGCGCTGGACGAAAAAGTGGACGCGGAGACGATTGCTGGCCGTCGCAAACGATTGATGGGTATGCAGAAGAAGATCTCAAGAGACAATCTGCGTGCAAAATATTTTCGCCTAGGGCCGCTCGCGACTACCGAGGACGGAAAAGCGGCAGCGCAGCTGCCGCACTCCAAAGGGGTTTTTACGGGGCTGATCGAAGGGCCTTCGAAGGACAATCCGCTGGTGTGGGAAGCGCGGCTTGAAGGCATGGCCCCGGAGATCGACGGGAAGCTGTACCTTACGGACATTGAATTGCCGGGAGGAGAAGTTGCGGAAGCCGGGGACGTTGCGCGCGTTGAGATTACCAAGACGGATGCTTACGACCTGATTGGGCGCGTTGTTGAAATTCTGCCGCGGCCTGCGGCTAGGGCGGAGTTTGGCACCGTCCCGGTTCCGCCAGCCGAAAAGCTTCATCGCATCGCCACCGGGGCACCCCTCCGCGTACTGGGCTGAGTTATACTCTTCCTTCGAAAATGGCGTTTCGTTGTGTTCCGGCACCTTGCGCCTCTTGCGTCAAAAGTTTTTACGCACAGGACAGGGCGGTCGCAGAGTTCGCGGAGAAGAAAAGAACTTCGCCATGAAGCACAAATGTCCTATTTGCAAAGCGGAGACGGACTCGGCAATCCACGCGGACTTCCCTTTCTGCAGCGAGCGCTGCCGGGACCGCGACCTGGGCAATTGGGCCACAGAAAAATACGTGGTGTCCGAACCTGTCTTCGCCGAAGAAGACATTGCCGAGGGTCAGCCGGAGACCATCGTCCTCCCCTTGGAAGAAGACTTGGACAGCCCGAATGACTCCGACCACTGAAGCCGCGGCGACGGCCGAATCATCATCCAAGAAGCCGCGGCTCGCGCTGGCGATCGCCACGGCTTTAGGCTTGGGCTACATTCCCAAGGCTCCGGGGACGTTCGGCTCATTAGGCGGAATTGGGGTCGCGATTGTGACGCATCCCGTCAGCTTGGTCGTACTCATCGGACGGCTCTTCTTTCACGGCGGCTTGGGGTTCGATCTGCCAGTGTTCCGGGGGCATGCGGCACCGGTGCTCCTTCTCGTTCCGTCTTTGGTAGCACTCATGATCATTGGCCTCGTGGGAGTTTGGAGTAGCTCGCGCGCCGCCAGCTATGCGAGCCTCCATGATCCGCAGTACGTCGTGATTGACGAAGTATCGGGGATGCACCTGACGCTGATCCTTGCCATCGTGCCGCTGGGGTTGCCGACGCATCTGTTGCCCGCCGACGATGCTTCTGTTTTCGCGCTGTATTCCGCGCTGAGTCTGCTCAATTGGAAATATCTGCTGCTCGGTTTTATACTTTTTCGCGTGTTTGATATCTGGAAACCGTGGCCAATTCGACGACTGGAAAAACTGCCGGGCGGCTGGGGAATCATGGCCGATGATTGGATGGCGGGCGTCTACGCTGCCATTCTGCTGCGTGTGGCGTTACACTTTGGGCTGCTGACGTTTTACATTGGTTGGGTATGAAATTCGGGTTCGGGTCTTCGGCAGAAAAAAACGGGATTCCGCACATCGAGAAGGTGGCTCCCGCGGCGGCGATTCCCGGCGGGGAGATGACTATTCATGGGCGCGGCTTGATCTCGCACGGGCAAGCGCGTCCCGTAGTACGCTTCGGAGAAGCCGAAGCCGGCATTGTGCTGGCCAGCGAAAACCGTGTGGTGGCGCGCGTTCCGGAAGGCGCGAGTGGCGGAATCGTTTGCGTGGCCGCGGCCGGCCACGAAAGTCAGCCGCATCCGGTGCACATCGGCTTGCAAATCGCGGACAACCTGCACCCGGTGACGAATCCCGCCGTCGATTTAGACGGCAACATTTACGTGACGTTTTCCGGCCCGCGCGGCCAACGTGTTCCCGTTTCGCTTTATAAAATCACGGCCAATTACAGCGTGAAGCCGTTCATCACTTCGCTGGTCAATCCCAGCGGGCTAGCTCTGGATCACCTGGGCAATCTCTTTGTGTCCTGCCGCAACGACGGCACGATCCATCGCATCACGCCCGAGGGCCGCGCCGAGCAATGGATTGAAGGCATGGGCATCGCCACGGGCCTGGCGTTCGATCATCACGGGAATCTGTACGTGGGCGACCGCAGCGGAACGGTCTTCAAGATCAGTGCGAGCCGGGAGATTTTTGTCTTCGCCACGCTGGAGCCCTCCGTTGCGGCATATCATTTGGCGTTTCATCCCAGCGGCGATCTATATATATCAGCGCCGACAACCTCCAGCTTTGACCGCATTTATCGCATCACGCAAGGCGGTGACGTGAGCGTTTTCTTCCGCGGCCTCGGCCGGCCGCAAGGGCTGGCGTTGGATCGCGACGGAAATCTTTATGTGGCGGCTTCCTACGGCGGACGCCGGGGCATTGTGCGGGTCACGCCGCAGGGTCAAGCGGAGGTGGTGCTCAGCGGCTCCAGCATTGTGGGCATGGCGCTGCAGCCATCGGGCCGCGCGATTGTGGCCACGTCCGAATCTAACCCCCCCTCAGGCGCGCTCTTCACGCTGGATTGGGAAGTCCGCGGCTTGCCTTTGATCGGATAAATGAACAGATGAAAGCGGAAATCATTGCGGTTGGCATTTCAGCAACGGGTGGGTTTTGCAGCGAATGGCCGAAAATGAGAAAATGAGGGTCCCGACAAGGTCGGGAATCCTCGATTGAATGATTGAACGGCTGCCGACGCGGGACAGATAAGGAAAAAGCAAAGTCAAAGGTCCATCACGTAAATCCGCCTGGGTCAGAGCCGCGCGGAAAAACGTGCGCTGCGCTTACCGTCAGTTGAGGCAAGTGTTATAGTTAGGCTGTCTGTGATTGGAACATGAGCGTCTTGGATCTTTGCTTCTAGAATCCAAATTCCCTTGGCTGTCGGATCCGACGCTTGAAGTCCTAAATCATCGAGTTTCTTGGCGTCCGGCCGTTGCTTCCACTCCTCTGCGGACATTTGTCTAATTGTCACCGCCAATTTCCCAACCGAGCGGGCCTTCCGGCGGGTCTTCCACTCGGCCCTCAGGACAATGGACTCCAATGCATTCCTTGCCGACTCTGGGTTCTCTAACTCAGGTTTTCCACATTTCATCGGCCAGCTGAGGATGGTGGCTTTCAGTTCCGATGGAAACTCGCTGATAGTCAATGCCCCCTTCTGGTATTCGCGACCGCGCGCGGTTTGCAATACTGCAATGTCATCGAAGAGATCCTCTGCCGAAAAGCGGGCGCCAAACATGCCCGGCATAGTGATTGTTGCTGAAAGCGAAAACTTTCAAAACCTTGCTGTTGCCCACCAGCGATTTGAATACATCGACCCAATGCTTCGTGTTTTAGCGTTGATGCCCGGATCGCCATTGGGTACGTCTTCACCGGATAGGTGTGCGGTTTCGAACAGCTTTCCGACATGTCCTACCGCATCGTGTTCCGATGAGAATGAAGAACGTCACGCCAAGTCAGCTCCTCTCCGTCCCCGATTCTACGTGCGCCGTCTCTAGCATGCGTCCGTCCGACTGGCAACTCATCCGGCACTATCAGTGTCCGAAATGCAGCAAGCGTTACGTTGTCGCGGAATGGAAAAGCTTTCCTAAGTGTAGGCAATGCGGTACTGCGCTTCGTGCAGATGAGCCGGGCGCCAACCCACCCCCGAAAGGTCCCGCCCAAAACTCTTCAAGTTAATAGACCATCAGAGCTACACCAGGTTTTTCCACCTCTCAAAGCGCGCGTCAAGTTGCAGCCCAACAGCAAATTTCCGTTCCCCCAGACGTTGACAGTAAACCACCCGCGCTGGCAATTGCAGGTGTTCCGCGAGTGCGTCCAAACGTACAAGTTTTCCCGGGGCGCAAATTGAGTCGGTAATCACTCGTGCGCCTTGAGGGCTCACGTTTTCTGTGGTCGCCTCAACTTTCGCTATCAGCGATTCGTCCACGTGCAAAAGCTCTACGACTTCTGTTTTTGCAATCCGCCGTTCGAATCGCCCAGTCGGCAGAAACATTCGGCCCCCCAAGACCTTTCATTCCTTTCACAGACCCGCTTGGACTGGGTGGGGTTAATAGGAAGGTAGCGTTCCGTCAGGTTCGCTCGGCATGCACATTGCTACCCAAGTTCCGCTGCTTAATAGAGGGCCATTCTAGTGTGCGTCAACTTCAACGCATATCCGGCAAACACCTGCATTCTGTGTTAGCGATCATGTAAAAAAGTATTTTTTGAGCCGGATATGTCTTGACGAGTTCTGAGCAAAAGAGTACTGCTTGTATTTAAACCAGCAGGAAAACCTTCCGCCAAGGCTGGCCGTTCCCACCTACCTCTTCCAACTCAGGCAAGGCGGAAAGTCCCAGGCATCGACAAGCAACCGTTTCTGGGCTGCTGCCGTTCGACTTTTAGGTGAACGGAAGTCCGGGAAGGAGAGCGCTTCGTGGCCTATCAATTTGTTGCCAGGTGTGTCAATTGCGCGAAGCAATTCGGGATTCTCTGGGTGATGGACTCGACGCAACAAGCTAGCTCTAAGACCGTCGCCAGGATAACTTGTCCGCTATGCAGAATTAGATTCGACCTACATGCCAAAGACCTTGTTCAAATCGGGTCTCCGTTAAAGGACCTCGTCTTTGGCCGTCCAGTGCGGAGTGTGGAAGTAGACTATGATTGCCCGTATTGTGGCAACCGTAGAATCTTGGTATCCCTCCTGCACACAGATTTGTCGTGGTATGAATTGTCTGATGCACATGTGCGGACTGCGATCTGTAAAAATGGCCGTTGTCCACAGAGGGGATTACTTCAGGAGATAAAGCCTAGCCGCGTCTTGGGGTCACTGAATCCAGCCTAGACCCCTCGGCTTCTTCGGCAAAACGGTTGAAGTGATTGTCCTCGACCCGCCCGATGGTCGCGGTCTGATGATCGCATGTGATAGGGTCTGCACGGAGGTTGAACACATCAATGAAACTCTTACTAACCGTGATCCTTTGCCTCACGCCTCTTTCCGCTTTTGCTCAGTATCCTAAAACGATTAGTCTCACAGTCACCAAGATAACGAGAGCGGAGAAAGAAACTTCGGCTTGTGGCAACTGCGGCAAAATTACGACTATCGAGGCTTATTCTGCCACGGCAAAATTCGTCTTGGTCTGTGAATCCAACGATTTCCCAGAACATTCTGAAAATAACACAGTCTGCACACAGTTCGAGACGGGCGTATACCAAGCTAGGATGTTCAGCCCCGACGTGATTAGCTTCTGGCCAGATAACTCACTCGGTACACAAGGTGCAAGACGCATTCTATACTCGGTGAAGGTCGAAGAAGCCCGAGAAAAAAGTTAGCGGGCGGTATCCCTCGGGACGGCACTTGGCAGTGCCGCCGGGCTGGGAACGGTGCTTGCGCTGCCATATTTCGCTCCAATCTGAAACGTTAGGCTGATTGACTTCCGGCGTGGGCCCGGACACGATGTCAATCTTCATGGACCGTCGCTCCAAGATCGATAGGCTCTAGGTCTTGCGCAACGAAGGGCTTGTTGTACAATCTGAAATCGGAGGCGACGATGGACCTGCTGATGAGGATGTTGCACCGAGAAGAGAAGAAACTGCTATCAACGCAGGATAAGGTCGCGGGGAAGTTGACTAATCTGCGGGCAGCAATCCACGCGCTGGCTGGCAACGGCAACAAGTCAGTCGGTGCCAGGGTCAGCAAGTTAAAGGGGAAGCCGTTGAGCGCGAAGCACCGCGCGGCGATTCGAGCGGGTTGGGCAAAGCGTAGGAAGGCGCAGGCGTAGCAGCGGATACCCAGTGTGGATACCCAAACAAACCTGTATAACAGCGGGGCCGGGACTGAGCATTCCGGCCTTTTTCTTTTTCTGTGCTCCGCGCCAAGCCATACCTACTGGCACAGAACGGCACATTTTAGCTTCCACAATGTTCCACACTTTACCTCGGTCTACTTCAGACGAAATACTAAAAACATCAATGTTTTAGCGGGTTTTTGCAATGATGAAGGCTGAAATCATAGCAGTAGGGTCGGAACTGCTGACTCCGGACCGCGTGGATACGAACTCTCTGTTTTTGACAGAAGAACTGAACAAGCTGGGCATCGAAGTGGTGCGCAAATCGATCGTAGGGGACAATCGCGATTATTTGAGCGCGACATTCAAGGAAGCACTTGAACGCGTCGAGTTGATTATCGCTTCGGGCGGGCTCGGTCCCACGGAAGACGACCTGACGCGCGAAACTCTCGCCGATCTACTGGGCCGCAAGCTGCATCTGAACCATGAAATCCTGCGTTACATCGAAGGGCGCTTCCGGCAGCTCGGGCGGGAAATGCCAGCAGTGAATGTGCGACAGGCGATGGTGCCGGAAGGCGCGGAGGTGCTGGAGAATCCGCGCGGCTCCGCGCCGGGGCTGTGGATTGAAGATGCGGGCCGTTTTATGGCGCTGCTGCCTGGGCCGCCGCGCGAATTGAAGCCTATGTACTTGGAGCAGGTTTTGCCGCGTTTGCAGCGGCGCAGTTCTGGCATTCGAATGTTTCACCGGGAATTGCGCGTCGCGGGAATGGGCGAGTCGGGCGTCGAGCAGCGCATCAAACCGATTTACACGCGCTATGCCGATGTGAACACAACGATTCTCGCGGCGCCGGGCGAGATTCAAATCCACCTGCGGATGTGGACCGACGACGCGGCACACGCACAAAAAATGCTGGACGAAATTGTTCAAGGCTTCGAGATCGCGCTGGCCGACCGGATTTTTTCGCAAGACGGTTCTTCCATGGAAGAAGTGGTGGCAGGGCTGCTCACGAGAAATAACTCCACGATCTCCACGGCGGAAAGCTGCACTGGTGGATTGCTGGCACAGCGGCTGACCAGCATCGCGGGTAGTTCGTCCTATTTTTTGGGCGGGGTTGTAAGCTACAGCAACGAGCGGAAGACGGCCTGGGCGGATGTGCTTCAAGAACTGATTCAGAGCAAGGGCGCGGTAAGCAGTGAAGTGGCGATCGCGCTGGCAGAAGGGATTCGCCGCAACGTCGGGAGCACGCTGGGTGTGGGGATTACCGGCATTGCCGGTCCAGGAGGTGGCAGTGAAGAAAAGCCAGTGGGTACAGTGCACATCGCGCTTTCACATGCCGGCGGTGTGAAAGAGCGCGGCGTGGTGTTTCCGGGCGATCGCGAAGCTATCCGCTGGCATGCCTCGCAACTCGCGCTCGATCTGGTGCGCCTCCATTTTCTTTATAACGGCGGAGGGCCGCCGGTCCACAGCGGCAAAAGGTCCTGACCTTCGATGCGGCTTTTCGTCGCGCTGGAGATCCCCTCGGCGGTGCGAGATAGCCTCGCCGCGTTGCTTCAGACCCTTGGTGAGGTCTCGCCGCAGACTCGCTGGGTGCGTCTCGAGAATCTTCACGCCACGCTCAAATTCATCGGCGAAGTGCCGGAAACGAAATTAGCCGCGATTCGCGGGGCTCTTGCCGAGGTGCGTTCGGATCAAATCGTCAGGCTCGATTTTCGTGGCCTCGGTTTCTTCCCTAACGAAAAACGTCCACGCGTTTTCTGGGCGGGCATCGAAGCTTCAGCGAATCTGAAAACTCTGGCGGCCGATGTCGAAACGGCTATGGAGAACCTAGGCATCCGGCGGGAGCGACGGCCTTTTTCGCCGCACTTGACGCTCGCACGGTTCGAACCTCCCCGGTTGCTGGAACAACTTCGCGGAGCAATTCAGGAAAACTCGCGGCGCGATTTTGGTTCGCTGCGAACCAATCAATTCCGGCTGATCGAAAGCAAGCTAAAACCTGCCGGCGCGGAGTACACTACGGTCGAAAGTTTTTCGTTCACGGCGGCGGAGGCCTGAGCGCGCATGTTGGAATATTCCATCACTTTTTTTGTGATCGCTTTCGCCGCGTATCTATTGGGCTCGATTCCCTTCGGATTGCTGCTCGGAAAATTATTTGGCGGCGCGGACGTGCGTAAAGCCGGGAGCGGCAACATCGGGGCGACCAACGTCACCCGCGTCGTGGGCCCGCTGGCGGGAATTCTCACGCTGGTTTTCGATACCGCGAAAGGCGCCGCGGCCGTGTGGCTCGCGGGCCGAGTCACCAACGAAAGCGCTAAGTGGATGATCATGGCCGGTTTCGCTGTGCTGCTCGGACACTGCTTCCCAGTATGGCTGAAATGCAAAGGCGGCAAAGGCGTGGCCACCGCACTCGGCGTGTTTCTTGCTTTATCGCCGCTCGCCGCTCTTAGCGCTCTACTGCTTTTCATTCTTTGCGTTGCTTACTGGCGCTACGTTTCACTGGGTTCCGTTGCGGCGGCCGCGGCTATGCCGCTACTGATTTATTTTTTGTGGGCGCCGCGTTATGCACCGCCGATGGTCATCAACTTGGGGACGCTGGCGATCGCGGCGCTGGTTATTTACAAGCATGACGCCAATCTTCAGCGCCTCGTTGAAGGAACCGAGCCGCGCTTCTCCTTCGGAAAAAAGAAAGAATCGCAATGACGAAGATCGCCATTCTAGGCGGTGGAGGGTGGGGTACGGCGCTGGCGATTCTACTTTCGCGCAGCCGTATGCGGCATGAAATCTCACTTTGGGTTCACAATGCCGAACGCGCCGAATCCATTCGGAACGAACGCGAAAACAAAGCCTACCTTCCCGGGCAGAAATTGCCTGAGAGCGTTGGCGTTCATTCTCAGCTGGAAGCTGCGCTTTCTGACGCGCACGCGATTCTCGGCGCGATGCCCTCGGCGCATGCACGCGCCGTTTACGGTTCAGCGATTCCCTATACCGTCGCTGGGAGAATTTTCGTCAGCGCCACCAAAGGGCTTGAGCCCTCGACGCACTTGCGGATGAGCGAAGTGATCGCGCAGGTCCTCCCGCCGAAATTTCCGCCGTACATCGCTGTGATTTCCGGACCCTCATTTGCGGCGGAGGCGGCCCTCGGTGAACCCACAGCCGTCGTTCTAGCCTCGGGGGACGCGGCGATGGCCGCCGGGTTGCAGGAAGAGTTTGCCGGCCCGAATTTCCGTCTTTATACCAACGACGATGTTCTCGGCGTGGAGCTTGCCGGCGCGATGAAAAACGTGATGGCCATTGCCGCGGGGGCCTGCCAGGGGCTCGGCTTTGGTTCGAATTCGCTCGCCGCGGTGATTACGCGAGGGCTAGCGGAAATGACGCGCTTGGCGGTGGCGCTGGGGGCGCGGCCAGAGACTTTGAGCGGTCTAGCGGGGCTGGGCGATTTGGTTCTCACCTGCACCGGCGCGCTCAGCCGCAATCGTTTTGTAGGAATCGAGCTGGGCAAGGGACGCTCGCTCGGCGAGATTATGGCGAACATGCGGATGGTGGCTGAGGGCGTGAATACCGCCGCGCCGTTGCTGGCGCTGGCTCGCGAGCATAAGATCGAAATGCCGATCACGGAGCAGGTTGACGCGATACTGCACGCGGGCAAGTCTCCCAAGGACGCCATTCGGGACATCATGGACCGGCCGTTGAAGCGGGAGTTCGGTCTATTAAAGGCCAACAACTAAATACTGAAAACTGAGAACCGCCCACTTTACCCCCTCTAGTACTAAAGTCCCAGTTGCATATGCGCGACTCGAAGGGCTCGCCGCCTCCCTAAGCCCTCTCCGTTCTCCTAAAATGAATAGTCGGGATGGCCCAGACTTTCAAATCTCGCTGGGAACAAGTGCGCGCGGGACGCGTGCGCATCCTTTGGCTAGTCTTGGGAGCGCTTTTATTGGTGAGCGCGCTTCCCATCGGATTGTATCACTTGCAGGTGCTGAAACTTAGCCAGGACAAGCTGGTGGATACTGAGCGCGTGCAGCAAACCGACCTGACTAGGTCACTGGCGCAGGAAATCCAGCTGTTCGAATCCAACCTGACGCAACAGCTGCTGAGCGAGAGGCAGATTCTCACGCTCACAGGATTGATTGACAACGTCGAAGATCCAGCGTCGGAACCCAAGGTGACCAGGCTGCTGGAAAATTTCGTCGACAGCAATCGCACGACCTTCATTTACCTCACAGCGGTCGGCAAGTCAGGAAAAGGCACGACCGCGTCGCAGGGAAATTTTCGCGCCGACCAAGATCCGTTTGTGGCTAGGGCGCTGCAGCGAGCGTTCGCTACCTGCCTGCAATCGCAGCAGCTCCAGGTGGTCAAGTTTCGCAGCGATCCGCTGGCATTGGCGCCGGAAAACCGGCCAGCCTTCGTGGTGGCCGTGCCGTTGAAAGACGTGAATGACAATTTTACGGGCATGCTTGCTGCGGTCGTTTCGCTGGACGCGATCGTTCAACGACTGAGAGAAGCCAGCGTGCGGGGACGCACTGTTTTCCTGGTGGATCACAACGGCCGGCTGGTGGCGCATTGGGACACGAAAAACTTTGTTCCGGGCGCGGACGTCAGCAGCAATTCTCTGGTGGCGCAAGTGAAAGCGTTGCCCCAGGAACTCCGCAACACGGAAACGGTGCGTTTTACGGAAACTAACAAGAAGCACCCGATCGAAATGATTGGGACGTACAGCACATTCCCCGAAGTGAATTGGGCGGTCATCGCGCAGCGGAGCCTCGACCAGGCGCAAACCGACACGGGAGTGACCGAACTCAACCAGCAGGCACTTGCCTTCGTCCTTGTCGTTATACTGTCGGCGATTCTTGTTGGATATTTTTTCGCGGTGGGCATCAGCGGGCCGATTCGCGGGCTGGCGGCCTCCACGCGCGCTATCAGCCGCGGCGAATTTCACCAGCGCTCTGCCGTCCGTGGCGCTTCGGAAATCAGCGAACTCGCCGAAAATTTCAACAAGATGGCTGGCGACATCGAAGAGTACATCGAGCGCCTGAAGGAAGCGGCCGAAGAGAACCGCGAGCTGTTTATTGGGTCGATCCGCATGCTTGCAGCGGCCATCGACGAAAAGGATCCGTACACGCGCGGTCACTCCGGCCGCGTGGCAAAATATTCAACGCTGATTGGCCAGGAATTGGGCCTCAGCACGGAAGAACTGGATAAGCTGCGTATCGCGGCACTGCTGCACGACGTCGGAAAAATTGGCGTCGAGGACCGCGTGCTGAAAAAGCCGGGCTCGCTGACGCCTGAAGAATTCGGCTTGATGAAGCAGCACACCGTGAAAGGCGCAAACATCATGCGTCCGGTTTCGCAGTTGAAGGAAATGCTGCCGGGCATCGAGCTGCACCACGAACACATGGACGGCCGCGGTTACCCATACGGTTTGCCGGGCCACCAGATTCCCCTGATGGCGCGCATCATCGGCGTGGCCGATACGTTGGACGCTATGACCACGAACCGCCCCTATCAGACGGCCATGGAATTGGATTACGCCATGAACCGCATTCGCGCGCTGACTGGCTCCAAGTTCGATGCGGTCGTTGTGACCGCCCTGGAATCGGCCGTCAATGCCGGCAAGCTCCGCCTCAGCGCCGTCGAAGTGCACGTTTAGAAGTAATTCTCCCCGCGCGATCTCCCCCTCTCGCCTACCGCTGGAAGGTTCAAGAGGCGGCATCTGATACAATTTTGGGTTGCGGCGACTGTCATGCGGGCTGCCTTATGATTTCGCTTTTCGGGAAGAATGAACCGGAGCCGACGCTCCTTGAGCGGCTGAAGAAATCCGTCAGCAAGACCAAAGCGGCGCTTTCGGAAGCCGTCGATACCGTTTTTCTAGGCGGACGCGCGATTGATCCTTCCCTTCTGAAGGATTTGGAGACGGCGCTGCTCTCCGCCGACCTGGGCGTGAAACCGACACGCGAGATTCTGGACGCCGTACGCGAGAAAATGGACCGCCACGCGCTCGCCGATGGTGCGCAGCTCAAGCGCGAAATCAAGGCGCACATCATTCGCATTCTGAGCGCGTCTGCGAAGCCGGATATCGTCACAACGGAAGTAACCGGAAGCGGCATTTCGGCTTCGCCGAATGGCGCCGGCACGCGCGTGATTTTCATTGTTGGCGTCAATGGCGCAGGCAAAACCACCAGTATCGGTAAGCTCGCCAACCGGCTCCGCCAAGAAGGCCGCAGCGTGATGCTCTGCGCCGCGGACACGTTTCGCGCCGCCGCTGTCGAGCAACTGGAAATCTGGGCGCAGCGCAACGGCATCGAGGTCATTAAGCAAAAATCCGGCGCCGACCCCGCCGCTGTTGTCTATGACGCCGTGGCCGCCGCCAAGGCACGCTCGTCCGACGTGGTTATCGTGGATACCGCTGGACGACTGCATACCAAATCGAACCTCATGGCGGAACTCGAAAAAATGAAGCGCACGGCTGCCAAGGTGATTCCCGGCGCGCCGCACGATGTTTTGCTGGTTCTCGACGCCACGACAGGGCAGAACGGTCTGGCACAAGCGCGCGAGTTCACTTCCACGGTCGGCGTCACCGGGATCATCCTGACCAAGCTGGACGGCACGGCGAAGGGCGGTATTGTCGTCGCGATCTCACGAGAGCTGGGCCTGCCCGTTCGCTTCGTAGGCACTGGCGAGCAGATAAACGACATGGTTCCCTTCGACGCGGAAATGTACGCCAATTCGCTGTTCGACTGAACCGTGGACGCGCACGCCATTCGCTTCATGCAACACGCTCTCGGGCTGGCCCGCAAAGGGACCGGTCTGGCGAGCCCCAATCCCATGGTGGGTTGCGTTATCGTGCGCGAAGGCCAGATTATCGGCGAAGGATTTCATCAATATGAATGGCGCGACCACGCGGAAATTGTCGCGTTGAAATCCGCAGGCGAAAAGGCGCGCGGCGCAACGCTTTATGTGACGCTCGAGCCGTGCAACCACACCGGGCGGACCGGCCCCTGCACCGAAGCGATCATCGCCGCTGGTGTCGAACGCGTCGTCGCCGCCATCGATGATCCGAATCCCGTCAATTCCGGGCGCGGATTCGAGCGCTTGCGCGCGGCCGGCATCGAAGTTTTGACAGGGGTTTGCGAAGAAGAAGCGCGCCGCCTCAACGAAGCTTTCGCGTACTGGATTCGAACAAAGAAGCCATTCGTCACGCTCAAGTCGGCTACGACGCTGGACGGACAACTCGCCCTTCCCGGCGCCAAAAAGAAATACCTCCTTAAAAATCCTAGGGCAGGCGAATCCAGGTGGATCACATCCGAAGAATCGCGCGCGGAAGTGCACCGCATGCGCCACGCTTCGGACGCGCTGTTGACCGGAATTGGCACGATACGCGTCGATGACCCGCTTCTTTCCGATCGCAGCGGCCTTCCTCGCCGGCGGCGTTTACTGCGGGTTATTCTCGACTGCAAGCTCGCGCTCTCGCGGTTCTCGCGGATCGTGGAAACCGCCGAAGACGATCTGCTGGTTTTCACCAACGAGGATCTTGGCCGCCAGCGGGTGCGCCTCCTGCTGAAAGAGGGCGTCGAAGTTGTTCACACGAGAGCGCGAGACAACCGCATCCACTGGGAGGATGTACTCACGGAGCTCGGTCGCCGCGATATCCTCAGCGTCCTTCTGGAAGCAGGCCCGACGATGAACGGTTCGGCGCTCTCCGCAGGTGTCGTCCACAAACTTTTTCTATTCTATGCGCCAAGAATCTCCGGCCAAAACCGTGTTCCCTTCGCGCACGCTCCAAAACTGCATCTCCCTCCGTTGCGAGACGTTCGCACGCACCAGTTCGGACCCGACATCGCTATTGAAGGCTATGTGCGAGATGCTTACGAAAAATAGATGTACTACTGGCTGACGCGGAGAACTGCGGCGCCGGGAATGGCGTCATTCTTCAGCGCATTGAGCGCGCGGTTAGCTTCCGCCAGCGGAAAACTTTGCACATGCGTTCGAATCGGAATCTCGGCCGCCACGCGCAAAAAGTCCTCGCCGTCTTGCCGCGTATTGTTCGCCACGCTGCGAATCATGCGCTCTTGGTACAGCAGGTCGTAGCTGAACGAGGGAATCGGACTCATGTGGATGCCGCCGAGAACCAGCATACCGCCTTTTTTCAATGCCTTGAGCGCGGCGGGAACAATCTCTCCAGCCGGCGCGAAGACAATGGCGGCGTCCAGCTTTCTCGGAGGCTCATCGAACGTGCTTCCAGCCCAGACCGCGCCCAACTCAAGCGCGAGTTTTTGATGACGCGCGTCGCGCGTAGAAGCGTAAACTTCGGCACCCCAGTGCCGCGCCACCTGAATCGCAACATGGGCCGCGGCCCCGAAGCCATAAAATCCGAGCCGTCCGTCTGCTTTGATTCCCGAGAGCCGTAGCGACCGAAACCCGATGATCCCTGCGCAGAGTAGCGGCGCGGCTTGTTCATCAGGAAATGCTTCGGGGATCGCGTAAACAAAGTCTTCCGGCGCAACGATGTATTCGGCATAACCGCCATCCACGCTGTAGCCGGTGAACGTCGGATGGTTGCAAAGATTTTCCGCACCCGACCGACAATACTCACAGGTCCCATCCGTTTGGTGCAGCCAAGCGATCCCCACTCGCGCTCCGGCCGCAAATCGTTTCGTGCCTTCGCCGCGTGTCTCAATAACTCCGACGACTTGGTGCCCGGGAATCACCGGCGATTTGCGCGGCGGCAATTCGCCTTCGATCACATGCAAATCCGTGCGGCAGACGCCGCAAGCGCGCACATGCACGAGCACTTCGCCGCTCTTCGGCTGCGTCGCCGCAACTTCCGAGTATTCCAGCGGATTCGTTTCAATCGCGGCTGGCTTGTGCAACAAGCATGCTTTCATCGCGAGGCCTCCGCGTTTTCCGTACACATCCGACGTAAAACAGTTTAGTGCTTTCTGTCTTTGGCGCGAAATACTGTACACTCGGATTCGAGAGCGACCGCAATCACGATGTTTACCGGCATCATCGAGCATACTGGCACCATTGAAGCCCTGGATCTCAAAGAGCACGGCGGGCGCGTCACCATCCACGCCCCCACGGTCGCCCCGTCGCTAGCTGTTTCGAACAGCATCGCCGTGAACGGCTGCTGCCTGACCGTCGTTGATCTTCACAACGGCCGCTTCTCCGCTGATCTCTCCGGTGAAACCATCCGCAAGACTTCGTTCGGCGCCAACGGCGGCGAGCTGAAGAAAGGCGCGCGCGTCAATCTCGAGCAACCGCTCACTGCTGGCAAGGAATTCGGTGGACACTTCGTCCTCGGCCACGTGGACACCATCGGCCGCGTAGCGCACCTCAGGTCCGAAGGGGAAAACTGGTGGTTTGGCCTGGAAGTCCCGGCGGAGTTCGCCCGCTACATCGTGCCAAAAGGTTCGATCACCGTTGACGGTATCAGCCTCACGGTGGCCGGCTGGCAAAACAACATCGTCGAAATTGCCGTGATTCCCTACACCTATGAAAACACCAACATCCGCGACCGCCAGCCGGGAGACGCGGCAAACCTCGAAGGTGACGTCATCGGAAAATACGTCGAGCGCTATCTGGAAGCGCGCAAAGACTCGGCATCTAGTAAACTGACGATCGGACATCTAGTTAATCAGGGTTTCTAAACGTTAGAATTCTCGGCACTCTTCTGCCTCACGCCGCGCCAGTACAAGCTCAGCCCTAGCGCAATCGCCGCAACGGTTCCGCCGACGAGCCGCAATTCGAATCCCAACTTGTCGGGCGAGTCTCCCGGAGGTACGAGCGACACAATAATTCCCATCAACACAATCACAAAACCGAGAATGCTGACGATCCACACGCCAGCCTTGCCTCCCGGAATCAGCACGGCGTTCTTATTTTCCAAGCGGTCGCGTCGCCTGAACAGCTTGATCGCCGCCGCAAACATGTACAAAAACGGAATAAAATACAGGATGATCGCGGCATCGATCAAAATCTGATAAGCCCCTTGAACCGTTGGGCTATTGATCTGGCTCAAGAATAGAATCAAGCCAGAAACAACAGCCTGGACGATGATGGAAACGTAGGGCGTCTTCCATCGCGGATGAATTTTTCCGAATGCCGCGGGCAGATAGCGATCGATGCCGACCACAAAAGGTACGCGTGCAATTCCCGCGACCGTGCTGCCCACTCCCCCGGCATTCCCCACGGTAGCCAGCAAAGCCGCAAGGATTCCCAAGAATCCTATCTTCAGCGCAATCGAGCCCACAGTAATGGCATGGAACACGCCGCTTGTTGTGGAGACATCGGCCGGCGGAACAAGCGCCATCACCGCCATGGTCCCAACAACGTACATCGCGGCAATCAGCCCACCCGCGGCAAACACGGCGCGAGGCAAAGTCCGTTGCGGATCACGGACTTCCTGGCTCATAGCCGAGACAAGCTCGAGGCCGGTGAAGGCAAAAGCGATCTGCGACCAGAAGTTCACCGTATCCCAATTCCAAACTGGCCAAACGTTCGTCCATGTCAGGTGCGTCACCGTACCCTGCCGCAGCCACAAAAATCCTCCCAAGGCCACAAGCATGAGCAGTGGTGCGTAAGTCGCGGCGCCCCCGGCATTCTGCAGCCATTTCCCAATGTTCAGGCCAACGATGTTCAAGGCTACGGCAACGATCAGGTATCCCAGAGAAACAAGCAGAAGAAACCGTTGGTTGTGCTCCAGTGTCGCGCCGCCTTCGCCGATAATGTAAGCGCTCATCGCCGCGCTGGCGAGCAGCAACCCCGGAAAATAAAACACGGTGTAAATCCAATACGTCCAACCGGCGACAAAGCCGTGGAAGTCACCGAAGGCTTCCTTGGCCCACACGTACAAACCGCCTTCATTCGGGAATCGTGAGGAGAGTTCGTTGATCACCAGCGCCGAGGGAATGAAGAAAAACACCGCGGCTATGATCCACAAGCTGATCGAAGAAGGGCCGCTATGTGCCGCCGCCGCAATCCAGCGCGGACCCAGCACCGTGGCGATATTAAAGAACAGCACGTCCCAGAACCCCATTTCCTTGCGTAACTGTTGGAGGGGATCGCCAGAGCCGTTTGGGAGTTGGCTCACAGAGTTACGTCCAGGGCGGGAATCAATTCATCCTGCATGCGGAAGTTCTTGAGGAAGGGGTCCTTTGAATTCTCAAAACCTTCCCACGGACCAAAAAATGTTACACGGCCCTCTTGGAGAAAAATGACCGAGTCCGCCAGCTTCTTCGCCAGATGCGTGTCGTGCGTCACGACGATGGACGTCTTTTGAAACGCTTTCTTCAGCCGCAAGATCAAATCGCCCATGTGTCCCGCCATGATTGGATCTACCATCGTGGTGGGCTCATCGAACAGGATGGCCTCGGGATTCTGCGCTAGCGCGCGGCCAATGGCCACGGCACGCTTCATTCCAGTGGAGAGTTCGCTGGGCAATTTGTCCATGACCTCGTCCACTTCCAGCATTTGGGCGATTTTCAAAACGTACTCATCGATATCGTCAGCGGTAAGGCCCGACTGCCCTTCCAGCGGGAAAGCCATGTTTTCGGCGACCGTGAGCGAATCGAAGAGCGCGCCGGACTGAAATACCATGGTTACTTTTCGCCGCACCTCTGCGAAGTCTGACTCCTTGAAATTGGTGACGTCCTGGCCGTCGATAATAATTTGTCCCGAGTCCGGTTTCAGGAAGCCCAGGATGTGTTTCAACGAAACCGACTTGCCCACGCCGCTGCGCCCCATGATCACGCAAGTCTCTCCACGCTTCACCTTGAAGCTGACATGATCGAGCACCAGACGCTCGTCGAAACTCTTGCACACTTCGCGAAACTCGAAGTAGTTGACCGACTGGGCTTCGCTCACGTTCGCTCCGCTTCCAGAATCCGCCGCGCTTCCTCGTAGTCCGCCGCCGTATTCATGTTCCAGAACAATCGTCCTGCGCTATCAAATCGTTTCCAGTCCACCTCGTCAAGAACTTCCGCGTGGAGAAGTGCGATTCCTTCCATCACTTTGCGTACGCCACTTTCGAATCCCGCGCGTAGTTTCGCCGCGGCATCTGTCTGCCAGCAAGCGCATAGCGGTTCCGGCCCGGACGCCGAATAAGCAAAGACAACTTGCGCTTTGCTTCGCGCCGCCCGCTCGCCAAGAAAAGCTAGCCACTCCCGCGTCAAAAACGGCATATCGCAGCTCACAATCAGATTCCATTCCGGCCGCGCAGTGCGCGCTGCCGCGTCTTCCAACGCGGTGACGATTCCGCCCAGCGGCCCTTCCCCCGGCCAGCGGTCCTCCACAATGTCCACGTCAAACGCCTCGTACTTCCCCGGCGTCGCCACAATTTTCATTTGCCTCGTAACTGTCCGCACCAATTCGCGCATGCGCGCAATCATGGGCATCCCGCCGACACACGCGAGGGCCTTGTCCCGTCCGAATCGCGTGCTCCCGCCCCCCGCCAAAATGTATCCGGGGACCCCCATGTGATTTTTTTCGCTACTCATTCTGCGACTCCCTGTTTCATTTCTCTTCTCTCTCCTGTCCTCGGCGCTTTCGGTGCCCTCGGTGCTAATTCTTGATCGTCGCCACCGATCTGAGATCCCGATATTTCAACCTGCGCGTCGCGCATCGGTTGGTCCTACCAACAACTAAAAACTAAGAACCAACTACTCATCTTCCAGCGGCTCACGTCCCGGCCGCCGAATCCCCAGCTCCCGCAGTTTTTCCTGCAGACTCTGCCGGTGCAAACCGATGGTCGCGGCGGTTCGCGAGACGTTCCAACGGTGCTCAATGAGCTGCCTGGTCAGATAAGCCACCTCGAATTTCCGTTTAGCTTCGCGAAAATCACGTTCGCCGATTCCGTTGTCATTCTCGTCGCCGTGATGTTTCACCGAGGTAGCCTCACCGTGCACCACTTCGCCGGGCAAATCCTCGACCCCAATTTCGTCGACGCGTGACATCACCACGCTCCGCTCCAGCGCGTTTTTCAGCTCCCGCACATTGCCGGGCCAATCGTACTTTTCGATCGCCGCCATCGCCTCGCGCTTGAGCCGCACGCTCCGGCCCATCCGCGCGGCGTGCATTTGCAGAAACGTGTCTGCCAGCAGCGCGATGTCTTCTTTGTGGGCCCGCAGCGGCGGCAGGTCGATGGTTACGACGCGAAGCCGGTAGAACAAATCCTCGCGAAATTTCGCATCGCGAATCTCCGCATGCAGATTGCGGTGCGTCGCGCTAATCACTCGGACGTCGACTGCAATCGACTGCGTCCCGCCGAGTCGTTCAATAGTCCGATTCTCGAGCACCCGCAACACTTTGGCTTGTGTCACCGGATTCATGTCTCCAATTTCATCCAGAAAGATTGTTCCGCCAGAAGCCAGCTCGAATTTTCCCTTTTTCTGCTGCGCCGCCCCCGTAAATGCGCCGCGCTCGTAACCAAACAACTCCGACTCAATCAGCGTTTCCGGCAGCGCCGCGCAATTCACCGCGACATAAGCTTTGCCGTTGCGTGGCGAGCGCGCGTGAATCTCCTGTGCTAGCAAGTCCTTGCCTGTGCCGCTCTCCCCCAGGATCAGCACCGTCGAATGCGTCGCCGCCACGCGGTCCGCCATTTCGAAAGCGCGCCGCATTTCCGCCGAGCGCCCGATCATCTGGCCGAATTGCCCTTCGCTAGTCAAACGCCGCTTTAGGGCGTCATTTTCTTTTTCAAGCGTGGCCAGCTTCAGCAAGTTCCCGACGCGCTGCCGCAGTTCTCCCAATTCGAAACCCTTCACCAAATAGTCCGTCGCGCCTAGCTGCAGTGCTTCCACTGCTGTCTTCGCCGTGTCCAGCGCCGAAATCATCAGCACCGGCACTTCGCTCCCTTGTTCGCGCATCCATTTCAAGAATGACAACCCGTCCTGGCCCGGTAGCACGACATCCAGAAGCACCAGGTCCGGCTGTTCGCGAGGAAGCACCTCTCGCCCCGCTTCGGCCGAATCCGCCTCCGCAATCCGGTATTTGGTTTCCAACGCCCGCCGCAGCCCGTATCTCGCCGCCGGTTCGTCGTCCACGATCAAAATGGTCTTCATGATTCTCTTTTCCTTGCCTCGTTCCTTTGTTTACGTCTTCACTGCAGTTTTTTCTACCGGCAACATCACGGTAAACCTCGTGCCGCGCCCATTTTTTACGGGACTCTCAAATTCCAGCTTGCCACCGGCATCCGATGCGCGGCGCGCCGCGATCGCCAATCCCAGTCCAGTCCCCTGCGTCTTTGTGGTGAAAAACGGCTGAAGGATTTTTTCCTTCAACTCCGCGGCAATCCCCGGGCCGTCGTCCTCCACGGTAGCCAAACCGTTGCCATCTTTCTGCGAAAGTTCCACTTTCACATGGCCGCCTCGCGTCGCCGCATCCAACGCATTCACAACCAGGTTCGTCAGTATGTCGTTTAGTGCCTCCGTGCTGATCGCCACAATCAGCCCGGTCGCCGCAGGGTTCAGTTCCAGCGCCAGGCCCTGGCGTTCTGCCTCCGGTCGCAAAACGCCAACTACCTCCCGCGCTACTTCGCAAGCGTTACACTTCGCAGTCCTGCCTTCTCCCAGCAAAGGGGAGCGGCTGAATTGCAGCAACTGGTTTAGCTTCGCGGAAAGTCGCCCGATCTCCTGAAGAATCATTCTCGTTTCCCTCCGCATGGACTCCGGCATTTCCGGATTTTCCAGTTGCAGCTGCAAAATGGTCTTCATCGAACCGAGCGGATTCTTCAAGTTGTGAGAAATGCTTGCGGCCATCTGCCCCAGCGCCGCAAGCCGTTCGCGCTCCGCCAATTCCCTCTCGAGATGCAACTTTTCGTCAATCAACCGGCACAAATCCAGCGACCCTGGAAGCTGCTCGCACAAAAACTCCAACGCCGCCCGAATTTCTCCGGAGAGCATGGCCCCATGAGGTCGCACGGACAAAACGGCATTCAGTCTGCCGGGCTGATTGACGGAGAAAGAGAAACTCTCTTCCCCTTCGTGGCCGCACTTTCGGGCAAGATTCGGTCCCAGGTCCGGCTGCAGTATGTCCAGCCAAGCCCCTGCAAACTCGAACTGGTCTTTGACTCGGCGCTCAATGAACCGGTTCAGCTCTTGTAAATTTCCCTGGCGGGCCTCCACTTGAATCTCGGCGGTCAAGCGCTGGACGCGCTCCATTTCTCGGTGAGCCGTCTCCTCCAGCCTGCGCCCGAGTACCCGTTGGAGCGGTTCGATAAAGATCACCAGCACGAACAACAAAATGGACGCCGCGGCTTCCGGCGGAAGAAGCGGCTCCAGCCAGGTCCCAACGCGGCGGACCAAACTCAAATAAAGCAGCGCCAAAAATGTCGCGGACACGGCATAGAGCAGATTTTTTTGCCGCCCGATCTGTAAGAAGTTATGCCGCCACACCAGGTAGATGAGCGTGGCAAAAGGCAGAATGGGTAGCAGGCCAAAAGCGGTGCCCAGGGAATCAGCAGTTTGCGTTTCCACCTGAAAGGGTCCCAAGTGCAGGCCGCTGACCGCTAGAAAGGACAGGGTGAAAAACAACAACAAAGCAGTGTGAAAATAGCGTTGCGGCCGGTCGGGAGCGCTCAACATAAAGCGCCATTGCCAGACGGCGCTCCATGCCAGCGCGGCGGCGAAGGTAATAGCGAACCCGTCTCCCAGGGAACTCCCCGGGACAAGAAAATTAAAATGCGGCTCTTGTAGAAGGGGGGGGATCCGATGGTAGACCAGATGAAAGCTAGCAGCATAAAAAAGGAACAGTACCGCCCACTTCCACCGCTTCACTCTTAACATCCCTCGGGTATCGGCATACTCCATGTGTAGATGAAGGAGAAGAGCGGGCAACATGCACAGCCCGGTAGAAATGATGACGATCGCAAACTGCTGGAGGCCGGCGGGAGGTTGCTGGTAATGAATCTGCGAATTCAACGCGAGCAGGGATCCGGAGTAAAAAAAGAAAAGCGCCAAACACAGAAAGAAGAAAACGCGCTCAAAGTTGCGTTGGCGGCGGTAACCGAGAATCACCACCATCCAGAAGAGTTCTAGCAGCGTCCCCGTGGTGTAGCCGATCAACCGAATGTAGAGCAATGCCCCCATGGTGCTCCAATGTGCCGAATTCTACGCTGGGACTACTAGCAGCACAATCTCCAAGTGCCATATTTTTCTTGCACCATATAAGCTATTCTAAACAAATGACTTAATGCACTATAAAATCCACAGACCATCACACCGCGGTGTCTGGTAAACGCTTGACATGACAATGTTTTCTGCTATATTAGCAGTCGGTTGCGAGGAGTGCTAATTTCTCCTTTGCCTTGCATCCACACTAAAACCGAAAGTTCACCTATGGAGGTTGTTCAAGATGGCAGTGCAACTGACCCCGCTCCACGACCGTGTCATCGTGAAGCGCATTGAAGAGAAGGAAACCGTCAAGGGTGGCATCATCATCCCTGACTCTGCAAAAGAGAAGCCGATGGAAGGCGAGATCATCGCCGTCGGTGCTGGCAAGCGCGAGAAGGGCGAATTGATCCCCCTCGACGTCAAGCCCGGCGATCGCGTCCTCTTCGGCAAGTACAGCGGTACGGAAATCAAAATCGAGGACGAGGAATATCTCATCCTTCGCGAAGAAGAAATCCTAGCGAAGCTGAGCGGCGCGGCAAAAGCAGCCAAGAGGTAAGTAGTTTCCCGATCTAGAGCCCGGGCTTAGCCCGGCTGTAGTGGCCGGTCTTTAGACCGGTGCTGTTCTCTTCAGAATCTCGCAGCTCGCAGAAAGAATATCAGGAGGAATGACCAGTATGGCGAAGCAGATTGTAACAGGTGAGAATTCCCGCCAGGCGATTTTGCGCGGCGTGAACGCCCTCGCCGATGCAGTAAAGATCACCCTCGGCCCCAAGGGCCGCAACGCGGTGATCGAAAAGAAGTTCGGCGCGCCCATAATCACCAAAGACGGCGTGACCGTTGCCAAGGAAATCGAACTCCGCGATCCCCTCGAGAACATGGGCGCGCAGATGGTCCGCGAAGTCGCTTCCAAGACTTCCGACGTTGCCGGCGACGGCACGACCACCGCGACCGTGCTCGCGCAAGCCATCTTCCGCGAAGGTGTCAAGACGGTCGCCGCCGGCGCCAGCCCGACCGCTCTTAAGCGCGGCATCGAGAAAGCCGTCGAAGTCGCCGTCGAAGAAATCAAGAAGCTCCACAAGGACGTCAAGGGCGACATGATCGCCCAGGTTGGCACCATCTCCGCCAACAACGACAAGCAAATCGGCGGCATCATTGCCGAAGCCATGAAGAAGGTCGGCAAGGATGGCGTCATCACCGTCGAGGAATCCAAGACCATGGAGACCACCCTCGAAGTCGTCGAAGGTATGCAGTTTGACCGCGGCTACCTTTCCCCCTACTTCATCACCGACCCCGAGCGCATGGAATGCGTCCTCGAGGACGTTCGCATCCTCATCCACGAAAAGAAAATCAGCTCGATGAAGGACCTGCTCCCGTTGCTCGAACAGACCGCCAAGATGGGCAAGCCTCTCTTGATCATCGCTGAGGACGTCGAAGGCGAAGCGCTGGCTACCCTCGTGGTGAACAAGCTTCGTGGCACGTTGCAGTGCGCCGCCGTCAAGGCCCCGGGCTTTGGCGACCGCCGCAAGGCCATGCTCGAAGACATCGCCACTCTCACCGGCGGCAAGGCCATCACCGAAGACCTCGGCATCAAGCTCGAAAACGTGAAGCTTGAGGACCTCGGTCGCGCCAAGAAGATCACCATCGACAAGGACAACTCCACGATCATCGAAGGCGCCGGCAAATCCGCCGACATCGAAGGCCGTGTGAAGCAGATCCGCTCGCAAGTCGAGAACACCACTTCCGACTACGACAAGGAAAAGCTCCAGGAACGCCTTGCCAAGCTGGTCGGCGGCGTGGCCGTCATTAAAGTCGGCGCAGCCACCGAAACCGAACTGAAGGAAAAGAAGGCGCGCGTCGAAGACGCTATGCACGCCACCCGCGCGGCTGTCGAGGAAGGTATCGTCCCCGGCGGCGGCTCGGCATTGATCCGCTGCATCTCGGCCGTCGAGAAGCTCAAGCTTCACGATGACGAAGCCGTCGGCGCAGGCATCGTGCGGCGCTCTCTTGAAGAGCCTTCCCGCCAGATCGCTCTCAACGCCGGACATGAAGGCGCTGTGGTCATCGGCAAGATCCGCGATTCCAAGGAAGAGAACTTCGGCTTCAACGCCGAGACCGGCGAGTACGGCGACATGGTGAAGATGGGCGTTATCGACCCGGCCAAGGTCACCCGCCTCGCGCTGCAGAATGCAGCCTCCATCGCGGGCTTGATGCTCACCACCGAAGCCCTCATCGCCGATATCAAGGAAGAAGACAAGAAGGCCGCCGCCGCCGGAGCTCCCGGCGCTGGCGGCATGGGCGGCATGTACTAAGATTCACCAGCCTGCCCCAGGCGGGCAGGCTCGCCTACAACCTCAATCCCGAAAGGGCGCCCTCAACTTGGGCGCCCTTTCTCTTTCCTTACCTCATGGTGGGCGCTATCTTTCTCGTTCATCTCCCGCACGGGTTCGAATAGGTCAAGGTGGCTACGAATTCGCCCTCACCGAATTACTGCTGGCCTTCGGGTTGCTGATCCTCGGTCCAGGCGCTTGGTCGTTCCGAAACGTGCTGCCCGCGCCATTTCGCAAACTCTAGTCCCGCTCACGCCTTTACCGGCTCGACAGCACGAATTTGTTCTCGTCCGCGTCTTTGAAGATTGCCGACGTTCCCCAGTCCTCTTTTTTTGGTTCCTTCTCGAACTGCACTCCTTTCGATTTGAGCGCTTTCACCGTCGCGAATACGTCTTCGCACCAGAACGATATGGACTGAAACTCGCCGATGCGCTTTTCGTGCCCCTCCGGCGTAAACAGCGCCAGCCCGGAGTCCGCTCCGGGAATCATTAGTTCAATCCACCGTTGCGTCTCGCTCATGGGCTGGTCCGTAATCACTTTGAAGCCCAATTTCTCGGTGTAGAACTTCAGCGCGGCATCCTGGTCGCGTACCGGAATGCTTATGAACTTGATTCCTCGGATCATGGTCGACCTCCTGTCGAAGCCCGGAGCATACCCGCACTGAAATGCGCGGTGCAATCAGCCAGTCGATGCTATACTAATGATTGGTATAGCGATGCCTGCGCGGGGGGCTCTGTACTTACAAACCTGAACGAACCTGAGCTCATGATTGACGACTACATCACCGACGTGCTCCTGCGTGATCTTGTCGGCCACGATCGCCGCCCCGTCAGCTTTCTCGTCTATCTTTGGCTGGCCGTCGAGCAGTCCCGCGGGGGCGCCGTCCAAATCAGCTACCAGGAACTCGCCGAAAACATCGGCGTTTCCAAAAGTTCTGTCCAGGCCGCCATCAGTTGGCTCCGCCGCCGAAAATTGCTCTCTGCCGCCAAGGAAAACGCCACCGCCGTCCCGCGCTACACCGCCCTTACCCCCTGGAAGTCCCCCGCCCGCGCCAAGCCCTCACGCACACGCTGATCTGCTGCCCTCATAACATCAGGAGAATCGTTGTGGGGTTGCGGGTCGGGCTCACCTATACACAGACGGAACTTGGTTGGGCGTATAAACGCCTCGATGACTCTCGACGGATTGTGCAAGACATACGATTTCGTCAGAAATGAAGTGGCCCCAAGGTTTGAGAGATTCTTTGCGTAAGACGGACCTCCCTTTCAGTCCGTTGGTAGCAGGCCAGTAGCGTGTTTCCCTTGCTCTCTTGAAAGCTTTCCGCTGGTCCCGCGCGCTGTGAAAGACGTGGAGAACATCGGTCCCCCCATTGCTTCTTTACATCGTTGCCTCATTACTTCTATCCTTTTCTCATGAGAGAAGAATCTAAAATGTTCTCCACCGTTGAAGAAGCCGTTGAAGAAATCCGCCAGGGCCGCATGGTTGTCCTCGTCGATGACGAGGACCGCGAAAACGAAGGCGACCTCGCCATGGCCGCCGAGAAAATCACTCCCGACGCCATCAACTTCATGGCCAAGTACGGCCGCGGCCTCATCTGCCTGCCTCTCACGGAAGAACGCTGCGACGAGCTGCACCTCCCGCTCATGTCGCCCATCAACACTTCCGTTCACGGAACCGCTTTCACGGAAGCAATCGACGCGCGCGTCGGCGTCAGCACTGGCATCAGTGCTTCCGACCGCGCCATCACCATTCTCACGGCCATCGATCCCAAGACCAAGCCGCAGGACCTCGCACGCCCCGGCCATATTTTTCCGCTGCGCGCGCGCAAAGGCGGCGTCCTCGTCCGCGCCGGCCAGACCGAAGCTTCCGTCGACCTCGCGCGCATCGCCGGCCTGACTCCCGCCGGCGTCATCTGCGAAATCATGGGCGATGACGGCACCATGGCCCGCGTGCCGCAGCTCATCGAATTTTGCAAGGAACACAATCTGAAAATGCTAACGGTGGCGGATCTAATTCGCTATCGCATGCAGCACGAACGCTACGTCCGCCGCGTGGCCGAAGCGGTCCTGCCCACGCGCTTCGGCAAATTCCGCATGATCGCCTACGCCAGCGACGTCGACCACGATCAGCACATCGCGCTAGTGCGCGGCGATCTGGAAGGCACGGAGCCCGCCCTGGTACGCGTCCATTCGCACTGCCTCACCGGAGATGTTTTCGGATCGACCGCTTGTGATTGCAGCGAACTGGTCTCGCGGTCGCTTGCAGCCATCGCCAAGGAAGACCGTGGCGTCTTTCTTTACTTGCACCACACCGGCCGCGGCTTCAGCGTCGACGCACCCGAGGAACCAGGCGTGCTCCCGCAAATTCATTTTCACAAACGCGGCCAGCTTGATCGCGAGCCCGCGCGCCAGCGCATGGTCCAGCACGAAAGCGGCATCGGCGCGCAAATCCTGATCGATCTCGGCCTCAGGGACATTCGCGTCCTCACCAATCACCCCAAAAAAGTAGTCGCCCTAGAGGGCTACGGCATCCGCATCGCCGACCAAGTCCCCCTCCGCATCGACCAGCCCAAACCCACTCACCAAACTCTATGAAGCTCGTTACGATTGCACTCTTGTGTTCCTGGGCCGGGACGCCTGCGGAGAAAGCCCTCTCCGCGTGTCCGTGCGTGGGGTAGCGGCGGGGCTGGCCCGGTCCGTCGCGCGCATTTCCCATCCGTCATTTCAAGCGCAGCGAGTAATTCTCCACGTCAACAATAGAAACGGGTCGCGCCGCTAGCTCAGCCGCGCGCCTTGCGCGTCGTACACTTCGAGATCACCGAAGAGGGCGGCTTGCGATGCAATTTGAGAGCGGTCGCCGACGACGACGATTTGCATGTTAGCGGAGTCGAGATATTTGCGCGCCGTCGAAAGCAAATCTTGCGGGACGAGCGCGCGAACTTTTTGGCGATAGGTTTCGAGGTAATCGTCGGGCAGTTCGTTCAGCGCCACGGTGGACAGTTGCGAAAGCAAGCCGTCTTGCGTGGCGAGCCCCATGGAGAAGACGCCGCTCAGATAGTTTTGCGCGTCGGCCAATTCCGGTTCCGGCACCAGAACTGACCTGAGCTTGTCCATTTCGTAAAACACTTCCGTCAACGACGCGGCCACAACTTCGTTCCGAACGGCGGCGGAAACGGAGAAGTAGCCATGCTGGCGCAAAGCATTTACGCCGCTCCGCGGGCTGTAAGTGTAGCCTTTGTCCTCGCGGATGTTCATGACCAATCGCGAATTAAATGCTCCGCCGTATAAACTGTTCGTGAGGCCGAGCTTCACCCAGTCCGGATGCTTACGGGTGATCGCATGGCACCCGGCAAGAATTTGCGATTGGACCGCTCCGGGGACGTGCACCAGATAGACGCGGCGGCCGCGCGGATTCGCAGGCGCCACAGCGGGTTTCGCATCCGGCTTCTTTCCAGCCCAAGCCCCAAACACTTTTTCGACGGATTTCACCATTTCATTTGAATCGAAATCGCCCACCAGCAGCAAGATCCCATTCTGGGGCGTGTAAAATTCGCGGTAAACGGCTTGCAAATCTTCGCCCTGGTACGCGGCGACTTGTTGTTCGGTTGGCGAAACTTGCCCGTAGGGATGCGCGCCAAACAACACTTTGCGCAATCGCTCACTCGCTAGGAATCCGGGATCGCTGCGCTGCAATTTTACTTCTTCGAGCTTCTGCCGCCGCTCGCGCTCGAATTCGGCTTTGGGAAAAGACGCTTCGCGCGCCAGTTCATCCACGATTCCCAGCAGTGGCTGCGCAAATTCCGAAAGCCCCGAAAATGAAATCGCGCTGGTGTCCGCGCCCGCGGCAGTGGAAAGATCCGCGCCGATGCGGCGCAAATCTTCCTCGATCTGGCGGCTGGCGCGTTTCTTTGTTCCTGTCCGAACGACGGTTGCGGTCATTTCCGCCAACCCGGGTGCACGGTTCGCTACCGCCGCGTTGCCAGCGCGAAAGAACAATTCGCCATGAAACTTTGGGACGGAATGCGCTTCCGCCAGGATGACTTCGAGGCCATTTGAGAGACGCGCGGTGGTCCGTTTTGGCCAAGTAACGGCGCGTTCAGAAGCGAGTGCCGGAACGCCGTTTGCTACCTCTACGGCTTTGGTAGCCATTACGCGGCCTCCTTTATGCTGGCTTTGAGTGGAGTGCGAAAGACGATGGCGCGCTTTTCGTTTCGCAGATATTTCTTGGCGACGGCCTGAATCTGTTCGCGAGTGACAGCCAGGAACCCGTCCAAAATCGTGTTGACCAACTGTGGCTCGTTATCGAACAGCGTGAAACAAGCGAGGAGATGCATCAATCCATATTTCGGCATGTAACCGCCGCGCCCGCTTTCGAGAGTGGCGTAATAGTCCGAACGCCATTTTACTTTCAATTGTTCCAGCTCGTCGACGCTAATCCCATTTTCGCGCACGTCACGAATCACGGCATCAAACGCATCGAGAGTCGCCTGGCTCGAATACTCCGGCTTGTGCTTGATGCTGGTGGTCATTTGCGTGGGTCCGTTGTAACCGAACAAATCGTCGATTCCGCCTTCGGCTTCCACGGCAATCTGCTTCTCCAGCACTAGCTCGCGGTGCATTCTTCCCGCGCGCCCGCCGTGCAGCGCTTGGTCTAGCAGCGCCATGGCGCACCAATCGGCGGTGCGCCTCTCGGGCAGGGCGTAGCCGATGGCCATGGCGGGAAGTGTTCCGAATTTTTCCTCGACATGGCCTCGCCGCTCCTCGGTTTGTTCGGGCTCGCTGGGATCGGCGAACGGCGGCGGCGCTCCGGCGGGAATGTCGACGAAATATTTTTTTGCCAGCGCGATGCCTTCTTCGGCTTTCACGTCGCCCAGTATTAACAAAACGGCGTTATTGGGCACGTAGTAGGTTTTGAAAAATGCCTGAACGTCGGCCAGGTCCGCGGCATCAAGATCGGCAAAATCACCATAAAAATTGTGGGCGTTGGCCCAATTGCGAAACGCAACGGGGGGCATATCCAGCCAAGGGAAACCGCCGTAGGGCTGGTTCATGACGTTGACGCGAACTTCCTCCTTGACCACGTCGCGCTGGTTCTTCAGATTTTCATCATCCACTTTCAAAGCGCGCATGCGGTCGGCTTCGAGCCAGAGCACGCGCTCGAGGGCATTGGAAGGGACGGCTTCATAATAATTCGTGACATCGTAACTAGTGGAGCCGTTGAGCAGGCCACCGCTCGAATTGACCAGCTTAATGTGCTGCATTTTTGGCGCGTTGGCAGAGCCCTGAAACATCATATGTTCAAAGAGATGAGCAAATCCGCTGCGTCCCCGGGGTTCGAGACGGAATCCAATCTTGTAGTAAATGCCCACAGTAACCACCGGCGCGGTGGAATCCGGCGCTACCACCACATGCAGCCCATTCGGCAGCGTAGTACTTTCGATACCAATGTGGAGTCGATTCATGCGTTGCCCCCTATCGCTTTTGCTTTCGGTTTGTGCTCCAAAGAACTCTTTTCCAATTCGGCCAACATGTCGGAAGTATTTTGGGCGAGCACGCGCGCCGCCAAGCGGTTGACCGATTCATAGGCCTGCGCGAATTCCTTGGGCGATTCTCGAAGTGCATCCAAATGCGCGCGCACCACTTTATAATCCCCGCGAGCGAGCGGACCGGTCCAGGCCACGCGCGGCCCCAGCCTTTCGAAGTTCTCCAGCACTTGTCGTGTAAGAGGCAACAACGAACGCACCGCTTCGCTGCGCTTCATCTTAAGCGAGACGAGCAACTGGGTGGCGGCTTCTTCCACCGCGAGCACATGGCCGGCCGCCATCGCCGCCGCGGCGTGATAGAGAAGCTTTTTGTCACCGGTGATGCGCAGGGGCGATGCGCCGAGCGAACGGGCGATGCGCCGAGCCACGCGCACGGCCTCGGCTTCCCCTTCGATGGCAAAAATCTTGCCTTCGAGAGAAGGTACGGCAACTCCTGAGAAAGATTGCAGCGGGTGCATCGATCCGATTTTTGCGCCGCGCTGCCGCATGGGATTTAGCACCGAAGAGTCCAGCGCGCCGCTGGTGTGCAACACGACTGCCCCACGGAGTTCTTCCTCGCCGATGCGAGCAAGTTCCTGAGCCACTACGGAAATAGCATCGTCCGGTGTCGCGATGAGGATCACTCGGGAAGCCAGGATCCGCCGAGTTAATCCCGCGGCGCCTTTCCCTGCTCCAATGAACCGGACGGCGCGCCGGGCGCTTGCTTCACTGCGAGTCACAACCGCGCCGATCTTCCATCCTTGCTCGCACAAACGGCGGGCCAGCGCGCGTCCTACGCGTCCCGCACCGATGATTGCGAGGCTGTTTTGCATCACGTGTTAGCATAACCTGAGGACAACGTTGACACCAATTTTATGCACCTTTTTGGACTTATATTTTTCGGCTTCATCGCCGTTTTCTGGCTGACTCACGGGTTGCGCGTTGCCTACGGCGCCACACGATTGCCCTGGGTGAAGGACTTCGCACCAGCGGCGGACGCCGATTGCCCGCCCATCTCGATCTTATTGGCCGCGCGAGATGAAGAAGAGAAACTGCCGGCGGCGCTCACCACGCTAATGGAACTCGCTTATCCGAATCTGGAAATCATCGCCGTGGATGACAGGTCGAAGGATGGTACCGGCCGCATCCTGGATGAATTTGCCGCGGGGCATCCGCGGCTTCGGGCCGTCCACATCTCCGAACTGCCGGCAGGCTGGCTCGGGAAACCATACGCGCTTCAGAGTGCTTACCAAGCGTCAAGCGGTGAGTTGCTGCTGTTCACGGACGCGGATGTGCGATTCAAGGCGGACGTGTTGCGCCGAGCTGTTGCGCTCGTGAAGGCACGCGGCCTCGATCACCTGACGCTTTTCTGTGACGTGGAGATGGTGGGCTTTTGGGAAAAGGCGCTAATCACTTTTTTTGGATTGGGATTTCATCTGGCGACTGAGCCGGCACGGGTCAGTGATTCCCGGTCCGCGCGTTACGTGGGCGTGGGAGCATTCCAGCTGGTGCGGCGGTCCGTATACGAAGCCAGCGGAACACACCGGCGATTGGCGATGGAAGTGGTGGACGACATGAAATTGGGGAAAATTGTGAAGCAAGCGGGGTTTCGCTCGGAGTGCGGAGTAGCGGAGGACTTTGTAGTGGTTCGCTGGCACGCGGGATTGGGAAACCTGGTGCGCGGAGTGACGAAGAATTTTTTTGCCGGAACGGGATACCGGCTGGGGCTAGTGGCGGCGCAGCTTGCGGCCTTGCTGATGATGAATGTGGCGCCGTTTGTGGGCGTCGTTTTTGCGCCTGGGTGGATGCGGGTGTTTTGTGTGATTGCGGTGCTCGTCGCGGTTTGCTTTCATGCGGGCGTGGCGATGGTGATGCGCGTGTCGCCGCTTTATGCGCTGACTCATCCGTTAGGCGGGCTGTTGTTTTGTTACATGCTGGTGCGTTCGACAGTGGTGACGCTGCGGCAGGGCGGAATCGTGTGGCGGGATACGTTTTATCCGCTGGATGAATTGAGGCGCGGAGTTGTTTAGTCTGCCTGCGCGGCACGCGCGGGAGCCGCTTCGGCTGAAAAGAGTCCGGCGACATCTTTTTGCTTTAGGGCGCGGATGCGATCGCGAAGCTGGGCGGCTTTTTCGAATTCGAACTTTTTGGCGGCTTCGCGCATCTGCGTTTCGAGCTGTTGCAGCATCTCGGCGAGTTGCTTCTCGTTTTTGATATTGGCGGCAGCGGCGTCGAGGGTGACGTCGTCCACCGGCACAGTGACGTAGTCGGCTTCGACGATCCTTGCGAGTTCCATATCCACGGACTTGATGATGGACATGGGCGTGATGTCGTTTTCCTTGTTGTAGGCGACTTGCTTGGCGCGGCGGCGGTTGGTTTCGTCGATGGCTTGATTCATCGAGTCCGTGCGGCGATCGGCGTAAAGAATTGCTCTTCCTTCGATGTGCCGGGCGCAGCGTCCGATCGTTTGGATCAGAGAAGTGGTGCTGCGCAAGAATCCTTCTTTGTCGGCGTCTAAAATGGCGACCAGGGAAACTTCCGGTAAATCCAAGCCTTCGCGAAGCAGATTGATGCCGATGAGCACGTCAAATTCGCCGCGCCGCAAATCGCGAAGGATTTTGATGCGGTCGAGCGTTTCGACTTCCGAATGGAGATAGCGGCAGCGGACGCCCACCTCGGTGAAATACTCGGACAAATCCTCGGCCATGCGCTTGGTCAACGTGGTTACCAGCACTCGCTCGTTTTTCGCCGAGCGCACGCGAATTTCCTCCAGAAGGTCATCGACCTGGCCTTTGACGGGCCGGATTTCCACTTGCGGGTCCACTAAACCGGTGGGGCGAATCACTTGCTCGACAACCACGCCGCCTGCTTTCGTGAGTTCATAGGGCCCGGGGGTCGCGGAGACGTAGACCACCTGATTTACGCGGTGCTCGAATTCTTCAAACGTCAGTGGCCGGTTGTCCAAAGCCGAAGGCATGCGAAAGCCGTAGTCGACGAGCGTTTGTTTGCGGGCGCGGTCGCCATTGAACATTCCACGGACTTGACCGACGGTTTGGTGCGATTCATCAATGAACAGCAAGTAGTCCTGCGGGACGTAATCGAGCAGCGTCGGGGGAGCTTCGCCGGGCAAGCGCCCGCTTAGATGGCGCGAATAGTTTTCGACACCGTGACAGTAGCCGATGGTGCGCATCATTTCGATGTCGAACATGGTGCGCTGGACGACGCGCTGCGCTTCGACAAATTTGCCCTGCTTCTCGAGTTCTTTTTTCCACCACCAGAGCTCTTCCTGGATAGTGACGATGGCGCGGTCTCTCTGTTCCTGCGGCATGACGTAGTGGGACTTCGGGAAAATCGTCACGCGCGGAAGATCTTCCTGGCCGGAGTTTACTTCACCGGTTAGCGCATCGATTTGCCGGATGGTGTCGATCTGCTCGCCCCACATTTCTAGGCGGAAGCCTTCGTCCTGATACGGAGGATAGATTTCGATCATGTCGCCGCGAACACGAAAGGTGCCGCGGCGCAGGTCCTCGGAGCGCTCGTACTGAATGTCTACGAGCTTGCGGAGAAGCGCTTCGCGCGAAGTCCGCTGGCCTTTCTCGAGGGTGACCAGCATGCCGTAATAGGCTTCTGGCGACCCGATGCCGTAGATGCAGGAGACCGAGGCGACGATGACAACATCGCGGCGTTCGAACAGGGAGCGCGTCGCGCTCATGCGCAGCTTGTCCAATTCGTCGTTGATGGTGGCTTCCTTGTCGATGTAAATGTCGGCGGAAGGAACGTAAGCTTCAGGCTGATAAAAATCGTAGTAGCTGACGAAATATTCGACGGCGTTCTCCGGAAAAAAACCCTTGAACTCGTGATAGAGCTGCGCGGCCAGAGTTTTGTTGTGGGCCAGCACCAGCGCGGGACGATTGGCTTGTTCAATCAGCTTGGCCATGGTGAAGGTCTTGCCAGAACCCGTAACGCCGAGGAGGACTTGGTGCTTTTCTCCAGCTTCCACTCCGGCATAGAGCTGCTCGATCGCGGCCGGTTGGTCGCCGCGGGGCTGATAATTGCTGTGAAGCTTGAATTTCATGGGAAGGGTCTCCTGCTGCTTCGCCGGCCGCCGCCGAAACCTTCATTATACTCCGGGAGGCAAGTTGTGCGTGTCCATGGGCAAAATAACGGGAGTCTCGAATCAGGGCTGGCGCGGTAGAGGCTCGGTGACCAGGAGTACTTCGGCGTGACTTTTGGCGTCCACGTTGTAGTGCACGCGGTTAGAGACATCGGCTTTGGCCACCACGACATCCATGGATTGACTGGTTTCTTCCGTAGCGCGAACGACGAGGCCGGTCTTCAGAGAAATGTAAGTGATGATCTCGCTTGTGCCCTTCGCAGTGCCCCTGGTCCCTAGTTCATGAAGCTTGAAATCTTCAGGAGTGGCATCTTTTGCAGGGGAGTTCTGCTTCAACTTTGCGGTGGTGAGTAGCACCGCGCAAGTATCGGAAGGGCCGGTTAAAAGAGAGACATCTCCGGTGATGGAGAGCTGAGTCGACGGGCACGGCTCATCCCGCACGTATACCGACTGGCGCGTCCAACTCAGTCCAGTGATCGGCGCACGGGCGAGTTCGGGTTGCTCGGACTTCCATTTCTCACCGAACTTCATTCCGTCGGCAGGAAGCGTCCAGGCCAAAGCGAAACGAGCAACCCATTGCTGCCAGACTTGTTGCTGCCCGGGAGAAACAGAATCCAGTCCCTTTATGTTATTCACGGAGCCGTCCGGAGAGATTGTGAACTCGATGCTTTTGAGATTGGGATCAGGGCGCTGACTGTTTACATCAAGGTTTTTTTCATTCGGCGCATTCTTGGATACGTCGGAGCCCAGAGTCAAAAACTGACCGCGCGCGCGAATGGCTGGTCTGGTGGCCGATTGCTGAACGTCGAGGATCTCGACGCGCCATAAACCGTGAGCATCGAGTTGCGGCGCGTTCGGAGCCATGGGCGCGACAACTTTGCTTTCCGTTTTAATGGTCTTGTCGCTCTGAAACCGGATGAGGTAGGTGAATGTTTGGCCCGGAAGCAAGTTGGGTAGCAGGCGAGCGCGCTTGCTTGCGGCGCCGAGAGGGGGAGCCACAAGAAAAAACGCGGCGGCAAACCATGGCAATTTACGATTCATCGCATGCGCCGTTGCTTCGCGGCCCGGCAGAGTCCTCTTGTGGCACGCTCGCTGGAGTCAAGAAAGATTCTATTTCCCGGAAGTCATGAAGCGGCGGTCGAAAAAATCGCTGGTGGCATGATAGCCCGCGAGCCAGCTCCGGTGCAGCAGAAAATCGTGAATCTCATCGGGAAAAATGAGTTGTTCGATGTCGACACCTTTTTCGCGGAGCCGGGCTACCAGGTCGACAGTTTGCGTGAAGTAGACGTTGCGGTCGTCGTCGCCGTGGATGAAGAGGACGGGAGACTTCCAGGTGCTTACCGCCGTTACTGGGGAAGAATCATGCGCGAGCTTGTTTAGCTCCGAAGGGATATTTTTTCCGTCCCAATTGTCGGTGGGCCAGTCGTGTACGCCATGGAAGTCCACTCCGGCAGCAAAGATATCGGAGTTGCGCCCCAACCCGAGCGCGGTTAAGTAGCCGCCGTAGCTCCCGCCCCACAAGCCGACGCGGCTGGGATCTACGTTGCTGAGGCTCTGCAAATATTTTCCCGCCGCCACGACGTCCTGATATTCGGTGGTACCGCGGCCGGCGCGGCCCGGGGCTTCGCGAAAGGCGCGGCCGTAACCGATACCGCTGCGATAATTCAGAGCGAGGACGATGTAGCCGCGGCTGGCGAGGTACTGATTCATGGAATAGGCATTCGAGTAGTAGTACATGTAATGCCAGCCGAGGAGCATTTGGCGCATCGAACCGCCATGCAGAAAGACGAGGGCGGGAAGTTTTTCGCCAAGTCTAGTGTCTTTGGGCCGGAACAACTGACCATGAATCTCAAGACCGTCGCCGGATTTGAAGATGGCTTGTTGCGGGACGACCAACTTGTCGGAGGGAAATTCATGCGGCCAGTTATCCTGGGCCACGCCAACTGTTGTCGAGTCCTTTGTGAGATTACTCCTAAAAATACGTGCCGGGTGAGTCGCATCTGAACCAAAATAGAAGTAGTTCAAGCCGTCGGCGAGGACTACGGGGCTCCATTCGATGCCTTGACCGGTAGTTCTTTGTGAAGCGCTGCCTCCCTCGATAGCGATGGACCACATGTGACGGCGGTCTGGGTCGTTACAATTCGAGTTAAACAAGACGGTCTTTTTGTCAGGAGTGAAAGACCATTGTTCCACTTCGCAGCTTCCGGGCGTGAGGAGCTTCGGCGCGCCGCCTTCGGCGGAAAGCGTATATAGATGCTGCCAACCGTCTTCTTCGGAAGCGATGACGAAATGGTTGTCGGCGGTCCAATTGAGGACGCCGCCGCCGGTGTCGTCCGCCATGTAGGGAAAAGATCCCTGGGGCGTCGCGGTGCTGTGCCAGATTTCTTTGGCGGATCCCGTCGAGCCGTCCGCCACCCAGATGGCCCAAGGGTGCGGCTTATCAGGAGCGATGAAATATCCCTGAGGAGCGTCGCGCTCTTCCGCTGGACGGCGAACGAAGGCGATGCGCTTTCCATCCAGCGACCAGACCGGATCGCGGTCGGAATCTACCGAGGGCGCCATAAATTGCACGGTCTTCGCCGCCACATCATAAACGCCGATGAAAGCGTGATCGCCGCGTGCGGAAACAAACGACAAGCGGCTTCCATCCGGGGACCAGTGCGCGTCGAAGTTTTGTCCGCGCACCACAAGTTGCTGGGGCTTCTCGGCGCCATCCAGCGGCGCGAGCCAGATTTGGCCGTCCTTCAGGTAAGCAATTGTTCCGTGCGAGGAAATATCCGGTGAATGTCCGGCGTCCACGCGCTTCGGCTCGCCGCCGGTCCATGGAACGGTCCACACGTCTTGTTCCGTCCCCGTCGGATTGCTTGTCGGATTTGGCGATTGACCGGCTGCGTTTTTCCCTTCACCGCGCTCGTAAACGATGGTGTTGGAGTCATTGGAAAAACTCAGGCCCGACAGCTCCTGTCCATCATCGTCGTTGTATTTTGTAAGCTTCCGGGCGGTGAACGCGGGTCCTTCCGCCACCCAGATATTGCGCCTGCCTTGTTGATCCAAGGTCCAGGCAATGCGATTGCTTTTTTTAGCAGCCGCCAGATTGGAGGGGAACGGGGCGCTCATCACCTGCTCCAAAGTAAACGGTTTCTGCGCGTTGCCTCGTGGAACAAAAATCAGCAGCCCTGCCGCACACAAAGCCAGGTGACTCTTCATCGATGGCATCCCTCCCAGTTCAAAAAATAGCGCTTCATTCGAGCGTCAAAACTTAATCCGCAGGCTGCCGGACACCGGACTTTTCCACGGAAACTCTTGGCCCATCGAGGGGGCCGGAGATTTTTAGCACGTGTCCGATGCCGGAATCGATGGTCTTGGAATCTTTGCCTTTTCGCGCGCTGGTGGTTTCGATCGCCAGCTCGGCGTTTCGGCCGAAGCTGAGTGTTCCATTCACAAGCGTTAACTGCTTACCGCCATCCAGCCGAAAATCATCGAGAACAATGTTGCTGTCTTGTAAACGCAAGGAGCATTCACCGGTAGCCCAACGCGAGACTCCCGCATGCGCGGCTCCGTCGGCGACACTCGCGTTCACATCCAAGCCGCGAAATTCTACCTTATTCAAATGAAACTCGCCGCGACCTTGCAGCTTTCGCAAGAGTTCGTCGCGGCCAACTCCTTCGGTCTTCACTTCGAATGTTCCCGACGCCATGCCACCTAATCGCTCCGCGCTGCGCCCTGCACCCGGCAGTTGTGCCAAATTCACGCCGTCCAATTTAGCGGTAATTTCATAGACAGGCTGCGGCAAAAACTTCGCATTTATTTTTGCCTGCACTTTGCCGCCCGCCCATTCCGCTTGTGCCTCGCGGACTTCGAGTTGGAGATCATGGAGGGCTCCCTTGGCATGAACTTGCTCCAACTTCAACTTTTCGATGGTCAATCGGCCGATGTCGAGCTCGCCTTCCGCATTCACACGGCGGACAAGTTCGCTCGCTGGAATACTCGGCGCAGATCCTCCAAGCAGCTGAGGCAAGAGGCGCTGCAGCCAGCTCGGACGTGCTCTTGGACCGACCCAGCGATCCAGGTCTGCGGCATCCAATTGGTCAACGTGCAAATGGAAATTCCATTGCGGCCCACTTCCGCCGTCATCCAGAGGCCTTTCCTTGATGTTCCCGCCCCAGTTTCCGCCAAAGCCTTCGACCCTAAGCACCCGCGCTAGGCGTTGTCCATGGTTCCATCCCACGGCGCCTTCCGAGATGCTCAAGGGCTGATTTAGGCCAGCTACGCTCAAAGACGCGCGATTCAGAATGACCGTACCATTCCACTGGCCTCTAAATGGCTTTTCCCATTCCCACTTCGTGACCGCGGTCGCCTGTCCCTTCAATTCCCAACCATGATTCAGTTGACGCCCAAAGGCCGAGGATAACCGCAGAAAGTCCTCCACCCTGAGGATATTTCCCTCAACGCTGACGCTTCCTGCCCGCATACTCAGATCGTGGGTAAACGTCAGGTCCGCGGCGTTTTCCATCGCCATAGCCACGCGGCGCCGCTTGGGAGCTAGCACGTCGCGCGGGTCACCGCCGAGGGCCACCCGCACGGGGCCGATCAGCAACTGGCCGCGTTCGCGCCCGCCGCTGAACGGGCCGATTCGCACGGTTTGGGCGATGCCTGGGACTTTCACGATTCCCCCACTACTGGAAAGGGCCGCCGATTCCAGAACCACAGGCCACCCGCGAATGATCATCCCACCGGTGAAATACTCTTCTGCTTCCACACCCTCGTCCGCGCCTGGACGAAACGCGCGGTACCATGCCAATAAGTCCGAGGCCTGGATCCCTAACGAATCCAGACGCAATTCCATCGACGGCGCGCTCCCGCCGACAAGACGAAACATTCCGCGAAGGTTCGATCTCGGTCCTTCCACGGTGATTTCCTCAGCGGCGAGACTCCTTGTGCCCACGTTCCAACGCCCGCTTATGTTGACGTTCAGGCGAGGATTTTCGGCGCGTTCCGCCAAATCCCAACGATGAATTTGCCCGGCCCGGCCCTGCACGGAAAATCTCCAGTCGCCCGGAGCATCTTCGTTAGAACTTCCGTTTTTCACATTGGCGTCGAGTGCAAACACACCGCGCACACCGTAATCCTGTCCACGGAAGAGCCGAAGGATGTCGGCCAACGAAGCCTCGCTCCAATGCAGAGTGACCTTCGCGGGCTGCAATCGGGTAGAGGTCCCCGCCACGTCGCCAATCACTTTGATCGTTCCCGCCGATTGCAGCGAAACTCCGCTGCGCCATGGCTGAGCTTCCAGTTGCAGTTGCCAGCGTCCGGGGGAGACCTGCTCCACATTCCCAGAAACGCTCGTGAACGCAAAGGGCAACTTGTCGTCCCCGGTCTTAAAATTGATTCGTCCTTCATCGAAATCGATTTTTTGAAGACGGTTCACTGGAGCGACGGGCGAAGGCGGTCCAAAGTGGCGCTGGCTTTGCAGGACATCGGCTCTTGGAGGCGGCAACCACCTCTCCAAGTTCCAGCGGCCTTCCGAATTCCGCACCAGAATCAAGCTCGGCTTATTGAGCGAAATGGTCCCAAATTCAAAATGGCCGCGCAGCAGGCCCATCCAGCGCAGGCCGGCGCTGAGGCGTTCCGCGCGAAGAAAGTACTCATGGCCAAACGAGATATCCTCTCCGACGGTGACGCGGTTGGCGTCTATTTGCAGGCTGGGCAAGATGCGTGCGTCGAAACTGGCGACTTCTACTTGTCGCCCGAAAGCTCGTTCCAAATGCGCAACCAAGTACGAGTGCACACGAGGTGTTCGCGCCAAAAGAGACACCGCGACCTGCAAGGCGATGACGCTGAGCAAGATCGCCAGCGCGGGTCTCTTCCACTTTTGCAGCTTGATCATCTCGCTCGGAAGTTTCGCAGACTCGCTGGCAAAAAGGTAGAGGTGAACCTCAACCCAGGGCAAACGCAAAAAGTCTTCTCGCAATTCCTGTGTGGGAAGACGGCCCGAATTCTAATGTACCGTGTGGAGCATGCGGCTCCACCTCGTGCGGGTTGGCAAATGCGCGAGCGTCTCAAAAACACCTGCCAGTCTGCTCCAGAATGTACTCTCTGTGTTGTAGTCACTGCTCTTCGCTTCTACCGACCAATAAATTAGGAAGGGCCGGCCCATAACGGCGTCGCGGTCCACGAACCCCCAATAACGGCTGTCCTGGCTGTGGTCGCGATTGTCGCCCATGGCGAAATACTTCCCTGGCGGAACGACCATCTCATCCCCCTGAACATACTTGCGGATTTCCGGCTTCCATTCCGGGATGGCATTGGGGGACATCATCTGTCCACGAGTGGGGGGGAAAGAGTAGTTGAATGGGTCAGCAAACACAGAGGCGTCATGGACAGCATAGGGCTCATTCAAGTGCTTGCCATTGATATACACGTCCCCGTCAACGACCTTTAGATGATCGCCCGGCAGGCCGATGACGCGTTTCACAAAATGCTGGTGGTCGGCATAGGGATACTTGAAAACGATAATGTCGCCTCGCACCAGTTGGCGATAGGGCAGAATTTTCTCGTACCAGGCACCGGTTCCCCCGAAAATGAATTTATTAACAAGCAAGTGGTCGCCGATCAGCAGAGTGCCTTCCATGGAAGCCGAAGGGATCTTGAAGGCTTGAACGATAAAACTGGTCCCGAATAAAGCCAGGATCACCGTAACAAGAAGCGATTCCAGGTATTCGGAGATGGTCGTCTGGTCCTCGTGGTGCTCCTGCTTCTTCTCCGGCTCTGGTTTCTTATCGGGCGCTTGAGCTTCCGTCGATGTCAGTGTTTCTTCGGGCATGCCGCTTCAGCCTTTCGTTTCCATTCGTTCGAGTTGTTCCAGAGCGCTCCTCGCGGCGCGCTGCTCGGCTTCTTTTTTTGTACTGCCCTCGCCGGTCGCCATGTATTCCCCGTCGATCCAAACTTCGATCTGGAATACTTTTTGGTGGTCAGGGCCGCTTTCTCCGACGACGCGATATTCGGCCGGCGCCCGCCCCTGTCCTTGCAAAAGCTCCTGCAAGGCAGACTTGCGATCGGACTCCGAGATGCGCTCGCCGCGCTCCTCGAGGGCCTGCTCGAACAGGCTTTTTCGCAGCACCTCGCGAGCGGCACCCAATCCACCATCGAGATAAACCGCGGCTACCACTGCTTCAAAGGCGTCGGCCAAGAGCGTCTGCTTGTCCCGCCCGCCGGTTTTCTCTTCCCCGCGCCCCAACCTCAGGTGATCTCCGATGCGTAGCCGCCTCGCAGCCGCTTCGAGGGAACCCCCATTTACAATCCGCGCGCGGCTCTTGGAGAGTTGCCCCTCGCTCCACTCTGGAAAAGTCACCAGAAGATATTCGCTGGTAAGCAGTTCGAGCACGGCATCCCCGAGGAACTCGAGCCGCTCATTGTCACGCGGAAGTAAGGCCGAGACAGGCTCGTCGGCGCCCGAAGTGCGCAACTCGGGGACAGCGGAACTATGGGTGAGTGCTCTTTCAAGAAGCTCTTTGGTAGAAAACTTGTAACCAAGACGCTCCTCAAGCGCTCCGTCAGCAATCCGGATAGCCTCTTCCATAATTGATCTCGCCGCGCTGGCGGTCTGGCTCACTTCGGCGCGCTCAATTGCGTCGTGCCAAGCTTCTTGGCATCATCCGCTTGAGCCTTACAGGTCCCCTGCATGGGCCCGGGCATGGCGACGCACTTACTGAAAGCCGCCACGGCGTCATCGAAGTGCGAAGTGGCCTTGTTGGCCATCCCCAACAAGTAAAAGTTTACGGGGTCGGGGTTCGGATCCACCTTTATCGCCTGCTCCAGTTCCGGAATCGCTTCAGCATTCTTTCCCCGCCGCACGTAAACCAATCCCAACCCGCTGTGAGCCATCGCCAGCGCCTGATTCTTCGCGGAGGCGAAGGCCTCGTCGGTCATGCCCTCGGGCTTGGGGAGGGTTGGCGCAACTTCAATGGCTTGTTTGGAATACTGTTCGGCTTTGGCCAGCGCTTGCGCGTTTTCTGGTGAACTCGCGCTGCCGCGTAGACTGCGCGGCAGAGTTTGCGCCAGCAAAGCCAGCGTGGACACGTCATTCGGAACCAGCGCGATTTCCTTTTCTCCAATTTCCTGCATCTTTTGCATGTTCCCCGCTTGCACGTAAGCAAAAGTCAGGGCGCCGTAGACCGGGGACTTGTAGCGGCTGTCAGGATATTTCTGGATAAAGGCTTCGCCGAGCTCAATCTTCTTGGCGGTGTCATTTGAAAGCACCGCAAAAAAGGTTTTGTACGCGGCATCTTCTTCCGCATTCACCGGCGCCGGCACGTCCAGCGTGAGAGGTGTAACCTCGGGCGTTTTGGGTTTATCCGCCTGCTGCGCCGGAGGCTGGCTCTGGCTGCCCTGGCCGGACTGCGAACTCTCGGCCGCTGCCACTCCGCTCATGCCCGCGAGTAAAGCACCGGCGGTTACCGCTTTCATGCAATTGTTCCAATTCCATTTCATCCTTATTTCTCCTATTCCCTTCTTGGTCACTTGGTCACTCGAAATTCGCAACTCCTCCACGGGCCGGCGAAGCCAAATCGGCTTTCGTCTACGGGCGGGCGAGAGGCTTGTCCGCGCCCAAGGAGGCCAATTCTTTTTGCGCGGTCTGCTTCGCCTGGTCCGGACCGCCCTCGACGGCCAGAGCGGATTGATACTCGGCTCTCGCCACTTCCGAATTCCCCTCATAATCATAAATCCGAGCGAGGTAGACGTGCGCCCACACAAGTACCATGGGATCCTCTGTCGCCGCATGTTCACCAACCGTCAGGCGCCCAAACACCTGCTTGGCTCTTGCCGCATCGTGATCCAGCATGGCCACTAATCCAATTCCATACCAGGCCCGCGGCTGGTCCGGATATTTCGCAAGAACTTTTTGGAACGAGGCCTCCGCCGCACGCGGATTCTTCTCCGCGATTCGCCGCTCGCCCTCCGTCAGAGCGGCGATGACTTCCGCGTCATTCGGCACCGTGGTTGGCGCGATTTTTCGCTGGCGCGCGATCTTTTCATCCGAGGTTTCGTCCACCGAATTAACCGCATCGGCGGGCGCGAATTTCACGGCCGCCAGCCGCTTGGCCTCAGCATCAATATCGATAGCCCTTACCAAGTCCGGGAAAAAGTACTTCATCGAAGGTTCCGAGTTTTCGAATTTAGGCAGTTGCGCGAAGAGCGGCTTCACCAGGACGAGCCCGGCTTCATCGTAACGGCTCATCGCCGCTTCCCGTTCGCCGGGGGACATGCGCTTAAGTTTTAGCTCCACGGCGAGCACCATGCACTCCGCAAAGTACGACTCGTAGTCGTCTTTTAGCTCTGGCGCGAGGCGCGGGGCGGCAGCGGCCTTCTCAAATAACGGACGTTTTACCGCCACAACGTGGGGATACATCAGCGGTAGCGGATCCAGCAGGAAGTGCAAAAACGCATGGCGCACCATGTTCGTCGGAATCTCTTCTCCACCGCTCAATACCAGTGCATAGTGATTTCCAAAATTTCGCACGTTGGTAATGCGGCCCACCAGGGGTTCGACTACAATTTCAAAAGTGCGCGGCCCGGATTGCTCGACGATTTCACGCAAATACGCCGAGGTGACAAAAACGATTTGCGACACCGGATCGTGCAGCCGCTCGACTTCGCGGTTATAAATTGGCTGCACTTGGCGCCACCATTGGCCGATTTTTTGTTCCTGATAGTAGCTGGAAAGGATTTCGCTGAATCCTTCGAGGGCGATCACATCCGGCGGCAAATCATCGCGCCGCAAAACCGGTTGAAACGAGGGCGCGGACCCGGAAACCAAACCAAACCACAAATACCTTGACAGTGTTTCCCCGGGATCGCGCAACTCGTGCTGCCGGTAGAATTCCCGCACGGCTTCGACCGCGGGGCCCTGCTGTTGCCGTAAGCGCTCGCGCATCTGAGCCCGGAAGGCAGTCCAATTGTCCGCGCTGACGTTCGACTCGAAACCCGCGGCCAGCAGAGCGCACATGGTCGTAAACATCGCCTCGCTGCCATCGACACTCACTGTGTTTTGGGCCGCGGTCTTCGTGCGCTGTCGCGAAGCAGGTGTCTGGGCCGGTGGCGCGGTTGGGGCTTGCGCCGGAGCGGGCACTGGCGTTTGGGACTGTCCGACTGCCGGGAGCGCCATCGCCGTAGACAAAGAAATTATCGCCATCTGTCGCTGAAATTTGTTCATGCCTTTTGCCGCAGTCCTCACTCGGGTCAGTCGCACTATTTACCTCCGCCTGTCGCGGAGCTCCGCACGGAAGGGCCTATAGGGGAGCGGCTAGGTCCTCTCACAACGCTACGGCATATTGCCAATCTACAAGCCCCCAATGCACTCCGTCAAGGAATCCCCCTGGTTCTCTCGGAGCGTTTCGCGATCTCTGCGTCTCTGCCCTGCCCTAATCGTTCACCGGGAGAACGCTGGTCAATCGTTGGTCAATCGCTGGTCAATGGGGACAACATTTGCACCTACCTGGGCATCTGCTAACAGTGGAGATGCTTCCGGACCCTGCAGGGGATGGCCGCTCCTATGATTCAACCTTCCATGGAGAAACTGCCGTCGATTCTCGGTTGTCTGCTCCTAGCAACAGCGATAGCGAGTGCCCTTCACGCGCAACTCGCTCGCGAGAACACTGCACAGCATCCGCCGCAGGAGGCTGCCAACCGGCAAGCGCAAGATCCCTCCTCCGTCCAAACGCCGTCGGGCAAAAGGCGTCTTTCTCAGGAGGTCCAACTGACCGGCGATGCGTCATGGATCGATACGGGCATTGATGTTCAGGCCGGCGAACACGTGCTTATCACCGCCGCCGGCAAGCTGCGCTACGCCGACGCCAAGGACGAAAATGGGCCGGAAGGTCTACCGCGCGGATTCAAGGACCTTCTACGCGTTCTGGCTTTTAACGAAGCCGGACGTGGAGCGCTGATTGGGCGCATTGGTGACCGGGACACCGCTCAGCCTTTTGTCATCGGCGCGCGGCGTGATGTGCTGGCGCCTATCTCCGGTCGTCTTTCCGTCGGCATCAATCAGACTGCCGACGACACCGCTGATGGTACCTACACCGTTCGCGTTGAGGTTTACTCACCTGAAGGAGGTTCGGCACGCGTAGTGGCCAGGCAGGTCAGCTCGCTTCCCGGCATCGACAATAATCTCTTCTCGAAAATCCCACGGCGCGTCGGCGACAAGCAAGGCAACCCGGGGGACATGGTTAATTTCCTGATCCTTGGGTCCGAGGACGCCATGCAGCGCGTCTTCACCAGTGCCGGCTGGGTGAAAGTCGACGCTGACGTCAGAGATACCGTTCTCCACGGCCTCATCGAGAGCCTCTCCAAGGAATCCTACTTGACCATGCCCATGAGCCAGCTCTACCTTTTCGGCCGGCCGCAGGATTACGGCTGGGCTCATGCTGAACCGATCAGCGTCGTTAGAACCCGTAACCATCTGCGCATCTGGAAGGCACCCTTTCAGGTCGCTGGCAAGACTCTGTGGGTCGGCGCCGCCACGCACGACGTCGGATTCGAGCGTGACCAGCGCAACAACGGTGTTACCCACAAGATCGATCCCGACGTTGATCTCGAACGCGACTACCTCGAAAAAACCCTGGCCTCCACTGGCCGGGTCAACGAAATCTCTCATTTCCTCCCCAACAATCCTCTCAAAGAAGCCAAGACCGCCACCGGAGGCACCTTTCACTCCAACGGCCAAGTTCTGATCCTCAAGGTCGACGAATCCGCTCCGAATCTCTGAATTGCGCCCGTTCTTTGCTTTCTATTTCGGGGCTTCCAATTCGAGCACGATCACGCGATCCACTTCTTCCGGTTGCGGCTCGGGAATCTTCAACACCAGCCCTCCCTTGACGGGGGTGAACTCGACGCTGCTTCCATCGCGCAGCAAGCGCGCCAAATGAACCGGCCGCGGCATTCCCGCCAGCGCCAGCACCGGCTGATTCCAATCGAGCACGTGCACGTAAACCGTCGAACCTCGTTGGGTCGTCACGCCCCACGCTCCCGACGCTAGCGGCCCTCCTCGCGTTCCATAGATCGATTCTCCGTACTGCTTCATCCACTGCCCCACTTCCGTCAAGCGCTGTACAAACTCGGGCTGGATCACGCCGTTCGGCATCGGCCCCACATTCAAAAGAAAATTGGCGTTCGCTCCGGCGGCACGCAACAGGTATCGAATGAGATCGCCGGAGTTTTTGTAGTGTTCATCCGTCAGGTTAAATCCCCAGGAATTATTCATCGTTTCCGCGGTCTCCAGCGGCAGCGTGCTCACTGATTGGTCGGGGTTGAATCCGGTAGTGTGCTGGCCCGGCAAATCCTTCTCAAACATCTGGAAGTCCTCTCCAGGAAAAGGATTCTTGTGATGATTGCTCCCGACCAGCGCCTGCGGCTGCAATTCATGAATCAGCGCGTAAGTTCGCGCCAAATGCCAATCCGCGTCTGGCTTGTCCCACATTCCATCAAACCAAATGCCGCCGATCTCGCCGTAGTTCGTCAATAATTCACGCAACTGCCCGTCCATGAAATTCAGGTAGGCATCCCAATTCCCCGATTCCGCACGGCCCGTGCGATGCCCCGTGCGGCCGCGCGGAAAATAATCCGCGGAGTGCCAATCCAACTGTGAGTGGTACAGGAACAGTTTGATGCCTTGTTTATGACACTCCGCCGCTAGCATCCCGATCACGTCTTTACCGTACGGGGTTCGCGCCACCACATTCCAATCCGTCAGGCGAGAATCGAACATCGCGAATCCATCATGATGCTTCGAAGTTATGGTGATGTATTTCATCCCAGCGGCTTTCGCCAGCGCCACCCACGCCGCGGGATCAAACTTGATGGGGTTAAAAAAAGCCGGCACTTTCGCATAATCCGTTCGATTGATTGGCCGTGTCTCCATGATCCATTCCCCATCGCCCAGCACACTGTACACTCCCCAATGAATGAACATACCGAACTTGGCGTCCTGAAACCACGTGCGCGCCTTCAGATTCTCGGGTGTCGGAGTGTAATTATCTTGCGCGGTTTGCGCGCGGGCGCTCGGCGCTCCCGCGAGTGCCAAGAACAGGATCGCCGTCACAAAAACCTGTGATTTCAAACGGAAATGAATCTTCATGGTGTGCCTCCACGAAAAATCGGGGCCGGAGAATCCCAAGCGCGTGAATTCTAACCAATGTGCGGGCGAAGTCGAGGATTTTCACAACCGCCTTCGAGCTGCCAGGCGAGACTTGACAGGGGAAGCCCCAAGGACAACAGCAAAGCAAAAAAAAGGGGACACTTCTAATGAGGTAAAGAGGGGGACATTTCTAACGAGGCCAGGCGAAGCTTGACACAGGCGAAGCTCGCGTCGGACTTGCTTCCCCGCGCATCCTAAGTTGCGCCTTGTTCCGAATTGCATTCCGTCCCCGGTGATTTTCGGCCGGAGGCTTTGTGAGCGATTGGAAATTTGCTCAAAAGGATGTGTCTGAAGAATTGGCTCTGCTGCACCATTTCTCGTTCAAAAAGCACCAGGGCGCTGGCGAAAGAATTCGCTGCGCCTCCGCGGGATCAATTTGCGCGCTTCTTCGCCGAGGCAGGCACGTCAATCAGAAGATTGCTCCGATTCTCCCTGTCGGATGGGGAAACTCGATTCTCGACGCGCTCACCGCCTGCGCCCGCATGATTCGTGAGTTCCCTTACGAAGGCGAAGAACCTGTCGCCGCCAAGGGCGCCCCAGGTTGCTAGGTGACGGTCCTGTGCTCCGCGGACCGCGCTTGAAAATCTCAGCTGATTCTCTCTGGAATCAGGCGGCTTAACAAAAGGCGCTTGTGCTTATCGTCAAAAAAGGGTCCAAGCCAGGGACCCTCATCCTCGAGCTGAGCGGTCCACTTCAGCTGGGCTTCGAGTGCAAACAACTGGGGCTTGCCGTGGATCAACTGCTCCGCAACGGCCACACCAGGGTTGCCCTCGACCTAAGTAAGCTGACCAAACTCGACAGCGCCGGCTTGGGAAAAGTCGTTAATTGTTTCTCGCGCTTGAAAACCGCCGGCGGAGCACTTTGTCTCGCCGGCACCAACGGCATGATTGACGGCGTCTTGAAAATAGTCCAAGCCGACCGCTTCTTAAAATCCTACCCAACCGCCCGCCAGGCTGCCGAAAGCTTTTCCGATTCCTCGGCTTCATCCGCCAACTAACGAGGTCCCGGGAATCAGTCTCATAAACATATTTCCTAGCCGCGCAGCACTTCTTCTATGCCGGGCTGTGACTGTCTACCCTGGGACTACTCGCCATCGCAGCCATCATGTCAGCGAGGTTCGGCGCGTCGTGAAGGCGCCAATTCATCGTCATCGCCGCTAGCGGCGCCTACGTCGCCTTTGCAACTGCCGCAAGCATCAGCAACCTCGAAGGCCAGTTCAGATCAGCAGCATTCGTTTTTGCAGTTGGAATTAGGATGGACCGCCACTACGAGCCGGCTTTGGTGATTTCTCCTCGCCACTGGCAGATTGACTGCTTTTATCAGGCTTCCGACTGCTCGATGAAACGCCTGCTTTATTATCCAGGAGCATACTCAGAAGATCGGCGAGCTGTGACTCCTGCCGCAAAACTATCTCCCGATGCACCGCAGCGCTGTCCCCTTCGGTCAGCCGCGCGAGTTGCGCGGCCAAACTGCGCACCGCCACATCATTCGGAACATATGTCCGGCCCGCTGGCATGATGGCTTCCCACCCCGATTCCGTGCGGCGCAATTCCCAGCGAACTTTTTCGTGCCGCCGCTTGTAATTTGTTTCCCCGCCTGCAATGGTCGCTCGAGAATCAATTTCGAGGCGCGCCCATCCGTGGTCCCGCTTGATTTCCAGCCGCTGCACCTGGAGTCGTTCAAAGATAACCAGGGGCAACGCCAGTTTTGACGGATCACCTGTTCGCAACACGCTCCCCGAGGCATTGCTCAGTTCCGAGATGCCCTCGGCGACCTGGCTGGCCGTCGGTGGCTTATTTCCTCCAGCGATGACGATACTCTGAGGAACCACAAATGCGCTGGTTTCAGCGGCAGGCCCTGGCAAAGCGGATGGGCTATTCACGACCTTCGTCTTTTCCGAAACCGCTTTCGGCGGCCGATTCGGAGAAGAAGCCACCCCGATGGATCGCTCTTTGACTACCGCGCTGGTCTCCGGCTGCTTCGCGGAATGCGGGGATATGGAGGATTCCGGCGCTTTAGAGGCAGCCAGGGTCTCCGCGTTTTCCACTTTGTAACGATAGAAGCGTGGTCTCCCGCGCGACTTCCAGTAAGCTCCTAAGTAATCCTGGGCTTCCGCCCCCGTACTCACCAGACTGTAAAAACTATGTTCCAAAGGATCCAGAACAATGCCGACATGGCCTGGCCACACGATCAAATCCCCTGGCTGCGGGTTTCTCACTCGCTCAAAATTTTCGTGCCCCGCGTAGAGTTCAAATGAGCTCGCATACGGATACTCAAAGCCCGCGTTGAGATACGTCTGGTGCACAAGGTGGGAGCAGTCCTGCGCCGTTTCGTCCTGATCCCGTGCAGCGTCGATGATGGTCCGCCCGTCTTCCGCAGTCAACAAACGGGAATTGGACTCCGATCCCTTTGATGATGCTGTAGCTTGCGCCTTCGCGAGCGGACCTGCGACTATACAGCTGCCTGCCAAGCAAGCCGCGACCGCAAAGGCGTGCGCCGCCCTCCAGTTGAACTCCATTGTTGGTTTGCTCATCGCCCGTCCGTCCTTGGCCCTTTTTCCGGAGACAGTTTCTCCTTCTCTAAGGATCTACTTAGGGCCGGACGGAGCAATGGGACTTGCCCAGAACGTAATTGGCCAAATGGCCAGTCGCTCGATACGTTTTATTTGCTGGGCCTGAGGGCTGATTCGAGGGCTAGGGCTTGGGGGAGTTCCCTTAGTTCACTGTCACTTGGACCGTAGTGGTGTGGCTCAGGTTGCCCGAAGTACCCGTGATCGTAAGCGTGTAAGTTCCGGCAGGGGTGCCCGGCGGCGCCACGGTGAGTGCCGCCGTCTGGGTCACACCGGCATACGATGCCGAGAGGGTGACCGGAGTGGATACGGTAACGGCGCTGGTGCTAACGGTAAATGTCGCGCTGCTCGCTCCCGCAGCGATGGTTACGCTGGCAGGCACGCCGGCCGCCGCATTGTCACTAGAAAGCATTACTTGGGCACCGCCAGTGGGTGCAGGCCCGCTCAACGTCACTGTGCCTGTGGAAGTTTGTGTGCCCCCGGTCACGCTTGCAGGATTCACCGTCAGCGAAGAGAGCGTTGCAGCGCCTTGACTAGGCACGACGGTGAGTGAAGCTGTTTTGGTCGCGCCGCCATACGATGCCGTGATGGTGACCTGAGTGGACGCGGTAACAGCGCTGGTGCTAACTGTAAATGTCGCGCTGCTCGCCCCCGCGGCGATGGTTACACTTGCAGGGACCGTTGCCGCAGACGCGCTGCTGGAAAGATACACGGTCGCGCCGCTGGCAGCTGACCCGCTAAGAGTGACCGTTCCAGTCGAGGGAGATCCGCCGGTTACACTGGGCGGATTCAATGCAATGGACGAAAGTGTCGGAGACCCTGGAGGGTTCCCACCGTACTGGCCACAGGAATAGGTGAAAAGCGAAACGGCGAGCAGACCGGCCGTCGCGGCAAGGACAGGCCGTCGGCGAGGACCACCGCTCAAGCCGCAAAGCAACATAACAGAAAGCAAGGCGAGTATCGCCGCCAAAGCCTGCCACTCATAGGAAGAAATCGGCGCCGCAGGCGGCAAAACCGGCGGTACCACCACCAGCCCTCGGGCCGTGGTTGTGAATGTAACAGTCGCCGTCGCGGCGTTCGACCCATCAAGCGTCACCGACGAAGGTGCAACCGTGCAAGTCGCCGCCATCGGCGCGCCACTGCAACTCCAAGTCACGGTCTGATCGAATCCATGCGCGGGCGTGGCGGAAACTGTGAAAGTCGCTTGTTGTCCGGCAGTGATCGTTGCGCTGGGCGGGGTAGCCGAAACGCTGTAGTCCGGAGTTCCACCCAGGGACCCGAGTGTCATTAGCAGGTCCAAGCGCCCGTGGTTCAGCCCCCAGCTGGGATCAAGCGGAACCGCATTTGCCGTCGCCGCTCCTGCCCCAGACTCGTTAATGGCCGCATTCATGTTGTGCAACAAGGCCCCCGCTCCCGAAACAAATGGAGCGCTGAACGAAGTTCCCCATCCCGCCGCATACGTATCGAACGGGTAGGTGCTCACAATGGCTTCGCCGGGAGCCGCGACCCACACGATGGCGCTCCCATAGTTGGAGAACGAAGAACGCGTATCCTGGTCGGTCGTTGACGCCACTCCCATCACGTCATTTTGCAACGCCGCCGGATACACGGTTTCCTGAACTCCGTCGTTTCCCGCTGACGCCGCGCATATCACGCCGTTCGAATTGGCATTGTCGAGGGCTTTTTGCAGCTCCAAGGAGCTCGTTTTGATGTCGAAGCTCATGTTGATCACGTTGGCGCTGTTTTGCACGGCGTAGTAAATCGCGCGAAGAATATCGGACAGCGCTGCTGATCCGTCGGAATGGAATGCTTTCAGCGGCATGAGCTGCGCGGTCGGAGCCACCAGGTGGATGATGCCCATCACCATCGTCCCGTGGCCAAAAGCCGCATATGGAGATCCATCCAATACGGCCGCCGAGGATTGGTCCAGTACCGCCGCGGACGATTGATTCACCTGCACCGGAGAGGGGCAAGTGGTGGGATCGCAAGGCGGCGGCGTGCACGAAGTAGTAGAAATAGAAGGAAACGGGCACGGGGAAAGATCGTTGAGTTCGGAACCGCCTGCCTGGTTCCGCGTAAAATCATAGCCCGGTAACAGCACCCCTTGCAGCGCCGGATGGTTGGGATCCACTCCGGTGTCAATGTCCGCCACGATCCCCGTTCCGCTCACATTGAAGGTCTTCTGCGCGTTCGGCACGCCCACAATCGATACTGCCGGTTGATTGACATAGCTATTCCATGCCGTGTTCGTGGAATTCGCGGGGTAGGGTACCGAAGTTCTGTCTTGCATAAGCGTGCTGGGAATCGGCGAAGGAAGTAGATTCGTCAAATCAACCAAACTGAGTAGTTGATTCACTTCGGCATCTAGGAATCCCGTCAAGCCGGTGGGTAACAGATTCAGAAATGTCTGCAGTGGGAGTGGTGTAGTAACGAGGAAGACCTGACCCAACGTGCCGTCCAGACCGCCAACGATCGTGCAGGTCGCCGGAAGGAGACACAACACCTGCAGCGCTGGGAGCCCTCCCGTCGTCCGAATGATGACGCCAGTGTCTGCCTGCGCCGGCGTCGCCCATAACAAGGCCGCCAAAAGACCCACTAACCACATCCGACGCTTCATGGCGCGGTGCTCCTGCCTACCATGCACATTTTGCTTTCACGGATTGGCATCATGGTTACCGGACTGGCCAACGCATTGCACCCCCCTCGGAGGCAAATCGTTAGGAGATTGCCCTTGCCAAGGCCAGTCCGGCTCGTCCCAGTAATAAGGCCACGAACGGGAAGGAAAAATAGGAAGGAAATCCCGCAAAATCCGCTCAGGTAAATACCCTAGTTCTATCGGCTAGACTTTCAGGATAGCCTGCTGGAGTACTTCGCGTGAAATATTCGCTCCACTCACAACTAAAACCAGGTGATCGCCGTACCCGGCGCTTCCTTTCAATAATGCCGCCGTACTCGCGGCCCCCGCTGGCTCCGCGAGCACGTGCTCTTCCGCAAGCAGCGTCGCAATCGCATGAAGCATTTGCTCTTCGCTGACCAGCACTACGTCATCGACCAGGCTCTCGACAGCACGCACGTTCGCAGCATCTGGCGTTCGCGTCGCCAGTCCGTCGGCAATCGTGTCGCACGTCTCCGTGCCCACGACTTTCCCTTCCTTCCACGACAGGTAATACGCCGGAGCGCGTTCCGCTTGCACACCGACGATCTTCACGTTCCCCGCAATCTGCTTCGCTGCCGCTGCGATCCCGCGGATCAACGCCGTATCTCCCATGGGCACAAAAATCGCGCTGGTCTGCGGGAGCTGCTCTAGCATTTCGCAACCAATCGTTGCGGGACCGGCCGGCAAATGCTCATCGGTCGCATCGTTCAGGAAATACACGCCTGGCTTCCGCGCGTACTCCGCAGCCGGCGTAAATGCGGAAGCCGGGTCGCTGTTTCCGCTCTCCACAATTGCCGCTCCTAGCCCGGCGATCCGCCCTCGTTTCACTGGATTGCAATTCGCCGGCAAAAATATCCGCGCCGCGACCCCAAACTGTTTCGCAGCAAACGCCACCGCCGCTCCGTGATTCCCGGTGCTGCAGGCCACTACTTCCTGGATCGCCCCGCGTTTCATCCGCTGCGCCAGCGCCCAAAAAGCGCCCCGCACTTTGAACGAACCCGTAGGCAGCTCCGTCTCCAATTTCAAATAGACGCTCTTGCCCGTGGCCTGACTCAGGAACGGCGCGTGAATCAACCGCGTGGGCGCGAAATATTTGGCCACAAATTCCCGCGCCTCGCGAATCCTCGAAATGCTAGGAACAATTTCCAATCGTGCCTCACTCGCCGAAGAATTCATCTTCATCTCCAATGCTGCCGTCTCCCGCTTCATCATAACCCGCGAACTGCCCTTCGGCCGATTCGAGGTCACTCTCGGGATGTCCGCGCCCAGTGCATCGTTGACAGTATTTTCCATAATTAGCGTATATACGTTAATGTGTTCTTTTGGGACGAGCGTAAGACCATTGCCAACCTGAGACCGTACACACCACCGTAGGCGGCGAGTCCAAATAACGCCGCGACAAGAGGGGGGACGCGACCAAGTCGAGGGCGCTCGCTTTCCCCGCGTCCCCTCATTGCCCATCTGACCAAAGATAGGAAAGCGGTTCGACAGCTCCAGAACTGCTTCCGAGCCGTCACTCGTACCGCAAAGCCACCAGCGGGTCCACGCGCATTCCCCGCCACGCAGGAACGTAGCATGCAGCCAGGGCAACGATAGCAAATAGAAGCGGCACGCCGATAAATGTCAGCGGATCGGTTGGCGTAACCTGGTATAGCTGCGTGGCGAGCAGTCGCGTCGCTCCGAGCGCAACAAGTACCCCCGCGCCAATTCCGCCCAATGCCAGCTTCAGGCCTTGGCTGAGGACCATGCGCATCACGTGTACCGGACTTGCTCCCAGCGCCATGCGGATTCCAATTTCGTGGATGCGTTGCGAAACTAGATGAGCCATCACGCCGTAGATCCCGATCGCCCCCAGAAACATGGCTAGAACGCTAAAGAAAACCATCAGGTCGGCTACCACGCGGTCCCCGGTGTTAACCGTAGCTATCAGGTTCTCGAGTGGCTCGACCGAAGAGATAGGCTGGTCGCGGTCCACAGCCCAAATCGCGTCGCGGATAGCTGTGGGCATTATCGTGGGGTCACCGGACGAGCGTACGACGAATCCGAAAGTCCTCGAGGGAAATTGCGCCAGAGGAACATAGATGTGCCACCCGGGACGTTCGCGCAAGTAGTACATCTTAATGTCATTCACTATGCCAACAATCGTGCCGACGGAATGCTGCTCGCCCAATCTAAGCTTCTTCCCGATGGGGTCTTCGCCCGACAAAACCTGTCGGGCCATGGTTTGACTGATAATTATGGAAGGAGAAGTTCCATACGCGTCGGAGGAATCGAAAAAGCGGCCTTTGACCAACCCAATCTGCATCGTCGAGAAATAATCCGCTGACACTGCAGTAAAGGGTGCCCCCTGTCTCTCACCGGGTTGAAGCGGCTTTCCGACCACTTGGAATTCGATGCCCTGGCCGTAGCCGCCAAATGGGACATGACTCGCCACGCTCGCGGAAGCAGCTCCAGGCAGGGCGCGGATACGGGACAGTACTTCATCGCTGAAATTTCGAAATTGCGAGTCCTCTGTGTACTTCGTCTTCGGGAGCGCGAGCTGCGCCACCAGGACGTTGGCTGGATTGTAGCCAGGACTGGAGCGCGCGGAAATGATGAAGCTCTTCACGAGCAACGTCGCCGAGATGAGCACCATTACCGCCAGGGCAATCTCCGCGGCTACAAAGATCCGCCGGAGCCGCGCGCCGCGTTTGCTGCCCGACGTCTGGCCGGATGTTTCCTTGAGCGTGTGATTTACATCAAACCGCGAATTCTCGAATGCCGGCGCGAAGCCGAAGACCAATCCACAAAGCAACGTAATTCCTAGGGTGAACATCAGCGTGGAGAAATCCAGCTCGACGTGGCCATAGTTCACAATGTATCCACGGATATGACCGGGAATCTGTGACTCAATCCAGCGCATGCCCCATAATGCAAAGAGCAGGCTCGCCACGCCGCCGACCAAAAACAGCAACAACGATTCTGTCAGGAGCTGCCCCGCCAAACGCCTGCGCGTCGCGCCAAGGGCTCCACGCACAGCGAACTCCCTCGTGCGGCTTGTCGCGCGAGCCAGCATCAGATTCGCCACGTTTGCACACGCGATGAGCAGAACCAGGCCGACAACGACGAAGCAGATCATTACTTCGGGCCCGCCTTCTTCCTTACGGATTCTGTCCGTCATGGAGCTGACGAGCCAAGTCAGGTTGGTATTAGTTTTCGGAAACTCCTTCTCGAGATGGGCAAAGAACGTTGCCGTTTCCGCCCGAGCTTGTTCTAGCGTTACGCCTGGCTTCAGTCGGCCAAAGGCCGGAAGCCAAACGTTGCCGCGGTCGGCGCGCTGCATATCGGTCAACGCAAGGGGCGTCCACAAATTGGCGATGCCCATAAGCGGCAATTGAAAAGTTCCGGGCATAACCCCGACTACTGTGTACGCTTCGCCGCCGATGGCGATGTTGCGTCCGATGATTTTTGGGTCCCCGGCGTACCGGCCTTGCCATAGTCCCTGGCTTAGAATAGCCACGTGCGGCGCGCCCGAGCGATCATCGTCCGCCGTGAAGGTTCGCCCCAAGATGGGCTTGGCACCCAACGTATCAAAAAAATTCCAACTCACTCGGCCGCCGTCGACTAGTTCGGGCAGGCCATCCCCAGTTAGATTGAGACTCGCACCGCCCCAAGCCACGGTTTGCTCAAACGAAGTGTTTTGCTTCTGAAAATCGAAAAAGTCCGCTGCCGAAGTAACTCCCCCGCTTGTCCATCCGTGTTTCTTGTCCTGCGTCTCGAAGATCACCAGCCGGTCTGGTTGTGAGTAGGGCAGCTTCTTGATAAACCAAGCGTCGATGTAGCTGAATATTGCGGCATTTGCGCCAATCCCGAGGGCCAGCGTAAGGACGGCGACAGCAGTAAAGCCGGGAGACTTCCGCAGCACGCGCAGGCCATAACGAACGTCCGCGATAAAGTTCTCGATCGACAGCCACCGCCACACCGTGCGGCTCTCCTCTTCGATCCAAGTTGCGTTTCCAAACTCTCGCCGCGCTGCGTGTGCAGCTTCTTCGCTCGACATCCCGCCGGCAACCAACTCCTCAATCTTCTCCTCAAGGTGCTCCCGAATCTCTTTCGAGAGCTCACGGTACAATCGGTCCCGTGAAAATAGTCGCTTCAACCACATCATAATTCACCTGCCGCAAGCACCCGCGTAATCCCTTCCGAGCAACCCGTTTCAAGTTTTCCGCAAAATCCGTCATTCATACCGCAACGCCACCACCGGATCAATCCGCGTGGCGCGTCTTGCCGGAATAAAACACGCCGCCAGCGCCACCGTTAGCAACACAATCGGCACGCCGATGAACGTCCAAGGATCCGTTGCGCTCAACCCGTAAAGCTGGCTGGCCATCAAGCGCGTCAGCCCGAGGGAGGCAGCGAGCCCAATAACAATTCCGGTTGTTGCCAGCCGCAGTCCCTGCCCGATGATCAGGCGGAAAACCTCCGCTGGCTGCGCGCCCATCGCCACTCTAATTCCAACCTCACGCGTTCGCTGCCGCACGGCATAAGCCTGAACGCCGTAAATTCCTATGCTTGCCAGCAGCAGGGCCAGTCCCGCGAACGCGCTCAGCAGAATCATGTTCAAGCGATTCTGCGCAATGGACTCGTCTACGACCGCCTCCATGGTTTCCACGCCAACAACAGGCTCATCGGCATCGATTCGATGGATCGCTTCCGTTACTGCGGAAATCAAGCTCGCCGGCGCTACCCCGGTGCGCACGGCCAGTGTCATGAACGTGGTCTCAGGGTTCTGGGCCATCGCGTGATACACCGACTGGACCGGTTCTGTGACCCTCAAGCCGTTCAGCCTCACGTCGCCTACTACCCCCACCACTTCGCTAGCGTCTCCCGGCAAAAACGTTAGCTTCACATGCTTGCCGATTGGATTTTCATTCGGCCAGAACCGTCTGGCAAACGACTCACTCACCAGTATCACCGGCTTCGCTTTCGCATCATCCGCCTCCGTAAAGTCGCGACCCTGCTTCAGCGGAATTCTCATCACTCGCAGATATCCGGGAGCGATGAGGCGCGCCGCAACCTCTGGCTGGTCCGCCATCGGAACGACGGGTTGCCCTTCCACCGCTACCGGCTGTATGGAACCTCCTCGCAGCGGCAGGCTATCGACCGCACTGGCGAACTCCACGCCGGGCAACGCGCGGACCTGCTCCAGCGCACGAATGAAGAATCCGTTTTGCTTCGTGACCGTGGCATACTTCTCCCTCGAAAGGCTCAAGGTCATCGTCAAGACGTTCCGCACGTCCATTCCGGAGTTGGCGTTTCTCAGTAAATAGAGCGTTCGGATCATCAGCCCCGCTCCAATCAAAAGTACTAGCGATACCGCCACCTCGGCGGCGACAAATACGCTCCGCGCTCGCCCGCCGCTGGAATCGGCGTCCGTCTTGCCTAAGCCTTGCTTCAGGGATTCATTCAGATTTGTTCTTGTCAAATGCCACGATGGCGTTAATCCCGCGATTAACCCCGTCAGAATGGAAATCGTCAGCGTAAAGCCCAGAACCCATCCGCCCAAACCGATCTGCACGGCGAGCGGTAACTGTGGCCCTATAAAGTCTGCGATGGCCTGGATGACAAAATGAGCGAGCAGAAGCGCAAGCGCGCCACCAATCACCGAAATCAAAACTGTCTCCGTAAGCACCAGGCTTAGGATGCGCCCCCGGCTTGCTCCCAGCGCCGTGCGAACGGCGATCTCCTTTCGCCGTCCCAACGCTTTCGCCAGCGTCAGATTCGCCACATTTGTGCATGCGATCAGCAAGACAAAGCCAACCGCGCCAAACAGCACCAATAGAGCTGGTCCCACCTGCTGGAACATTTGCTGGTTCAGCCGCAGGACGACCGCGCCCCATCCAGCGTCGTCCACGGGATACTGCTGTGCCAGCCGGGCTGAAATCGTGTCCATCTCGGACTGGGCCTTTTTCATGTCTATTTCAGGCTTCAGTCGAGCGATGACGATGTAGCCGTGATTCCCGCGCACCGCCCGTTCCTTCTCCGTCCAGGCCAGTGGCACCCAAAGTTTCGCCTGAAATGGAAAATCAAAGTTGGCTGGTGCAAGACCAACCACCTCATAACTCTTGTCGTCTAGTTTGATCTGCCTTCCAAGGACATCCTTGCTGCTCCCCAAGTGCGTTTGCCAAAAGTCGTAGCTGATCACCGCCACGTTGCCGCGCCCCGGCTGATCTTCTTCTTCAAGAAATCCTCGCCCGAGGACAGGTTGCACGCCGAGCACCGAAAAGAAATCAGCCGATACCGCGCGCCCTTCCACGGACTCCGGTTGCCCCATGCCCGTCAAATTAAATTTGCGGAAGCCCAAGGCGCTCATCTGTTCGAAGACGTGATTTTGGTCGCGCCAGTCAAGATAATTTGCCGGCGAAACGACAAACTTCGTAACTCCCGGAAAGCTTTTCTGCGGCGGCGTGTGCCACACCACCATAAGCCGCCCGGGATCGCGAAAGGGCAACGGCTGGAACATCACGGCATTCACCACGCTGAAGATCGCGGTATTCGCCCCGATCCCCAGCGCCAGCGTCAGCACCGCCACTGCGGTAAACCCCGGACTCTTGCGCAGCGCCCTCAGTCCATAGCGAATATCCTCGATCATGTTCTCCACGTTCGGCCGCCGCCAAACTTCTCGCCCGCCCTGTTCAGTCAGCGTCACATTCCCAAACTGCCGCCGCGCCGCGTGCCCCGCTTCTTTCCTCGACATCCCGCCGGCAACCAACTCCTCGATCTTCTCCGCAAGGTGCTCTCGAATCTCTTCCGACAACTCGCCATAGAGCCGCCGCCGCAAAAATAGTCGCTTCAGCCACATCATGATTCACCCGGCACAAGCACGCGTGTAATCCCTTCGAGCCTTCCACAAAATCTGTCATTCGTACCGCAACGCCACCATCGGATCAACAAGCGTGGCCCGCCGAGCCGGGATATAGCATGCCAACAGCGCGACGAAGATCAGCAGCCCGGCAACGGCGGCAAACGTCCCCGGGTCGTGCGCCGTCACGCCAAACAGCAGGCTGGTCATCAACGGCGTCAACCCTAAAGCGGCACCGACTCCAATCGCCACGCCCGCCAGCGCCATTTTCGTGCCCTGCCGTAAGACCATTTGCAGAACATCTCCGCCCTGCGCCCCGAGCGCCAAGCGAATTCCAATTTCACGCTGGCGTTGTGACACGGCGTAAGAAATCACGCCATAGATGCCGATGACTCCGAGCACCAGCGCCATTGCGCCGGCGATCCCGAGCATTACGAGCGTAAAGGAAGTTCGCGCCACCGATTTGTCATAGACTTCCTGCATCGTCCGCACCGACGCCAGCGGCAAGCTGGAGTTCACCGACCACACAGCCTGACGGACCTCATTCAGAAAGCCTTCCGTGCCCGCGCGTTCGCTTCGCGTCACAAACGTCACCGTTCGCAGGGTTTGTGCAGTTTTATTCCCGAACAGGTACTCCATCATCGGTGGCCAATAAACGATTTCAGGCGCTTTGTCCTGCACGCCTCTTTCTCGAACATCCTCGATCACCCCGATCACCTCACGCCATGGCATCGCCGAGAACTCGCGCAATTGCTTGCCCAGAGCCGCCGACGGCGTGCCCCACATCTCTCGGGCCAAATTCTCCGAAATCATCACTACCGGTCGCAGTCCGTATACGTCGGTCCACGTAAATTCCCGGCCGGCAATCAATCGCGTCCCCGCCGTTTGTAGAAAGCCTGGAGAAATATATTTGTACAGCCGCAGCGGTGCCATCACGTTGTCGGGGTATGTCTTGTCTCGGGCAAAGATGCAGTCCCAGTCCGAACCGAAACCTTCCATCGGCATTTCGCTCACGAGCCCCGCAGACTTCACACCGGGGGTCGCTGCCAGCCTCTCCAGAATTTCATTCTGAATGCGCAACACTCTTTCCGGCTCCGCTACCAGAGCGTCCGGAATCGAGATGCGCATCACCTGGAGATGCCTCGCGTCCGTGAATCCCGGGGCCACCGTTCGCAATGCTTGGAACGTTCGGATCATCAAGCCCGCGCTCACGAGCAGCACAAGTGCCATCGCCACCTGACCCACCACAAGAATGCTGCGGGTGCGGTGGCGCTCCCGGCTTGCGCTCGCTGCCCGGCCTCCGCTGCGGAGAGCTAGCGAAGCACGCGGCCCGGCATATTTCAGCGCAGGAATCAGCCCGAGCACCAAACCGGAAAGCAGGGCAAGCAGCACAGTGAAGCCGAGTGTCCGCGCATCCAGCGAAAGCTCACTCAAGCGCGGAAGATTCGCCGGGCCAATGGCCAACAGCAGACGCACGCCGGCATAAGCTAATACCACGCCGAGAGCTCCGCCCATCAGCCCCAGCATCACGCTTTCAACGAGGAGTCCTCGGACCATCCGCCCCCAACTCGCACCGAGCGCGGCGCGAACGGCCAGTTCCTGCTGCCGCCCTTCCACCCTCACCAGCAACAGGTTGGTCACGTTAGCGCAGGCGACGAGCATCACCAGTCCGATGGTTCCCATCACCACCCACAGAACGTCGCTGACGTTGCCAATGATTTCTCGCTTTAACGGACGAATCATCGGCGTAATCTTCCACGTCTCGTAGAAATGCGGATTCGTGCCAGGACCATTTGTCCAGGAGTCCATCCAGATTGGCAACATACGCGTCAGGTCGGCATTGGCTTCCGCGATGGTCAAGCCGGGCTTCACCCGCGCGACCCCCTCGAACCCGAATCCTGCAAGGATCAGATTGCGACGGTCAAAGGCGAGCGGCACCATGACATCGAAGTCGGTATCGACCAACCGGAAACCTTTTTGCGTAATGCCGACTACTTCCCGAGGCCGCGCGTCCACGGTAATGTTGCGCCCGACGACCGAGCGGTCTCCGCCGAACCGCCGCTGCCAGTAGCCATAGCTGAGCATCACGCGCTGCGGACCGCGCGGAACTTGATCTGCCTCGGAGAGCCATCGCCCAACGGCAGGCGGAACCGCCAACGCCTGAAGTACACCGTCGCTGACTTCAACTGTGCGCACCTGCTCCGGCTCAGCCAGGCCTGTAACGCTCGCGGTTCCTGTATCCCACACTCCCAATGACTGGAATGCGCGATTGTGCTCCGCGTACGTGAAATACATGGAGGGCGAAAGGTGCAGGCCGCTCTCGAAATCCGCCAATCCTGGCGCCCCAGGGGCGGTTTGGTGCAGCGATACTAACTGTTCGGAATTTGGATAGTTCAGCGGTTTCAGCAGCACGCTATTCACAACGCTGAATACGGCCGTATTGGCGCCAATTCCGATCGCAATCGTCAGCAAGCTGACGGCAGTGAACGTCGGGTTGTGCCGCAGAGCGCGCAACCCGTAGCAGACGTCAGCGACAAATTCTTCGAAGGACGGCCAACGCCAGACGTCTCGACAATCTTCTTCGGCCAGCGTCACATTCCCAAAAGCGCGTCGCGCCGCGTGCCTCGCTTCTTCCCTCGGCATCCCACCCGCAACCAACTCCTCGATCTTCTCTTCGAGATGCTCTCGAATCTCTTCCGAGAGCTCGCCATAGAGCCGCCGTCGTGAAAATAGTCGCTTGAGCCACATCACGATTCTCCCGGGGCCAGCACCCGCGTAATCCCTTCGAGCATCTTTTCAAAACGCGACACCTCATGCTCCAGATGTTTCGCGCCTTTCGCGGTCAGCTTGTAAATCCGAACGCGACGGTTCGTGGTCGAGATGCCCCACTCGGCTTTCACCAACTCTTCCTTCAAGAGCCGCTGAAGCGCCGGATAGAGCGAGCCTTCTTCAATGTGCAGCAAATCGTTAGAGGTTCGCTTGATGTGCTGCGCCAGCGCGTACCCATGCAGCGGCTGACGCTTCAGGGTTCGGAGAATCATCATCTCCAATGCGCCAGGAAAGAGGTCTCGCTGCTCGCGGTTTTTCATCGAGGGAGGTTCTCTCCAGCCCCGACCTACCAGCAACCAGTCTAGGCCTAGAGCGAAATAGTATGAAGGCACGGTCTTGAAGTCAAGAGAAAAAAAAGACCGACCTCGCGGCACAACGCTACTTTGTCCTCGAGCCAGGTCACTCCACCATCAGGACTCGGTTATCTCAATGGCTCGCCGCAGCAGCCATATCTGTCCTCCTCGATTCGTCCCATAGACGAATGTATGGCTGCAAATCCTTCATCATTTTCTGGAATTGCGCGATGTCCAGCGACTGCGCGCCGTCGCTGATGGCTTTTTCCGGCGCCGGGTGCACTTCTACAATTAATCCGTCGGCCCCGATCGCCACGCCGGCGCGAGAGAGCGCCGGCACCAGGCTCCGTTTTCCCGTCGCGTGGCTCGGATCTAGGATCACCGGCAAATGCGTCAGTTCATTCAGCGCGGGAATGGCCGCAATGTCGCAAGTGTTCCGCGTCACCGTTTCAAAGGTGCGAATTCCCCGCTCGCACAAAATCACCTCGGGATTTCCGTGCGCCGTGATATATTCCGCCGACATCAGCAGTTCTTTCACCGTACTGCTCAATCCGCGCTTCAATAGCACCGGCCGCCCGCATTTTCCCAGCGCCTTCAGCAGCATGAAGTTTTGCATATTTCTCGCGCCCACTTGCATCACGTCCGCGTATTTTGCGACCAAATCCACGTCGCGGTCGCTCATCACTTCCGTAATAATCGCCAATCCCGTGGCTTCCTTGGCCTTTTTCAGCAACTTCAAACCTTCCTCTTCCATCCCCTGAAAATCGTACGGCGAAGTCCGCGGCTTGAACGCGCCGCCGCGGAGCATTTTCGCGCCGCCTTTCGCAACCCCTTCCGCCGCTTGCATGATTTGTTTTTCCGATTCCACCGAGCACGGCCCAGCCATTACCACGAATTCGCCGCCGCCAATTTCCGTCCCATTGACTCTTATCCTTGTTTTGCCGGGACGGAATTCCTTGCTCACAAATTTATACGGCGCCGAAATTCTCACCACGTTTTCCACCTGCGCCATGGCTTCGATCGATTCCATGCACGCGGTCACATCCCCTACGCCAACGACGCCGATCACCACGCGCTCCTCCCCTTCGATGGAATGCACCTTGTATCCGAAGTGCTCTACCTGTTTGCGTACTTCATCGATTTCTTCGCGCTTTGCGTGCAATTTCATGGAGATGATCATCTTTCCGGCCCTCCCGATTTTTTCCCTGTCCTAAAATAAAAAACCCACTCGGCTGGCGAGTGGGTCGAATCTTTTGATTGCTAAATTCGCTTACAGAAACGCCCCCCGCCACCTGGATGGATCTCCGGTAAATCGATACCAGCGATAGGAATTGGCGAAGACGGCGTTCATGACCTACGAAGTGTATTTCTTCTCGTTTCCGGATACAACACTTTCTTTTTTTTCTGGGCGCGCCGCCGAATCCGGCTCTGTCTTTAAAAAAATAATACGGCAATGCGGAAACGCGCGAAGCCGGGAGCTGCATTCGCGCGGCACGCGCCCACCGCCACTCTGCCGACAGGCCGGTTGTGGATCTTTTGCTCGATTTCGTCCGGCAATTTGGTCAGGTCCGCCACCTCAAAACGCACCATCGATTTTGCGGAAGTGCCGGCAAGTCCCGCATCGCTCTCGCAAGTCTTTCGCGCGCCAGCCGTTGCGTTCTCTAGGCGGAATCCTTTCGCGGTAAGCAAGGAAAGTACTTTTTGCTCTTGCTCCTCGACGCTCAATTCCGGAACGGCTTGTGAAAAATCCTGGACGGCGTAGAGTCCGCCCGGCCCGCGCACCGCCGCGATACCCACGGAAGTGAGCTGAGGATTCATGAGATTCTTGCGATGGCCGGGCGAATTCATCCAGCCGGTATGAATAGTCTGGGGATCCGGACCGATCGCAATATTTTCCGCGATGGCGCTGAAGCGCGCGCCGGACTCTGCGAGGCGCGCTTCCAAGCTGGATTCGCCGGGAAGCTGGTGCTCCAGCATATTCAGATTGAGCATGAGGAGAGCGTGCTTGCGGGCCGCCTTGAAGAGCGCGTCGTTCCATTGCAACGCGGGCAAATCGTGTTCGCTGCGTTCGCGATTCACAGACTCGAACAACTGGCGCTCCGAATCGTTGCGCTGCGATTGCGCGTTCGCGTTCGTAGAAAAGAAAAAAACAAACGCGACAATGAGAATTCTTTGGTTTCTATTTGCAGCGGCAAAGAGAATTCTTTGATTTCTAGTGGCGGTAAGAAAAATTCCGAGATTTCGCGTCGCGGCGAGGAGAAATTCTAAATTTCTCATGCCGGTGAAAATCAGCCGCGGACGCGCACGGCGCTGAAGCTCAGAACCACGTGGCCGCCGGCAGTGGGACGGCCAAAACTCAGCATGGGGCTGAAGCGCGAGAACAGCAACATCTGGTCCAGTTGGTGGCGAAGCTCCGGGTTCGTCGGTCCAGAGAGAATCTGGTAATCGGTCATTTGTCCGTGCGAGTCGACGGTGACGTCAACGAGCAGGCCATGCGGCAGGGAAAGTTCGAGGTCTTGCTGCTCAGGCGCCCAGGACTGCGGATAATCCGACAGAGTAATCAGCTCGGCAGGCCGCATCAGATTTAGAGCCACGTCGTTCTGCACGGCGCGCACCGTTGTGCCGGGCACGATCATCTGCAGCACCAAGACGAAAACGAGAATGGCCGAGAAGAATCCACCGGTGGCTGGAAGGGTCAGCGGACGGAAAACGTTGTCGAGCAAAATCTCCGCGCGATCCTTCATGCGGCGGAAGCGGCTGGGCCAATCGCGCGAATGCTGCGCTTGAGCGGCGGCAACCTTAATGCGGATAGCGAGATCAGCTGGAGGAACATTCTTGGGCATACGCGAAAGCATAACGCTCAGCTTGCGGAACTTCTCGAGCTCGGCGCGGCAAACGTGGCACGCTTCGAGATGCCGGCTGATGTGCACGCGCTCTTCCACACGCGCTCCGCCAGTGACAGCATCATCGAGATAGCCCGCCAATTTTGTTCGTACTGTGTTGCACTTCATTGGACACCCTTGTCCGCGGCACTTGCGCGCGGGTGAATACGTTCAGGAGAAATTGTCACTCGCCTTGCGGCGGAAAATGCATCGCCGAAAGGCGACGGTTGAGACTCCGAAACACTGCCATGCGAAACCGTTTGCGCGCGCGCCTCGTGAGCCTGCTGCACACCCAAAAGCGGCTCAAGAATATCTTTTAGCGCGCGGCGCCCGCGAAGAATGCGAGACTTCACGGTGCCGACGCTGCATTCCAAAACTTCAGAGACTTCCTCGTAACTCAGGCCCTCGAGGTCGCGCAAAATGACCGCGCTGCGGAAAACATCGGGAACCTGCTGCAAAGCGCCGTGGACCGCCGTTTGAATTTCCAAAGCAGCGAGTTGATCGAAGGGCGTGGCGCAAAGATCTTCTATCTCGAAGCGCACTTGCCCTTCTTCCGGTTCGGCGTCGATGGAAACATTCTTTTGCAGATGACGCTTGAACCAGCGCTTGTGATTCAGCGCTTCGCGGATGGCGATGCGGTAGAGCCATGTTTTCAAAGAGCTGCCGTGGCGGAAATTGCGAATGCCGCGGAAAGCCTTCAAGAACACTTCCTGGCAGCCGTCGGCGGCGTCTGAAGTGTCGCCCAACATGCCAAGGATGAGGTTATAGACCGGCGCATGATAGTGCGTGACGAGCCAGTCGAAGGCCGTCTCCGAGCCCGCTTGGAGCTCATGGACGAGTTCGGCTTCATCGCGGCCCCACGACAGGGCACTAGCCCAATCGGACACTGCCGGCCTTTCCGACTCGCTTGCTGGAAGCGAGCCACCCTGCTGACCTAGGCACGACTTGCAACGGGGACCAAACATTCGAGTGGCCCCGAAGTCCGCTCTCGTATTCTTAGACACCGGGAGGAGCGGAGTTGTTTCCCCGGAGCGTAAAGAAATCTCCCGCCAGTGCGGATTGTGGCACCAAAGTGCGTGCGCCGCAATGGGACTGCTGGAACGGCGGAAGTAACGAGCTAAGGAGGTAAGGACGCAAAAATTGGATGGGGAAAGACGGAGAAAGACATTTGGCTCCGAAGGGATGTATCCCACTGTTTCTTGTTTTTGTCATTTAGGGCCTCCGGCGCGCCAAACCTTCATGAAAAATCGCGCGACGTCAGCGTAGGTTAAGTCCTTTGATTTCATCGCGGTTTGGTATGCAAGCCTGGGTTTTTCGACCCTGTCCTTTAGGGCCTCGAGCCCGCGAAACGTTATGAAAAATCCCTCGAACGTTAGGCTAATCAGGAGGCTCTTGAAGCTAACTCCTTTGAATTCAGCACGGCTTTCGACCCCGGTGGTTTCTGGACGGCTCGTGGTACAGGAATCGCCTCGTGCGCGATGCTAACGAGACAATTTGTCGTACAGCCCAAGGATTAAGGCTTGGGCGTTTCTTTCGCCGGGGTTGCGGCGGGGGCTGGCGTCTTGGTGTAGAGGATCTTTTTGGTGCCGCCTTCGCAGGTGCCGACGGTTTTGCCTTCGGCATCTTTATCTTTGGCGACGATTTCCAGGGTGTAGCCTTTCACGCCTTTGGCGTCGAGCTTCTTCGAGATTTCGTCCTTCAGCTCCTCGCAGGGCTTTGCCGTTTGTGCGTGAGCCGGGACGGAGACGAATAATAGAACGCCGATCGCTGCTAACAGTTTCATGGTGTGACCTCCGTGGCTGGATACCGGATCACCAGGAAGCATAGCACCGGTTGAACGCGTCTGCGTAGCGCCTTCACCTTAAGAGATACGGGATGGGGCTAGCGCCTGGCGGAGGCTCAAAGTTGAAAGGAAAAAGGAAGGAACCGGAGCTTACGCAGAGGTCACCGAGGCCACAGAGTTCACGGAGTGGAAGAGAGTCTCGAAAGTTAAAAGTTGAAAGTTGAAGGGAAAAACCGGAACTTGGCATCTGGAAGCAGCTTCGGCCTGCCAGGATTCGATACAACTCGCCGCCAGGGTAAAGGCCGGAACTACACGGGTCTGAAGACCCGCCGCTACAACATCCAAGCGTTTAGGGATGAGGGTTGGTGCGGTAGTGGAGGCGGACGACGCCGTCGAGGAAGGATTTGGAGGAGAGGAGTTTGAGGCGGATGAAGCGATGGCGAGGTTGGATCAAAGGGATGCCTTCGCCGATGAGGATGGGGATAACGTGGATACGAAACTCGTCGATTTCGCCCGCGTCCAAGAAGGAAGCGATGATTTCGCCGCCGCCCATCATCCAGATCTTCTTGCCGGGCTGAGCGCGCAAGTGCTGGGCGAAAGATTTGATGGGCTGGTTGACGAATTCGAACGTCGGCAATGGTGCTTCGCGCGAGTGGCGGGAAAAGACGTAGTTCTTGGTTTGCGTGCCGAAGCCGGACTTCATGCTCTTCTCCATGCCCATTTCGAGGCCCTGGGCGTAGGTCTTATAGCCCCAAAGGATGGTGTCAATGGATTTGAAGAAGGCGGCATAGCCGTAATTGTCTTTGGGGCGGGGACGGTTGAGCCAGGCGACGTCGCCATTGGGGCGGGCGATATAGCCATCGGCGCTAGTGGCGATGTGGACGATGATTTTTCTGGGATGCTTCACGGCGTGCGCCTCGGGGAGCCTTGGGGATTATAACGCCGTGGCAGAAAAATGCGCGAAGGCTAATTGGAGTCGGAGTCGTCGCCGGGGGATTCGATGCCGGCGCGGGCAATGAGGCGGCGCAGGGCTTCTTCGCCGCCGGCGCCGCGCTGGGTGCCGACGATGAAGCCGTCGCGATCAATGACGACGTAGATGGGATAGACGTTGGCCTGGTACATCGCCGCGAGATTGGTGTCTTCCATCATGACGAGCTTGCAATTGCGGGGATGCTGCTCAAGATATTTCTTAACGGTTTTTTTGGATTCGCCGACGTTGATGGCGAGGAGGATGAGGCCTTTGGCGGCGAGCTCGTGGCCGATTTTGTCGACGAAGGCGGCTTCGTCGGCGCAGAAGCCGCACCAGGTGGTCCAAAATTCGAAGAGGACGACTTTGCCTTTGACGGAGTCATTGGTGAATTTTTCGCTGGTGGTGGTGGTGGCGTTGAAGCGGGGGGCGGGCTCTTTGTCCTTGGGAACGGCCAGGGCGCAGAAAGAGGCGAGGAGCAAAATGCAGGGAATAGCTGCGCGCCGTAGGAGGGTTCGCGCCATGATTCCGGTAATGTACCACAAAATTGGATGAGTGGTGCTGCTTGTTCTAGTTAACCGAAAGCGTATCTATTTCGGCGCGGCATGTGCTTCGGCCAGGGATTGCTGAGCACGGAGGATGACGTAGGCGCGAATGGCGGCGGCGTCATCGCGCGAGAGTTCCTTGTCAAAAGAAACCATGCCGGCTTGCTTGAGCTGGCCCTTCAGGACGATCTCGAACCATTGATCGTTGCCGAGCGTGCTGGAATAGCGCAGGTCGGGGAGGACGCCGCCGCTGACGGCGACGTCGCCGTGACACAGTGAGCAGACGCTCTGGTAGAGGGTTTCGCCTTTTTTCACTGTGGCGGCGGTGGCGGTGGATTTCGGCGGTTTCAGCTGAGGCGGTGTGAACGGAGGAAGCGGAGGCAGACTGGCTTTGCTGTTTAGCTTGAAAGCGAGCAAGCGGCTGATATTTTGCGTCCTTCCCGAGGAGAGCGCGACTTCACCGGCAGCGAGAGGAAAGACGCCGCCCCATCCGGCGAGGACGGCGACGTATTGTTCACCGTTGACGGTGTAGGCGATGGGGGCGGCCACCACGCCGCTCTGAGCGTCGGCGGACCAGAGTTTTTGACCGGTATCGGCGCGGTAGGCTTCGAGAGTTCCCTCTGCAGTGCCTTGGAAGACAAGATTTCCGGCGGTGGAAAGGATTCCACCGTTCGCGGGAGTTTTGCGCTCGACACGCCAGATTTCTTTTTGCTGGACGGGATCCCATGCGGAGAGATGGCCCTTGGTGGCGCTGAGGACAGCTTTCTTGATTTCGGGTTGTTGCGGCAGTTCGGCAGCCACGAAGTCGATGCCAACGTTAAACGCGAGTGTTTTCGGCTGGAAATGTTCGTCGGATTTGTAGAGGAAACCTGCGTCTTGAACGGGCAGATAGACGAGTTTTGTGAGCGGACTGAAAGACATGGAATGCCAAGTGTGGCCTCCGGAAGGACCGGGAGCTATCGGAGCACCCTTCCCTCCCTCGTAGCGAGCTTGAGGGTTTTCGATGGGACGGCCGGATTTCAGGTCAATGGTGGTAGCCCAGGAGACGGCGGTGTAAGGCTTGGCCGAGAGGAGTTCACCGGTAGCGCGATCGAGAACGTAAAAGAAACCGTTCTTGGGAGCGTGAAGAAGAACTTGACGCGGAGAGCCGTTGATCGTTAGGTCGGCGAGGATGAGGGATTCCGCGGAATCGAAATCCCAAGCATCGCCGGGAGTTTCCTGGTAATGCCAGACGTATTCGCCGGTGTCGGCTTTAAGGGCGACGACGGAAGACAGAAAGAGATTGTCTCCACCCTGGGGGCTGCGGGCGCGGCGGTCCCAAGGAGTGCCGTTGCCGACGCCGAAGTAGACGAGATCGAAGTCGGGATCGTAAGAGATGGAGTCCCAAACGGTGCCGCCACCAGCGAATTTGCGCCACTGGCCGGTCCACGTTTTCGCGGCTTTTTCGAGAATGGGGGATTCATAAGGCTGCGAAGGATCGCCGGGGACGGTATAAAAGCGCCAGACCATTTTTCCGGAGGCGGAATCGTAAGCGGAGATATAGCCGCGCACGCCGAATTCCGCTCCGCCATTGCCGATTAACACTTTGCCTTTCACAACGCGCGGCGCTCCGGTGATGGAATAACGGTAGTGCGGATCGATGGTGAGAGTTTCCCAGACAGGGTTTCCTGACACAGCATCGAGCGCGACGAGACGGCCATCCAAAGTGCCGACAAAAACTTTTCCCTGCCAGACAGCGACGCCGCGATTGACAACATCGCAGCAGGCATTGATGGCCCACTCGGGAGGAACTTTAGGGTCGTAGGACCAAAGCTTCTCACCAGTGGCGGCTTTCACGGCGAAGACTTTGCTCCAGGCAGTGGTGAAGTACATCACGCCGTCGACGACAATGGGAGTTGCTTCCTGGCCGCGACGCGTGTCCAAGTCAAGGTACCAGGCGAGGGCAAGCTGGCCGACGTTTTGATCGTTGATTTGCTTTAGCGGGCTGAAACGCTGCTCGCTATAGGTGCGGCCGTAGCTCATCCAGTTGTCGGGTTGCTGATCGGCATTGATCAGGCGTGCGGTATCGACGTTGGCCGGGGTGCCGGATTCCTGGGCGGCGGCTGGAGAATTCGATTTCGAACGGCAACCCGCCGCGACTAGAAGGACCAAGAAGGCGGAGAGACCGAGAACCGTTTTGCTGGGCATGAAGTCTCCTGGACACGAATGGCGGGGAAAGATAGCGACGAGTGGGCCAAATCCTTCCGCTCTGGGTAATCCACCGCTTCACGGTCAACAAGCAGACAGAAAGAGCGCTGCCGGTGGTGAAGGCGATGACGACGGCTCATGCCAACTGTCTGGAGGCGGAGCGATCAATCGAGAGCGCCCCGGAGCCCCTGATCATGACGGCCAGGCAGATGACCATGGCCAGGATGTGGTATTCGTAGCCTTCACCCTTCTGCGTGCCGGCCCAGTTTGCGAAAAAGCCGAATTGCCGGTGCACCATGAGCACGGCGACCAACATGTTGCAGAGGATGCCGAAAGCGGCCACGCGGCCGAGGAATCCGGCCAATAAGCCGATGCCACCAAGAAATTCGGCGGCAATGGCCAGGACCGCTAGCACCGCGGGGATGTGCATTTGCTGGGTAAAGAATCCCAGCGTGCCCCGGAATCCATATCCACCGAACCAACCCAAGACCTTCTGCGCCCCATGCGCAAAAAATACCGCACCAAGCGCGAGTCGAAGAAGGGTCATTACGAAATCGTCGGTAGTGTTCATGAGCTTTTGAAACATGGCCGTCTCCTTCTCTTTGAAGTTTGAGGGATGGGCAACTGGTTGCCAGAGGATAGCACTATCTTTGCCATCTGCGGAGCGTCACAGAAGAACCGTCGAGAGGTTGGTGGGCAGGAGCACGATTCATAAAATATTCAAACTGCAGTACGGTAGAATGCGCGGAAACGGCGGGCTCGGCGGGGTCTTCGGAATCGAGCAAGTCTTCTTAAGAAAGTTCCTGGAGGCTTGCGGCGGTAAAGGCGGACAGTTCGGCGCGGGTTGCCGCTGCCGGTGGTCAGTGCTGTTTTTTCCGCGGTTTGCTGGAGATGCGCTTTCCAAGAATCCAGCAAGAAAAAATTGGGGCAGAGATTGGTCCACGGGACGGTGCTCTTCCCGGCCTCGCCTTGTTGGTAAAGAGGCTCAAACCAGCCCAGACGATCGCCCTTGCGATTCAGAGGCTAGCTCACGGGCGCGCGTTCGATCCGGCATTTGCCTAAATGGTAGCGCAAGCGGCTAAGAATGGGGCGGGCGGAGCGTGGCGTTTGGATTTGACGGCGGTGCGGGTTTCACCGTGAAATCCGCGGCGCGGATGATGGTGTCCTTGGTGAGCAAATCGATGGCGGTGACCTCGACAGTGTAACGGCCGGGAACGAGCGAGGTCACGGGGATGAGACGTTCGATGGTGAGCTGCTCACCGCCTTGGTGCAGATGATCGGGAGTTTCCACCAAGCGCCAGATTTCTTGCTGGTCCTTGGTGATGCGGTAGGCGACCGAGACGCTTGTCTGGTGGGTAGTCTCGTCCAATTTCAAGTTGTAAAGCTGAAGAAAGATGCCCAGCTTGTCGGTGCTGAAAAATTCCTGACTGAGGCGAGGGCGAACTTTGTAAGAGTTGAGAAAGAATTGGCCGGTACCGGTTTGAGCGGAGGAGACCGTCTCGATCTGGTCGGCAAGGATTATGGAGCTAGCGTCGAGCTGGTCGTCTTTAAAATGCGGGACGCGCAGCGCCGTATTGAAGACACCGAGATTGCCGCTCAAAGTGTCTTTAATAACGAGATCGAGGCGGTACAAGCCGGAACGAAGTGGGACAGATTTTTGGTAGATGGAAGAGAGATTCAGCGAGGACTGGAAAAGCGAGTCTGGAAAGTCTCGCGAGATGACATCCTCAAAGGTCTGAGCGACGACACCACCGGGAGTGGAGATGCGACCGTAGAGATTTAGTACAGCGGAATGAACGCCTTGTTTGGTTTGGAAACTGAGTTCGCGATTGGAGACTTGGACAGTGATGGGGACTAGGACGGTGACGCTGGTGATGCGAAGAAAATCCGCGCGATAGTCCATATGAATGTCGTTATGGACAATGCGGGTGTTGACGAGCTCAGCGAGAGCTTTCAAATGTTCCGGAGGGCGCTGGACGCGGAAGTAGCGGTCAAGAGCGTCGAACTCGTTCATGGTTGCGGTTGTGCCACCGATGGGCATGGGGCAGGTGGTTCCGTTGGTGTTGGTAAAACGGCTGGCTTTGCTGGATTGGCCCATGATTTCCGACCAACTCGGGCCCGCGCCGGGAACGTGACTTAGCGCGTCCTTTTCGCAAGGATCGCTGGTGATGTGATATTCGCCGGAGCCACTGGTGTCCACGAATTCGATTTCGATGTTTTCGCCGATGCCTTCCAGATGGCGATAGCGCCACAACTCCCAAGGATACGCAGTAGAAGAGCCTCCACCTTGCTGGGGTGATCGATCGTAGGTACCACCAGTGGGATGAGACGCAACCTCATCGGGCGGGCCCCAAATGATGTAGATGTGGCCGCGGTCGGTTTTGCGACCGGGGATGCCGGAGGCAAAGTGTTCGTCGGCGTAGGCGAGGCGGCGGTAGTGCTCTTCGCGGGCCGTATTGACGGGTGACTCTGGATCGGGATTGCGCGGGTCCCAAAAGGTATGTTCGATGAATTGTTCGCGCTCTTCCTCGGTGCCCAGTTCCAGGAAGGCACGGCGTTCCTCAAGCGTGATGATGTCGGGGACCTCGTTCAGGAGCCAGTTGGAATCTTCGAGGTTCAGCTCTTTCATGAGTTTCTTGTCACGCTTTTTGATTTCTTTGGCGGTCTGCGGTTTTGCCGAGTGGTCCTGCGGCGCGAGCTGATCTTGGGCGAAGGAAAAAGAAGGCCAAAGCAGAAAAGCGGAGACCAAAAGTTGAAATAAGGGGCGAGTCCAACGATTCATGAGGGCACCTCACTGGCGAACAGAGTCGGGGCGAACGAAGCAACCGGCTTTCGACACCCCCATCATGGAGCTCAAGAGCAGCTCGTTACTCAACTCAGAATCGCGGGAGCTGTCAGGAGTTGCCTGTTTATTCAAGGTGAGCTAGCAAACTCAATTGGAAGGTACCACAGGTTTCAAGTTGGATAAGACCCGGCTGGATGCCGTGAGGCACGCTGGCCAAAACGTCGTATCATATTGATAGGATAATCGAATTGATAGGATAATCGAATCGGAGGCCGCCATCGCATATCTAGAGAAACGCCGCACGCCCAGATACTCGTTCATCGCTAGCGCCGAACTGATCGAGGTGCAAGCAGATGTGCGCATCGCCTCGCGCGTCAGCGAAGTGAGCCTCCACGGCTGTTACCTGGACATGATGAATCCCTTCCCTAAGGGAACGATGGTGCTGGTGAAGATTTCCTCCGGCGACGCATTCTTTGAGGCCAAGGCCAAAGTTATTTATTCGCAGATGAACATGGGAGCGGGACTAGGCTTCCTCGAAATCAAACCCGAATCGCTGGCAGTGCTGGAACGCTGGCTGGATGGCGCAGAAAAAGAACATCAAAGGCAAACCGGATAACCCACCTGGAACATGCCGTCACGCGCGGTGGCCGAGAGTCCTGCCGGGCAACGCGGCCATCGCGGCGAACAATCCTTAAGAGCAAATTGCAGAGTGAAGACTGGCGATTCGTGTCCGGTGACCGGCGGCCCCTGCCCAATTTGCGGATTTAGGCTGAGATAGCGCCGCGTTTGAGCTCGGACAGGAGGTAGTCGCAAGAGCGGACGCAGAGAGCCATGATAGTGAGGGTGGGATTCTGGCAAGGATTCGAGGTGAAGCCGGAAGCGTCCATGACAAAGAGATTTTTGATGTCGTGAGTTTGCTGGAATTGATTAAGGACGGATTTCTTCGGGTCGGAGCCCATACGGGCGATGCCAGCTTCGTGCAGCGCCCAACGAGGAGCGGAAGGATGAGCGTAGGTGCGAATGTTTCTCGCTCCGGCGGCTTCGAGCATTTCTCCAGCAGAGCCGCCCATATCCTCGATCATGGCGCGCTCATTCTCGCCGTCGGACATGTGAATTTTCAGGACGGGGATTCCGTACGCGTCTTTGACGCTGGGATCGAGCTCGACGAAATTGTCCCAGCGGGGGAGGACTTCGCCAAAGCCGGTGATGTCGATGCGGTTGCGGGGTTCGAGAAGCGCTTTTTTGTAGGCTTCCCCGAAGCCGGGTGCGTCCCAGTTGAATGCGGTGGAAGATTCGCCTTCGTAGCCGAAACCGCGAAGGAATTTTTTGTAGGGAGGCGTGTTCTGCAGATTGCGGAAGCGGGCGATGTAGATACCGAGCGGCTTCACCGGTCCGCCGAGAGAAGGCTTTGCGTCGAAGGCGGGAAATTCGCCGCTGCCACCTCCACTGCGGACGTGGGCAGTGAGGTAATGGCCGAGGACACCGCTGGAATTGGCGAGACCATGAGAATATTGCGGCGTGGCGGAGTTCAGGAGGATGCGAACGGATTCCTGTGATTGCGCGCAGAGAATCACAGTGCGGGCGTAGATTTCGCGAGACTGGCGCGTGTTGCGATCGATGTAGAGAATGCCGCGAGCGAAGTTGCGATCCGCGTCCATGAGAACTTTGTAGACCATGGCGTTGGAGATGAGCGTGCAATTGCCGGTGGCAAGGGCGTCGGCGACGGTGGTGAAGGCGGAGTTGAAATACGAGTGCGTCACGCAACCGCGTTCGCAAGGGCCGCAGAAATGGCAGGGGCCACGGCCGTTGCTGGGTTTAGTTAAATTCGCGGACCGCGTGGGCATGACCGTGCGGCCGAGCTTTTCCTTGACGCGATTGCGAAAGAGAGTTTCCTGACAGGTCAGCGGCACCGGCGGCTGAAACTGACCGTCGGGAAGATGCTCCAAGCCTTCGGCGCTTCCGGTGATGCCGACGTATTTTTCGACGAGATCGTAGTAAGGCTCGATGTCTTTGTAGGCTAGCGGCCAGTTTTCGCCATAGCCGTCCTGGGAAGCGGACTTAAAATCCCAATCGCTGAAACGCAGGCTGACGCGACCCCAAACGTTGGTGCGGCCCCCGGTCATCCGCAGGCGACCCATCCAATGAAAAGGCTTGTCGGCGGGAGTCGTGTAAGGCTCTTCGAGATCGTTGACGAACCAGTCGTAGGTATATTCGTTGCAAACTCCGAATTTGACCTGGATGGGGCGAGTCTTGCGGATGAGTTCCGGAGCCTTGTTGCGATACTTGAGTTCGAATTCGGGCTTGTGTTCGGTGAAATTCTTGTCGGATTGCGGGCGTCCGGCTTCCAGAAGGGCAACTTTCAGGCCGGCTTCCGCGAGACGCTTGCAGGCCCAGCCGCCGGAAGCGCCGGAGCCTACGACGATGGCGTCAAAAGAATGAGTCTTCTGTTGGGGCATCGGTTGAAAATCCGAAGCGAATGCTAGCAAGTGTTCATAAGAGGGTCAATCGAGCAATAGAAAAGAAATTGTGTTGTTCTTGTGAACGATTGTTGGTGGGTGGTACCATCGGCGCGAAAACGGATGGCTGGAGTGACGGGGTTGCGGACAAAGAATGAATTGCCGGTGATGCAGGAACCGCCTGCGGCGGTTGCACAGCTTACGCGGCGGGAGTTGGTGCGACGGCTGCTCGCGGGGATGGGGGCTAGGGCGGCATGGCCATTGGTGGCGGATGCGCATCCGATTCATGAGCTTTTGCGAAATGATGCAATTTTCAAGGAAGCGGAGAACCTCGGAGACGCAGATTGGAAACCGGTTTTCCTCAGCGCGCAACAGAATGAGAGTTTGGTGGCCATTGCGGAAGCCATCGTGCCAGGTTCGACGAAGGCGCAAGTGAACCGGTTTGTTGACTTGCTGCTGAGCGTAGACACAGACATGCACAAGCAAGAGTTTGTGGCGGCCATTGCGTCGCTTGAGGCCGAGTCACAGAAGCGATTTGGAAAAGGATTCCCTTCCCTCGATAACCGCCGGACGAATATGCTGCTGACGGATGCGGCCGCGGCTTCGGCTAAGGTTGCTGCCACCAGCAGCGGTGAAAAAGAAGATTCTGGCTTGCATAAGCAGTTTGAGAATTTGAAGGGCTGGGTCAGGGGAGCGTATTATTCGTCGGAAATAGGGATGAGAGAGCTGGGCTGGACCGAGGACCGCGTGTTTGCAAGTTTTCCGGGTTGTGAACATCCGGACGGACATCACTGAGAGGGATGGCATGAGCGAATTTAAGAGCCGCAGAGAATTTCTTCGAGCCGCAACGCTGACGGGAGCGGGCCTGGCGCTTTCGAACCGGTTGCTGGGGGCATCGAATAAATCGGTGCTGGTGTTCACAAAATCCTCGGGATTCGAACACGCCGTGGTGAAGCGAGTCGCTGGACAGCCGAGTATCGTGGACAACGTGGTCACCGAACTAGGGAACAAGCACGGATTCAAGGTGGAAGTGACCAAGGACGGGCGCATTTTCGATGAGAAAAGGATTCAATCGTTCGGCGCTGTGGTGTTTTACACCACTGGTGATCTGACCACTTTGGGAACGGATGGCAAGCCCCCGATGTCCGCCAAAGGCAAGCAAGCGTTGCTGGACGCGGTCCAGGGAGGATTGGGATTTGTGGGCGTGCACGCGGCAAGCGATACGTTTCATACGCCCCCGGATACGCCGGACCTTTCGAATCGCTATATCGCGCATGGAGAACAGCAGGATCCCTACCTGAAAATGGTTGGCGCGGAGTTCATCATTCACGGCCGCGATCCGCGGTTGCAGGATGGGAACGTGATCGTAAACGATCCGAAATTTCCGGGGCTAGAAGGCGTGAAGTCGCCGGTGACTTTCAATGAAGAATGGTACTCCCTGAAAGATTTCACTCCCGATCTTCACGTGCTCCTCACGCTGGACACGAATGGCTTGAAGGGAGAGTGCTACCAGCGCGCGCCGTATCCGATGACGTGGGCGCGGATGCAGGGAAAGGGCCGCGTTTTCTACACCGCGATGGGTGACCGACCGGAGAATTGGAAGAATGAGTTTTTCCTGAATGTGCTCGGTGGCGGAATCCGCTGGGCGATCGGGGATGCGCATGCGCAGGTGGATGTAAATCTAAAGGAAGCCGCGCCGGGCTATGCGGAAATTCCTCCGAAGTTTCCACCCGAAAAGAAGTAGTTTCCCAGAGGCTCGAGATCACGCGATTTGGATAGCTGAATCTCAAACGATCACATGGGGATCGGCCGGTTGATCCGCGGCTTGACGTACCAGCAGGGCCAATAACCGCTGTGCGGGAACAGTGAGTGGACGCAGGCGACGGTTTGCTCGGGATTCTGAGCGTCCACTTCGAATTCGGTCTTGCCGTTTTTTTCGGGGATGGCGAGGACGCGCAACGCCTTGAGGGATTCGAACGGGTCGGAGGGCTTGGGATGCCTGGCGCGAACACTTACGGATAGATAGTCACAAATATAAAGAACAGCCAGTGCCGAGCCGGCCACGAGCAAGATGCGCGTGAAAAGGGTGCGAGGAGGGATCACGTCAATTTTGGTGGAGCCGATGGGATTGTCTCTGGCTCCGTGAAGAAAACTCAAGAAAAACCGCTAAATATCAGAAACCATTGCCACTTGCTGATTCTTGCATCGTCCTTCGGTGGCCTTCGAAGGCCCTTCGGACACCCACATATTGCCCGAATGTGGCAACAATTGGCAACCGTGTCGATTTGTTTTGCAATTTGTTGTCAGCCAGCGTTTACGGGTGGATTTTTCTGGCGGTTTCACCCCGCCGTACAATTCACGGCCGAAGACATTGTTCAGCCACTCCGGAGGGGTACCTTCGGCGGCGCCCTGATGGTGCGTGAAGCAGCCCTTGTGTGGACTTAGTGGCGGCGCTTGACAGGTGCAAGTTCCAGATCCGTCGTGAGGCGGGATCGCACCGTGGATTCAGTAACTGGACTGGGCCTGTTTTCGACGCACCGCTATCGCCCTTTCGCTTCCTCGCCTCGCAGCACGAGACAAGTCGACGCTGCCTTGGCAACGAGCTGGCCGCGTTCGTCTGTGATTTCGCACTCGACATAGCCCAGACCGCGACCGCGCCGCACCACTTTGCCATTGGCTCGCAGGAGAGCTTGCCATACGGGCCGAAAGAAATTGATCTTCAATTCAACGGTGGTAAAGGATTCGTCTGGTGCGAGGGTGCTCGCGAATGCCATTCCCATTGCAGCGTCAGCAATGTCACAAAGAATGCCGCCGTGCAGTGTACCCATCGGATTGGCGTGCTGTGGTCCGGCTTCCAACACAACCGTGGCTCGTCCATCAGCAATCTCTTTCGCTTCAAATCCAATCAGGCGGGCCACCGCTACATCGTTGGTCTTCGCCCGCGTCCTAAAGTCGGATTTGACGGGAGTCTCAGGAGTACTCATGATTTTTCCTTCCGAGTCTTGGATTCCTTCGCGCGAACGCTGGTCTCGAGATACTCCTCGAGATGACGGCAGGCTAGATCCCGCGAGTCTTCCTTTCGCTGCAGGCGACTCACCATCAAGCTCCCTTCGAGCGTTCCTACAATCAGCGTGGCCAATTCCAAGGGATCAACATTGCTACGGACTTCACCTCGTCGCTGCCCTTCTTCGACAATGGATCTCAGACGGCCAAGCCAGGAGCTAAGGGCCCGTTGGGCTCTTCCCCGCAACTTTGGATTTCCATCGTCTGAGTCGATGGCCGTGTTCAGTAAAGGACATCCTCCCGGGACAAGGTGCGCGCGCCGATCTCGAAAGTTGCGCACCATCTGCTTCAAGCGGTCAACTGTATTCGAGATCTCCTGCGTGCCTTCAAAGCGTGTATCCAACGCCAGCTTCCAGGCATAGTCGAAGGCTTCCCCCGCAAGTTGTTGCTTGCTGTCAAAATGCCGGTAGATACCGCCTTTTTCGAGACCTGTCGCTCGCATGAGATCAGACAGGGCAGCCCCGTCATATCCTCTCCGATTGAAGAGGGGTGCTGCTTTGCGGATGATTTCTTGCCGGGTCTGCTCGCCTTTGCGCAATTAGATTCCTCAAACCAGCTCTGCGACCAACTGGTCGCTAATTGCATTGTAGCAACTATTATTTGAGGACGTGAAGATTTGATGTAGCCGGAGGCGGACCCGGTTTCTTCTGATACTGCGCGACGGCATTCGGTTGTGGAACCTGGTTGTGTGCAGTCCGGCAGAGCCGTTAGCCCCGTACTCCTCGCGGAGCCACAAGGACATCCTTTTCGGTTTCGGCGACGTGTATCAATTGTGCCGCGCCGGGCATCACATGGACTGGAATCTGCTTGAACCGGGTGCCCTACCGTGACCAACGACTTAGAAGTCGTCGCAGCACCGGCACTTGCCTTGCGGTACGAGACGCTCGTGCGCATGTCCCGAGCTATCGGGGCGCACCGCGACCTTAAAGAACTTTTTGGTATCCTGGCGGACGAGCTGCGTGGGGTAGTGCAGTTTGACCTTATCGGTGTGTCTCTTCGTGACCGAGACTCCGATACGTTTCAAAATTATTTCATTGACATGGCGAGTCGAGCAGAGTTCGTTCCCGAAGAGCAGCTAAGGCCCGAGGAGACGCTGACGTTATGGGCTTACGAACGGCAGGAACCTGTGCTGAGGTCGAGGGACGAAATGGAGCCGCGCTACAGCCGGTTGCAAGCGATCTTGAAAAGGCTCTATATTCGCTCGACCTGCGCGTTCCCATTGACGACAGCGCACCGGAAACTGGGGGCCATCACTTTCTGTAGCAAGCAGGTCGATAGCTACTCGCCAAACGATATCCGGTTCCTGTCCCAAGCGGTTGATTACATTGCGTTGGCTTTCGATGACGCTCTGAATTTTGCGGCCTTGCGGCGGACGTCGGAGGAACTACAGAGTAAGAACGACCGGTTGCGACTGCTCCTCGACGTCACGAATCAGGTTGTCTCAAATTTGGAGCTCCGCGATCTCCTGCGTGCCCTCTCACAGGGCGTCCGGCGCGTGATGCAGTGCGACTACGCCGGCCTGTCGCTCCAGGATGCGGAAGAAAAGCAGCTGCGACTTTACGCGCTTGACTTTCCGGAGGGCAAAGGGTTCTTCCACGAAGAGTTGGTTTATTCGATCGAGGGATCGCCTTCCGGTACGGCATTTCGAACCATGAAGCCTGTGACGCTCCAGAGCCCCTTCGCCGCCTGGCTCGATTCCCCAATCGCTCAGATCGCGGTGCGGGAAGGTTTGCACTCCGTCTGCTGTTTACCCTTGATCAGCCGGAATCGCGCGATTGGCGTCTTGGTTCTCGGCCGGCTCCGAGACGATGCCTTCCGTCAGGCCGATATCAGTTTCCTTAGCCAGGTTGCAAACCAGATTGCTCTCGCCGTCGAGAATGCGCTCGCCTACCGCGAGATTCGGGACCTGAAAGAGCAGCTTTCCAAGGAAAAACTCTATTTGGAAGATGAAATCCGCACGGAAATGAATTTTGCCCAGATCATTGGAAATAGCGCTTCTCTGCGCAGAGTCCTCAAACACGTGGGAACTGTTGCGCCGACGGATTCAACGGTGCTCATTTACGGAGAGACGGGCACGGGAAAAGAACTGATTGCGCGTGCCATTCATGATTTGAGTCCGCGTAGCTCGAAGCCGTTCGTTAAGCTCAATTGTGCGGCCATTCCGACAGGGTTGTTGGAAAGCGAGCTGTTCGGACACGAAAAGGGCGCATTCACCGGAGCGATTGCGCAACGCATTGGCCGCTTCGAAGTGGCCGATGGCGGCACGATTTTCTTGGACGAAATCGGAGAAATTCCTCTCGAACTACAGAGCAAACTGCTGCGTGTGCTCCAGGAGAGGGAGTTCGAGCGATTGGGAAGCTCGCGCACTCTACGGACCGATGCCCGTTTGATTGCCGCGACGAACCGTGATTTAGAAGCGATGGTGAGCCAGCAGAAATTCCGATCTGACCTCTTCTTTCGGTTGAATGTTTTTCCGGTCCATGTTCCGCCTTTGCGGGAACGCCAGGGAGATATTCCGCTGCTGGTGCGGCACCTGACACAGCAGTTTTCCAGACGCATGAATAAGGTCATGGAAACGATTCCATCAGCGACAATGGATGCCCTGTGCCGCTATCATTGGCCGGGAAACATACGAGAACTCCAGAATGTGATCGAGCGCGCCGTAATTATCTCCTCGGGTCCGGCCCTGAGTGTCGATGTGGGCGATCTGAAATTTCCCGAGGTCAATCATCCGGAAGAAACGGTCGCTGCTCCGAATTCCACAACAAACGGCGCATTGCACCATCTCCTGGAGGAAACGGAACGTCAGCAGATCCTCCAAACGCTCAAGGAGTCTAACTGGGTTGTGGCAGGTCCCCATGGCGCGGCGGCACGTCTTGGTATGAATCGATCGACCCTCCAAGTAAGAATACGCAAACTGGGAATCTCACGCGGTACTGCATAATTCACGCAGTTTCATTGCTTGCCTCAGCTCCTTCGCCGAAAAGCTGCCACTTCTGACATCGCGCTTTTGATGTGCTGAGAAATTAGCAGTCTGCTAGAGGCTTGGCAGTAGCACCTGGCACTCTAGTCTCACAAATCTCTCAAATTGCTGTTATCTCAAGACAGATCAAGGAGTTTCATCGTTGCGGAAACAAATTACGATTTGGCATCCGTGTTGCTTTCCCCAGTATCGCCCGAATGGGACGCAGATGAGTGGAGGGCGGGATGTCAATGACTCTGATCTTCGCGGGTAGGTGGAACAAGTGGTACCGCGTCCTCCGTTACGGCAAAGGATTCGGACTTTTGGATTCCGTGCGCTATGGGCTTTGGTTGGCACGGGGCTAGGCGTGAGGTCTTGTTATGGCTGGAACACAAACGTCGAGTGGACGATCGGTTTTGCGACCGGCGTTTGCGGGAATACAAACGGGTCGTTCCTTGCTAAAGATCGAGGCTTGGATGCCGAGTGAAATCAAAGCTATCTCGCCGCTGGTGGATCGGCTGATGCGATTGATCGGGGGTTCGCGCTGTGTCGCCGGCAATGAGCCCGCCGTTGAGCTGGCGCTTCGGGAAGCTCTGAGCAACGCAGTCGTTCACGGTAATGCGCTAGACGCGCACCAGTCGGTTCAGATTCGTTGTCAATGTGAGTTGGGGAAGGGAGTCTCCATTATCGTGACGGATCGCGGCCGAGGGTTTGATCCAAAAACGGTTCCTGATCCGTTGGCGGTCGAAAGACTGGAGGCGGAGCACGGTCGAGGCATCCACCTAATGAAGTTAGCGATGGACGAGGTGTCGTTTGAGCGCGGAGGCACCGAGGTTCATATGCGAAAGGGTCCCGCGCGCAAGCCAAGAACAGATCGGCGGGGTAACAACGAAACGACATACCGGGGCCCATGGATCAGCATTCAGCGCCGCCCTCTCCTCGCGGCTAGCCGGACGCATGCGCGTAGCAGGTATGAGAGGTAGCCGTGCTGAAGATCACCATGACGGAGACGTCGACAGAAAGGAAATGGATCGTCGAAGGACGCTTGGTCGGCCTGTGGGTCAACGAGCTCAGAACAACATGGAAGAGGAGGCACGGGAGCCGCGACGAACGAGCCTGCATTATCAACCTCAATGACGTCACGTTCATCGACAAAAGCGGGGAACGTTTGCTGCGGGCTATGTCCAAAAAAGGCGCACAGCTTATAGCCAGGGGTATTTACGTGACGCACGTGATTGAACAACTCGGGGAAACGATTGGCGGAGCCGATGCGTCGATTTCTTCCGCCGATCGAAAGGCCAAAGCGGAGGACCAATGACTACCCATCCGATGCATCTTTTCGATCCGGCCCTAAAGAGCCGCACAGGAAAGCCTACGCGACCTGTTCGTCTCTCGTCAACAACACCGAACGATGTTTTTCTGAACGCGTTGCTTGAGATGCCTACGACAAAGAGTGTTCGAAGGAGCCCTCTCGAGTGGGTCGCCGCGACCGGTTTGCACATTGCGATCTTCGCCGCGCTAATCATCGTGCCGTTGTACACAACGGGGACAATTCAACTGGACAATTACAAAGACACTCCCCTGGCGGCCCCGCCAGCGGCACCGCCACCGCCTCCAGCTGCGGTGGGAACGGTGGTGGCTGCGCACATAACGTCTAAGCGCCCGAATCTCACTTACAGGTTGGGGAAAGTAACCGCGCCGGTCTCGAGTCCGAAGACGGTCTCGCTGGATAACGAATCTGCCGCCACGGACTTGGGAGGCGTCGTGGGTGGCGTCCCTGGTGGAGTAGCCGGGGGAGACCTCGGTGGCTCACTCGGCGGAGTTTTAGGTGGCACGGGGACTTCTGTACCAGTCCCACCCCCGCAGCAGCCCGCAGCGAAACGAATTGTTCGAGTTGGCTCCAACCTCAAAGCGCCAAGGCAGACCTTTTCGGTTCAACCCGAATATCCGGTACTCGCTAGGCAAACGCATGTCTCGGGCACCGTGGTGGTCAACGCCGTGATCGATGAGCACGGAAACGTGGTGGGAGCGCGCGCTTTGAGCGGCCACCTGTTGCTGATACCCGCGGCATTGAAAGCCGTGTTGCAGTGGAAGTATGAGCCAACGCTGCTTAATGGGACGCCGGTGGCTGTCGAAATGGAAGTCACCGTGCATTTCAGCCTTGGAAGCTAGTTCCGAGCGCGTGGCTAGATGAAAGTGAAAGAAGACTCTGCGGGTGGCGGTTCAATTCAGTCAATCCGAAGAGCCGGTAAACCGAGATCAGTTTGAATGCGCCTAGAGAAGGAGAGCCCTATGCCAATAGAACTCATGGATGCGATTGACGAAGCGAATGCGGCGAGCGCCTCCCGCGATCGTTTGCTTCGCGAGGAAGATGCAGCGCTGGTCGCTGGCGCGAAAACCGGGGACGGGCGCGCATTTGAGCTGTTGGTCCAACGACACGAGGGGAAGATTTTTTTGTTGGCTCAGCGCATGACCCGTAATCGGGAGGACGCCGAAGACGTGGTGCAGCAGAGCTTCCAGAGAGCGTTCATTCATTTGAAGAAGTTTGAGGGCTACTCCTTATTCTCCACCTGGTTAACACGGATCGCCATCAACGAGGCACTTATGTTACTGCGTAGGAGGCGGGGAACGCATGAGGTGCCGATCGCGGAATCAAACACAGAAGATGAAACTGCGCTGCCTCGGGATATTCCGGACGCGCGCCCGAACCCAGAAGACAGTTGCCTGCAGCGAGAGCAAGAGCGAGTTCTTTCCGCGGCGGTAAATGAGTTAACACCAGGAATGCGTAAAGCAATCGAACTGCGGGAACTTGGCGAACTCTCCACAGGAGAAACCGCTCAAGTCATGGGTTTGTCGGTGGGAGCAGTGAAGGCACGAGTATTTCACGGGCGTAGGAAATTGCGGCAGAGATTGAAGTCCTTTGTCGGACCAACGTGGACGCCGGGAAGAGGCGCTTCACGAACGGGCGGCAACTCTAGGCCTATCTCGCGAGATCCAGTCGCTTGCAATGGGTGCGATTAAAGCCGGGAGGAAGGCAGGTCCTTATGATGACGTTTCTGCTTGCCGCAGTATTGACGATTTTGGGATTTCCGTGTATCACCGGCCCGGACGGTTTGCTGGGCCCGCGGCTTCGTCACTGCATCGGTCGCGCGACGACACCATTCCTTAGAGCAAGTTACCGTGCAGCGCGGGTTTGATCGAATTGGTTTTGTAATTATGAAGCGAAATCCAGCAAAGGGAGAAAAAGAAACAAACTCATTGCGGCTGCAAAGAGCAGTTGGTGATTGCTCGCGGGCAATTCTCGATCTTCGGCCAAGCTGTTAAGGGAACGTGCGTGGAGAAGGAGGAATAGCTATGGCTAACGAACAATCAAGGTGGTCTCCGCCTGTGCGTGCTCCCCTGAGCATGGACAAGGGCACTGCTGAGCTGGGGGAAATCGTAGCCTTCATCGATGGGCGCACTAAGACTCCAGGGATCTTGGAGTTCGCCGGCGTACTTGCCCAGGAGCACGGCGCACGCTTAATCAGCGTATTTTTGCAGCCCGAGCCAACAGTTACCCCGGCGGAAACATTCGCACGCGGTAAAGGCATGCAGAGCACGATCGAGGTGCACCAAGCACAGCTCGAGCGGATCGAGGCCGAGCACCGCGCTCAGTTCGAAGACATTGTCCGTCGTCAGGGAATCCAGTCGGAGTGGAGATCGCTGCCCTACTTGAGCAGCGAGGTGGGTGTGCATGCGTACTATGCGGATCTGGTGGTGATCGCCCGCCCGGAATCTGCCGACCCATCGGCCGGCCCTCCGGGCCTTGCGGAGTCCCTGGTTTTGAGCTCCGGCCGACCGATCATCGTGTTTCCGCCACACGGTACGGTATCTCAAGTCCACCGCATCCTTGTGGCGTGGAACGCCACGCGCGAGTCTATCCGCGCCGTGGCCGACGCCCTGCCATTGCTTGTGAAGGCCAAGGCAGTCGAAGTCTTGGTCGTCGACCATCAGCGCAGCCGGGCTGGTCATGGCCAGGAGCCGGGGGCGGATATCGCGCGCCACTTGGCGCGTCACGGCGCCCACGTGGAGGTACAACGCCTGTCGTCTAACGGAGAAGAGGTGGGTCGCCTGCTGCTGTCGCAGGCTGCGACTTTCGGCGCCGATCTCCTCGTCATGGGCGCTTATGGTCACTCCCACCTGAGGGAGTGGATGTTCGGTGGCGTCACGCGAACGGTCCTGTACGAGGCGAGCCTTCCGGTACTGATGTCCCGATGAGCGTTGGGCCCAAGACTTCCGACGAGCCATCTGACCTCCTGGATGTCCCGGGAACGAACTTTCCGGTCGCGCCGTAACACCGAGATTTGTTGTAACAAGAGACCGTACGGTCTCATCTGATGCTTGTACTTCACGCGATGAATTCGCGATTGGGGTGCAGGGAGTTCTGCTTATGTGGATTGTTCGAGTCGCTCTGGACCGGCCGTATACGTTCATTGTTCTGGCCGTACTCATTTTGGCTCTGAGCCCGATCATGATCTTGCGCACGCCGACCGATATTTTCCCGAACATTGATATCCCGGTGATTGCGGTTGCATGGCAGTACACCGGCATGAACCCGGAGGAATTAGAAGGTCGGCTCACGAGCGGGTTTGAACGTGTATTGACCACTACGGTCGACAACATCGAGCATATCGAATCGACCACGGTAAATGGTCAAGCCATCGTTAAGATTTACCTGCAACACGGGGCGAGTTTGGACACCGCGAATGCTCAGGTTACGGCTATATCCCAAACGGCTCTTCGGCAATTGCCGCCGGGGACCTTACCTCCGCTGATCATCAACTACAGCGCTTCAAGCGTGCCCATTCTGCAGTTGGGCCTTTCCGGAAACGGTCTCTCGGAGCAGCAGCTGAACGATCTCGGGCAGAATTTCTTGAGGCCCCAACTGGTGACGGTGCCGGGGGCCGTCATTCCGTACTTGTATGGCGGGAAGCAACGCCAAATCATGATCGATTTGAATCCCGGCCTGGTGCAGGCAAAAGGACTGGCTCCCCAGGACGTTCTCACCGCCGTCCAGCAGCAAAATCTGATTTTGCCATCCGGGACAGCCAAAATGGGCCCCTTCGAGTACGACGTTCGATTGAACGCCAGTCCGAGAACGGTCCCTGAGCTAAACGACCTCCCAATCAAGGTCGTTGGGAATTCCACGATCTATGTTCGGGATGTAGCAAACGTGCGCGACGGCTTTTCGCCGCAGACCAACATCGTGCGTCAAGATGGTCATCGCGGCGCCCTGGTGTCCGTTCTGAAGGCCGGCAACGCTTCCACGCTTGACGTCGTGAAGGGTATTCGTGGCCTTCTTCCACGTGTCGCCCAGACGCTTCCCCCGGAACTGAAGATTTTGCCTCTGGCCGATCAGTCCATTTTCGTTCGAGGCTCAGTGAACGGTGTCATCCGTGAAGCGGTCATCGCCGCGTGTCTTACGGGGTTGATGATTCTGCTGTTCCTGGGGAGCTGGCGTAGTACGTTGATCATCGCCATCTCCATTCCGCTATCCATCTTGACCTCGGTCATGGTCCTCGGCTTTCTCGGGGAAACGATTAACATCATGACACTCGGGGGATTGGCCCTCGCGGTCGGCATTCTCGTTGATGACGCCACGGTTACCATCGAAAACATCGAGCGGTATTTCGAAGCTGGGCATGCCCAGCGCAATGCCATCCTCGACGGCGCGGCGCAGATCGCCGTTCCCGCTCTGGTATCCACGCTCTGCATCTGCATCGTGTTCTTGCCGATGTTCCTGCTGAGCGGTGTGGCCCGTTACCTCTTTGTTCCCCTCGCCGAAGCCGTGGTGTTCGCCATGCTCGCATCGTACATCCTGTCCCGGACGCTCGTGCCAACGCTGGCGATGTACCTGCTTAAAGCAAAACGGGGCGACCCTGCCGGTTCACGAAATCCTCTCGTGCGGTTCCAGCGAGCGTTCGAACGCGGGTTCGAACGCCTTCGCCATGCCTACCAGACCCTACTCGCAGCACTTGTCCATCGGCGGGCGGTCTTCGTCCCTATCTTTCTTCTGGCCTGCGCCGCGGCGTTTCTCCTGGTGCCGTGGCTCGGTCAGGACTTCTTTCCGAACACGGACAGCGGTCAATTTATCCTCCATGTCCGCGCTAAGAGCGGCACGCGAATCGAAGAGACCGCGAAGCTGTGCGACCTCGTTGAGGGCTCGATACGCCGCGAGATCCCCGGGCACGAGGTGGACAACATTCTGGATAACATCGGCCTGCCCTACAGCGCGATCAATTTCATGCACAGCACATCCGGGCTCATCGGAGCGGGCGACGCCGATATTCTGGTCTCTCTAAAGGAAGATCACCATGCCACGGCAGACTATGTCGAGCGCCTGCGAGAGACCCTGCCCCGTGAATTCCCGGGCACAACCTTTTACTTTCTGCCCTCGGACATCGTCACGCAGGTTTTGAATTTTGGTTTGCCGGCGCCCATTGATATCCAAATCGAGGGAACCGATATCGAGGGCAATCGTCAAGTCGCAGCCCGCATGCTGCATGAAATCGAGCTGGTTCCGGGTATTGCCGACGCGCGCATACAGCAAGCGTTTGATTACCCGGAGTTCGATGTGACAGTCGACCGCACTAAGGCGGCCCAGGGCGGCTACACTCAGCGCGATGTAGCGAATAGCTTGTTGAACTCGCTTAGCGGCAGCTTCCAGATCACTCCGATGTTTTTCTTGAATTTCAAGAACGGCGTCAGCTACAACCTGGTCACTCAGACTCCGCAATATTCGATGCAATCCCTGGAGGACCTCCAGAACACTCCTCTCAATTCCGCGTCTGCCGTGCGGCCTGAAATTCTCGCCGATGTCGCTGCTATCCAACGAACCAACGAGATGCAAGTAATCTCGCATTACAACATCCGGCGCGTGGTGGATATTTACGCCGCCGTCCAGGGCCGCGACTTGGGCGCAGTGGGCCGCGAGGTCACGCGCGTTGTGGATGCCAACCGCAAGTCCTTGCCGCGCGGCAGCTTCGTTACCGTTAAGGGCCAACTGCAAACGATGCGCAACTCGTATCTCGGACTGTTGGGCGGACTGGTCTTCTCCGTCGTTCTCGTCTATCTCCTGATCGTGGTGAACTTCCAGTCGTGGCTCGATCCGTTCATCATCATCACGGCGCTTCCTGCTGCGCTTGCCGGCATCGTCGGATTCTTGTTTCTCACACATACAACACTCAGCGTACCCGCCTTAATGGGCGCCATTATGTGCATGGGCGTCGGAACAGCGAACAGTATTCTCGTGGTTTCATTTGCAAAAGAACTGCTGCTGCACCACGGAGACCCCGTCAGAGCGGCCATCGAAGCAGGCTTCACCCGGTTTCGCCCCGTTCTCATGACCGCTCTGGCCATGATCATCGGCATGATTCCCATGGCGCTTGGGCTGGGCGAGGGCGGCGAGCAGAATGCACCGCTCGGGCGCGCCGTCATTGGCGGCTTGTTGTGCGCCACCGTGGCCACGCTGATCTTCGTTCCGGCAGTCTTCAGTTTGCTTCACCGGCGGCGCGCTCCCTCCGGCGCTCAAGAACACTCTACGGGCGCTCCCGAACCAATTTCGGCATGAGCAAAAGGAAATCCAATGACACCGAACGAGAAGAATGTGACGGCCACCCCCGAACCAGAAATGATCGAGGTGCAGCCGGTGCCACCGAGTCCCGATGGGTTTCATCCTCGCATTGCACTGGGGCGGCGAACTGTAGCCCTTGTCGCCGCAGCCGCGTTTGCTGCTCTCGCTTTCCTGATTTACTCCGGCATCCATTCGCGAGCAGCAGCCGAATCGCGCCTCAAGCAACGAACCGAAGAAGCCGCCATTCCCACCGTGGCCGTGGTTTCTCCTCGGGAGGGTGCTCCTATTCAAGAAATTGTTTTGCCCGGCAATACCCAGGCATTCAGCGACGCGCCAATCTACGCGCGAACTAGTGGCTATCTCAAGCGCTGGTATTTCGACATTGGCGCGCATGTCCAAAAGGGTCAGTTGCTCGCGGATATTGAAACTCCCGAAGTCGACCAGCAACTACAGCAGGCCCGAGCGGACCTGCATACCGCGCAGGCCAACCTGAACATTGCCAAAATTACTGCGGCCCGCTGGCAAGACCTGGTGAGCACGGGCTCCGTGTCCCAGCAGGAAACCGACCAGGCGGTCAGCAATCTCAGCGCGGTGACCGCTGCTGCCGAATCCAGCGCCGCAAACGTGCGGCGTCTCGAACAGCTGCAATCGTTCGAAAAGATCTACGCCCCCTTTGACGGCATCATCATCGCCCGCAATACGGATATCGGCGCGCTCATTGATGCAGGAGCCAGCACACAACCGAGGGAACTCTTTCACATCGCCGCCATTCGTAAGCTGCGTCTGTATGTTGCGGTTCCCGAGGTGTACTCCCGTGCCGCGCGCTCCGGTGCGCCAGCCACGTTGACGCTCGATGAATTCCCGGGCCAAACCTTCCATGGCACTCTCGTTCGCAACGCCAACTCCATTGACGTCGCCTCGCGTACGCTGCTTGTCGAAGTCGATGTCGACAATCCGACCGGCCAACTCCTGCCCGGTGCCTACGTTTTTGTCCACCTCAAGCTGCCCGAGCAAACCCACTCGGTAACCATTCCGTCGAATACGCTAATCTTCCGCAAAGAGGGTTTGCAAGTCGGAGTGGTTCGCAATGACCAAGTCGAGCTGGTTCCCGTCAAGATCGGCCGCGACTACGGCAGCTCCGTAGAAATCGTCTCAGGCTTGCAACCAACGGACGTCGTCATTGTCGACCCGTCCGACTCTTTGGTCGCAGGCTTGGAAGTGCGTCTGAGCAACAAACCAGCAGGAGGATCCGGGCGATGAGGCACTTCTTTGCCGTCATCCGTTTCATCCTCACTGGCATCGTTGCGCTGCTTCTCGTGCTGTTGCTCGCGGGTTGCGCCGTGGGTCCCAAATACGTCAAGCCCGTCGTCCCGACGACGCCGGCCTATAAGGAAGAAGTGCCAGGCTCATTCAAGGAGTCAGAGCAGTGGCAACCCGCGCAGCCGGGCGACCAGACGAGCCGCGGAAACTGGTGGGAGATTTTCGGCGATCCGGAACTCGACAAGCTGGAAGAGCAGATTGCCGGTTCCAACCAAAACCTGAAAGTAGCGGAAGCGCGCTTCCGCGAAGCTCGTGCAGCGATTCGCTTCAATCGGGCCTCCCAGTTTCCGACCATCTCCACTGCTCCGAGCGCCAGTTATGTCAAGAGTGCAGACTTCTCGTCGAACTTTCCGTCGAAGATCCAACAGTCCAGCAAAGGCGATTTCGTGCTGCCCTTTGATCTTTCCTACGAGCTCGATCTCTGGGGCCGCGTACGGCGTAGCATCGCTGCCGCACGGGAAGAAGGGCAGGCGACGGCTGCTGACTATGAGACTGCGAAGCTCAGCCTCGAGGCGGAACTCGCCCTGGACTATTTCGAATTGCGTAGTGCTGACGCTCAGAAGCAGCTCCTTGACGATACCGTAAAAGCCTATACCGACAACCTGCAGCTCACGCTCAATCGCTTCAAAGGAGGCGTGGCCCCGAAGGCCGACGTTGCGCAAGCGCAAACCCAGTTGGACACCACCCGCGTGCAAGACACGGATGTCACCGTGCAAAGAGCGCAATTCGAACACGCCATTGCGATTCTGATCGGAAAACCTCCTGCGGAACTCAACCTCGCAGCAGCGCCGCTCAACTACCAACCCCCCAGCATTCCGATTGGCCTGCCTTCTGAGCTTTTGCAGCGGCGCCCGGACATTGCCGCCGCGGAGCGCCGTGTGGCAGAGGCAAACCAGCAGATCGGTATCGCCCGCGCGGCGTATTTCCCCACCGTGACCCTCGGCGGAACGGCGGGATTTGCCGGCTCGCAGGGTTCAAACTGGTTCGGCTGGCCGAGCGGTTTCTGGGCTGTCGGTCCTGCCCTCGCCGAGACGCTGTTCGACGCAGGGCGCCGTCGGGCCACTTCCGAATCGGCGCGTGCAAACTATGATGCCGCCGTCGCAACGTATCGTCAGATTTCACTCACAGCGTTCCAGGAAGTCGAAGACAACGTCGCCAGCTTGCGCATTCTCGAAAACGAAACGCAGCAGCAACAGCAGGCCGTCGCGTCATCGCAGGAATCGCTTCAACTTTTTACGAATCGTTACAAGGGAGGTGTCGACACGTATCTCCAGGTCATCACCGCGCAGACGATCGAACTCGCCAACGAGCGAAACGCCATTGATATCCTGCGGCGCCGGCTGGACGCGAGTGTGCTCCTCATCAAGGCACTGGGAGGAGGTTGGAATGTGTCCAATCTTCCTACATTCGGTGCGTCCTCTGTTCGGGACTATTGAAGCGCGGCTTTCGGTATACCAGTACTCGCAGGCAAGCGGTGGCAGTCTGAAATCGTCCCAAGACTTCATCTTTGGTCTCAGCGGGGGGCCTTTGTCAATTCCGGTTGAAAATTCCCCGTTGTACCGGTCGAAAATTCCCCACCCCTGAACTTCATGAATGGGCCTCCGCTCCTTCCTGTCCTCGAGGCGGCACCAACCCGGCCTTGCGGCGATCTTTCAGCCGGTAGCTCTCGCCGCGGATGTTGATGGTCGTCGAATGATGCAGCAGCCGGTCTAGAATCGCTGTGGCGATGATCGAATCGCCAAAGATCGATCGCCAGTCTCCGTAGCTTTTGTTCGAGGTCAGGATGATGCTCCCGCGTTTACCAGGCATGTGAATGGCTTCCGAGATGTCGGGTAAAGAGCCTTGAAGGTCGGCTCAACGTGGCCGCATCGGTAGTTCGACATACGATGCCAAGGTTCTCTGCCGATAGACGGTCCAAGTGACATCGCCTTCAGGCGGATATCGCCGGAACACGGCATTGTCCGCCCCCGCGAGGGCCAAGCGAATCGCATGCCCCTTTCGCAATAGGATCGAGCTTGGCCACATATAAAACTTCAGTTCAGCAGGCTTTCCGGGGATTAGCGGTTGGGCGTCGCGGCGGGAGGTGTTCGAGGCTGGACAAAGCGTATTGTACGGACTCTCGTGCGTATCCATCAGCTTGCGGTTGACCGCCCGAAGTTCTCCCTCATCCAGGTAAGTGACGTGACCATCAGGCGCGACATCCTCCAAATAGGCAAAAAACGCACCATCCGTCACCGTGGAAGCGACTTCGAGAACCACTACAGGCGATCCCGAGATTTCTACATCAGAAGCCAGCGGAGGCCCGGTATAGACGAGGAGTTTACTGTCTTCGGCGGAGCGGTCCGGGTAGAGAATATCAAGGTTCAGTTCTGTCGCCCAGCGATTGTTCTTGTCGGTCGATGCCGCGAAGTTTACTTGATAAACGTCGCCTGCGGAGACCGTTGCTGGTGGCGTTGGACTGAGAGTATGATTCGCCTCGAAGTACAAGCGGGTTCTCGAGCCGAATCCCTGTGGTGGCCAAACCCTGGTCTCGTGCCACTGCCCCTCACCCATCGTGTAGTAGCGGATGCCAGAGCCAACTGGGCTTGAAACCTCTGGACGAAGGAGACGATCGAAAAAATCCGCCATCGTGCGGTACTGTTGCTCCACCTTAGGTTCCGGAGGCGTGTGCCGGCTGGGAGCGAGAAAAGGATCCGCATTGAAGTCCAAGCCGTGGGAAAAGGAACCGATGATCAGCTGCTGTGGATTGCTGAAGGTCCGGTAACGCGATAGTGCGCCGGCGCAAACGTCGGCGTCAAGCCAGCCACACCAGACTTGCATCGATACTTGTGACGATTCAATCTGTGACCGATGCCCGAATGCGCTTATCTCAGCAAATGTGGTGGATCGTCCCTCCCGCAAGGGCAACGGGTCGTCCGGAAACTCGGATTTTGATAGTTGGTCCGATGGATACTGGTTATTTCGCTGAGCCAGGATTCGCGCGAGCTGCTTTCCATCCGAATCCGCATCTGCGCGCTTGACTCCCCGGACGAACCGTCCTGCCCACCAGCAGCTAAGGCCGGTCAGTCTCTCCGTGAAACAGACATCGCCGCGGTGATCCAGATTCTTAATCAGTTCGCTCCAGGACTGCATGAATGCTTGGTTATAAACGCCACCGGGAAACGCGAGCATTCCCACATCGAACTGGCTGGAGAAGGCCACGATAGCGCGGATCGCCGATTGGCTCGACACTGCCGTCAACTCCGCAGCCGCTCCTTCATAAGACTGTCCGAAGGTTCCGATGCGACCGTTGGACCACGGCTGCTTTGCTGCCCAGCTAACGATTTCGCCCAGATCGGAAATCTCTTCGCGAGAAAACTCCGTTTCGCGATGTCCCCCGCTGGCACCGCTACCGCGCGCATCTCCCACAACCACCACAAAGTTGCGTCGATTCAGAAAGTCCGTCTGCTCGTCGCCCGGACCGTGCGGCTGGGCCTGTTTCAAAGCCACCGCGAGCCGGTACGCCCAGCCAAACTGGCCGTCACGCCCATAACGTGTCGTTCGCAGAAGCACCGGCAGCCGTTGCCCAGCTTGATAGTCCTGAGGAAGCCAGACATCAACAGCAATCTGTACGCCGTCGCGCATCGTTACATACAGAGCTATGTCTCGGCGAAATCCGGCTGGAGTCTTTTCCTCGCCGGGGAGCTTTGTAAGGGCCGCTAGCATCGCAAGCACCGCGACGGTTAACCCGGCCAGCCCGACGAGAGCGATAATGATGTGTTTCAGTGGTCGGGGCATTTTGAGTACCGTATGAATCCGAGACAGAACGACGGCGAGTATACACGACTGCATTCCATCCAGCTCGCGCGGGGCCATGCGTAGAACGGGATTAGTCCGGGAGTTGCGCGCGTTCGGGCTCGCGGAGCCAATGGCTCCCGATCAAAGACATTGCATAGGCCAGGACCGCGACCGTCCCAGCTGAGTAAGCGAGCCGAGCGGCCGCCCCCGCGCCCGTCATGACGTTGGCAAGCTGCGTCGTGAGAACGGCCGCCGATGCGCCGATGACTCTTGCGCCGATATTAAGCGCGAAACTCTCGCCCGTGCCGCGCAAGTGCGTTGGATAGACCCGTGGCAAGTAATTCCCCCACAGGCTAAACGGTCCATTCAACAGGAGAGCCGCGAGAAAGACTCCGCCCTTGAGCAGCGCCAGACTATGCGTTGCCGCAAAAAAGTAAACACCGCAAAACACAATCAATCCTGGAACTAGAAAGATGCGCAGGAGACGCCGTTGCGCCACGATGCGGACTACGAGCACCGCGAAGAGGAGGCGCCCGGCAATCGTGCCCAATTCCTGAAAAAGCTGTACGCCGCTGACGGCTTGTTCCACTTGACGCGGCGCGAGACTGCGCACTTCCGGGAGGCCAGGCACCATGCGCGGCGTGTGCTGCATGACGCCTGAGGCGAGCGCAAAACTACAGGCCACCAGCAGTGTGCTGACCACGGTGGTCTTCCGCAGAGCGGGCCGGAAGAGTTCCACGACGCTCGGCCGTTTCAATGTCCCTCTGGATTTTTTCTCCAACCAGACCGGCGATTCAGGCAGAAAAGGCCGGATCAAAATCAGGGGAATCGCGGGCAATAGCCCCGCGAGTAAGGTGTAGCGCCAGGCCGCGTGGCCGCCCCGAATGGCCGCAAAGCGCTCGCCGAACGTGACAGCCATATAATAAACGCCTGTTACCAGAATACCTCCTAGGCCAATGGCTGCTTGCGTGTAGCCCAAAGCGGCTTCTCGTTGCTTTGAATTTGTGAAGAGCTCCGCTATCCATGCCACTCCTGCCACGTATTCCACGCACGTACCGATAATCGTCAAACAGCGAAAAATCAAGAGCTGTCTCGGCGTCATCGCAAATGCCGCCGCGCATGCCGAAAACGCATATAACAAAATGCTCCAAACGAGCACTCGGCGGCGGCCAAGCAAATCGGTCAAGTAACCGCCGAAGAGTCCGAACACTCCGCCACACGCCAGTGGCACATAAATCAGCAGACCTACCCACAAATTAAAGTCCCGGCTAGCTGGATTAAGGTTTCCAAGCGCGATGAGCGCGGGACGTACAGTGAGCGGCAGAACGGCGATTTCGTACAGATCGAAAGCGAAGCCCAGGGCAGCGACGGCGCAGATCAGCCATTGAACCGGTGTTAAGTGGGTCGCGACCGATGCCTTCCGAGGAAACTCATGGCTGGAACCCGTCACTGGCAATCCGTTTATAAGCTCTTCCAAGGGTCTCTCCCACAACGCGAGGGGTTGTGGACCTGAACGCCGGCACCGGCACCATTTAAATCCATGGCAATTTGTGATACAAGTTCAAATAATTTGATAATTGTTGAGGAATGCTCAACGATGGATTTCACTTCGCGACAGTTCCGTGCTTTCCTTCTCGTAGCGCAGCATCGGAGCTTCTCCCGCGCCGCCGAAGCGCTTTACATCACGCCCTCTGGTTTGAGTGTTTTGATTCGCGAACTGGAATTGCAGCTTGGGTTCCGGCTGTTTGATCGCACTACCCGTCACGTCGGACTCACAAAATACGGCTCTGACTTGCTTGGAGTTGTTCGCCATAGCTTGGAAAGGGTGGATGCCACTGTCTCGCGCATCGGGCGATCGGCCACCCAGGCCAATCTGTCGCTGTCCGTAGCTGCTCCGCCATTGATCGCGGCGAATGTCCTTCCGGAAGCCATTAAAGAATTTCGCAGTCATCGGCCGGGCCTGCACATTCGCGTGTTCGACGTGGGCGGAGACGCGCTCACCCGCTTGGTCGAAGATGGTCAGGTGGATATGAGTCTCGGAGGATTTTTCAAACCCACGCTTGGAATCCGCCGCACCCCGTTGTTTCGTTTTTCGCTGATGGTCATTCGGCCTGACAGCGATCCGGGATTGCGGCGCACCTCCACGACATGGTCCGCTCTCAAGGGAGAACCGTTGATTTCATTGGTTTCGCAAAATCTGGTCCAGGATTTCATCGACAAGCATCTGGCCCGCGCACACGTTGTGGTTCATCCCCGGGCGACGTTCAATCACCTCGACACAATGATCGCCATGGTCGAGGCCGGCGAAGGCGTTGCTATCATTCCTTCTTTTGCCTTGCCCGCCTGCCGCAATCGCAAAGTCGCCATGAGTAAGCTGATCAACCCCGTTGTGAACGTGGACTTCTGTCGCATCAGCCTTAGAGGGAAAAAACTCCCGCCAGGTACGGAAGACTTCACTACTTTCCTTCAGAGCTATATCGCCCGATGGGCCGGCCGGGCAGGCATTCTTAGCTGAACATAATTTGGCTGTCGGTTGAACACACGTCTCGTGTGGCCGGCTGTCGTGAAAAACACTTGGTCACCAGACGAGTGCCAGGTAAGTCGGGTGTGACACTGGGATAACGCCCCTCAACTCCTGGTTGGCATGGACTGCGTCTTCGACGCGTCGTTACCGGTAAAGTTGGTACTAGGCCACTACGAAGGCTCGACCACTCTTGCGCCGCGCGGCAATGCTACCTGCTTCTTTACGGCAAAAAGCTTCTCAAACAATTCTTCGGAGAGCCTAGCTCCCTCGTCTGATAACCAGACGGACTTGGCTTTCGTGGCCGGATCGGAAATGTAGCCCTTGTCGTGGAGTTGATCCATCACGCTCCAGGGAAGAGCTTTCCAAGCCCGTTTTCCTGACTTCTGCTCAAATGTGTTCAAATGTAGTAGCGCGAGAACCGCTTGCTGCAACTTTTCCGCGTCAACATCCATACGGCACCTCCCCGTCCGCCTCATCTATTGAAAACGTCATACTCCTTGAGGACCAACCTGTCCACAGATTGCGTGTAACGGTGTAACGGCCAATCATGCGATTCCCGACTCTCCACGTCGGGAGGTGGCGTCCATGAGAAGAAAAACAAGAAGAAGAAAATCGAATTGGCAAAGGACCAAGCTCGGTCTTCCGGATCTGGAGCACGTCAAATCGGCGGTGCTCGTCAGCGTGCGGTCCCCTGAATCGCAACGAAGCTATCGCAGATCCATTGATGGTTTTGTGTGTTGGCATTGCTCAGAGCCACGCCTGTCTTTCAACAAACGGTGGTGACGCGCTACAGGGTTCATCTCGAAGATAGGCTGCTCGCACCTGGCACCATCAATGTGAGGCTGCCAGCCGTCCGACGACTCGCCTATGAGGCGGCGGACAACGGTCTGTTGCCTCGCCGCTCCAACCTCGTAGGCTACCTGCAATGGGGTGCACGGTCTGATCGATTCCTCCTCGTAAGACAATCATTCCAATAGCTTTCAGGTCGCAATCCGGTTTGGCGACTAACCAGGCATGTTCGATTACTTCCGGGTTATGCCCGCTCATACGAGAAGCGCACCTGGGCAATCCCCGCCCGCAAAAGTTCGGGAACTAAACTGGAAAATCGGTGTCCAAGGCCTTCAGTCCGGAGGCGCATACTAACTGACCGCTCGCCAGACCGGCGGGAAGACTGATTCGATTCGGCTCTACAATAATTGAAGGAGAACCTGATGCGGTTGAGCTTCTCTGCAGTCAGAATGCTGCTTTGTGCCACCGTCTGTTGTTGCTTATGCGCAGCTCAAGCCGGACCCCAATCTCGCACCGCAATAGAACTGGATGACACTTACTGTTTCGGCTGTCCCGCGGCTGCTCGAATCGGGCCACAACCTCCCTCTGCGGTTGAACTGGTTCAGTTGGCGAGCAACCACACCCCTCTCTTGCGGCAAGCAATCGAAGACACTTATCCCGCTAAAGGGCTCGATCTGGGAAGGGTTTGGGACCAGTTACAAAGCCCACACGTTGATGCGCAATCCGACGGTAAAGGGGAAGCGCAATTCGATGTTGCATCGGTCCGGGTGAATAAGTCTCACGATGCTGGTGTACGGTTTGAATTTCCCGATGATGGATTCAACGCTACGAACATTTCCGTGATCATGCTGCTCAAGCTGGCGTATAGCGTCGAGGAAGATCAGATCATTGGCCTGCCTCGATGGGTCAAGTCTGAGAGATTTGATATCACCGCCAAAGTCCTAGGAAAAGACTTGAGAAAGCTCTCGATAGAACAACGCAAGCACATGATCCGCCAGCTCTTGGCCGATCGTTTTCAGCTTCGCTTCCATGAAGCGGAGAAGAGTGTCGCCGTCTATACGCTTGTAGTCTCGAAGGATGGCTCGAAGCTTCGGCCATCGAAACCTGACGGTTCTGGCCCGTTGGCCGAACACAGCCACACGCTACGAATGATGGGGCGAGGTTATGTGCTCGGCCTCGGCGTTCCGATGGAGCTGATTACTCAGATGCTTACAGATCAACTGGGGCGTCCCGTAATCGATCGCACTGGGCTCAAAGGGGACTTCGATTTTACGCTCCACTGGACCCCGGATGAGGAAGTGCAACCCTCTCGTGGCCAAAGGGTTTCGCCCCAAGAGAATACCGGGCCGGACTCTGATTGGCCGCCATTGCTCACTGCCGTAAATGAGCAACTCGGACTGCGACTGAAGGGCGAAAAAGGCCCCGCTGGAGCAATCGCCGTTGATCATCTCGAAGAGCCCTCAGCAAACTGACTTTTTGAGGGGTCCCCTTTTGCTGCTTCATCCCGAGAGTGAGTCTCCTCAAGGGGCGATCCGCGACTGTCCGCCATGGCTTACCGGGCGACGCGTGGAAGACGAAGTTTATGCTAACCAGACTCTGAGGCCCATTAGAGTAGAATCCTTGCTTATGCAAGGTGCTTTGTCTTTTGTCCTACTGGTCTCATTATTTGGTTCTCCCGAAAAATCGTCGTGCACGGCCACGGGTGATCTCGAAATCGTTCCCTTTGAAAGTAGGGTTTTTCCCGTTCAACGCAACTTACGG